>CAVYDZ010000020.1:0-117737 GCA_963767485.1 Terriglobia bacterium | reverse complement strand
TCATTGCTTCGAGAGCCTTGAACTGGCCCACGAAATCGATTTTTGCCGGAGCCGATCGGCATCCAGCTCTTACCGGACGCATCCTTCAAGTGCATATGGCTGATGCGGCCGTGGTCGAGTTGATTCCAAGCTGTCGGATAGGGCTCTTCGCCCGCTTCATAGCAGTTGCCAGGGTCCCAGTTATGCATGAGAGTCCGATCGGGGATGGTTTTGAAGAGGCGAGCTGTTTCCGCGCCCGTGCCCACATTGCAGTCGAATTCGTTTTCAACGAGCAGAGTGATATCGTGCTGTTTAGCTACCGTGATCGCCTTGTGTAGCTCGTCCACAATGCGATTGAAAATGGCGGAAGGATCGGCTACTCCGTTGAACGTAAAAATTCGCACGCGATCCGCGCCGAGTGCATGGACGGCGTCGGCCGCACGTTTCAGATCGTCCAGCTGCTGGCGGTATTCGCCTTCCTCGGGATTCAGGTCCGCGGCACTCGCGCCGATGGGCGTTGTCCCTGGCAGCGCAATTTTGTAGACGCCGGTATCCAGCACGGAGCCTCACATTGGCATCATCGAGCAGCTTCTTCGTATCCTGCAATTCGGCGGGAGTGGCCCTGCGATAGACGTATTTGCTCGTGCCGTCCAGTTTCAGGTGGCGAATTTCCGCCCAGCGCAGTTCGTACTTCGGATAGAAATTGGTAAGCACCTCATGCAAATCGGGAGCTACCTCATCGGTGATGACGCCCAGTTTCCAGGGGTAATCGAAGGTCTCGGCGAGTGCCTGCCAGCCTGCGATGCTTACAAGCGATACTCCCAAGCCTAAGCGGCTGAAATCTCTTCGGTTCATAACAAAACTCCTCAACCAGACTAACCATACACCCGGCGGCGGATACACTGAGCGTGGAGGAAGAGCTTGTGACTTTGGAAGAACGCGTAAACCTGCCGGGCAGTGAGAGCCGGCCCTTAACGAATGCCCAAGTGGTCGGAGCGGTTCCGCAGAGCAAGCGGTGCTGGTAACTGTCATCCTGCGCCGCAAAGGGGGATTGGCCGCGCACGAAAACGGCGCGCCGCCACAGCGTGTTCCATACGCACAGTTCGCCGCCGATTACGGGGCCAGCGATAAGGACATTCAGCTGGTTGAAGCGTTTGCGCATCGTACGGGCTTAACGGTAGTCGACAGCAGTGCGGCGAAACGGCGCGTTGTTTTGCGCGGCTCGGCCCAGGCGATGGCGCAGGCTTTCGGCACCAAACTCAACCATTGCCGGTTTGAATCGAGTGGCCAAACGTATCGCTGCCGTAAAGGGGTGCTCACGATTCCTAAAGATCTTGTCCCGGTCGTCATGGCGGTGCTCGGGCTTGACAACCGCCCGATCGCGAAACCACATTTCCGCATTCCGCGAGCGGCGGTTACGGCGACATCTTACACGCCTCCGCAGGTCGCCGCACTCTACAATTTTCCGAAGAACGTGACTGGAGCCGGCCAGACCGTAGCGATTATCGAACTGGGCGGGGGATATACGGCGAGCGATTTGTCGACCTATTTTCAACAGCTCGGCATCCAGGAACCGACCGTTACTGCTGTGTCGGTGGATGGGGGCGCGAATTCGCCGGGCTCCGATGCGGATGGTGAAGTGATGCTCGATATCGAGGTGGTTGGTGCAATCGCCCCGGGCGTCAACGTCGCGGTATATTTCGCACCCAATACCGATCAGGGATTTATCGACGCGATTACCGACGCGGCGCACGACACAACGCGCAAGCCCTCGGTGATTTCGATCAGTTGGGGCGGATCGGAAGATTCATGGACGCAACAATCGCAAACGGCCATGAATGCGGCACTACAGGACGCCGCAACGCTAGGCGTAACGGTAACGGTGGCGGCGGGCGATAACGGATCGAGCGATGGCGCGGGCGACGGCAAACTCCATGTCGATTTTCCGGCATCGAGTCCCTATGCGCTGGCCTGCGGGGGAACAACTCTTGAGGCGAGCGGCACGACGATATCTTCGGAAGTCGTGTGGAACGAAGTGGCGAGCCAGGAAGGCGCAACGGGCGGCGGAGTGAGTGATGTGTTTGCGTTCCGAGTTATCAGTCGTCGGCAAAGGTTCCGGCGCAACCTGAAGCGAACTTTGCCGGACGCGGCGTACCGGATGTGGCCGGCAATGCGGATCCCTCGACTGGGTATCAGATTTATTTTGGCGGACAGAGCCAGGTAGTCGGCGGTACGAGCGCGGTCGCGCCGCTGTGGGCTGCGCTGGTGGCTTTGTTCAATCAGCAACTGGGCACGCCGGTTGGCTTTCTGAATCCGAAGATATATCCTTTAGGCGAATCGGTGTTTCACGACATTACAAGCGGCAACAACGACGACAGCGGAGCCGGCCAATACAATGCCGGACCGGGCTGGGATCCGTGTACGGGACTGGGCAGTCCGAATGGGGCTGCGCTTTTGACTGCACTCGGCAAGTAAACGGAGCGACAGTGGCAAACGACCGCGCGGCGATTCCCGGGAGCGCCGCGAAACCTCTGGAAGACGCAGCCGCTGTTCCCGCGTCTGAGCCAATCGAAGCCACGGTGGTGCTGCGCCGAAATCCGGAGATGCCAGATATTGGGGAGCGACTGCTCTCGGGAGCTTTTTCGCCGAGATCCCGTGAAGAAGCGGCCGCTTACACGCAAGCTGCTCCGGAGGATGTGACCGCAGTCGAAAACTTCGCGGCACAGAACGGTTTGCAAGTTGTTTCGGCAGATGCGGGGACGCGCACTGTGCGGCTCGCGGGCACGGCAGAACAATTCGACCGGGCGTTCGGGATCGAGCTGGTGCATTCCGGAAATTTTCGGAGCTATCGCGGAACGCTTAGCGTACCGCAGTCGCTGGCGGGCGTGGTGGCCGCGGTACTTGGCCTGGACAACCGCCCGGTGGCAGCGTCGCGTCAGGCGAGCTGGCGATAACTGCCGAACGAACTCGGGGGCGGTACAGAGATTGGTAAGCCGTCCCAGTAGCGCTCCGGTCGCTTCGCTCCCGGCTCTGATTGGGCTGCCGATGGCAAAAGATAAAGAAAAATAATTTTGTTTGGATGCAATAGGTTAGGCGGCTTTTGAAGGGCTTGACGTACGTGCCGTTTGGGAAACTGCGCGCAGGAATGGCGGAATCCAAAAAGCGCGGGGGCGGGCCGAAGACGCCGGAGGGAAAGGCTCGGTCGAGCGAAAACTCTACAACGCATGGGATGCGGGCGAAGCATGTGCGCGTGCTGGCGGATGAGAGGCCGGAGGAGTATAAGCGGCATTTCGAGGGGTGGATGGATCAGCTCGAGCCGCAGAACTTTCTCGAAGAGCAACTGGCGCGGCAGGTGATTTCGAATTCGTGGCTGATGGAGCGGGCGACGCGGCGGGCGATGGAGAACGAAGGGGCGGTGGCGGGCGACGAGGATACGCAGCATGCCGCGGACTGGTCGGCGGCGCAGGAACATAAGCTCGAGTTGATGCAGCGTTATAAGACCAGCGCGGAACGGGCGTTTTACAGATCTTTGGAAGCATACCGGCGGAACAGGAACGACGACATGAAAGACAAACTGGCGGTCATCAAGCTGACGAGAGAGAACGAAGAGTTGCGGGCGCGGGAGAAGGCCCGGGAGGAGTCTCGCGAGTGCCAACCTCAGGCGAGTGCGAAGCCCAAGAAGAAGGAAAAGCTGGCGGTTATCGAGCAGTGGGCCGATATTTCGACGAATGCGGCGGGGAAAACGGTGACGAAGCTGGTTCCGTCGAATGAGGAATTGCAGAAAGCAGGCTTCGAAGATGGGGCGCACACCGGATCTGGTGTACCGGCGGCTGTTTTTTGCGGGGGCGGTGCCGGAAGAATACCGCTGGACGACGAGCGATCCGCAGATGCTGGCGTATGGCGGGTTGGGGGCGCAGCGGATGACTTGGGCGGCGTGGAAACAGCAGATTGCGCAAGAGATGGTTCTGATGGGCGGCCACTTGCAGCCTTGTGCGAACATGCCGCGGCCGCACGAGCGCGGTGGGTGCGAGTGCAAGGTGTGTACGGAGAATCAATGGATGCTGGCGGAGGCGGGTTTGGAGTAAGTTCGCTAGCGATCTGGGGATGGGACGAGCTGGGGACGGGTCTCGAGAAGGCGCGTCGCCGGGGAGAATAGCTACTTACACAAAATTCGTCAACGAACAACCGTCTTCAATGGCGGCGGCTCCGCCAGCGGCAAGTCAACCGTCATGGGTGGGTGATCTGAGATGCGATCCTCAACAGCCTTATTCAGGCCGTTCATCGTAACCGGGAAGTGGGGAGCGAACCGATAGCTTTGCCCCGAAGCACGCGGATCGTGGATAAAGGGCTTCACAAAAAACCAGTCCAGTTTGAAATTGCCGAACCATCCTCCGAAATTCCTTTCAAAGGCGTACGTTGGCAGAAATCCCTGGCGTCCCCGCTGGTTACTGTCGGCCAGGGTCCTCTTCTTATGGGTCAGCGTTCGTTCCGTTCTCCCCCGGAAATCAAATGCATAGCCATCATCAAACCGGAATTTCTCGACGGCTTTGAAAAGGCCGCGTTCGCGGTTTTCCCAAAAGAACGGAAAGTGCCACACAGTAGGGTCGAGCCTATGATGAAAATAGCGGAGAGGCACCAGCACCCATTGTGGAATGCCGACCGGACTGGCCCAGAACACGCCTTGCGTGACCCAGAAGCGATAATCGGTCACTCTTTTCATGATTTCGTTCCGCACGGAAGTAGGCGTGGCGTCGCTGCCTGACGTATTCAGATCGCCCGCAAGGATGACCGGATTGTTGATGGGTTGCAGGACACTCAGCAGCGTTTTCATCTGGCGCTGGCGGCAGGCCGGGGGACACTTGTTCTCCAGATGGACAGAGACAACGGTTAATGTTTCCGCCGGGAGCGCGGGGACCGTGAGATCAACGATCAGCGCCATGCGTCCTCCGCGGCGCACTTCGCGTTCGATGCGCTCGCGAAACAGCTTACCAGCGGACCACCGCTTGGCCTGTTCCAATTTGGCAACGGCTTCCGCTTCTTTGCCGTACCAGTCGTAACAAACGGGGAGCCGGATGATTTGTGCTCGCCTGATCGGATAACGGCTTAGGACGGCATTGCCATGCAAGCCAAGATATCGTTCCGGATCGACGGCTAAATCCTGCGCCAGGCGCTGTTCCTGCGCTTTATCGGGCAGCGGCATCCTCTGAATGCCCAGGTCGAGTACCGGGTCCACTTCGACAAACTCGACGCCGTATGCGTAATCCATGTGCAGCGCGCCGGCCAAATCGCGCGCCACATCGCGATACCCGGTCCGCTTCATTCCAAGATCGACTTCGTTCAGGATAAGAATGTCGGATTGCTGTAAGGTACGAACTTGCGCCAGAGCAGTCTCGCTATATTTGCCGCTGCCGTTCTGGTATTCCGGCTCCCGCCGGAACTGTTCGGGTCCCGCCAGCGCCGATTCAACCAAATCGAACCTGAGTCCCCGCTCAATATTCCAGGATGCCGCGCGCACAACCGTGCCGAGCCCCGGAACGCGCGGCCGATGCGGAACGGCGCTGGCACTCTTTCCGACGAACGGGGTTGTAAGCACCTCATTCAGCTTTCTCGCGAGCGCGGCTTTCGGTTGCGCTGCCGCCGCCAGCTGTTTCAGTTCGTCAAAAGAGAGGAGCTTCGGCGCCGAGCGTTCGAGGGCAGTCGCTGGCACATTTTGCGAAAACAAAGAGCTGGCGAGGCAGGCAATGAAGAGGCTCATTATCGCGCGTTTGATCAGCATCGGTGTAACTACTCCCCAGCGATCCATTTGTAGCGTAAATCGAACAATGAGTTCACCGTTCAGGGCGCTCTGCCTGTAACGGGGTGACCGAAGAGATTGGCGGTTCCGAGTATAGTTGTCGAATTTATAAGCGCGCGATGGTACTCAGCTAGACCACAGGCACCAGCGCGAAATTGTGGGGTTTGGGTTGGGCGGCTTCGTGGCGCCGGGCAACAATTGCCTGCTCGAGCGCGTCGGCGGATTGCATGGCTGCGGCGGTTGCGGGCAGATTGTAGGAGGCAAGCGGCACCTGCACGTTGCGCCAGCGGTCGTTATGCACGTTGCAGTGCGCGACGGTCAATTCGTAAACTTCTTTCGCCTGTTCGCTCATAGGCGTGTCGAGCAGCGCCAGATTGACGCCGCGCGCCAGTTCCCCGTCGTTGAAAGTTCCGACTTCTTTGTCATCGATCTTGAGCGTGTAGACGCCGCTCTTGAGCCCGGTAACTTTGAGGGATTCCTCGTTTAGCGCTTCAGAGACATCGGAACTGCGCAGAACGAGCGGAAGCGGGCCCACGCCCCAGTTGCCGGTCCATTCAGCGAAGGGCATGGGCAGAGCGTCTTCCTGCTCGGTCCAGGCGAGGCCGTTGCTGCTGGTCAGTCCGGTAATGCGGGCGTGCTCGGCGGCTTCGATCTTCGGATGAGAACCCGCGGCTAGCGTAACGGAAGAGACATCGGGGCGGCCATGCCAGGATTCGACCAGGGCTTCGGCCATGATGAGATGTCCGGCGAAACCGGGGTGTACACGATCTTTGATAATGTCGGGAGCCTGCACGGGGTCGAGCTTATCGGCTTTGCGCAGCATGGCGACCATCGGGGTGTTGAGATCGGCTACGTTTAAGCCTTGCTGTTCGGCGTAGTTGCCGATCCATTTGCTGAAGCTGATGAGCACCTGGTTATAGCCGCCCGGAAAGTTAGGCTGGCGCGTCACATCGTCATAAGGAGAGGGTTGAATGGCGGTGATGCGAATGCCGGGAAGCGACGATTTCACAGTGTCGACGATGTGCTTATAGCCGTCGAAAAAGGCGCGGTCGGTGGCTTCGCTCTCGGGGCGATAGAGTCCGTCATTCATGCCGAGCATGATGGTCATCACGGTTGGCTTATAGGGCAGCACGTCGCGGTTGAGGCGCACATCGATAGGACCACCTCCGCCGCCGCTCACTTTATCGCCGCCCCAACCGGAATGCACGAAGGTGATGTCGAGATTCGGGTAACGAGTTACGGCGTAGGTTTCTGTGATGACGGTATAGAGGCGCTGATCGGTGATGCTATCGCCGTAAAAAACAACGCGGTCGCCATTTTTTAGAGAGAAGGAATCGGCCGCAAAAACGGATACGCCGCACAGCAGCAAGCAGGAGGCAAGAAGAAGACTGAATCGCATGCAGCGATCATCTTATCGAACGGGACTGCAAGCGTAACTTAAGCCACCTGTAACCCCGCTATTTGGGCGAGCTTAGCCTGTCGCTCGTCGAAGGTCCAAAACTGGGCGGCGTTTAGCTCCAGCGCGAGCGCCACGTGAAGACTGTCGAGCATCCTGGCGCCGAGGCTTGAGGTATGCCGGCGGCCAAGACTCGCGCATGTCTCAAAAGCGTTTTCCGTCAGAGCGGATTCCATCCACAATCCGGCTATGCAATCCTGTTCAAAAGTCTTGTAAATGGTCTGGGCTTCCCGAGCAGACATTTTATGCCGGAAAACATGCTGAAAAACGGCGTGAGTCCACTCCGCGCGATGAAAGGGAGTTAACCACAAGCGCGGGCGCTGCTCGACACGCCGCCATGCTTCCGGCGAGTGCCGGTCTACCAGGTAGAGCGAGACAAAGAAACTGGTATCGGCGTAGATATTCAATAGCGCCCCCGTTCCTCGATCACCAAATCTGCCCCGGGTAAGACGCAGTTTCCAAAAATCTTTTGGGCACGGGAGGCGAAATCGGGCCAGACCTGCGGTGCAGCGGGTGTCTTATCGGGAACGATATGGCCGATCACCCGATCCCGTTCGCGAAGCTCGACGCTTTTGCCAGCTTGCAGCCAAAGCTTAATCTGACGGGTATCGCGTAGCTGACGAAGATTCACCGAGGGCATAGGAATATTGTGGCAATTTGCGCCACATTGTTCCAGGGATGCGATTTTGCTTTGGCGCGACCAAGCTTCCCAAAAGCGGACAGGCGCCAATAGACGGCCGCTATTGTTTCAATAACTTACAAGCGGCCTTTCGCATGCCATTTCGAACTGCCGAGGAGATAGTGGATGAATTTAAGAGCAGGTGGATGGCTAAGCCTGGCAGTTCTGATTTTTGGGAGCGCAGCGGGCCTGCAGGCCAGTGATGAAGGATGCACGGCAAATCACAATGATCACAGTTGGTGGGGACGGTCGGCGGGATTCGCACAGGTTCGCCAGGAGCGGCTGCCGGGATCCAGCTTCAACACGGTCGACCCCGGATCGAACGGCTCGATTCAGATTCATGGTTGGCGCAATGCGGATGTACTCGTCAAGGCCTGCATTCAGACCCAGGCGCCGAGCGAATCGGAAGCGCGCGAGATCGCTTCGAAGGTGCGAATCACTCGCGGGGCGGGACATATTGAGGCGTCCGGGCCATCGAGTCATGGGAACCGGAACTGGACGGTATCGTACGAGATCTGGATGCCGCGCGAATCCGAGACCAAGCTCGAGACCGAGAATGGCTTCATCCATGTAGACGGACTGGCGGGGCGGCTACGGTTTCACACGACCAACGGCTCGGTGGAGCTGCGCGAGGTAGGCGCCGAGGTGGCGGGCGACACGACAAATGGCTCCATCACGGTGGATGTAGCGCATGGCGACCGGTTTGGCAGCAATTTGCGCCTGGAGACGACCAACGGGAATATCCGGTTAGCTCTTCCTGAGAATTTTTCGGCGCGGGTTCAGGCGTCGACCGTGAATGGCTCGATCAAGACAGACTTTCCGGTGACCGTGAATGGGGAGATTGGTAAATCCGTCGCGTTTACGCTAGGCGACGGCGGTCCGCAAGTGGAAGCGAGGACAACCAACGGCAGCGTGCATATTACGCGGCGGGGATAGTTAGGCTACCGCCGAAATGGTGCGCTCGAAGGGGCGCGGGAGATGCGGCGCCAGATTTTTCAGGCGAACGGAGGGACGGCCGCAGGCGCAGGGCGCGGTCTCGATCTGGCCGGTGAAGCCAGTGTGGAGACCGTTGACCGGAGGAGCGTCGTACACCAGATGATCTCCGACCAAGTAAGCATCGACGCCTTCCTGGAGGTGCCAGCCGTCATGCGCTTCACACTCGGCGGCGAGCACGCGGCAGCCGGGAGCGATGATCAATTCGTACACCGGAACACCGAAAACGTGCCAGAGGCGGTCGCGGAGAGCATTATCGAGCGGGTTGGAGCCGCAATCGGTGAGAACGAAGATTGAGCGATCGACCGATGGAAGCTGGAGGAGTTTCGCACGGATCTTTTCCACAATGCGGCGCAGGTCGAAGGCGTACCCCACCAGAATATTGGGGGCAAACCCTTCGATTTCCTCCCACCGCTCGGGCCGGAAAGGCTGCACGGATTGAAACTCGGGCAAAACCGAGACCTGAGCGGCTTTCCAACCGAGCGAAGCCGAAAGGGGTAAGCGCAAAACTGTACGCCGGGGGGAACGAAATGGGATTACGCCCAGGGAATGCCTTTGCATAAATTGCCGTGCTCACTGGAAAAGTGGGCGGCGCGGGAAAAGTCTCGCGGGAATTTTCTGTTTAGCGTTCGGTCCGGCGGGGAGAGAGCACGTTCGGCAGGTTCGTGCATAAGATTTGTTCGGCCTGTTTCTGATCGAGGCCAATTTCATAAAGCGCTTTTATCTGGGTCTCGAATACTCCTCGATTCCAACCGCGCGGGAAGAAGCTTGAGTCTGTACCGAAGAGCAGGCGCTCCGGGCCAATCAAGTCGATGGCGCGCCGGTAAACGGTCCGCAGGTCCAGGCCTTCGTAGAGCATCCAGCGATTCGAGCTGGAGGTATCCAGGTAGACGTTCGGGCAGAGGTCGGCAAGCATCAGAGCTTCCCGAAAGAATCCAGCGCCAAAGTGCGGAACGATGAAGCGGATTTGCGGGAAATGCAAAGCGACGGGGTGCAGATTCAATGGATCGGAGAAGCGCATATCGAACTGGCTCGGCAGCCCGAGCTTTTTGCGGACTCCGACGCTCAGAGCTCCGCAATGGACGAATACCGCGACGCCGTGATCGGAAAGCCGCTCGAAAATGGGAACCAGCCGTCCATCCGCAATCGAATACGTATGCATGGCGGGGAAGAGGCAGACGGCGTGGAGACTTGGATTCCGCAATGCATCGTTGACCCGCTCGGCGGCATCGGGCTGTAAAGGGTCGAGCAGGAAGAAGCCGTAGAAGAGGTCCGGATAGGACTGGACGGCGGTCGAAACGCTGGCTTCGTCCGCGTGCGAGCTTGCAATGAGAGCCGCTTTCGCGACACCCGAGTTTTTGAGCTCCTGCGCCCATTGATTGGCAAGCAGCACGGGATTTGCTTCTGGAATTTGCCAGTTGAGAAGAGGAGCTAACGCGTCTGCACTAGCGAGTTTCTTCTGGCGCGCCAGGCCGTCGAAAAAGCCGCGTGAGAAGAAATGGAGGTGCGCGTCGCTGATCGGCAAATTGCCCCAGGGAGTATCGGCCATGCTGGAGTCGATTGTAGCGGGTGAGGGCGTGGCAGCCCAGCGGGATATCGCGACTTCTGCGCAATTTTCGCGTCTCATATATAGGAGAAGAAAAAATGAAAGGACACGCCGGAAGTGCAATCAGGATAGTTGGAGTTCTGATTGCGTCAGCAGCCCTGGCGCTAGCTCAAGCAGATGAAATGCGGGCCGCGGATTCGGCGAGAACGGCCGCCCCGGTAGGGCCCGGGATGGTGAACTACGTGGAAGGCCCGGTCACGCTGGACGGCGAAGCCCTATCGCCGCAGTCGATTGGTTCGGCCATGCTGAAACCCGGCGAGGCGTTAAGCACGGGACCGAACGGCTATGCGGAAGTGCTGTTGACGCCGGGTGCGTTTCTGCGGGTCGGCAACAATTCCGAAGCGCAATTGACCTCCGCGGGTTTAGCGAATACAACGGTCGAGTTAACGCAGGGCGCAGCTATGCTGGAGGCCGATCAGTTGATCGAAGGAACAAATCTCAGTGTGGTGATCGATAATGTGCCCACGCGAATTGAGAAGAAGGGGCTGTATGGCTTCAACGCGGCAACCCAGGTGGTTCGCGTCCTCAACGGGAAAGCCCTGGTGACAGACGATTCGCGCAAAGTAACGCTTGGGAAGCACGATGAGGTGAGCCTGATTGGCCGCCGCGCTTTTAAGAAACAGTCATTCAATCAGAAGGCAGTGGACGAGGAGCCACTCTACGTGTGGAGCAAAGCGCGGAGCCAGGACGAAGCCGAAGCAAGTGAAGGCGCGGCGATGAATGCCAATACTTACGTAAGCGCCGGGCCGGGCTGGTATTGGGATCCGTATGCGGGCTATTACGGTTTCTGGCCGGCGGCCGGATTTTTATACAGTCCGTTCGGCTGGGGCTTTTATTCACCGGCCTATTTTGGATATTGGGGCGGCGGCTATTATGGCGGGTATCCCAATTACGGCTGGCACGGGCATCATGGCTGGCATGGACATACGGGCTGGCATGGCAGCCGCCTTGGGAGGGATGAATGCACGCGTGCGTAGCGCTCATACCAGTTCGTTTCGCGGCAGTCCCCATGTGGGCGGATCTCGAGGCGGCGGGTTTCATGCCACTGGCGCATTTCATGGCGGCGGATTCCACGGCGGCGGGGGCGGATTCCACGGCGGCGGCGGACATCGCTAAGTTTGGCTCCGGAGATGCGGCAGGTCCATCAACAGCTTCGGTTCTGTTACCTGCTGCACTTCCTGAGGCGTGACGCCGGGCGCCACTTCCTCCAGGCGCAAACCTTGCGGCGTAACACTGATGACGGCCAGCTCGGTGATAATCATTTGCACGACGTGAACGCCGGTGATCGGCAGCGTACATTTTTCTAAAATCTTCGGGGCTCCGGTGCGGGTAGTATGCTCCATAGCCACGATCACGCGGCGCGCGCTCGCGACCAGATCCATCGCGCCGCCCATGCCCTTCACTACTTTTCCGGGCACCATCCAATTGGCGAGCGTGCCTTCCCGATCCACTTCCATCGCGCCAAGAATGCTCAGATCCACATGGCCGCCGCGAATCATGGCGAACGATTCGGCGCTCGAGAAGTAAGCGGTTCCGGGTAATTCCGTTACGGTTTCCTTACCGGCGTTGATGAGATCGGCATCCTCATCCCCGCTCTTCGGATAGGGCCCGACGCCGAGCATCCCGTCTTCCGCTTGCAAAATGACTTCGATTCCGGGCGGCACAAAATTCGCCACCAATGTAGGGAGGCCGATGCCCAGGTTGACATAAAAGCCGTCGCGCAATTCTGCGGCCGCGCGGCGGACTATGCGCTCGCGTTTATTGTCCATCACGCGTGGTCCGCCTCTCGATGCGGCGCTCGTAATGCTCGCCCTTAACAATCCGCTGCACATAAATACCCGGCGTAATCACGTGATCGGGATCGATCTCACCCGGCGAGACAAGCTCTTCTACTTCGGCAATGGTAACGGAGGCGGCGGCTGCCATGACGGGATTGAAATTGCGTGCAGTTTTGCGATACACAAGATTGCCGTGAGTATCGCCGCGCCAGGCGCGGATCAGCGCAAAATCAGCTTTGAGCGCCCGCTCCATCAGATAAGTGCGGCCATCGAATTCGCGGGTCTCCTTGCCCTCGGCGACGAGGGTTCCGACTCCGGCAGGTGTGAAGAATGCGGGAATTCCGGCGCCGCCCGCGCGGATGCGTTCCGCGAGCGTTCCTTGCGGAACCAAATTGACTTCAAGCGTTCCGGAGATCACCATGGATTCGAGCAAGCGATTTTCACCGACATAACTTCCGGTATGGGACGAAATCATGCCCGCTTCGAGCAGCAGGCCAAGGCCCGCTCCATCGATGCCGAGATTGTTGCTGATTGTGCGCAAATTCTTGACACCGCGCCGGACCAGCGCCGCGATGAGGTTCTCCGGAATGCCGCACAATCCGAAGCCGCCGAACATCACGGAAGCACCGGAGGGTATGTCGGAAACCGCCTCATCTGCGCTCGCGAATAGTTTATTCACGGCTCACCCAATTCACTACACCCAGGGAGATGATAGCTCAACCGAGGGCGGCAGCCACCTTCGAGCGTGAGGGGTGACCAAGAGCAGCGCAAATCGTGCGACCGGCAGCGGCGACCCGGCGCAGATCAACACCGGTTTTGATACCAAGACCGTTCAGCAGATACACCACGTCTTCAGTAGCGACATTGCCGGATGCGCCGGGCGCGTAAGGGCACCCACCTAAACCGGCGACAGATGCATCCATGACCGCGATTCCGTAATCGAGAGAAGCGTAGATGTTGACTAGCGCCTGAGCATACGTGTCATGAAAATGGACGGCGAGGACGCCGGGAGGAATCCGCGGAGTGAGTGCATCGAGCAGCCGCCTGACACGGAGCGGAGTGCCGGTGCCAATCGTGTCGCCCAATGAAATTTCGTAGCAGCCGAGATCACGCAATGCTTGCGCGACGCGGAGCACAGCGTCCGGCAGAACCTCGCCCTCATACGGGCAGCCAAGCACGCAAGAGACATACCCGCGCACCGGCAGAGACTGCGAAGAAGCGGCGCGCACCACCTGCTCTATACGCTCGAGACTTTCATCGATCGAGCAGTGAATGTTTGCTTGGGAAAATGCTTCGGAAGCAGAGACAAAGACGGCGACTTCGCTGACGCGAGCCGCGAGCGCGGCTTCGAGGCCTCTGAGATTGGGAACCAGAACGCTGTAGACAACGCCGGGACGCCGCGGAAGCTGCTCCAGAACCTCCGCCGTGGCAGCCATCTGGGGCACACGCCGGGGAGATACAAAGCTTCCGCACTCGATATGAGTGAGGCCAGCGCCGGCAAGAGACTCTATCAATGAGACGCGCGCCTCGACGGAGATATTGACGGCCTCATTTTGCAGGCCATCGCGCGGGCCGACTTCGACGAGACGTACTTTCGAAGGGAAAGGGATGAAACTTACTCCTCGACGAAATCGTAGAGCGGCTTTTTGTGCTTCGGATCAGCCTGGCGGGTCTTTTCGAGAATGGGGCGGGCTGGTTTGGGAGAGCCTATCCGTTTGCGGGCAACGGCTTTGACGCGTTTCGCCTTGCTGAGTTTCGATGGGGGACGCGGCATCGATCTAGCTGGTGACGCGGTCATCGGCGACTTTCGTTTCGACGGACGGATCGACTTCAGATACCGTCAGCATGTTGAAGGCGATCTTGGAACGCGTGGAGAGGAAGTGCCAGATTTTATCCGCCGCCTCGCGCTCTTCGTCTTCGAGCTTACGAGCCAGCGCCTCCGTTTCCGGGTCTCCGGCGGCCAGGGCGCCTGCCGCAAGCGCCTCAGAAATTGCCATCTCACCGGTTTCCGCGGTATAGGCGGCAAGCAGATTCTGCAGAATTCGTTCTTCCGGGATGGTTACAGTTCCAGTGGCCGTCATGCGGCCGAGGTGAGGAAGAGCGAAGTGGAGCGGGGCCGCGCCCGAAGGCGCTTCCGAATCGCCGAAGAGTACAGCGAATCTTTCGCGAAGCAGAGGAATACGAAGCGCAGTCTGCTCGGCAAGCAGAGCAAACGTCGTCTGGACGTCTTCGTCATCTCCTTGCGCGGCGAAACTTCGAAGGTTGGCCTCCGATTCGGTCGCGGAGGCCATGGCATCGGACAGGAGCTGCTTGATGTCCGGAACGTCTGGAAGCGAAGAGCTATCGACTGCCATCAGGCAGCTATTTTCTGAGCCGAATCCGGCCAGACACCGAGTTCAACAAACTCTGCTTCAAAGCGTTGCTGCTCGCGCGGATCTTCGGAAGGCCGCAAAATACGGCAAGTCGCGCGAAGAGCATCTTCCAGGGGCTTGCCAGCCCAATCCTCGCCCAATACGACGCGAATCAACTCACGCGCCGCGGTACGGGCCTGCTCGGATGTTTTAGCAAACATCAGCGTCTCGTAGCGGTCGTTAATCATCTGAGTGTGTCGGTTCATGGCGTCCTCAATTGTTTTGACGCAGGAAATGTCATTTCGATTCGCAGGAGATTATACCGCACACCTGCTTTTTCAGAGTAGATGAATCCTGAGCTAGTCAAAAAAGAGGGGTGTTATTCGTATTTCCAGTCCGGATCCTGCGGATGTTTCAGGTCCCAAATTGGTCGGCTACTTCGGACCACCGGCAGCTTCTCAAAATTGTATTCCGGGGGAGGAGAGGCCGTAGACCATTCCAGCGTCCAACCGTCCCACGGATCGTCTCCGGCCGGGGGGCCATTGATTGCGGACTTCACCATGTTTATCACGAATAGCAGAACCGCGGGAGCCTGAAATAATACGCCCACAGAGGCAAGCAGGTTCCAAAGTTCCCAACCGCGGCCAGGGGGATAGGTATAGATCCGGCGCGGCATTCCTAGCAGTCCCGCGAAATGAAGCGGGATGAACGTCAGATTGACTCCGATGACGAACAGCCAAAAGTGCCATTTGCCAAGCGTCTCGTTGTACATGCGGCCGGAGACTTTCGGGAACCAGTAGTACATGCCGGCGAACAGTCCGAAAACGAGACCGAGCAGCAGCGTGAAATGGAAGTGCGCCACAAGGAAATAGGAGTTGTTGAGCTGCCAGTCGAAAGGGGCGGTGGCGAGCATAATGCCGGTCAATCCGGCCACCAGGAACTGAAGAAGAAAGGCGCAGCAGAACAGCATCGGCGTACGGAAACGCAGTTTGCCGCCGTACATTGTCGCGGTCCAGTTGAAGATTTTGATTCCAGTAGGAATACCGACCAGCATGGTTGAGGCGGCAAAAAAGGTGTTCGCGACTGAGGTCATTCCCACTGTGAACATGTGATGCGCCCAAACGCCCATGCTGATGAAGCCAATGGCAACGACCGCGCCAACCATGGCCGGCCGTCCGAAGAGCGGCTTGCGCGAAAACACCGGGATGACTTCAGACAAGATGGCGAATGCCGGGAATATGAGGACGTAAACTTCCGGATGGCCGAAGATCCAGAAGAAATGCAGCCACAGCACGGATGAGCCGCCGGCCTGGGTATCGAAGAAATGCGCGCCCAAATGACGGTCCAGCTCCAACATGATCTGTGCGGCCGAGAGCGGCGGAAGGATAAGGATGATCATCCATGCGTCGATCAGCATGACCCAGACAAACATTGGCATTCTGCTGAGCGTCATGCCGGGACATCTGAGCGAGAGGGTAGTGGCAATCACATTGATGGCACTTGCAATGCTGCCAAAGCCGGATACCAGGACGCCAAGCGCCCAGTAGTCGGCGGCGGCACCGGGAGAGAACGCTCTCTCCGGAAGCGGAGCATAAGCGAACCAGCCAAAATCCGGAGCCGAACCAGCACCGGACAATCCGCTGCCTCCGATATAGCTCGAATAGAGTAAAAGGCCGCCGAATAGAAAGATCCAGTATCCCCAGGCATTCAAGCGCGGAAAAGCCATGTCGCGCGCGCCGATCATCAAGGGGATTAGATAATTTGAGAAACCCGCGACCATTGGCATTCCCACCAGGAACACCATCGTGGTCCCGTGCATTGTAAACAGGCGGTTGAACGTGGCCGGCCCGACCAGGTGTTCATTTGGAAAGGCCAACTGCATACGGATCACGACGGCCATCAATCCCGCCACAACCAGGAAAATCAGGGCGGTGACTACGTACATCAGTCCGAGGCGCTTGTGATCGACGGTCGCGACCCAGGAATAAAACAACTCCGAAAAGGAAAACTCGCGCGCTTTCTGGCGCGGCTGCTGCAAGGGATAGTCAATTGCCGCCATAAACGTCTCCTAATTCAGGGATCTCAAGTATGCGACGACCTGGTCGAGTTCAGGCCGGGTGAGTTTCATGCTGGGCATAAAACAACCGGGCTTAGTTCGCTGCGGATCGTCCACCCAGTCCCGCAGATTGTCCAGTGAATTAACAAGCACGCCGGATCCGATCGTCTGACGGCTCATCAGATGTGTTAAATCGGGGCCAAATTTGCCCTTCGACGGAGTGCCCTTGATGGTGTGGCAACTCACACAGGCAAGCGATTCGTAAACTGCTTTCGCCTGGGCCAGCGCTGGATTCGTGGGGATCGCGGCCTGCTGGTGCAAGGTCCACTTCTTGAAATCGGCGGGGGTATCGACAATCACTCGCAGCAGCATGTTGGCGTGCTGGGTGCCGCAGTATTCGGCGCAATTTCCCAGGTAAACGCCGGGCTCTCGCGGGTCCATCCAGATGAAGTTGTCCCGGTTCGGAATCAGATTCACCTTGCCGGCGAGTTGGGGAACCCAAAAATTATGCATGACATCGAGGCTTTCCAGTTTCAGATAGGCCGCGGTTTTTCCGTCCACGTTGGCCGGAATATGGATTTCGTTAGCGGTAGTGAAGCCGTAATCCGGATAGTGGAGGTCCCACCACCACTGCTTTCCGATTACGGTTATGTGCACAGTATTGGGTGGCGGACTGGCGTTTTGGACACTCGCGATTACGCGCGCAGTGACTCCGATGAGAATAAACACTATCAGGATCGGAATTACGGTCCAGGCGACTTCAATTTGATTGCTGCCGTAGACCTGCGGTGGTTCCTGATGGTCGTCGTCGCTGGACCGCTGCCGGAAACGGTACATGGTCGAAATAATCAGGGTCGCGACCACAACGAAAACAACCCCGGTGATCGCAAAGACGAAAAGGGCGATGTCCTTCTCAGCCGAGGCGGGAGAAGCCATGGGCCTAAAGATGTTGGTGACGCGATGCTCCGCGGTCCCGGGGACCTGGACTTGAAGTAGCAAAGCGGCGACGCTAACCAGCACTCGTTACCTCCAACGCTAGACACCCACGATACCAGAAAAGGGCTATTTGAAAATCCGTAACTTCCCCGGGATGCAGGTGTCCAGCAATCGACATGGCGGAATACGATCTGCGTAAGGCGTTCCCGATAAATGGGAAAGGGTTCAGGGCGGGGGAAGAGGAGTGGGTTTGCCATTTGGCCGAGGTTTCTGACCTGCGGCCCGAGCAGGAAGAGCTTTCCTGGTACCTGGTTTTTGAGCGGCAGAAGGACAAAGCGGGTGATGAAGAAAATCACCGAAAGCTGGAGCTTGTCACGGGGCCGGAGGTGATCGAAAAAGGCTGGAGGGACGGTTTGGAGGGGCGTGTGAACGAATGGCTGGCGAGCGGCGAGGAGGACGGGCGGGTGGATTTGCGGGAGTAAGCTGGAAAGTCTGTTTTTTCAGTTGACCGCTAGCGGAAAAGGGCTATACCATCAACGAGGAGTCGGCTGTTCTGGCTTAGCGCCGGGCGGCCCTCGTACTGCATGGGTTTGTTATGTCCGCCGCATCCTCCTCGATTCGCCGCCGACTGCTCCCTTCGTCCGTTCATCTCTCCCCAAAGCTGATCGCGAACCTCTCAACCTCGCTTACTGCGCCCGGCGGGACCGGAGTGCTGTTGGGAACAGTAGACCAGAATACGGTTCATCTTTCGGCATTACAGCGCTTTCCGGGCACGGCTGGGGGAGGCACGACGCTTTTCGCTTTGCTCGGCGGCGCCAAGGGCGGCATCGAGGGTGGGGCTGTTGGCCCGGTCGGCTGGTTTCGCATCCGGCATAAGGGGCAGCAGAATGATTTAGGGCCGGACGATCTTGCCTTTCACAATCGCTATTTCCGGCGTGTGACGGACGTTGTGCTCTTCGTAACTCCGCCGGACGCGCAAGGCGGCATCGGCTTGGATCTCTTCGGCAGGTCTTCCAATGAACCCCTCTCGGACACGAACTATGCGGTGGGTTCACTGATTTTGCCAGCCGATATTTCTCTGTCGGCGCCTTTACAGTTGGACCTGCGCTCAAAGTCCGACGCCGAGTGGTGTTTAAACGTCTATCAGGCTCTGTACCAGTTAGATCAAACCGGCAGAAAGGTCTCAAAGCGAGCCGCGTTCCTCAATCCATCACGGGCGCGCGCAGCAGTAGGGCTCTCGGCAGTTTTTGCCGCTGCCGTATTGGGGTGGGCTTACTGGCCCCGGGGAGCGGTGGCGGACAAAACGGTGACCGTAAGTGAGCGAATTTCCCCTTCGCCCCAGGCGTTACATACCACCTCGCTAGTACTGCCCAGTAATGGAGTCCGGTTACCTTTCCGATTAGAAATCCCGAGGCCCGCCCCGTCCGCCCCAGCAAAATCGCCGGCTGCGGTGACCGCGCCAATTCCCGCCTTCGTCCTTCCGAATAAGTCGCTACAGGCAACCGCGAGTCAAAAGCAAGCCGCATGCGTTCCAACCCGGGAATCCGCCAGCCCTCCAGATGAACACAACGAAGGCGCTTCTGCCGCCGGAGAGGACGGAAGCGCCCCCGCCCCCGCCTGTGGCGGAGCCGCCCGCCGCCGCGCTACCGACTCGGGCGGCGGTTTACGTACCCCCGCGCCCGCTCAAACAAGTGATGCCGAACACTCGCGCGTTCGGCTTTCCTATGGTGCAAGGGCTTACTGTTTTGCAAGTTGATTTGACCATAGATGAAACCGGACACGTTAGCAGCGCGCGGCTGCTGGACGATAAATCCACGAGCGGCGGCCTTTTGGAAGCAGCCGTTTTGCGAGCGGCAAAACAGTGGATATTCGAACCCGCAATGATGCACGGGAAGCCGGTACGCAGCCAGCATATCATCGAGTTTCGCCTAAATCCCGCGGCGGGAATGCAATAAATAAAACAGAACAACGACCTGGGGAATGGGTTTGATTTACCCGGAAATGGTGAGCCGGCCGGGACTCGAACCCGGGACCACCGCATTAAAAGTGCGATGCTCTACCAACTGAGCTACCGGCCCGGTCGGAACGGAGGCACAAGAGTGCTTCGATACTGTCACAGGATAGCATTCGACGTTTCAAGCAATTCTGCC
This sequence comes from Terriglobia bacterium, assembly GCA_963767485.1. Taxonomy (GTDB): domain Bacteria; phylum Acidobacteriota; class Terriglobia; order Bryobacterales; family Bryobacteraceae; genus Bog-105. Next base: position 97,959 of record CAVYDZ010000020.1, on the reverse strand, counting down.
TGTAGTATTTCCAACTGTTCGGAGCGTCCATAAACGAATTACATTGAGGGAGCGCCCTTTTGGCCAGCGGCCATTTGCATTTTTCCAGTTTTTTACAGGCAGGATTTGAATCATCTACTCACAAAAGAGCCGACGGAAAGCGGCTGGATTTGATACGTTCCACAGGGCACGATCGGTGGACTGCGGAAGATTACGAGCGCCTACGGCCATTTGGGTTGTGGACGGTACGCGAATCGGCTCGCTGGCATCTGATCGAACGGGAGCGAGGCCGCTACGATTTCGCGTCGCTCGCCTGCTTGCTCGATGCGGCCGAGAGCACCGGCACGGAAGTAATCCTGGATCTTATCCATTTCGGCTGGCCAGATTTTTACGATCCGCTGACTGACGGTTTTCCGGAACAATGTGCCGAATTCGCAGGAGCGGTTGCCCGCTATCTGCGGAAGGCGAGCGCAGCCGGTTCGTTATGTTGCTGCGATTAATGAAATTTCGTTTCTGGCGTGGGCTGGGGGGGAAGAGGGCTGCCTTAACCCGTTTGTTACTGAGCGCGGGCCAGAGCTGAAACGAATCCTGGTGCGGGCGGCAGTGCTGGCGAGTGAGAGGCTACTCGAGGAATTGCCGAGCGTCCGATTGGTGTCCCCCGAACCGGCGATTCACGTGGTTGCGAATCCCGAAATTCCCGGAGACGAGGCCGCTGCCGAACGGTTCCGCCTCTCACAATTCGAAGCGTGGGACATGTTGAGTGGTCGATCGGCTCCGGAGTTAGGTGGACGCGCTGAATATCTGGACATACTGGGAGTGAATTTCTACGAGCACAACCAGTGGGTACGCGAAGGACCACGCCTGACGCGCGCCGATCGGCGCTATCGGCCGTTCCGCAGCATATTGAAGGAGATTTGGGATCGCTACCGGAGACCGTTGTTCGTCTCGGAAACCGGCACGGAAGACGACCGGCGCGTGGCTTGGTTCGAATATGTTTGCGACGAAGTTGCGGCTGCGATCGCGAACGGCGTTCCCGTGGCGGGCATCTGCCTTTACCCAGTCCTGAACCATCCTGGATGGGATAACGACCGGCACTGCGCAAACGGCCTTTTCGATTATCCCGATGAGTACGGCCGGCGCGAAATTCATTGGCCGCTTGCACAAGCGATCACGCGCTTATCAGGTTCGCGACCGGCAGGAAGTGATGCACACCTTATGAAAGACGTGATTTGTCTCTCGCACCTGCGCTGGGGGTTCGTCTTCCAGAGACCGCAGCATTTAATGAAGCGGTTTGCCACGCAAAATCGCGTTTTCTTTTGGGAAGAGCCTGTCAGAGAAGACGGCGCTCCGCACCTGCGTTCTTACGTTTGTCCTGAGACTGGAGTGCGGGTCTGTACGCCGGTAGTGCCGCCTCACACCGATTACCCGGCGCAGATCGAACTCCAGAAACGGTTTCTGAAATCGCTGCTCCAAGAAGAGCGAATTAGCGATTACCTGCTTTGGTATTACACTCCGATGGCGCTCGATTTCTCGCGTGACAGCGCGTCCTCGGCAACGGTGTACGACTGCATGGATGAGCTCAGCGGATTTGCCGGCGCTCCGCCGGCATTACGCGCAAACGAGCGGGCGCTGTTTCAGAAAGCCGACTTAGTTTTTACCGGGGGTGCGAGCCTGTTTGAATCGAAGCGCTTGCAGCACGAGTCAGTGCATTTGTTTCCGAGTAGCGTTGATGTGCGGCATTTCGAGCAGGCGCGTACAGCCCAAGACGATCCGCCCGATCAGGCGGCGATTGGTAAGCCGAGGCTTGGTTATGCCGGAGTCATTGACGAGCGCATGGATTTGGAGTTAATTCGTTCGGTTGCGGCGGCGCGGCCGGAGTGGCAACTGATTTTGCTCGGACCAGTAGTGAAGATCGATCCCGCCACTTTGCCGCAGGCGCCTAACATTCATTACCTGGGAATCAAGCAATACAAGGAATTACCGCGTTATCTCGCAGGGTGGCAAGTGGGCATGCTGCCTTTTGCCCTGAATGATGCCACTCGCTATATTAGCCCGACTAAGACGCCGGAATATCTGGCGGCGGGCCTGCGGGTGATCAGCACGCCGATTCGCGATGTCGTTTCGCCGTATGGAGATTTGGGCTTGGCCGGAATTGCCCGCACGCCCGACGATTTCGTGCAAGTTGCCGGCGAGCTTCTGGAAGATCCGAGGCGTGACGCGTTTCTGGCCAAAGCCGATGCATTCCTGGCTCGCAATTCGTGGGATGACGTGTGGAGCGGGATGAACCGGCTGATTGCAGAAGCTGTGGAGAAAAGTAAGGAAATGGCGAATGTTTGATTACCTCGTAGTGGGCGCCGGATTTGCGGGCGCGGTGACAGCGGAGAGAATGGCCCGCGAATTCGGAAAACGCGTACTCCTGATTGACAAGCGGAATCACGTGGGCGGGAACGCCTATGATCATTTCGATGCGCATGGGCTGCTCGTCCACCGCTATGGGCCGCACATCTTCCACACAAATTCGGAGCAGGTGTTTGAGTATCTGTCACAGTTCACGGCATGGCGCAATTATGAACATCGCGTGCTGGCTTCGGTCGACGGGAAACTGGTTCCGATTCCGATCAATTTGAACACGATCAATCTGATCTACGGTTTGAATTTGCAATCGGAGCAGGAGGCAGCGGAATTCCTGGCGGCCCGGGCAGAGCCGCGCGCCTCTTTGCGGACTTCTGAAGACGTGGTAGTGAGCAAGGTCGGGCGCGACTTATACGAACGGTTGTTCCGCAACTACACTCGCAAGCATTGGGGCAAGGATCCATCCGAACTGGACGCGCAGGTGACCGCGCGCATACCGGTGAGAACGAATCGGGACGACCGCTACTTCACCGATCGCTTTCAGGCCATGCCGAAGCATGGATTCACACGCCTGTTCGAGCGCATGCTGGACCATCCGAACATCACGGTCCAATTGGGCTGCGAGTATGCGGACGCGATCGAAGAAGCGAAGTTCCGCGAGGTGATTTATACAGGACCGGTAGACGAATTCTTCGATTTCCGTTTCGGCAAGCTTCCCTACCGCTCTCTGCGTTTTGAGCACGAGACACGCAACTGCGAATACTTTCAAGATGTGGCCGTCGTAAATTATCCGAATGAGCACCGCTACACGCGGATCACGGAATTTAAGCACCTCACCGGACAGCACCACCCTCAGACCAGCATTGTCTACGAATATCCGGAGAACGAGGGTGACCCTTATTATCCGGTGCCGACGGCGGCAAATGCCGTTCTGTATAAACGGTACGCGGAGCTGGCCGCCAGCATTCCCGGAGTGCATTTTGCGGGCCGGCTAGCGACGTATCGCTATTACAATATGGATCAAGTAGTTGCGCAGGCGCTCACGTTATGCAAGCAGTTGGCATCGGCGCCGGATTTCGAAAAGCGGCGCAGTGCAACGGCATCCGCCGGAGGGGCGTTTTCCGTACTGCCTGCTTTCAGTTGACCGATGCTGCGGCTGATGGTTCTATCGCCGCACCGGGATGATGCGGCATTTTCCCTCTGCATCTGTCTGGCGAAGTGGAGTGCACTCCCCGTCCGGCTGCGAGTGGTTAACTTTTTTACGAGGAGCGGATACGCGCCTTGGGGCGACCACCAAACTCCGGATGAAATAAGCGCAGCCCGACGCCGGGAAGATCGCGCTGCGTTGCGATGCATACATCCGCAAATTCGCGTTTCGGATAAGACCTTTGTCGATGCTCCGTTGCGCACAGGTGTTCCCGTCTCGTCGGTGTGCGATCCGGCATCATCCAGTTACATAACAGATGACCTGATCGCGCAGATTGAAAGAGCGCTGCGGTGCTACCGCACGGACCTGGTGCTTGCGCCACTAACATTGGGCGATCATATGGATCACGTGGCAGTGCATCGAGCCGCCTGCCGCGTCTTCCCTGCCCGCCTCATGGGATTCTATGAAGACCTGCCTTATGCGATGTGGACTCCACGGGAGCTGCGGGAGCAAAAAGTGAACGCAGCAGCCGGTGCGATGGGAACCCCGTTGCGGCCGGTCACGATCTCCTCACCGCAACTGGCGCGCAAGAAATACGGGGTGATTCAACGCTACCGTTCGCAGATCACTAGCGCCGAAGCTAGAGCCATGAGCCAATGGAGCCGCAAGTTCCACAGTGGCGAACGGATCTGGGTGCCGGTGCGCTCCAATGCGTGGCGACGGTTTATTTAACTCGCCACAGCACTTCGGAAAACGGCCAAGTTCTATCCGTCCACACCCTCAGGCTGTCGAATCCGGATACTGCCGCCAATTCCGCTAACTCGGACGGAACAAACTTATGCGAGGACTCGGTCCAGATCGTTTCCCCCGCTTCGAATTCAAAAGCGGTGTCGAGTTCGCCGATCCAAGCGGTTTGCGCGCGGCGCGAGGCCAGGTGCATCTCAATCCGCCGTTCCGCCGCATTCCAGCGGGCTTCGTGGGCAGAAGGAGCGCAGGTCGAAATCAGCATTGAGTTCGCGGTTAATGCGTCCGAGCAAATTGAGATTGAACGCTGCCGTTACCCCGGCGGCGTCATCATAAGCGGCAAGCATTACGCCCACATCTTTGACGAGATCGGCGCCGAGCAGGAATAAATCGCCCGGCTGCAGAGCGGCGCGAATCTGTCCGAGAAAGCCCGGCAGCGCAGGGCGAGCCAGATTGCCGATAGAACTGCCGAGGAACAGCAGAAGCAGCGGACCGTCAGCACGGTGCGCCTGAGGCCTGCCGCAAACCATCCACCCAATCGGCGCAAACCGGGCGCACCTCGGCGAGATCATCCAGCTCACGGACGCAACTGGCAAGCGCAGCGGCGGAGACATCGATGGGGCTGTAAACGAGCGCGCCCTTCCGCGGAATTAGCGCATCGAGAATTGAACGGGTTTTCTTACCACTGCCACTGCCGAGTTCGCAAACCGTAGTCATCGGCCCGGCAGCACGAGCAATCGCCGGAGCATGCGTTTGTAAAAGGCGCTCATCGGCGCGAGTGAGTCCGTATTCGGGAAGTAGCGTGATCGCATCGAACAGGGCACTTCCAAGATCGTCGTAGAAATAGCGCGACGGAAGTTCTTTCTGGCCAGACCGCGACAGCCCGTCGAGGACATCCTGCGCAAACAATGAGGAGGCAGCTTTCAGAGTGGATGGCACGCTGAATTAGTTCTCCACGCAGCGGAAAGCGGCGTACATGTGCGGATAATCTCGGCGGAACCAGTTCCGAAACGAGCGTCGCAGGAGACGCGCTGCCGTGCGGGCGGACCCCCCCTTTATGACGTAATGCTCGCCATCGAAGAAATTTGCGGAGTAGCCCGGATAGGTGGCGTGCGGTTCGAAACCGGGTAACGGTGCAAAAGGCGTACGGGTCCACTGCCAGCCGTTGCCGACCATTTGCTGCACTCCGAGGCTGCTCCGGCCGGCGGCAGTTGCATCCACCGGCTCAGGATCCCACCGGCGAAAGTCAAAATTTCCAAGATTTGGTGAGGGGTACTGACCACCCCAGGGAAACGCCTGGTTTTCAGGATATGCAGCGCGATGAAACTGCTCTTCGCTAGGAAGTGTGCATCCAATGGAGCGAGCATATGCCGCCGCTTCGACCTCAGTAACGTACACTGGCCAGTCAAGTGGAAGCGGAATTTCCTCGAACATGCCCCGGTAGAAGATCTGGTTGCCGCGCTTAACCCAGAAATGGGGCAGCGGGGCTCCCGCCATTACTAAGGGAAGATAATCGCCGTTGCTGACACTGTTTTGTTGGATTCGGAAGGCGGGAACGGCGCGCACCGTTTCAGGGAATTCGTTATCCCACCCAAACGTACCGTCGTCAGGTTTGCCGAGCACGGCGATCCCCCGCGGAATCTCAATCCACTTGTTCGGAGGAGCTTCGCGCCCGGTTTGTTCCAGGCGGTCCGCTTGCGAGGCGCGCTTCAGGTGATAGTCGAAATTGTGAAACATGTAGGCGAGCGTCTCGAGATGCATCAGCCGGTGCTCAATGGCCATGGCTACCACAGCTTCCGGAGCGCGGTCCAGATGTTTATCGACGTTTGCGCGGCTGCGGTTCGCATATTCCATCACCTGCTCTAACCTCGGCCAATCCGCTGGCGTATCCGCCGGTAAATGGTCTGAATCAGGATCAATTCCCGCTTGAAACAGCGAATCGAGCGCGGCATCCGGGGAAGAAATACCGAGCCCCTCGCGGCAAATCTGGATGGAATCGAATCCTTCGAGGTGCCCCACATAAAAAATTACGCGATGCCGCTCGGCAATCGGCCGCTCATATAACGCTCGGTCCGTAAGAATGCCAAAGAGCCGGTCGCTTTCTTTGCGCGCGGAGTGCATCTCCGCAAGTAAATTTGAGGTCAATTCGAGAACTGGCATGATTTCAGGCTGTACGCGTCTTCTCTTTGATGCCGCAAACCTGCTTCGAATAGCAGAAAAATCGAGACTGGGGAGGATTACAGAGGGTGATCTAGTACTTTTCGCGCAATTGCGAGCGCTTCTTCCCGGGTGTGGATTTCGCCTTCCAATTGAGCGGTTTCGACAGCCATCAATGCATGGCGGAATGCCGGACCCGCCGGGTAGCCAGCTTTCAGCAAATCGTCTCCCGATATGAGCCGCTCGGGCGCCAGATCCTCGGCCTGGAATTCGGACAACTTACCTTGCAAGAATTCGTACACCCTGGTGTACCCGTTGCTAGCCAGGCAATCGAGACGATGCAGTTCGAGATGTTCTTCGAAATCAGGAAGACGCAGAAAGCGTTTGAGGGTACTGGCCCGCATATTGAGAGCGTCTTTGAATTTCATGTGGTTAGCCACGAGCGAAGTCACCTGCTCAATTTCATCATTCGAGAATTTGAGACGACTCAAAATGTCGCGGGTCATGCGCGCGCCCACCTCGGCGTGGCCATCGAAGCGGATGCGATCGCGGATGGAGAACGTAGGCGGCTTCCCCACATCGTGGAGCAGGACGGCGAGGGCGAGCGTTACCGGCGGATGGTGGAGCTCGCCCGAGCATCATCAAAACATGCGTCCACACGTCGCCTTCGGGGTGATATTCGGGGGGTTGCGGAACGCCTTGGAACGCTTTGACCTCAGGCAGAATTTCGGCCAGCAGATTCGTTTCGTCAAGCAAGCGCAGGCCGCGCGCACTATCGCCTTCGGTCAGGATTCGCACAAGCTCGTCGCGAATGCGTTCTGCGGATATTTGGCGGATGGACGAGGCTTGATTGCGGATGGCCGCGAGCGTGGCCGGTTCAATTGCGAAACCGAGGCGAGCCGCAAAGCGGACGGCGCGCAGCATCCTGAGATGGTCTTCCGTAAAGCGAAGCGCCGGATCGCCGATGGCGCGAATGATGTGCGCAACGAGATCCCGGCGGCCGTTCACGAAGTCGAAAACCTCGCCGGAAAGAGGATCCTGCATGAGGCCGTTGACTGTGAAATCGCGCCGCCTGGCGTCAGCTTCCGGACTTTTTTCAAAACGCACCCGATCAGGATGACGGCCGTCGGAATAAGCGCCTTCGCTGCGGAAAGTAGCCACTTCGACGCCTGCGCCAGGCTCATCCGAAACGAGCACAACACCGAAATGCGCGCCGATTAGCTGCGCGCCGGGGAAGGCAGCGAGTATTTCCACCGGTGTAGCGTCCGTGCTGATGTCGTAGTCTTTAGGCACGATGCCAAGGAGGCGGTCGCGCACACAGCCTCCGACGAAGAGAGCTTGGTGGCCCAATCGTTTGAGGCGCTGGATGATATGAAAGGCTAATTCTTCGCGCTTCACGCCGGGCGCTTAGCGATTTGCAACGTTTTCCGAATCGCTGACGAGAGAAGGCGCGCCGCCATCGGACGCCCCGGCCGCTGCGGCCTGTGCCTCCGCCTCAGCCCGCTTCAATTCTTTCTTCGAGGGCGGGGCCTGCTCGTGGCGATAATCGTGATCGTGGTAGCAGGTGCGGCAACGAACTTTAGCGGCTTGTCCATCCACTAGCGAAACGATGGAGTGGTTGGTAACGCGACGGCATTTAATGCAGTGATCGTCGATCACATCACCTAAGCGCATTTCATCCATGTTTAGTCCCGTCAAAGCGGAGTATATCAAGTTAGCGCAAAGAATTGGTTTTGATAAACTGAAGTCTCACCCGGAACGGCCAGGTAGCTCAGTCGGTAGAGCGCAGCCCTGAAAAGGCTGGCGTCGGCGGTTCGATTCCGTCCCTGGCCACCATAGTTCTCAAGAGCCGCATGGTTTGATGAATAAACATATCGCCAAGCGAATCGCGGAGTTTCGGAATGGTTCCCTTTCGGCAGATCAATGCGTACAGGTGAGATTGCAGAGAGTCGCGTTGGACGCGATCAGTTATGCCTCGCCGCGGATTTTTTCGGACCTGGTTTTGGCTCGGACGCGGCCGGCTTCTTCAGATTCGCCAGGCTTTGCCGCAGCGCTTCGGCGATATCGACGACGTTCGCTGGCTTCGGAATGGCTGCCGGCGCGGAAGCGGGCACGTGTTTGAGCTTCTGCTCAATGAGGGCCTGGACTTTTTCGCGGTATGTGTCCCGGTACTTGCCCGGCTCAAAGGGCCCAGCGAGCGACTGAATCAAGGTCTTCGCCAATTGCAATTCTTTCTTGCTGATCCCTTCGAGGTCGGTGACATACTCATCGTCGTGACGCACCTCGCTCTCGAAAAACATGGTGTGCGCCAGTAAACCGGTCTTCCCCGGACGCAGCACCACAACATGTTCCCGGCCATGCATAGCAAATTGCGCAAGCGCCACTAACTGCGAATCCTGCAAGGAACGGTACAGCAACCCGTACGCTTTTTCTCCTGCTTCTTCCGGGGTTACGTAGTAAGAAGTTTCAAAGTAAACGGGATCGATTTGGCTGAGTGGAACGCACTGTTCAATCTCCATGGTTGAGGAGGTTTGCGCGGCGGCTGCTTTCAGTTCTTCCGGCTCCAGAACCACGAAGCGGTCCTTCTCATATTCATAGCCTTTTACAACCGCCTCGCTCGGCACGACCTTGTCTTTGTTAGCGAGTAGGGAGCGGGTTCGGACGGGCATCACCTCGGCCTCGGCCTGAGCCGGCGGCGGCTCGGAAAATTCGCTCGCCTGTTTCACACTCGCTTGCGGAGATTCGCTCGCCTGTCTCGCACTCGGTTGCGGCGCGTTTTCCGGCGGGCGGTAAACTTTTCGGAAACTTGTACGCTCAGCACGCGCGGCCCGGAACAACCGTACCGGAATCGAAATCAAGCCGAACGAAATATAACCGCGCCAGACCGTTGAAGCCATTTGCGAAGATCTTTCACAATATTACGCCACGAAATGGAATCGCGGCGCTTGCGTCACAATGGTGGTGAATATGGAAGAGAACTCGACGCGCGGACTGAAGTTCATGTATTTCCTGCTCGGAGTCACATTACCGCTGGCTGTGTACGCGGTCTGGACCAAATCGACCAGCCGTAAACGGGAGATTGATAAGGCGCACGACATTACAGTGGAAGACAGTTTCCCGGCGAGCGATCCGCCATCGGCCTGGTAGTCGGGAAGCGGAGTTTGGCTATACTCAAGGCTGAGATGCCCCAGGAAAAAACCTCATTTCAGCCACTCGCGCTCGTTCTAACGGTAGTGGCCGCGCTTGTCCGGTTGATTCCGCACCCCTGGAATTTCGCGCCTATCGGGGGAATGGCTTTATTCGGCGGCTCGAGGCTTCGCGGCTGGCAGGCGTTCGGGATTCCTTTACTCGCCATGATCGTGACCGATCCCATCATCAGCCACATGATGGGCTACCCCGCTTATTCGAAAGCGTACGCCGGTGATCTACCTTTCGTTTTTGATTTACGTAATGTTGGGCCGGGTGTTTCTAAGCGGTGAAATCAAGCCGGTGCGCGTGGCAGCAGTGTGTTTGCTGGGCAGTCTTCAGTTTTACTTTTTGACAAATCTGCTCGTGTGGTGGGGCAGTGGTTTGTACGCGCATAGTGGCGCCGGTTTCTCCGAATGTTATATTGCGGCCCTTCCGTTTTTCGCACGAACAGTTTTAGCGGACTTGTTCTATTCGACAGCGCTTTACCTGGCCTACATGGCGCTTAGCAGGCGAATTCAAACTGCGCAGCTTCACTCCTAAATATCCGGTTCGCGGATGACCTTATAGCCGATAAGCTGAGCTACTCATAGCGCAGCGCTGTCATAGGATCGATCCGCATAGCTCTGACGGCGGGGGCCAGAATGGCGAGCAGGGCAACAACTGCGAGTACGCCGATCACGGTCAGGAAGGTTGCGGGGTCGAGTGTGTTCATGCCTGGGACCAGAAACAGAGCGAGCGGTTGCATCGCGAGAAAAGAAAGGGCCAAACCGCTGAAGGCGCCGCTTCCGATCAAGAGGAGGCTGTACCTGCCGATGAGATGGAAAACATCCGAGGGCGCGGCTCCCAAGGCCATGCGAACACCAATCTCCCGAGTGCGACGCGAGACTGAATACAAAAGGACTCCGTAGAGGCCAATCGCCGCGAGCAAGAGCCCAAGGATTCCCATGGCCCCGAACATCGCCGCTGCTGCCCGGCTTGGCAGGAGCGCCAGACCGAGGGCGCGGCTCATGGGCTTAGTTTCGATGGCCGCTGTGGGATCAAAGCTGGCCAGCAAATCGGTCACGGGCTGCACATAGCGCACGGGCGAATCGGGTGTGCGGATCAAAAACTGCAAATCGGCCGGTTCACTCGAGGCAAAATACGGTTCATATACGGCCAGCCGCTGCCTTTCGTTTAACGTGAAATACTTGCTGTCCTTTGCAATGCCCACGATGAGTTTACTTTTTTCATTCGGCAAATCGAGCGTAATCCGGTGACCGATCGGATTCCGGTTGCCGAAGACGGCGCGGGCGAAACTTTCGTTCACAATAACCGTGGGCTGCGAACCTTTTCGGTCGGCCACGGTGAACTCGCGGCCGCGCAGGAGCGGAATTCCCAAAGCGTGAAAGTAATCGGGACCGACATTGTTGCATTGGAACTCTACGTGAATGCCGCCAGGCGAGAGGTCGGTTCGGACGAGTGCTCCAATTACGCAATTCCCGTTTAGCGGAACTCGCTGGGCGATCGCAACCGATTCCACCCCGGGTAAAGTGCGCAGGCGCTCGAGCGCCAAATGCGTCAACGCCATTTGCTTCGTCTGATTGGCGTCGTTGTATCTGTCGGGGACCAGCCGCATATAGGCCCAAACGGTGTGGCGGACGTCAAAACCCGGATCCATGGAGGTTGCGCGAAGCAGGTTGTGGATAAAGAGCGAAGCAGCCGATAACAACACGATCGATACGGCAAGTTGACCGGCAACCAGCGCACTACGTAAGTTCCAGGCCCGCGCGGTCTGGTGTTCTTCCTGTTTGAGCGCGTGGCTCACGCCGTTCCGAGCCGCCCTTAGAGCGGGAAGCAGGCCGCAAAGCAACACACAAGCAAGCACGAGACAGAGCGAGTAGGACAACAAGCGCCAGTCCGGCAAAATTACGAAATGCACGGGAGCCGGAACCGGCAGCGTAAGGTTGTTGAGCCATTTCGCGCAGGCAAGGTTTATCATGAGCCCGGCGAACGAACCGAGGACTGAAATCAGCAGGCTTTCGGCGAGCAGGTGGCGCACGATCCGGCGGCGGCTGGCGCCGAGCGACAGGCGAATCGCGAACTCATGCGAGCGGCTGGAAGCGCGCGCCAATAACAGGCTCGCCACATTCGTACAGGCAATCAGCAGGACCAGGCCGACCAGGATCATCAGCATCGCGAAAAAAGCTGTAACCGCACCGGGCATCAATTGATTCAGAATGTCGAAACCGGTCACGCCCATGACCCGCGTCCGACTGGTTCGCTTCCCGGCGTCGCTCGGATGCAGGCGGTCGAGCTGATCGAAAACAGTTCGCAAACGGGCGCGCGCGACCGCGATGGTCATTCCGCGCGGCATGCGCGCGTAAAGCTGCACCGCTTCATCGGTATGGGAGACGGGCAAGTAAACGTCAGGCGAGATGCCAAATCCGACGACCGAGCGATGGTCCGAGGGAAGAACACCGACAACTGTATAGAGGCGGCCATCGAGTACCATTTTGCGGCCCAGGATGCCCGGGTCGGCATTGAACTTGCCGCGCCACGCGCGATTCGAGAGTACGGCGGTATCCCGTTCATGCCGGCGCGATGCCGCGGCCAAGAACGAAAGGAACGCCTAAGGTCGTAAAAAAATCGTCTGTTACGATGCCGGCGTAAAACCGGCTCGTTCTATCGCCGTCGCGCCAGTTCACTTCACGCTCGACATTGATTCCGGCAGTGCCCTCGAATATGTGGGAATCGCGAAGGAAAATATAGTCGCTGAGCGGTGAACCGCTATTGCCGCCTTCCCAAATTGCGATCAGCGATCCGCTATCGCGGCACGACGGTTCACTGAACAGAAAGTTGGTGGTGATGCTGAAGATGGTTGTGTTCGCGCCGATGCCGAGGGCTAGACAAAGAATGGCTGTTAAAGCAAAGCCCGGGTTGCGGCGGAACGCGCGAGCCGCATAGCACAGATCCGAGAATAAATCCTCGAGCCACCGTACCTGCCATGCGCCAGAAGTGTCTTCCACCGCCTTTAGCCGGGAGCCGAATTCGCGCTTTGCCTGGGCGAGCGCTTCTGCATATGGCAAGCCCGAGGCGGCAAGCTCCTCCGCCCGGCTTTCGAGATGAAACTGCATCTCATCGGCAAGCTGGGAATGAAAGCGCGGCTGCCCGGCCAGCCAACGGAGCCGAAGCCAAACTTCCCTTAGAAATTGCATACGACGTTCCGCTCAGGCGGTCTTCATTACGAGCTGAATCGCGGTAATCAGCTTGCTGAATTCAGAGGTTTCCGCGGCGAGTTGCTGCTGACCGGCTCTGGTGAGTTCGTAAAAGCGGGCCTTGCGGTTGGTATCCGAGGTTCCCCACTTCGCCCGCAACCAACCTTTGAGCAGCATACGGTTCAAGGCCGGATATAAGGACCCTTCTTCTACGTCGAGAACGTCGGCGGAACATTGCTTGATGCGCCGCGCGATGGCGTATCCGTGCAGCGGCCCCGCGGCGAGCGTTCGCAAGATGAGCAGGTAGAGCGTGCCGGGCAAGAGCTGGGGTGAATCCTCAGACATGTGTCTTTCCCTGTCGACCCTATATATAGCCTGGAAAGGGATCGGAGTCAATCCCTTTGTTAGTTCTTTTGTTAGTGCCGGCTTTCCCGGTTTTCCCTGCTAGGATTTGGACATGCGGGTGACGGTATTGTTTTTCGGGGTGTTGAAGGACCTGGTGGGATCCGCCGAAGACACTCTGGAATTGACGCCGGGCTCGACGCTGGAAGGCGTGTTTGAGAGGTATGCCGAACGGTTTGCAACCTTGCGGGGCAAGCGTCCGTCGATTTTATTTGCGAGGAATCGGGAATTTTCCAAGCCGGATACGATGTTATGCGACGGTGACGAGGTAGCATTTCTGCCTCCTGTGAGCGGCGGAACCGGCCGGAAAGACATGTTTGCGATCACGCGGGAGCCGATTGATTCGCAAGCGCTTGCTCGCGAACTACAGAGGCCGGAGGACGGGGCGTGTGTGGTTTTCGAGGGGATCGTCCGCAACAACACAAAGGGCCGGGCCACCGCATTTCTCGAGTACAACGCATACGAAGATCTGGCGATAAAGCAAATGCAGCGCATTGCAAGAGAGATTGCCGGGCAATATGAACTCGGGCGCATCGGCATGGTTCATCGTTTGGGACGGCTGGAGATCGGCGAGGCGAGTGTTTCGATTGTGGTGACAGCTCCCCATCGTAAGGCTGCGTTCGCGGCGGCACTCGAAGGGATCGACCGTTTGAAACGGGAAGTACCGATCTGGAAGAAAGAGTTTTTTGAGGATGGAGAAGAGTGGGTCGAGGGGGAATGGGGCCCGGAACTCGCCGAGCGCCACAGTTAGAAAATGCGGACTGGTAGCTTTTGGCGTGTGCGGCTTGCGCTGCCGCTTCTGGTCTGCGCTACGCTACAGGCGCAATTCCGACCCGCTTACCCGGCACGGCAAGCTCCGCCGCCGCTCGAGCCGCTGCCGCAGAAAGGGCCGGGCGAATCACCGACCTTCGCGATCAAAGTAAACCTGGTGCGGCTGCTGGTAACGGTTCGCGATGCGCACGGCGGACTGGTGGCGAATCTAACCAAAGAAGATTTTGTTGTTGAAGATAACGGAGTGAAGCAGTCGATCGCGGTATTCGAGCAAAACACTTCGTATCCGCTGTCCGTCGCGGTGTTGATGGATACGAGCGCGAGCGTGCAGAATGATCTTCATTACGAAGCGGACTCGGTGTTGAACTTTATTCCGGCGCTGCTCGGATCGGGCAATCCGGAAGACACGTTCGCGCTGTTTACGTTTAACTGGCGAACCAATCTGGAGGCGGATTTTTCACGTAGCAAGAAGCGGGCCGAGCGAGTCCTGCACGGGCTGCGCGGCGACGGCGGCACATCGCTGTATGACGCGGTCTACCTGGCAAGCGACGCACTGACCGGGCGTGAGGGGCGGCACGTGCTGGTGCTCGTTACTGACGGTGGCGATACGACCAGCTACAAGCACTACAACGACGCGCTGGCGGCTGCGCAGCGAGCCGATGCGGTGATGTATCCGATCGTAGTGATTCCGATTGAGGGAGACGCGGGCCGCAACATGGGCGGAGAGCATGCGCTGGCTACGCTCGCGGCGTCGACCGGCGGACGTATTTTTTATCCACAGGGCTTCGATCGTTTAAATCAGGCGTTCGCCGAGATTATTCGGGAACTCCGTACGCAGTATATGTTGGGGTTTTATCCGCAAGACGTGCGGCAAGCGCCGCACAGTTATCATCCGGTTACGGTGCGCGTCAAAGATTCGTCGCTGCGGGTAACAGCGCGTAACGGGTATTACGAACCATAAACGGGTATTTCGGGCGATATGTTGAACTGGGAGCTATGAGTGAGTTTCTGGATGCGGCTATTGAGATTGCCGCTGAAGCGGGGCAAATTCTGCTGGCGCACCGCGGCGTTTCCTTCGAATTAAAGGGCGATTACGACTTGGTGACCGCGGCGGACCGCGCGAGCGAGCAGCTGATTGTAAAACGTTTGCGCGAGCGATTTCCGCAGCATGGAATCGTAGCCGAAGAAGGCGGCCGGGCGGAGATGCAGGCGGACAAAAGATGGTATGTGGATCCGCTGGACGGCACGACGAATTTCGCGCATGGCTTTCCGATGTGGAACGTAACACTCGCTCTGGCGCAGAAAGGCGAAGTGATCGCCGGCGTGGTGTACGATCCGTTGAACCGGGAGTTATTTGCAGCTGAACGCGGCGCCGGGGCGAGGCTAAACGGCGCGCCGATTCACGTAAGCAAGGCTGCGACGCTGGCCGATTCCCTGCTCTCGACCGGCTTTCCGAGCCGCAAGCGGCACCAGAATGTAAACATACATTTTTATTACCAGTTGGCAATGCTCAGTCATGGCGTGCGGCGCGGGGGATCGGCGGCGCTCGACCTGGCGTACACCGCGTGCGGGCGGTTGGAAGCGTTTTGGGAATTCGGGCTGAACCCGTGGGATATGGCCGCGGGAACGCTGCTGGTAGAAGAAGCGGGCGGCAAGGTAGCCGGCATGCAGGGCGAGACGTACGATGTGAACGGCCCCTATGTAGTAGCCGATAATGGCGTGATTCACCGAGAACTGCTGGAGCTTTTCGCCGAAATATTCGTGGGCCGGTACCGGCACGAGATGCCAGGTCTGCCGGCGGAAGAATGGGCGGTGCGCCGTGGCTGAGCTTCCGGCAGTTCCGCTAACGCTCGAAGGATCCTACGCGCTGCACCAGATGTTCCGGATTCGCCGAGCGGAGTGGCGCAAATTGCCCGAGGCCCGCAAACAGGAGATTCTGAAACCGGCGACGGAGCTCTTGACGCGGCTGGAACTCGGATCGAACAGCGGCCATCCCAACCAATCGGCGGTTTATTCACAGATCGGACACAAGGGCGATTTACTGTTTCTGCATTTCCGCGACACATTGGAAGAGGTGCACCGCGCGGAATTGTCGATTGCATCGCTCGAGCTTTCTGATTTTCTGGAGACAACGCATTCCTATCTCTCGGTGACGGAACTGGGCCTGTACGAGTCGAGCGCAAAGACGTACGGGCAGATGATGGAGCGCGGTCTCGAGCCGCATTCACCGGAGTGGAATGCCGGAATTGCGGAGGTGATGGCACGCCAGCACGCGGCAATGGCGACGCGACTGTATCCGCAGATCCCCGCCGCCCGATACATTTGCTTTTATCCGATGGACCGCAAGCGGGCGGAGGACAAGAACTGGTACACCGTACCAATGCCGGAGCGGCAGCGCATGATGCACGACCACGGGATGATTGGGAGGCGGTATGCCGATTCCGTTCGGCAGATCATTACCGGATCGATCGGGTTTGACGACTGGGAGTGGGGTGTCGACCTGTTTGCCGAGGATCCGATGGTGTTTAAGAAACTGATTTACGAAATGCGGTTCGATGAAGTGAGTGCGGTTTATGCGCTTTTTGGACAGTTCTATCTGGGCATTCGAATCCCGGCGGCAAAGCTCGCCGGACTGCTCGAATTCGAACTCTCCTGAGGGCGGCCGCTCGAGACGGTCCAACTTATTGAGAATGGTACGCTTATTATTCGTAAATGCGTACTGTCGACCTGATCCACCGTAAGCGGGATGGCGAGGAACTTTCGCCTGAGGAAATCCACTTTCTTGTTGATGGATATACCCGGACGGAAATTCCCGATTACCAAATGTCCGCGTTCCTGATGGCTGTGTTTTATTCAGGAATGACCGACCGCGAGGTCAGCGTGCTCACGGAAGCCATGATGAACTCCGGTTCTATTGTGGATCTATCTTCAATACCCGGCATAAAGGTTGACAAACACTCGACTGGCGGCGTGGGCGATAAGACCAGCCTGATTGCATCGCCAATTGCAGCGTCGGCGGGCGTCATCGTGCCGATGATTTCCGGCCGGGCGCTGGGCCACACGGGCGGCACGCTGGATAAATTGGAGTCGATCCCGGGCTTTCGCACGGACTTATCTCTCGATGAGTTCCGAAGTCTACTGCAACAGCATGGCCTGGCGTTTATTGGCCAAACACCTGAAGTGGTTCCGGCCGACAACAAGATGTACGCGCTGCGGGACGCGACCGCGACGGTAGAATCGATCCCGCTGGTTGCCTCTTCGATCATGTCCAAGAAACTTGCGGTGAGCCTGGACGCCTTGGTGCTCGACGTGAAAGTAGGTTCCGGGGGTCTCGTCAAGAAGCAGGTAGAGGCGCGGCGGCTGGCGCAGATGATGGTGGGGATTGGCCGGCGACTGGATAAGCGGGTACAGGCGCTGATCACCGATATGAGCCAACCGCTTGGGTACGCGATCGGAAATGCGCTCGAAATCATGGAAGTATCACAGACCCTGCAGAACGCGGGGCCGGCAGATCTGACGCGCATTTCGCTCGAACTGGCGGCGCGGATGATTTACCTCGGCAAGATTACGAAGACGCTCGATGAAGCGCGCGAACTGGCGCAGTCGAAGCTGCTGGATCTCTCCGGATTCCAGAAGTTACGGGATGTAATTGCGGCACAAGGCGGGAATCCGCAAGTGCTGGATCGTTTTGAATTACTGCCGAACGCAACGGGAGCGCAGGAAATCACAACGAGCCGCGGCGGCTACATCAGTGCGATCGACGCGGAACTGATTGGGCAAGCCTCCGCCATGATCGGCGCGGGACGCAACACTAAAGAGGATTCGATCGATCCCGCGGTGGGCGTCATTCTGGAAGTCAAAGTGGGCCAGAAGATCGATTCCGGCAGCATCCTTTGCCGGATTTACTACACCAGCGATGAACATCTGGAAGAGGCTGCCGAACTGGTGGAAGATGCGTTCAAGATATCGCAGCAGGCGGTTGAGGAGCGCGACCTGATACTCGAAGTTGTGAGCTGATGCGGCGGGCTTACTGCTGACTGGCGGATGG
The DNA here is from genome assembly GCA_963767485.1 of Terriglobia bacterium. Lineage (GTDB taxonomy): Bacteria > Acidobacteriota > Terriglobia > Bryobacterales > Bryobacteraceae > Bog-105. The sequence continues at coordinate 79,976 of CAVYDZ010000020.1, read as the reverse complement.
CACGATTTGACGGCCTTGTCGGCCTGATCGCCATCATTTTTTCGGGTTATTTATTTTCGACGAACCGAGCCGCCATCCAACGACGTGTGGTGGTTTGGGGCTGCATTCTGCAATTTGCGTTTGCGTTTCTGGTTTTAAAAACGGGCTTTGGCAAGATTTTTTACGGCATTAGCCTGTTTGTGAATGCGTTGCTGAATTACACGGCGGCAGGGTCGATATTTGTTTTCGGCGACAAACTGGGAGCGCGCACGGATCAGTTCGGGGTCGTGTTTGCGTTTCAGGTGCTGCCGATCGTAATTTTTATCTGCTCACTATTCGCCATCCTGTATTACCTGGGCATTATGCAGGTGTTCGTGAAAGGGATGGCGATTTTCATGCAGCGATTCATGGGAACGAGCGGGGCTGAATCGACCTGTGTTGCCGCGAGCATCGTGATGGGGCAAACCGAAGCGCCGGTGACCATCCGGCCGTTTCTCGAGAGTTTAACCGAGTCGGAACTGTTCACAATTATGACGAGCGGCATGGCGCATGTCTCGGGCGCGGTGATGGCTGCCTATGTAGCGATTGCGGGAGTTTCGATCACGCACTTACTCACGGCTGTTCTAATGACTGCTCCGGCGACGTTGATGCTGGCGAAGATGTTTGTACCAGAGACTGGTTCCCCTGTGACGGCGGGGACGGTGAGGGTTGAAATAGAAAGCCCCGGAGTAAATCTAATTGACTCGGCGGCGCGCGGGGCAGCCGATGGTTTGCGGCTTGCACTAAATATCGCGGGCATGCTGATTGCGTTTCTCGCGCTGATTGCGATGGTGAACGGAGGCTTCGCGTGGGCGCATGGGTATGTTCGCTGGATTCCCGCTTCGGCGCAGAGAATCCTCGGCGTGTTGTTTGCACCGGTTGCGTGGGCACTGGGCGTCACCTGGCACGACTGCTCGACGGTCGGCAATTTGTTGGGGACACGAATGATTTTGAATGAGTTTGTAGCGTTTGTCGATCTCGGAAAGATCAAGACGCTGCTCGACCCGCGATCCTTTGTGATTGCCACGTTTGCACTCTGCGGGTTCGCGAATCTCAGCTCGATTGCGATTCAAATCGGCGGAATTGGAGCGCTTGCGCCCTCGAGAAAATCCGATCTGGCGCGGTTGGGATTGAAGGCGATGTTCGTGGGCACGCTCGCAAATTTCATGTCGGCCTGTATTGCGGGGCTCTTGCTGTAGCGGGTGGGACTGCCAGTCTCGCTCCGAATTTATCATCCGGTGCAATGGCGCGGATCTGTCAGCTTACATGTACAACCGGGCGATGCTTTACGTCCTGAATTGCACGCCGGAGCACTTCGTGAACCAGAGGCGCGGCATCGCCCGAGCCCAGGAACAAGAACCGGAACAGGTTGCCCACCGGATTGCCCTCGGTCCAACTGAAATAGGCATGCGGGATGCGCCCGGTGGCCTGCTCCAGGTGGATCAGAAGAGCGGCAATTGCATTCGCCACGGTCGGGCTGCTCGCGCAAAGGACGGAATGTTTACCGATGCGCCTTCCGCAAACGAGCAGAGTGGTTTCAAATGTCGAGGCATCCCCGCGTTCTACTTCCACAAAATATACGCGCTCCTTGGGCGACAAGTTGTGGCAGTAGCGCACTGCGCGGTCCGCCCGGTCGAGTTCCGCTTCCGTTTCATAGCGCGGCTTGCGTGCTACCAGATGAATCACCTGGTCTCCATCTTCGGTGAGTAACTCTTGTGCCGTATTATCGAGATCTACTTTGTGAATCCGCAGTTCGGTGGAACGCATGGCGCGTGAAACGAGCGAGGTCACGACGATTGCCAGAATGAAGAACGACGAAATTTTGAGGCCCTCCGGCCGCTCATAGATATTCAGTGTTGTGGTGTAGATGAAGATGAAGGCGACGACCAGGAACGGGAATGCGAGCCAGCTCTTCCGAACTGTGATGAAGACGGCGATCGCGGCCGATGTCATCAGAACCAGCACGCCGGTGGCATATGCGCCGCCTTGGGCGTCCACATCGGCGTGAAAGAGCAGCGTCACCGTGAAAGCGATGCCAAGAAAGACCAGGACCAGCGGCCGGGCCGCGCGCGCCCATTCTGGCGCCATACCGAAACGCGGCAGATAGCGGGGGATCAGATTAAGTAGCCCCGCCATGGCGGAGGCTCCCGCGAACGCGAGGATCAGAATCGTCGAGACGTCGTAGACCGAGCCAAACGTATTGCCAAGGTAGTGATGAGCGAGATAGGCAACAGCGCGGCCGTTCGCCTCGCCGCCTTCTTTGAAGGCCGGGGCGGGAATGAGGAGCGTGGTGACCAGGCTGGTTGCGATCAGGAAAGCACTCATGATGAGCGCAGCGGTCACGAGCAGTTTACGGGTGTTTCGGATGCGGTCTTTGAGATCCTGGCCTTCGATTAGTGGCATTACGGCGACGCCGGTTTCGAAGCCGGAAAGTCCGAGCGCAAGTTTTGGAAAGAGAATAAGCGATGCTCCGATTACCCTGAGCGGGTGACCGGTTACGCCGAAAAGCGCGTTCCACCAGTTAGGTACGAGTTGCGGGTGCTGCAGGAGATGCCACAGGGCAGCTCCGGTCACGATCAAGTTCAGAAAGAGGTAGATGGCGACCAGCACTACGGCCACGCCAATAGCTTCCCTAAACCCCTTCAAGAAAATGGCTCCGAGGATCGCCAGCAGAATCAGAGTGACTGCCATCTGATTCTGCATCCAGGGCGGGGTAAACGGGTTTTTGGTGAAATGAGCAGCGGCGTCGGCCGCAGAAAGCGTCATCGTGATAATGAAATCGGTGGTGGCGAATCCTAAGAGGATCAGCACGAAGCTCTTCCCGGTCCATTGCGGAAACAGATTCTCGAGCATTGAGATACTGCCTTGGCCGTTGGGGCTGGCTTCGGCGACCCGGCTATATACCGGGAGCGCGGCGGCGAGGGTCACCAGAACGAGAACTAAGGTAGCGACCGGAGAAAGAATTCCGGCCGCCAGAAAGGCAATACCCGGTTGATAACCCAAGGTCGAAAAGTAGTCCACTCCCGTGAGGCACATCACGCGCCACCAGGCATGTTCTGCTTCCGGGCGGCCGCGGACCCCCTTGGGCAATCTCAAGTCGGCCAACAGCCAGTCAACAAAGGTCACGAGTTTCACTATACTTTGGCCCGCAAACGGCCGATGCGCTCGCTTCGTGGTGGCGCTCCTTTTTGTGTGTTCGGCGGCGGGCGCCACCCCGAATATTGAGGCGCTCTACACGCCAGCAGATACGGGTGAAATCGGTCGGGCAAGTGGCGATTCGTCCGGATGGCAAAGAAGTTGCCTGGACGGTGGATGGGGCCGTTTATCTGAATGGTACGCGCATTACGTCGGGCCGGTGTTATGAGAGCGAGCCGGCCTGGTCGCATGATGGGAGCAAGCTGGCGTTTCTATCGGATTGCGCTACTCCGGGGCAACCGCAGCTATTCGTTGCGGTGAAGGGGACGGCGCGGCAGATTACGCACGAGAAAGGATTTGTTTCGCATTTGCGCTGGTCGCCGGATGACCGGAAAATTGCGTTTCTATTCGTAGATCACGCGAGCCGCGCGCCTACGCCCATGGCGGCCGAGAATAACGCAGTTGGAGTAATCGATGAATTGGCGAACCGAGATGTGCAACGGATAAACCTGGTTGACGTGGGCACTGGCGAAACGCGGGCAGCGACACCGCCGGGCTTGTATATTTTCGAGTTCGATTGGTCTCCCGACGGGCAACGGTTCGCCTACACGGCTGCGCCTCCGCCGGGCGACGACAACTGGTACATTGCGCGGCTATATACACAACGCTGCCAGGCGCCACAGGCAGACGTAATTTATCAGCCGCGGTGGCAGATCGCTTTGCCGCGCTGGTCGCCCGATGGAAAATCGATTGCGTTTATCGAAGGGCTAATGAGTGACGAAGGAGGTACCGGCGGCGAGATCTACACTGTAGCGGCGACGGGAGGGAAGCCGCGTGATTTGACTCCGGGGCGGCATTCGTCACCGGCTTGGTTTACGTGGCTTTCGAATCGGGAAATGCTGTTTACAGAGTTCGTGGGGGGATCCACTTCGATCGGGAAGCTGGAGGTCGAATCCGGAAAAACGAAGACACTGTGGACGGGCGACGAGACGATCCGGGGCGGCCTGGAGGAGACGAGTTTGTCCGTGGCGAGGGCTACGCGTGGTCCGATGGTGGCGCTGATTCGCTCATCCTGGTCGATTCTGCCGGAAGCTTGGGCGGGACGGATCGGCGAATGGAAACAGATAACGCACAACAATTCGCAACTGAAATTGCCACTTCCGAAGTTTGAAAACATACGTTGGAAGAACGGCGGATTTGATGTACAAGGCTGGCTGCTGCTTCCGGAAAACTATGATCCGGCTAAGCGCTATCCCATGCTGGTAGCTGTGCACGGCGGACCGGCGTGGATTGCGCGGCCGGAATGGCGCGCGGCCGATTTCGACACGACGCTATTTACAAATTTTGGATACTTCGTTTTCTTTCCCAATGCGCGCGGCAGCTACGGACAAGGCGAGAAATTCACGCAAGCCAACCGGCGCGACTGGGGCTTTGGGGATTTGAGCGACATGCTGGCCGGCGTGGATGCGGTTAGCGCGCGCTATCGGGTAGATAAAGAACGCGTCGGCATCTTGGGCTGGAGCTATGGCGGCTCGATGGCCATGATGGCGATTACTCAGACGCATCGCTTCCGGGCAGCGGTGGCGGGTGCGGGTGCGGGGAACTGGCAAAGCTACTACGGACAGAACTCGATTGATAAGTGGATGATCCCGTATTTCGGGGCTTCGGTTTACGACGATCCGGCGGCGTACGCCCGCTGCTCGGCGCTGACGTATATCAAAAACGCCCGAACACCGACGCTGGTGCTGGTTGGCGAGCATGATGGGGAAGCGCCGCCCGCGCAATCGATCGAATTCTGGCATGCGTTGAAGGAACTGGGCGTACCGACCCGCCTGGTGATCTACGCGGGCGAAGGGCATAGCTTTGCCAAACCATCGGACCAAATCGATGTGGCAGAGCGGACGCTCGAGTGGTTCGGGCGGTATATGCCGTGACCGATAACGGTCGAAGAGGTATGAGAAGCTTGGCCGGAAAGCAGAGGCTGCTGCGGAATTTCCAGAAGCCGTGAACTGTTTGCAGAAGATACGATGCAAGCTGTGCTCGGCGAGGGGGCGCGGGTAAACCGAGAAGCGGCGAGATAGATGCCGGCTGCCTGGTTTGGCTCACGGTTCCGAATCGACCTGTTCCTGAAAGAGGCGGTCGAGTATGGGCGTGGGGGCGTCGCAAATGCCGGAGTGAACCGGGGAAACTTGCAGCCACGTACTGCGGGGGGCAACCAGCCAATGGAAGCGGGCGCGCTGCGGGAGGCAGGCGATTGGTCCGGCAGTAGGGTCGCCGGCGCAGATCTTCAATATGGCATTGAGGCGCTGCTGCGCTTCGCCGAGATCGAAAGTTGGGGCGAGCGCCTGTAATTTCTTCTCGTTGAGATGTACGCGGGCAGCGAGGAACTTCTGCTGGGGGCAGAACAGGATGACGCCGGCATTAAAGAACTCCTCGCGCTCGACTGACGGGACGATCCGGATCACCGCGTAATCAAACGAGTAGGGCGCGAGCATGCACCGCCTCCTCGACAAAGCGCGAATGCGCGAGACGTTCCGTGAAGTACAGCAGATAGCCTTCGAGGCTGGGACCCGGGGCAGGGGGCAGCCATTCGGGAGGAACCTGTTCGAGGATGTGGGTCAAAGCAGCGGCGCTGATCCTCGAGCGCAGCGCCTCATCAAAATCCGCAATCCGATCCGCCCAGGGAAGGAGGACGTGGTCCCGGATGGCCGGAAAGGGATTGGCCGCCACGTGGGGGATTTGCCGCCAATTGTGATGAAAATACAAGCTTGCCCCGTGATCGATGAACCGCAGTTGCCTGTGCCACCAAAGGAGATTGGTGTTTCTAGCGGTTCGGTCGACGTTAGTGATGAACGCATCAAACCAAACGGCTTTAGAGGCAATTTCAGGATCCGCGCAATCGCCGGCCGCCGGGTCGAACATGGTGGCACCGGGGAGGAAGTCCATCCCGAGATTCAAGCCAGTGCTTGCGAGGAGCAGTTCGCGGATTTCAGGATCAGGTTCGTTGCGGCCGATGGCTTCGTCCAGGAACATGAAGACGAGTTCAGGCACCTCCAGCTCTAAGCGGCGTCCGATTTCTCCGGAAATCAGTTCGGCCACGAGCGCTAGAGGCCCCTGTCCGGCACCGCGGAATTTAAGCACGTAGAGGCCTTCGTCGTCGCCTTCCACAATTGCCGGAAGCGAGCCACCCTCGCGCAGAGGCGTCACGTAACGGGTGACGCGTACTGACCTTAACATTCTTTCAATTCTACGAAGAGGGTCTTGGCAGGGACGCTACTCCCGTATCGATCAGACCTTGGTGTGAGTGGTCAGGTGGGAGAGTGCCGCGGCCGATATCTTTTCAAGCGGCAGGACTTCGCAGGCTGCGCCGATCCCGATCGCCACTTTCGGCATTCCAAAGACTACACAGCTTTCTTCGTCCTGAGCGACGGTGAAAGCTCCGCTCTGGCGAAGTGCAAGAAGGCCGTCGGCGCCGTCGCTTCCCATGCCGGTGAGCAGAATGGCCGCTACGTGATGTAATTTGGCTTCGGTTATTGAGCGGAACAGGACATCCACTGCCGGACGCTGATAGTGGACGCGGGGGCCGTCACGGACCACGACTCGCATGACGCCGTCTGTCCTTTTGAGCATCATGTGGAAGTCGCCGGGCGCAACCAGGGCGCGGCCGGGGGCAATCATATCGCCATCTTTCGCTTCTTTCACTTCGATGCGGCAGAGCGTATTGAGGCGGTTGGCAAAGGCTGCGGAGAAGACCGGGGGAATATGCTGTGCGATGACGATCGGCGGACAGGTTTCGGGCATTTGCAAGAGTAAAGTCTCGATCGCCTGGGTACCTCCGGTGGAGGCGCCGATCGCGATCACCGATCCGGCAGCAAAGCCGGGTGCCGCAGATTGTGGCAAGGCTGGGGGCAGGATGGGCGATTCACCCGGACGGCGCACGCGGGCGAAACGGGCAGCGCGAATCTTATCAGGCAGAACTTTGCCGATTTCTCCAACGGAATAGGGACCGTAGGGCTTTGCGACGACGTCCACCGCGCCGCGACGCATCGCTTCTAAAGCTACGTCACAAGTAGACTGTCCGACTGAACTGATAACGATGACCGGGACGGGCTGGTAATGCATTACTTTGGTCAGAAAAGTCAGGCCATCCATACGCGGCATTTCGATATCGAGCGTGATGACATCAGGCTTGAGGGCGAGCAGTTTCTCGCGCGCTACGAACGGATCCGGCGCGACCCCGACCACCTCCATATCCGATTCCTTGTCAATCGACTCACTGAGCAAGCGCCGGACAATTGCGGAATCGTCCACTACCAACACTTTGATTTTGGTCCCGGTCACGCGATCTCCCGTCCGGTTAAGTCCATTGCAGGGCCAAACGGATCAGACCTTGTCCGGAATCGAGCCACTGGACAATTTGAGCTGGGCGCGCTTCAATTTCGTCCGGCTCCGAGATACGGGGCGAGTCCAAATCGAAGAGGGCTCCCGGTTCCATCCGGCTCAAGGTGGCGCCGCAGACCATATTGGCGAGTTCGCAGACGATTTGCGGCACTTCCTCCGGCTGCATCGCGCTGGGGTCGAATGTACCGGAGAAACCGGCCGCCAGTTCCTGAGCGAACTGCTGTTCCAGACGGATTTCAAACCAGCCGGAGCGCGCGCCGCGGAACTCAACCGTTGCGCGCGTGGTGGGCGTGGTCCACTCTTCGGGCGCAGCAATATCATCGGGCGAGACAAAGAACATTGTCTCGAAGATCTCCCGGGCGGTCTGGCTGATTATTTCTGTGCTGGTTTCAAGCGGCATCGGATACTCCTAAGACCCGTTCCATTTCTTCTCTCAACTGCTCGGGTTGAAACGGCTTCTCGAGGTAACCCCGCGCGCCTAAGCCCGACAGGTTTTCCTTACGGATCGTAGTGCCGTCAGTAGAGATTACAACGACCGGGATCGATTTGGTGAGGCCCGATTCCGATAATTTCCGAACGAACTCCTCGCCATTCATGCGCGGCATGTTTATATCAGTGAGGATGATGTCGACCCATTCGCGGTCAAGCATTTCCAGCGCTTCCTGTCCATCCCCCGCCTCGAGCAACACTTCGGTCTCAATGCCGGACAATGCCAGCACACGCCGGATAAACGATCGCATGACGGGAGAGTCATCGACGACCAACACTCGCAAGTTCATCACTTGCCTCCTTTCCGTACAGCCAGGGCCTGAGGTTCGCCACCGCCGTTGTGCCACCACAAGGAACCGCTAGCCACTTCGAGACGGACGGTTCGAGATAGGGAACCGCCGACCGATTCCCCGTGAATCATCACACCGGCAACCCACAGGATCTTGCGGCAAGCCAGATAATTGCGTTTCCCAATGTTGAAGACCCCGTTGGGATCCATCACTTGCGCTCCGCCAACCAGACGGACTGTCATCCTTTTCTTGTCGGCTCCGTGGGCATAAGCCGCATGAAAGAGTTCCGGGACGCCGGTGTCAGCAAACATATAAGGCTGGCGCTTGGCCCGATCCGGATCAATGGCGGATTCGGGCAACATAAAATGCAGTAAGCCGGCGACGTTAACCACCGGATCATGGATGGCCACGGCGATACAGGAGCCGAGCGCGTGCGTCACTAATTGGGAATTGGGATCCTTGCTGATCCGGCAATCAGCTATGCCCACCGTGATTACTTCCAATTTCGATTCCTCATTTTTCTGCACTGCAGGGCTATCGTGTCCGGTAGATAGCTGGCTTAACAAACTGAAACGGGTGCTGGATACCGTTTAAGCTTTCCGAGTGGCCGACGAAGAAATGAGCGGCGGGTTCCAAAAAGAGGGCCATACGGTTGACGATTTTTTCCTGGGTGGGCTTATCGAAATAGATCATGACGTTGCGGCAACTGATCAGCGGGAAAACGGCGTCCGGATCGAAGGACTCAACCAGGTTTAGCCGGCGATATTCGACGATGCGCGCGACTTCGGGCTTAACTTTATAGAGGCCCTGCGAGGATCCTTCGCCGCGGAGCAGGTATCTGGACAGCCAGGCATTGGGAAGCGTTTCGAAGCGTTGAGCTGGATAGACGGCGGCGCGCGCTTGAGACAGCGCTTTGGTAGAGATGTCCGTCGCGAGGATACGGCATCGACTCGCGGCGGTTGGGCCCAACTCTTCAAAAAGGGTGAAAGCGAACGAGTAAGGCTCTTCTCCCGTGGCCGCTGCCGCGCACCAGATATCGACACGGCTGCGAGTGTTCAAGGCCGGTAAGATTTGTGTTTTCAGGAATTCGAAGTGAGCCGGTTCACGGAGGAACGACGTAAAATTTGTGGTTAGTACATCGATGAGTGCGATGAGAGACTCGCCAGTCCGATCGGACGTGACCTCTTCGAAGTAGTCCTCGTAGGTGCGATGCCCGAGCTGGCGAAGCTTCTTGCCGAGGCGGGCCGATACGAGGGTTTCTTTGCCATCGCGCAGGTCGATTCCCGCCGTGTCGTAGACGAGTTTTCGTATCTTTTGAAACGTTTGAGGCCGTAGCTCTGGCGGACTTTGCCAAACATCGGTTTCGATGGGCATGTTAGGAAGCGATCTGGTTCTGCGAGGCGGAAGCCCCGCAGAGACCGAAATCTACCCTTCGCAATTTCAGCGAAGTAGGCAAAACCGCGTAAATACTTTGGCGGAATAGCAGGCTAGGCATGCGCGGGTTCTCCTAAGACGCCTTCGAGATCGAGAATGAGCCCAACGCGGCCATCGCCCAGGATGGCGCCCCCGGCCAGGCCGGCGACATTCTTGAAGGTTTCGCCGAGGTTTTTGATGACTACTTCCTGTTTGCCGATGAGTTCGTCGACCATAAGGCAGAAGCGCTTTCCACCGCTCTCTGCGACGACGACCACGCTTGCGGCGAGATCACGAGACCGGGGGGTGACGGAGAAACGCTCATGAAGGCGGACCACCGGCAGCAGTTTCCCACGGGCCAGCAGCATTTCATTACGGTTCTCCACGGTGAATACAGCCTCTGCCTGGGGCCGGAAAATTTCGCGCACGGCAAAGATGGGGAGGATGTAGCGCTCTTTTCCGACGCTCACAACCAAACCGTCGATCACAGCGAGCGTCAGCGGCAGCTTCATAAAGAACGTGGTGCCGTGGCCTGCCTGCGATTCGATGTCAATGCGGCCGCGCATCTTCTGAATCTGTTTGCGGACAACATCCATGCCGACGCCGCGGCCGGAGATGTCGGTGATCTTTTCCGCGGTAGAGAAGCCCGGTTCGAAAATCAGATTGAACACTTCTTTATCGGACAGATTGGCGCCATCCTGTACCAAGCCGCGTTCTTTCGCTTTCTTGAGGATCTTCTCGCGCACTAAGCCGCGGCCATCGTCGGAGATTTCAATGACGATGTGGCCGGCCTGGTGATATGCCTTCAGGACGATCCGGCCGACGGCGGACTTGCCTGCACGCTCGCGTTCATCCGGCATTTCAATGCCGTGATCGGCGGAGTTGCGGATCATATGTACGAGCGGGTCCGAAAGGTCTTCGACGATGGTGCGATCGAGTTCGGTGTCTTCGCCGACAATTTCCACCTCAGCGCGCTTGCCGGATTTACGGGTTAAATCGCGTACGAGGCGAACCGATTTCTGGAAGAGCTGTCCAATCGGCACCATGCGCATCGACATCGCCGTCTTCTGCACTTCGCCAGTAATCCGGGTCAGCTGAGCGAGATTGCGCTGCAGTTGCGGATTTGTAACAGAATTCGGCTCGCCATGGTGGCGAATCATGGATTGCGCAATTACAAGTTCGCCAACCATGTCGACCAAGAAATCGAGCTTAGCTGTATCGACTTTAACGATGCGCGATTCAGTAGTAGTTTTCCTTGGGTCCCGGGCAGCGATTTCGGGCGCCAATTGTTCGTCGGAGGCAACAACCGCGGCCTGTACCGGATGAGATTCCGGCGTTGGGGCGTCGCTTTCCGCGACGGTGTTCGACATCAGCGCATGCACGCGATCAACCAGGGCTTCGTTTGGGGCTGGGTCGCCCGCTACCCCACCGGTCAGAATTGCTTCGACGCGTGCGATATCCGTCTTAAGATAATCGGCACCGGCGAGAATGCCGTCGACCATGGCGGGATTAACGGCTAGTTGGCCGTTACGCACCATATCGAGTAGGGTTTCCACTTCATGGGCGACCTTCTGCATGGCCGGCAACTCAAGAAAGCCGGCAAGCCCTTTGATAGTGTGAAAGCCCCGAAAAATTGCATGGACGGCTTCTTTGTTGCCGGGATCTTGCTCCAGTGTCAATACCTGCGTCTCGATAGTAGTCAGATGATCGCGGGCTTCAATGATGAAGTCGTTGAGCAGCTCCGGATCGCCGCCGAGCGAGGAACTTTGAGCGGGCGGGGGCGCCGCTTGCGCTGCAGGCTTCGGTTTCGATTCGTCTTCGAGGATTTTCTGGAGTCGTAACAGACCGTCGCGGAGGGAATCGCCGTCGCATGTTTCATGACTCAATCCAAGCGCAGCCTCGCTCATTTCGTTGTACCCGGCGGATTCCGCATGACCCGCGAGTTTTCCGAGCGCCGCAAGCAGGGGAGCAATAACCGCTGGCTCATCTTCGACCAACATTGCGCGGCCGGCTAAGTCGTTTAGAGTTCTGTGGAGGGACTCGATGGCAGTCCCATCTGGCTGGCTCATGTAGGTAATTTCCTTTGAGATTTCGAAAGCAGGCTGGGAACCCGGCCCGGCCTAAGCTGCAAGCGAAGGCAAATGCCGCAGTTCGACTGCCTCAATCACCTGATCGATATCCAGCAGAATCTTAACCTTGTTCTTGATTTTGGCCATACCGAGCAAGTACGGCGTGGAAGCGCCGGAACCGAAGTCCGGAGTGTCCTCGATGTCACCCGCGGAGATGTTAAGCACTTCGGAGACTCCATCCACGATTACACCCACCAGCAGCGGCCCGGCATCTCCTTTGACCTGAACGACAATGATGCAGGTGCGCGAGCTATATTCGTTAAATTCCAGACCGAATTTCGAGCGGAGGCAAATCACTGGAATCACCTTTCCGCGCAAATTAATTACCCCTTTAACATGGGAAGGGGTTTGCGGTACAGCAGTGATGTCCTGGAGCCCCATGATCTCGCGCACTTGCAGAACGCGAATGCCGAATTCCTCGCGGCCGAGTTCGAAAGTCAGATATTTGCCGGCACGGTTATCCACGCGACCAGCGGCAACTTCGAGTGTTTGAACAGTCTTGGACATAATATGTTCTCCTGAATGAATCCCTAGAAGCTTTTGAAATTTCCGACTTCGACAGTTTCCATCGGAAACGGATCGTCATCGGAGACAGGCGGCATCGCTGTACGGGCTTCTGGTCTTGTAAGGTGCTGCGAGCGGGACGGTTCGACGAAGCGGCTCTACGGTCCGATGCTCGACCTGGGCCATCGCAGGATCGGCTGGGAGGCCATCCACCATTCCGCGAAGGACCTGTACGAGGTCGCGCATGCGTTGCGCCTGGGCACTGAGTTCTTCCGACGCCGCGGCGCTCTCTTCAGCACTGGCCGCTGCCGTCTGCGTCACCTTGCTTACCTGAGTGACCGCCGTCGAAGTCTGATTGATCCCTAGTGTCTGCTGCTTGCTCGACTCGCTAACTTCTTCGATCAGATTCTTCACTTTACTCGCGCTCTCGGTAATTGCGCGAATTGCAACAGCAACCTGCTCCAACTTATCTGCTCCCTGATTGGAGTTAGAGATCGCTTCTTCTATAAGCCCAGCTGTGTCTTTGGCAGCCACAGCAGAACGCTGAGCCAGGTTTCTGACCTCATCGGCCACTACGGCGAACCCCATGCCTGCTTCCCCGGCGCGGGCGGCCTCGACAGCGGCATTTAAAGCAAGAATATTTGTCTGAAAGGCTATTTCGTCAATGGTCTTGATGATCTTGGCGACTTTCTCGCTCGAAACCTTGATGGCTCCCATAGACACCACCATCTCTTGCAGGGCGAGATTCGAGCGTTGCACCTGAGTAGCGGTTTCGGCCATCATTCCGGTGGCCTCGCCCGAATTTTCGCTGTTGCGTTTGGACATGGCGGTCATCTCTTCCATGGAAGCGGAGATTTGCTCCAAAGAAGCGGCTTGCTCGGAAGATCCTTGCGACAGGCTCTGGCTGGTTGCAGCGATCTGACCGGCGGCTGAGGCCACCTGTTCGCCACCACCACTTAAGTCCGTTAAAAACTGGCGTAAAGCGGCATTGACGCCACGCACAACCCATACGATTACTCCGCCCAGTAAGATGGCGAGCAAGATAACTATGCTCATCGTCCAACGGCTGCGCGAGGCAGATGCAGCGGCGGATGCGGAGATTGTCTGCATAAGGTCAACCTGGATACGTTGCAGGTTGTCGGCAGAGTGGCGGATATTCGTAATCAACGGGAGAAAGCTTGTTTTGTAGACCTCCAGGGCCTGATCTGGTTTGCCATCGGTAACGAACTGCCCAATTTGCTGGCTCGCCGACCCGATCGGCTCTAGTTTTTGCTGGAACTCGCTCACAAACTGCCGCCCTTGCGAGGTTTGTACTAATGGAGCAATCGCGGCGGCGTCTTTCTTGACCAGGTCCCAAGCTTTTGTGCTTTCCTGGCTAAGCTGCTCGAGCAGCGCTTTGTCGGTTCCGGAGGCGTGCAGAATAAGCCCGCGCTCTGCGGCGAGCAGATCAGCCATCCCGGTATTCAGATCGCCAAGAAGATACTGTCTCCTGGCGTTTACATTCGCCAGATCGTCAATCTTCGTATTCAGCGAACCGAGGGTGAACATCGCGTACACGCAGATGCCCGTTGTCAGCGTTACTAGGGCGCCGAAGCTCATAAAGAGCTTCTTCCCGATAGTTGTTTGATGTTTCATGAAATCTATGCCTTTGCAATGGTGTGATCGGCTAATCCCACGAACTGGCAGAAACAACGCCTGCCAGCGGACCTCGATGAACGGCACAGCTCATCGATCGACTCTGATTTTCTTTGCGGGAAAGCATCTAGCGCAGCAAAACTGACGGCTGAGAGCGCCGGACGCGCATTTTTGCGGCCTCATCTCCCAATCGCGTTGATAGCTTACGGCGTCTTAGTGCTCCCGAAGCGGTGTTTTTCTCGGGAAGGGTGAAGAGAAGCCGCAATGAAAGAGCGGCTCCGTAAACACTATCCAGCTTTGCGGCAACTGAGGGGCGCACCCGAGGGCGTGGTTACGCACACGCGCACTTCGAATTCATCTTCGGCCAGCTTTAGGGGAATCACGACCCACGACGGATTCGACGCGCTACGGACGTCAAAATTACTGCCCACGATGACCGTCGGAATGCTGAGGCTGAGCGGGCCCAATTCCTCCTCCAGTTCGGTCTTGACATTGCCGAAAACCATGTTCGAAATTTCGCCGAGCGCGTCCCGCACGTCGTCGTGCATTTCGGCGTATTCGGTCATCAGCATGGCCGAGGCCATTTTGCAGGCTAGTTTCTGAGAGGAGCTGATCATCCCGCTGCCGACGTATTCACCGCCGAAACCGACCAGGGCGACAACTCGCTGCGAGTGGTCTGTGGCATCAACAGGCAGGACTGCGCCCGTCCCTTCCGAAACCTCCAGCCCCAGCATGGTCGCGAAGACTTCCTGGGAATTCCGCAAGAGAGAGGATCGTAATTTAAGGTCTTCCATAATTTTATTCCGCCTTCGCGTCCTGTCTGAAACGCTCTGCTTAGTTCACTCCCTCTTTCAAGCAAGTGAGCACTTTTTCTTTAATCTGTTCACTGGTGAACGGCTTACGGACGTATCCGTTAGCGCCGAGCCGCACGGCGTCCAGCACCTTGGCTTGGCTGCCTTCGGTTGTGATCATGATCACCGGCATCTCTTTCCAGTTCGCGTTTGCGCGCACTTTGGTCAACAGCTCAAGGCCGTCCATGTTTGGCATGTTCACATCCGATAAGACCAGGTTGACGTCCTTGGTATCGAGGACGCTGAGCGCCTCTACTCCGTCGTTTGCTTCATGAATCTGCTCGATAGGCAGATCGGCCTGGGAGAGCACGCGGAGCAGAATCTTTCGGATTGCCGCGGAATCGTCTACAACAAGTATGTTCAGTTTCAAAGGGGTCCTCTCAATCGCAAATGCCTCACCGGGCGGGTGGGCTTAGTATTTTCACCGACATAGGCCGTATCGGTTGAAAAAGGAGTTTGCGGAAGAGCGGATTTTTCTTACTCCGGCCCGAAAACGCTGGCGACAAAGCGGACGACCGCGGCACTACTCCAGTGTGTAAGGGCGTCGTATGCCCGTGAGTAAGGGCGTCGTATGCCGGAAAGCGGATATGGAGAGACGCACCGGGTCGGAAGGAATCAGGATAGTTGAGCGAACCTAAAGCAGCATTGTCCGGCTTGCAGAAAGCTGCAGTGGTACTGGTCACGCTTGGACCGATAGAGAGCGCGAAAATTCTCAAGCACATACCGGAAGAGGATGCGGATCAAATTGCGCGAGCAATCGCGCGGCTTGACCGGGTTCCCCCCGAACAGGTGGAGGGCGTACTAGAAGAGTTCGCGTTGCAGAGTAGTTCTCAGCAACTCTACATCAAAGGCGGACTGGACTACGCCGAAAAAATGCTGACGGAAGCGTATGGCGCAATCACGGCGAAAAAGCTGCTGGATCGCTTGGCCAAGTCTTTCGGTAAGAGTGGATTTGATTTTGACAACTTTCGAAAAACCGATCCTCAACAATTGGCCAAACTGATTCAGGACGAGCATCCGCAGACAATTGCGCTGATTCTGTCGCATCTGGAGCCGTCGCAGGCGGCGACGCTGCTCAATTCCCTACCCGCCGAGACGAGAACGGATGTGGCGATCCGGATGGCCGACCTGGATCAGATTTCGCCCGAGGTGGTGCGTAACATCGCGTCGGTGATCGACAACAAGCTGCGTAACCTGGGCGAATTGAGCCGTGAGGTATGCGGTGGCGTGCGGGCCGTAGCGAACATTTTGAACCGGTTGGACCCGAATACGTGCACAAATCTTATGCAGTCAATTGAACAAGCCAAGCAGCCGCTTTTCGAGAATATCCGGCGCTTTATGTTTGTGTTTCGGGACTTGGAGAACCTCGATGGCGCAGCGCTCTCAGCGCTCGTATCGCGCGCGGCTCGCAACACGTTGATCCTCGCTTTGAAAGGCGCGGACGAGTCGCTGCGGACGAAATTCCTGGCTACTCAATCGCAGCGGACTGCTTCAATGATGACCGAAGACATAGCTGCGCTTGGCCCGGTGAAACTGCGGGACGTAGACGCTGCACAGCAGGAGATTATCAGTCTAGCGCGGGAAATGGAAAAAGAAGGCACTATCAGCCTGAAGGGCTCATCCGACGAACAATATGTCTATTGAGGGCAAACTCGAAGGCGGCACAACTCTTGCGCTCGCGGGCGAAATGGATCTGGTCAACCTGGAGCTCTTCGGAGGGATCGGCGATGTACAGGTAACGCTTTCCGCCGAATTGGACCATCGCACGATATCGGTTCACGAATTGATGCGGCTGGAGGTAGACCAGATCATCTCGCTCTCGCGGCCGGCCGGCGAAAACGTTGATCTTTTTGTGGGCGATGTACTGATCGGAAACGCCGAAATTCTAGTGGTAGATGAAAAGCTCGCGGTGCGGGTGGCCGATTTGAAAGACAAACCGCCCACGATTCACAATCCGGCGCCTCCGCAATAGGCAGACTCCATGGATCAGGCAATCAATGCGTTTCTAAAAACCTGGATAGAAGAGTTCGGGCGTGCGGTGGAGATGTTTACCGGCAGCCAGCCTTCGATCGTGGAGACACGCGTTCAGGTGTTGCCCGGGAGCGAAGCGGGGCCGATACTCTGGCTGAAGCAGATTTTCGCCGGAAGCGGGAGTTTCACGACCTGGATCGGAGCCCCGGAGGCAACCTGGACCGCGCTCGGAGATACAGATCCTGACAATCCGCAAGGAATTTATCAGGAGATCTTGGGCCAGGCGCAGACGGGAGCGGCGACCGTTGCCAGTCGAGGGCTCGACCAACCTGTTTCGTGCCAGGAGGCTGAAGTTGTTCCCGAGGCGGATTTCGAGGCGAGTACTCTTGCGATCTTTGCACTCGAAATCGACGGGGGGAAAGTGCCGGACCTGCTGTTTGCTATCGAGCTTTCAGCGGTTCTTATCCTCGATCCAGAGAGCGCGTCGGACAACGGGTCAGACGGTACCGGGCAGCACGCGGAGGCAAGCGAGCCCGCCATGGCGGGGAGACTGCTGGATCTGGAACTGCCGGTTGCGGTCTCATTAGGACATGCTGAGCTTTCGATCCGGAAGGCGCTTGCAATGAAATCCGGCGCGGTGATCGAACTTAATAAAGAAACCGGCGAGGATGTGGAGCTGCTGGTCCACGGAACGGTAGTGGCGCGTGGAGAAATCGCGTTGGTGAAGGGCAATTACGGGATCCGCATTAAACACATTGTCGGGCCGGGCGACCGCCTGACGCTGCTTAGAAATTGAGAAACAGGTAGATTCTCAGCATGAAACGAGCATTAACCCAACAGGAAATCGACGCGGCTTTTGGAAAAGCGGGAGACGGCCCAGAGCAGGCTCCCGGAGTTGAGAGCTTCGATTTACGCAAGCTCGATACAATTCCCAAATCGCAGCTGCAATCCCTGCAAATGGTATATGAGAACTTTGCGCGAAATTTTGCGTCGAGCTTATCGGCCTATTTGCGCTCATATGCGGTTCTCAATCTGGTGAGTTCGGAGCAAATCCCTTACGGCGAGTTTCTGGAAGGATTGCCGTCTCCGGCGTGCATTGCGTACATCAGCCTGCAGCCCTACGACGGAACAGCCGTACTCGACCTGAACACCAACCTGGTATTCCGATTCATCGAGCTTCTATTGGGGAGCAAGGAGCAGTCATCCCGATTTGTATCGCGGAAGATCACCGATATCGAGAAAAGACTGTTGCAGACACTGTTACGCGTGATGCTGCATGACCTGCGGGACTCGTGGAAAAGCGTGGCCGATATTCACTTCGCCGTGCAGTCTCTGGTGAGCGAGCCACAGTTGTTGCATGTGTTGGCGCCTTCTGAAGCAATGATCGTGACAACGATTGAGGTGCGCCTGGGCTCGACATCTGGCGTGATGAATTTGGCGATTCCTTCCATCTTTATCAAGCGTCTGAGGAATAATTTCGACCAGTTGCAAAAATTCCGGAAGACGGAGGCAAAGGAAGACGATCAACTGCATGTGGCGAAGCTAATTCAGGACTTGAAGCTGCGGCTGGACGTGCAGATTCCAGGCGGAGTAATTTCGGCGAAAACGCTGATGGAGCTGCGGGCTGGGGATGTGCTAATGCTGGACCGGCCCGGAGATGGCCAAGCGTCAGGGCTGCTGAACGGAAAAGAGAAGTGGCTGGGGCATGTGTTGAGCGGAGAGCGGAAGCTGGCGTTCGAAATCGGGTGATTTTAACGGAGAATAACGCTTGGGCTCCGGCCGGATGCGAGCCACGCAGGAATGAACGCGGCAATCGCCGAAATAACCAGGACTCCCGCCAGCACAGCCAGTAAGACAAACGGGTTATCGGGCTTGACGGAATACAGCAGGCTTGAAAGGGCACGGTGCAGCGAAAGAAACGCGATCAATCCAGCAAGCTCGCCAACCAGGACGAATCGCATCGTTCGGCCGATGAACCTGCGAACCAAGTGCCCGCGGCCGGAACCCAAAGCGAGGCGAATCGCGATCTCGCGAGTTCTGGCGGAAACCATCTCTGCGATGACGCTGTAAATGCCCGCCGCGGTCAACAGTAACGACAATAATCCAAAGCTCAGCAGAAGAGACATATTGAACCGTTGCCGGGATGTGTTTTCCCGAATCAGATCCCCGATGGTGGCGACGCTGGCAACGGCTTGAGAGGGGTCCAGAGCGGCAACCTGTTGACGCGCGAGCGATACCAACTCGTTGGCCGGTGCGCGCCCCCGAAGGACCAGGTAATTCACTGGAATACCGGTCTGTAAATAGCAGACGTAGATATCCTGATTGGGCGTTGTGACGCCTCGATAGCGTGCCTCGCCCGTGACGCCCACAATGGTCCACCAGTCGCCACCGTCCTGCCGTCCGAAGCGAATGCGAGTTCCAATCGGCTCGTGACTGGCCGCGCGCATCTTCTGAGCTAGCCCCTGGCTGACGATTACGGCCTTCGGAGTGTCTTCCCTATCGCGATCTGTAAAATCCCGGCCTTCCAGTATCGGAGTGCCCACCGCCTGAAAGTAACCGGGAGTAATCACCTCAAAGTTCGAGACGGAGAGTTGCTTCAGCGGTCGAACGATATCGAATTCGGATCTGTATGCCACGTCCCAGCCAATAGAACCTTCGAGCGGCCTGACAAGGATTGCTCCGGCAGCAGTAACCGCGGGAGAGTCGTTTAATCGATGCAAAAGGTTCGCGTAGAACAGATGCCGCTTTGCTGGATCACTTTGAGGACCTCGCAGCGCCAGATTCATCGTTACGGTATCCAAATGAGAAAAGCCTGTATCGGTCCGCAGCATGGCTCGAACACTGATCACGATCAGCAGCGATGCAAGAAGCAGAACGACGCTTGCGGCAGTCTGCACAACCGTAAAAGCGATCTGCATGCGGTTACTATGGCGATTGCTGGTGAGGCGTACGCTCCCTTCGCGCAATCCCGTTTCCAGATTCATGCGTATCGCGACGAGAACGGGGGCAGCCGAGCAGGCTATCGTTGTCAGCATGGAGGCCGCCAGGGCAAAGGCGAGCGCCGGCAGGTGCACGCCGGCATTTTGTAATCGCGGAATATCGGGAGGCGCAACGCTCACGAGCAACTCGATCGCTGCCCACGCGATGGCGAGCCCGGCTGAGCCTGCAAGAAACGCAGCCGAAATACCTTCTGCAAAGAATTGAGCGAAGATTTGGAAGCTTGTTGCGCCGAGAGAACAACGGGTTGCGATCTCCTGGCGCCGGGCGAGCGTTCGGGAGAGGAAGAGATTGCTTGCCGTAACGCAACCAGTGAGGAGTAATAGAAACGACGCTCCAAGCGAAATTAGAAGTTGCGGTCGGGCGGAACCCATCCAATAGCGAGGTAGAGACGTGACTACAGCTTCCTGGGTAGGGGAATAGAACTGCGGATATTCGCGCGCCAGGCGGGTGAACAACGCCTGGACCTGAGAGTTGATCTGCTCGGAGGAAAAGCCCGATTTCACCCTGGCAATTGCCTGCAAGTAATAAGCGTTCCTATTGTCGACGGAGTCTTTATCGACGCCGAGAGGAACCCAGAGCCCGACGCCTTTCGGGAAATCGAGATCCCGTCCCGCAATCCCGATAATCGTGTGATCCACACCATTCAGCACGACCTGGCGGCCGATAATATTCGCCTCACCATGAAATTGCATCTGCCAAACACGGTAGCTGAGAATAACGACGGGCGCGGCGCCTGGATGTTCGTCGGAGTCCTTAAAATCACGGCCACGGATCGGGCGAACTCCCAATGTCTCAAAGAACTCGTGCGAGACTGGAGCACTTTCAACCTGGACAGGTTCCTGATTGCCAATCCGAATCACTTTGCCGTATCCATAGAGAGTGGTGGGCATCAGCGCAACAGATTCAAATGCCGGAACGCCCCGTTGCAAATCGCGCAATTCTGGATAGGCCAACTCGAGAAACGGGTTCCCGGATTTCGAATCGGCCTTCCATATGACGCGAAGCGATTCCTGATCGCGGAATGGCAGAGAACGAAAGACAACGGCATACGCAAGCGTGAATACGGACGTGCTAATCCCAATGGCTAGTGCCATCACAGCCAGGGCCACGAGGTACACCCTCCCTTTTAGAAGCGTTCGGAACGCATTATAAAAAGTGCGAACTACCGCTTTGAAGGAGCTCATGCAAAATACAATGTAGCGCGGTCAAGAAATGAGCAGGATTGGGGGGCGGGACGGCGGAGCAACTGAAGGCGTGTGCGGTCAGAGTCCGGTTCAGGATCCACTCAAAGCCTTGCGGTCCGGCTCCTCCGTTGCTGTGATAACCCCTTCCATCTCGCGGAATAGCGCCAGATTCGAACGGAGCGCAATCGTGGGATTCAAGTAGCGGACCTTCGGGAAATCAATGCCGTGCAATAGATGGTCGACGATCAGGCGTACGGCGGTTTGCCCCTGCCTGTAGGGGTTTTGGTAGATAGAAGGGAGACCGGAATGCAATTACCGTACTGATGTAGACGCCAGCCAGATGCGGATGGGAGCGTAACAGGCGCGCGCATTTCCGGAAGGTCTGCTCCTGCTGTTCGTGCCCTTCTATTACGTCGACGATTTTACCGCCCGGGCATTCCCGCTGGAATATTTCGGTGAAGCCGGATACTTTCTTGCCGTTGTCCTCCGTTTCGACCATGCCCGTTACTACCGCGACTTCGGATGCGGACGGAACGAACTTGGCCATCAACTCGGCAGCCAGCATGCCATTAAGCCGCTGGCCGATGGCGTGTTCGTGCCTCCCTGAAACAGCGCCGGAGATACGTGGACCGATCCCGTTTGCATCTCGGGCTGATTCTTCAGTCCACGCGCCAGAAACAAGCAGCCGTGCAGGAATCGCAGGAAGCACTTGCTATTGATGCTGGAACCAGGACGCACCCAACCTATCGATCAATTAAAATAAATCAGCTTGAGGGAGAAGCCGCACATGTCGATGCTTAGCACCCGTCGGAGCCTTCTTGGGCGCAGCGCGGGCTTTTTGGGGGCGGCCGGACTCGCATCCGAGGCTGCGCCGAATACCGAGGGCACACCTACGGATTACTACGAGAAGCTCGGCGTTCAGAAGATTATCAACGCTGCGGGGACGTACACGGCATTGACGGCATCCATTATGCCACCGTCGGTTCAGGCCGCAGTGGCAGTCGCGGCGAAGCATCCCGTTCGTCTACTGGATCTGCAACAGAAAGCGGGTGAATATCTGGCCGGAAAACTGCATTGCGAGGCTGCCATGGTCACTGCCGGTGCTTCTTCTGCGCTTACGCTCGGGACAGCGGCTTGCCTGCAAGTGATGAACGATGCGCCGCGCGAAGTGGTTCCGGCAAAGGTCCCGTCGCTTCACAAAAACGAGGTGGTCATTCAAAAAGCTCATCGGTATTCCTACGATCACGCGATTGAAAACTGCGGGGCGAAGTTCGTCGAAGTAGAGTCACTGAACGATTACGCGAAAGCGATGGGCGATCACACGTTTATGGCCCACTTCTTCAATGCGGCCGTCGGGGGGCAGATCAATCGAGCTGATTGGATTCGTGTGGCGCGCGAGCACAAAGTTCCTACGTTCAACGACGCCGCAGCCGACATGCCGCCGATCTCAAATCTGTGGAATTACACGGCCATGGGCTTTGACCTGGTTACGTTCTCGGGCGGTAAAGGGATCCGTGGCCCGCAAAACGCCGGCCTGCTGCTCGGACGGAAAGATTTGATTGCCGCCGCGACAATCACGAATAATCCGTTTGATGAAGGAGTTGGGCGCGGAATGAAAGTGGCCAAAGAACAGATCGTCGGGATGGTAGCAGCCATCGACTGGCTGCTTTCGCAGTCCGACGAAAGCATGGAAGCCGAGTTCCGGCGGAGGGCCGATCTGATTCGAACTGCGCTGGCCGGAATTCCTTCATTGCAGCCGCAAATCGTTGTGCCGGAGGTTGCGAACCATGTGCCGCATCTGCTGCTGCGCTACGACCAGTCGCGGGTGAAGATTGCGCCTTCTGAGGTCGCTAAAAAATTGCGCGAGGGCACGCCCAGTATCGAACTCAATCCAGCTACGGGTCAGCGCCATGGCTCGGCCGGCCTATTTTCGGATGAAAACACAATCGTGGTGGGCGTTTGGATGCTCGAACCTGGCGAAGACGCGATCGTCGCGCGGCGGCTCCGGGAAGTCCTTTCCTCTGCCGCTCAAGCCTAATGAACGATGGGATTCCTAGGGTTCTGATGGCGCCGAATGGTGGGCTCGCGCGGGGCGTGGGTGCGTTGCCTCGGCCAGCAGGGCGTCGAATTCGGTGCGCGGCATCTTTAACTTTTCGGGGTGGGCATCGATCCACTTCGTGAAGGCAGCATATTTTTTTGCGTTCCAGCCGCCTTCGAATTCCGCTCCATTTTTCCCTTCTTGATTCAATTCGAAATTGAAGGCATCTTTCAGGTTGGTGAATTCGGCCGAACTGATTGCCGCTTCGGCTAGCACGGCGGGAATAAAGATTACGCCGTCCGTCTTGGCGAGCACCAGATCTCCTGGCAGGACGACGGCGCGCCCGATGCGGATTGGAGCGTTGATTGAGGTCAGTTCCATTTGCGCCCAAGCGGAAGGATCGTAGCCGCGATAGAAGCCGTTGAAATTCGGGATCTCGCGATTTTCTTCCTGATCGCGGATTCCGGCATCAAAAACAAAGCCAGTGTGCGTATGCGCGGCGATGCCATTGCCCAGATTGGAGCCGATCAAGGTTCCCTCGACGATCTTTCCGAAACCGTCGGCCACGTAGACGTCGCCGATCTGGAGTTCATTGATCGGCCAACTGTTGGTTCCGCTGACGCGTCCTTCGGCTTTCCCTTCGGCGGTGATGGCTTTCTCCATATCAGCCCGGGTGGGCATGTACTGGGCGGTCAAGGCGCGGCCTGCGAATGGCTTGTCGATGTGCAGAGCGTGCCAGTGACCCTCGAACTGATTCTTGTAGCCTCGCTCGCCCAGATAATCCCAAACATCTTCGATCGAGACATCGAGCGCGCGTTTCAGCAGATCGTCAGGGATTTTTGGACGGCCATCGGGAAAGCGATCGCCCTTCCAGTCGGAAGTGTAGAACATCATCTGCTCGCGGGTCTGCTTGACTTGAGCAAACGCGAGCGCGCCCAGCAGAGTTAGGCCCAGAGCCGTTTTCAAGAGCAACATTACTCCGCAGAGTTTATCATTCACTAATTGATCGGTCCCTATTTTCCCGCCAGCACCAGCGCATACAACGTATCGCCGGCTCCGACGATGATGTACTGCTGCCCGTCGAGCGTCCAGGTCTCGGGCCCGTTACTGACGCTACTCGTCAGACGCTGATGCCATACGATTTTCCCGGTTCCCGGATCAAACGCTGCGAGACTTCCCGAATCGCCGGTGAAGAGCAGCTTTCCGGACGTGGTCAATATGCCGCCAGTGATGCCGCCGCGGCCGGGCCCGCTCCGGATTTCATGTTTCCATCTCAGATTTCCCGTTTTCACATCGAGCGCGAACAAGGCTGAGCGCGGATCGAAGGTGCTGCTGCCACCGCCGCCGTATCCTTCGGGCTCGTTCGAGGTGTCGTAAAGATAAGCGATACCGTAACCTTCGGTGCCGTTCAAATAAAAGAGCTCGGTCTGGGGGTCATAGCTGGGGGGAGGCCAGTTCGTCGCTCCCATGGCAGGCATATCGACCATTGAGCCGTCCACGGTCGGTTCCTTAGCGGGATCCGGAATCGGCTGGCCTTTGGCATCGACTCCTTTCGCCCAATCGCCGGTGCCCGAAAATGGCTTGGAAACAAGGTTCTTTCCGTTGGTACGATCCAGGACAAAGAACCAGCCGCAACGCGCGCCTTGTGCGAGCAACTTGCGCGGCTTTCCATCGATTACGGCGTCGAAGAGAACCGGAGTCTCTACGTTGTCCCAATCATGCGTATCGTGCGGGGATGCCTGGAACCACCAAACCAGTTTTCCATTGTCCGGGTTGAGCGCCACAATCGATGCCGTCCATAGATTCGCACCTTTGCGGCTCTGGCCGGCGAAAACCGGGTTTGCGTTTCCGGTACCCCAATACAAAAGATTCAACTCTGGGTCGTATGTTCCGGGCAGCCACGTCATGCCCCCGCCGTGATCCATTGCTGCTTTATTCGGCCAGGTGTCCGCGCCGGGATCGCCGGGCTTTTGCGGCTCACTCCACCAACGCCATTGCAGCGCACCGGTCTCGGGATCGCGCGCGTCCAGATATCCGCGGACATCCATGGCGTCTCCGCCCACGCCAACCATCACGTGATTCTTAACGATGAGGGGCGCCATGGTGGTGAAGTATTGCATCTTTTCGTCAGCTACTTTCGTCCGCCAGCGTTCTTTGCCAGTCTGCGCTTCAAGCGATATCAACCAGCCGTCCGGCGTAAGGAAATACAGCCACTGGCCGTACATGCCGACGCCTCGCTGCCCGGTGAGATGTCCGCCGTGATCTTCGAAATCGTATTGCCAGATCTCTTCACCCGAGCGGGCATCCACGGCAAATACGTGGTCCGGAATCGTGAAATAGAGAACGCCGTTCACCATGAGCGGCGTCGATTTAATGTCTGGATTGCCTACACCACGCTGCGGTCCAATGCCCGTGATGCGGTAAATCCACTTGATCTTGAGAAGATGGATGTTCGCTTGATTGATTTGGGCCAGATCGCGAAAGCGCCGGCCCGAGTAATCGCCATTGTATGTGGGCCAAACACCCGGCGGCTGATGAAACAGCGTGAGAGTTTTCGAATCGAGTCCTTGCGCGCTCATTCCGGCCGCCATGACCGTTGCGAGGATCCAAAATTGAAGTTTGCTCATTTCAAAGTTAATAGATAAGCCGTGATGTTATGTATGTCCGAGTCGGTGTACTTGGGCAGCAGCGCGCGATGGCCGCTTAACGAGTCGTCCGCTTCGACGGTCACCCGGTCGCGCGGCCAGTGATGGTATTCACCGCTCACATCCCGAATTGCGACGTCGAAATCGTCTAGCCGGATCACAGTGCCCTTGATCGTTTCACCGGAAGCGGTTCTTACTGTCACCTCGCCCGCTCCCTTGCGCGCCGGCCACAAGAATAGCGGCTGCATGGTGGCAGCTTGCGGATACTTCGATGCGATATGCGCCAGATCCCCAGTGGGCGAATGGCAACTCGCGCAATGCGCAGCGAAAAACTCCTCCCCTTTCTTGGGATCGCCACTGGTCTGGCTGCGCTGGTTGGCATACAAGCTTCGGTAGAGTCCGCGATTTGCGGCGTTCTCGACTTGCTGATGGATATATTCGGCGATCTGGTAAATCTCTTCGGGCTTCAATCCCGGGAAGGCCGGCATACCGGCTTGCGGGCGTCCATTCTTGACGACTTGCCCGATCTCTTCCCCTTTTTCATCATGCAAAACGATTGCCGAGCGCGTGAGATTGGGCCCCTCCCCGCCCCGCGCATTTTGTCCGTGGCACGCGGCGCAATTCTGCTGGTATAACGGTTCACCGGCCTTAACTGCCCTGGCGTCGGGAGGCGTGCCAAGGCCCAGAAACTGCCCCATATCGCGCTGGCCCGCAAGTGAGGGGAGGGTCAGGAACGCGAGTATCGCGAACATTCGTCTCACAGACACACACTTACCATGTTGACTGAAAATTTATCACTCGGTTCTGAAGGTTCATGGCTGGTTGAGGAGTGTCACAGACGCATGAATTGACTTCCCTGTTGTTTTCCCAATAGAACTGTGGCATGCTTCCTGTGGGGAACCAAAATCAGGATGCGGGAGAAAACCGATGTCCGGCAAGGCACGCTGGCCTTGATGGTGCTTAAGACTTTGGACGTGCTGGGACCATTGCACGGCTATGGTATCGCGCGGCGAATCGAACAGATCAGCGGGGACCTGCTCACGTTGAATCAGGGGACCTTATATCCGGTGCTGTTGAAGCTTGAGCAGGAGGGCTCGATCGAATCCGAGTGGGGCGCTTCGGAGAATAACCGCAGAGCGCGCTTCTACCGGCTGACCCGGAGCGGGCGCAAACAGCTTCGTGCCGAGACCGCGGATTGGGAACAAACGGCCGAAATCATAGCGCGCTTCTTTGCCGTGAAGGCGGAGGATCTCAAATGAGAGCGCTCCGGCGCTTTTTCGCACGTCTCAGGGCGTACACAGGCAGGCGGGGTTCCGAAGAGCGAATGCAGTTCGAGATCGCAGAACACCTGGCGCTCGAAACGGCGGAAAATATGCGAGCGGGCATGCCGCCGGCCGAAGCACGCCGACAGGCGGTGTTGAAATTCGGAGCAGTTGCGGCAATCGAGGAAGAGTATAGAGAAGAACGTGCGCTGCCATTTTTCGAGGCGTTGCTCACAAACGTGCGCTATGCGTTGCGGCAGTTGCATAAGAAACCGGGCTTGACAGCAACGGTGCTCCTGACGTTGGCCCTGGGCATCGGAGCAAATACGGCCATCTTTACGGTGGATTACGCGACGCTGCTCGCGCCGCTGCCGTATCCGCATGCGGGACAACTGGTGATGGTCTGGTCGAAGATTCGCGGGCAAAACCACAATGCGATCTCGGCCGCGGACTTCCTCGACTGGAAACGGGATAGCCGCGTGTTTCAGGATTTAAACGCGCAAACCGAAAGGTTGTTCAACATTGCCACCGGCGAGCAGCCGGAAGAAGTGCGCGGGAGAGTAACCACGCCGGGTCTTTACCGGATGCTGGGGTATCCGCTGTACCTTGGCCGCTATTTTCTTACCGAAGAAGGACAGCCGGGCAAGGACCACGTTGTCATCTTGACGCATAAATTCTGGGAGCGACTGGGCAGCAATTCGCACATTGTGGGGACGGCGATTCGTCTGAGTGGAGTTCCTTATACGGTAGTAGGCGTCTTCGCGCCCGGCCTTACAGACCGAGGTCAGGGAGAATTCGCGGTGCCGCTGGCTTTCCGTCCGGAGCAACTGAATCGCGACACGCATTGGCTGAATGTGATGGGACGGCTGAAGCCGGGCGTCACCATCCAACAGGCGCAAGTGAATATGGAGGCAGTCGCGGCCCGGCTTGCGGGTATTTACCCGAAGAGCAATAAGGGCTGGAGCGCGTCGGTGGAACCGCTTAAGAACGACTTTATTCCGGCCGAGCGGATCACGACGCTTTGGCTGCTCTTAGGCGCCGTAGGGTTTGTGCTGCTGATCGCCTGCGTCAATGTGGCCAACCTGCTGCTGGCAAGGACGTTGACGCTGCATAAAGAAATCGCGGTACGGAGCGCGCTGGGTGCGAAGTCCAGCACGATTTTTGGGCAGCGGCTGACTGAAAGCCTGCTGCTGGCGGCGGTTGGAGGCGCACTGGGGGCCGGATGCGGATATGCGATGCTGCACGGTTTAATTGCCGTGATGCCGCCCAATACATTGCCGAGCGAGGCAGACCTGAGTTTGAATTTGCCGGTGCTACTGTTTACCCTGGCGGCGACGACGGTGGCCGGTTTGCTATTCGGCTGCGCGCCGGCCTGGTACGCAACGCGCGTGGATGCGGCCAATGCGCTTAGAGAAGGCGGGCGCTCAGGAACGGGCGGGAGCGCCCACCGGCTGCGCCGCTCGCTCGTGATATTGGAATTCGGGCTGACGCTGCCACTGCTCGCCGGAGCAGGGTTAGCGATTCACAGCTTCTGGAATTTGATGAATGTGGATCTGGGCGTGCGTACGAAACATGCCCTGACGTTTTCGCTGGCGGCGCCCGATTCGCGCCCAATCAATCCAGACTGGACGATCGCCTACTATCGCCGGATGCTGGCCGGGATCGCTTCGGTTCCAGGCGTTTTGCATGTGGCCGCGGAGACCGGAACGCCACTTGAAGGCGCAGGTTTCAGCATGTACTTCTCGATTGCGGGCGAGCCGGCCTACAGCGACCCATCACTGCGGCCGGGCGCGGGCTTTCAGATGATTACGCCCGGTTATTTCCAGACGTTTGGAATCCGGCTTGTGAAAGGCCGGATGTTTACCGAAAAGGACACAGCGTCAAGCCCAAGAGTAGCGATGGTCAATCAGAACTTTGCGGACCGGTTCTTGAAAGGGAAAGATCCGCTAGAACAACGGGTGTTGGTTCCGCAGTTGTTGCCTGGTCCTTCACGAGTCAGCGACGAAGCGGTGGCGTGGCAGATTGTCGGTGTATTTCACAATGTGCGGAGCGGCGGGTTCCGCAGAGACGAGCCGGAGATTGACGTTCCGTTCTGGCAGGCTCCGTGGCCGAGCGCCGATATCGGCGTGGAAACGGCCGGCGATCCGGCGGCGGCGATCAAGATAATTGCCGGAGCGGTACACAAGGCAGACCCCACAGCGGCGCTGGTCGATCCGCGCACCATACTACAGGTGCGCGACGATGTTCTCGCAAGCGACCGGTTCACGATGATTCTTTTTGTGAGCTTCGCGGTGATTGCGCTGTTGCTGGCCGCGCTCGGGATTTATGGCGTGATGGCGTTTTCGGTAACGCAGCGCTCGCATGAAATTGCGTTGCGCATGGCTCTGGGAGCGAACCGAAATCAGGTATTAGGGCTGGTGCTCGGCGAAGGTGCGGTGCTTGCTTGCGCCGGGTTTGGACTTGGACTGATTGGCGCTTACTTTGTGGGGCGGTCTATGCAGAGCGCGCTTTACGGTGTGGGCGCGATGGATGTTTCGGCGTTTGCAGCCGTAGCACTGGTTCTTCTGCTGGCGGCTTTGATGGCCTGTTATTTGCCGGGACGCCGGGCGGCATCGGTCGAGCCGATGCAGGCACTGCGGCGGGAGTAGGCTGGGGGAGTTGGGTCCCGTGAGAGGCCGGCGCAAGCCGAGGGCCGCCCCACATTGAAGGTTTGGCCCAAATTGATGAGAGCTGGAATGCGGACCCGGGTCCTGCCCAATAAGCGTTTTATTCGCCCCAAGGCGCCCGTCACTTAGCGATGCAATTTTATCAGCGGATACTCGTTTCCACTGCGCCCAAAGCTACGCTTCTCATTCGGCTTATGGTTGGCTTGGTTTTTCTATCAGAGGGCATTCAGAAGTTCCTGTTTTCAGCAAACCTCGGGGCAGGGCGCTTTCTGAAAATCGGTATCCCTGCTCCGGAGGTAACGGCGCCATTCGTGGGTGCTATCGAAATTCTTTGCGGATCGCTTCTCGTATTGGGCTTACTGACCAGAGTGGCGAGTATTCCGCTTCTGGCAGTGATTTCGGTTGCTATCGTTTCCACCAAGCTCCCGATGCTATTTGCGGGCAACCTGTGGGGCACGGCGCATGAAGCGCGCGCGGATTATTCGATGCTGATGGGCCTATTATTCCTGTTAGTCGTGGGACCGGGACCTCTTTCTATAGATCACCATTTGACAAGAAATGTCGCGAATACGGGGCGCGAACGGTCCTAATGTCATTTGTCTCGGATGCGTTGGTAAGACGGGTATTTCTCAAGCCCGGAGACAAGCGTACAGGGAGTAGACGCAACCAGTGTTCGCTCATGCTGTTCCTGCTGTTCATGGTTGCGACTTCCAGTGTGTGGGCACAAGGCCCTCCGTTCCAAACCGACGATCCGGTGCCGGTCGAGTTGCACCATTACGAGTTCTACATTTTCGGCGCTATGGATGGAACGCCGGCGGAAATCGACTCCACTGGTCCAGCGTTCGAATTCAACTGGGGCACCATTCCCCGAGTGCAGCTGCACATCATCGCGCCATGGGGAACGATCAACCCTTCCAACAATCCGATCTACGCCCCCGGCGGCGTTGGCCCCTCCGCGTTCGGCTACATCGACATGGAGCTCGGCGCCAAGATCGCGTTCCTCAAAGAATCGAAGTACTTTCCGCAGATTGGCACGTTTACGATGTTCGAAATACCGACCGGGAGCTACGATAAGGGACTCGGCGTGGGAAAGGTTTGGTACAAAGTTCCTCTGTGGCTGCAAAAGAATCTCGGACACTGGCTGCTCGACGGGGGCGGCGGTGAAGTCATCGTTCCCCAAACTCAGTACCGCAATTTCCCATACGGCGCATTTCTCTTAAAATACGCATTCGGCGAACGACTGGAACTCGGAGGCGAGATATTTTCCCACGGACGCGAGGGCTACGCGACGCCCCAGACGGAAGCTTCAACGATGATCGACATCGGGGGTTACTATCACTTGAAGCATCACCCAGGGGAGCAGTTTTTGTTTTGCTACGGGCATTCCATAGCCGGCCAAACCGAACAGTATGCGTATCTCGGCATGTACTGGACGTGGGGAAAAGACAAGAAGAAATCGGATTCAAGCGGGCTCAGGTTCCCCGAGGCGGGATTGCGACCGATGAACGAGATGAGATTTCAATGACCTGGGATTGCGGACGGGATGAGCGGCTGATCCGCAGGAAAAAGATGCGCTAAATGGAAATTACGGCACGCGCCCTCTGGACACTGATTCATGGCATGGCATTCGGTGGGCTCTACTTGCTGGCAGTCTCCGGCGTGCTGGTAGGGGTTTATCAACTCACTGCCTCGTCCACTTCGCCTGAATCCACTCGCGGACAGGAGCGCTTCGTGCGGATTTACCTGATCACCATGGTTGTGCTCGCATGGGCCGCTGTGCTCAGTGGGGCTTATGTCGTTTATCCGTGGTATCGCGCGGTGCCTCCGCCACGATCTTAGAAATCATCGCCAACTTCGGTCGGCGGTGCTTGTGTTTGGCTTGGCTTCCCTTCTAGCTGCGGGGATCGCCGGTTTCTTCGGCGTTGGTCTCGCTTCTAGCCGTGAGCCTAATACTCACATTCCCGCCCGTCGGTGACCTGTTCTGAAATTGGTGTCCTTTCTGTAAACGTTAGTTCGATCCAATATTCAGGATCAATCGAAATGCACGAGAATCGGGCCCAGCAAATACGCCGAGAAGCACCCGATCAGATACAAAAGCGCCGAACACCAAAGCACGACACGGCTGAAGCGGCTGGCCGTCTGGCACGCGCTCGGATCACTCGGGTCACAAGAGCCGGATCGAGCCTGTAGGCGCGGCGCTAGCGCGTACAAATAGACGAAGTTGCCAGAAATCAAAAGACCGGCCCCAAGGAATACCCAATTCTTGTGATGCGACATCGCGACCAGCCAAGGGGCCTCCGATAGCACGGATGCAACGGTTGCCCCCAGTCCGAAGAGAACCAGCAATGAGGGAAGTGCACAGCACAGCAGTGTTCCCAAGGATGTAAAAAGTGACAAATAGCTCAGTGCACCGGTGCGAGAGCGCGAAGACCCATTGGTGATTGTTGACTGCATTTTTCTCCTACTTCACTTGACCGACTTGGAGCGGCACGAGCGCCTTCAGATCCTTGCTCGGCGTCATCACGCCCTGAATGATGACTGACTGGCCAATTTTTCTGGCGGCATCGCTATACGCAGCTGCATTCTTCGGATCGGGAGCGAGATCGAGGACATCTTTCGTGCCCGAAACTTTGAGTTGCAATCGCCCAGCCCCACCCGCCAGCTCACCTCGTACGGAGACCGCCGTCGCTTTCGGCGTGTAGCCTTTCTCATGCAGCAGCTGCCAGAACTGTGGGACAGAAACTGTATTCCCCAGCTTCAGTTTTACTGTGGCGAGCCCTTTATTGAGGCTCACGTCCACCATCTGCACTCCGGGCACTTTCTTCAATGCCACATCCACGATGTGGGCGCACGTCATTCAATCCATGCCGAATATCGACAGATCGACTTGGAGCAACTCCGCGCGGCCGGGTAGTGCCGCCATCAACAGAGCGCACGCGACAAGCGAGAGGTTCTTTTTCATAGTTGAGTCCTTTTCAGAAGAAATAAGCAAAGTTGATTGCGAAACGGTACTGCTCTTTAGGAAAGAGCGGTCCCAAATTTCGATAAACCGGAAACTGAACTCCGGCCTCGATCCCGATTGCGCGATAGACACCCAGAATGCTCGGGCCGAGGAACATTTGGTTCGCTTGACTGCCGGGCAGCTCAAGCATTTGCCGCTGAAGCGGTCCGGCCCGCTCGCCTGTGAACTCCCCGAATATGCGCCAATCCCAACGCGGGTAATCGGTTCGCCATGAGAGGGGACGGTAACCGTAAACGGCCGTGTAGGTCAGCAAATCGGGGCGGCGGTCTCCTTTTGATTCGGCGTATCGCTGATACGTTGCCCCGGCCCATACGTATTGACTGCGTGAAGCCAGGCCGGTCACAGCGCCCACAAGATACCCGACGCCGCTATTCAGGCCCCGGTAAACTCCGGCTTCTTGTTGCGGGCCGGGAACCAAAATTCCGCCGACTGCGGTACTTTCGAAACGCTTGCCTGCAAAATCCTTTTTTTGAAACCGCCACCAGGCAAGCCCGCTGAAATCGCCACTGATCGGCGTATTCGTGGTTACGGATGAGCGTGAATACGGGTCCGGCTCGAACACGACCGGCGCGGATACGGCGAGTTTCAGATTTGGAGTGACACCGTAGCTCAGTTCGCCCTCAAGCGTCGACGTGAGGCCGCCGGTCCCGCCACGACCGTTAACGCCAAGATCGAAACTCCAGCCAGCTTGCGGGTTGGTTGGCGTCGCTAATCCAAAGACTGGTCCGTGATCGGCGCCCCTCAAAAGCGGCGCGATCGCCATCAGCATCAGCGTGACGGCGAACCGGCGCATATGTGAATACACTATATTTTCCTCCTTTCAACGCCATTTGCTTCCCGAGATGGTCACTGGCAGAGGGCCCAGCGGCGCGCAAAAGCTCTTCGCGAGTGGAAGCGAGGGGCTAAACCAGGAAGGTGGAATGGAGGACTTGCAGATCAGGTGGCGACGGATCTATCAGCAGCGTATCGCGCCCAGGCGGCAGAAGCCCGAGATCACCAATGGGTAACGCGATCCTCTCCACAATGACGACCGGCAAGTCGACGTGAAGGTCGATCCGCTCTTGATGATCGAAGGCAACTTGCTTGCACTCGCGTGTCGAGCTGCTTTTGTCGGCCGCTTTTCGCTTGCAATGCCCGTCAGCATTGCAGCAACCGGGCGGCTGCCCAAACATGAAGTACTCTTCGCAAGACATGCAGCCGCCCCAAACCAAGGTGGTCAGGAGCAGCAATGAAACAAGCGAACTTGCCATGGCGCGCAGCAATTCACTTCGAAGTATAACGCGCCAGGGAGCAAGTCTTTCAACGCGGAAGTAGCTCCTGTCGTAAAGCATAGGGGCCTGCCCCAGCTTTATCAAAACTGGAAATGCAGGCCGAATTGCATTTGGCGCATCGGGACTTGGATCGAGGTGATCTGCCCGGCGCCGCTTGAATCGATTTGCGAGCTGGGGTTGGCCAGATTCACGTGATTGAAGACGTTGAAAGCGTCGGCGCGCAACTCGAGTTTGAAACGTTCGCTGAGCAGCAGGTTTTTGGAGAGCGAGAGATCGGATTCCCAGAGACTGGGACCGCGCAGTGAATTGCGTCCGGCTGTGCCCTGGCGGAAGGGCTGTAGCGGCTCGCTATAAGCCGCTACGTTGAACCATTCGCTGGCGCTTGGGTTAGGCAGGTACGGGTTGCCTATTACGTCGGGGCGCAGCTGGCTGAAGTCGGGATCGTTGAGCAAAGGCGCGTTGGCAACGGTAGGCGTGAAGGCGAGCCCGCTGCCCCAAGTATGAACGCCACTCAGGCGCCAGCCGCCGAGGATAATGTCGGCGATGGCATTGTCGCCAAGTTTCCACCGGCGATTGCGGCCGACCGGGATGTCGAGATTATGGGTGAAGGTGAGCGTGTGCTCGCGATCCCAGGAGGACGGGCCGTAATCGTTACGGCCGTTGTAAATATTCGAGGGCGATCCACCTGAGCCTTCGGAAGCGTAGTCGAGCGCTTTCGACCAAGTGTACGTGAACATGAAATCGATGCCGCGCGAGAACTGCTTTTGCAATCTGGTTTGGAGAGAGTTGTAGTTCGAAGTGGAGCAATTGCAGTACTGATAGATGCCTTGCTCGAGACCATAGAGGTTGTAGAAGGGACGGCGCGAATTCACATCTCCCGGCCCGGGCACGGCCTGGTTGCGGTTGAGCGATTCGAAGAGGTGACGCCCGACGTTGCCGACGTAAGCGACTTGCAGGGCGACGGACTGGCTCAATTGCTGCTCGACCGTAAAGTTCCAGAACTGCACAGAGGGGATGCGGTAAGAATTCAGCGGATCCGTAAAGTAATTAATACCGATGCCGTTGGGCAGCAGGTAGCGGCCGTTCGCGCCGACGGGCGGATTCTGGGTGGGAGGCGGACCATTCAGCAAATTGAAGGGCGCGAAATAGATGTTGGACTGATTCACGCTTTGCGGGTTGACGATGGGCGGATTGTAATCGGCACCTTGCCCGAATACAGAGCCAAGGCCGGCAGGATTGGCGCTGCTTCCATAGCCAAGGCGAATGACGGTTTTAGGCGTAGCTTGATAGGCGATACCGATACGGGGCTGAAAGAGCTTGTTGTAGGCTTGCACGCCGAGGTTTAAGGGAACGCCTCCGACGCCGGCCACCAGGACTTCGCCCGTGGAGGGATCGAAGCTGCCCGCGCCACCGGGTTTGGCCGCGGTTTGCGGCAAATAGTCTTCCCAGCGCAGGCCGTAAGTAAAGGTCAGCTTGGATGTGACGCGCCAGGAGTCTTGCGCATAGAAGAACAGGCGTGTCTGGCGGAGGCCGGGATAGTAGTCATAAGCAGTGTAATAGCGGCTAAAAGTTGCGGGCAGGCCGAGCAAGTAGGAGGCGAGGCCGAGACCGGTAGAAGCGCTGCCGGCGGCAGTCTGGTCGACGCCGTAGTCGCCTGTTACTGAAGCATTGAAATTGATTTCACCGGAGCGATGGCTATCGCTCGGGATGCGCTGCTGCTGCGCGCGGCGGATATCGGCTCCGAATTTGATGGTGTGATCGCCTTTGATCTTGGTCCAGTTATTGACCCACTGAAATTGGTTTTCCGTTTCCTTGAGCGGGCAATTGCACTGATTCACGCCAAGAGCGTAGCCGAAATTGAAGCCGCCATTGCCGTTGACGTAAAACGCAGGCATACCGGTGGTAGAGGGCGAACCGGTATTGAGGCCG
This sequence comes from Terriglobia bacterium, assembly GCA_963767485.1. Classification (GTDB taxonomy): domain Bacteria; phylum Acidobacteriota; class Terriglobia; order Bryobacterales; family Bryobacteraceae; genus Bog-105. Next base: position 44,123 of record CAVYDZ010000020.1, on the reverse strand, counting down.
GGGAGGCCCGCATCCTGGGCGGGGGTGGTGCCGGCATCGTTCGGTTGAACGCGAATGCGATAGCGATAAAAGCCGAAACGCGCGTCGGTCACGAGCGTCGGGCTGAAGGTGTGATCGACGCCCAGCGCGAGACTCTGATTGCGGTCGATGGAATCGCCGGAGAAGTTAAAGGCTGATGGACCGCCGCCCGCATCGCCGAAAGCCGCCGGCGAGTAATCGTTGAAATCGGCCAGGGTGTAACGGCCGAACAGGTGGGTGTTGGCGCTGAGGTTGTAATCGACGCGGCCGTTGTATTGATTGATGTCGAAGCGCTGAACGTTTTCGGTGATGAAGTTATTGAAGAAGCCAGTTCCGGCGTTAGGAGGAGGGATGAAGCCGAGCAGCTTCTGCATGGGGGCTGCGACTGGAATGACGTTGACTTGCCCGTTCTTGGAGTAGACGGAGCGGCCGGCGCCGGTAGTCGGATCACCCGTATTGGGATCGAAGACCATGTTGGCCTGGGCCGGCACGGTGCGGCCCTCGGTAGTGGGAACCATCACGGGATTGGCACAGGGGCTGGATGAGGACGTACCGTCGTTGCAGATGTAATTGCCGAGCAGCGCGCTGAGATCGCCGTTGCGTTCGGCGGCAGTTGGGACGGTGGTGAGAATGGAGCCGCCGGTCCGGCGCCGCGTGCCCTGGTAATCGAAAAAGCCGAAGAGTTTATCTTTGATGACCGGGAAGCCGACCGAGCCGCCGAACTGATTCCAACGCAGCGGCGGGTTGAGCTGGGTGAAGGGATTGGTGGCGTTGGTGATGTTGTTCCGCAAATACTCGAAGAGCGATCCGTGCCACTGGTTGGTGCCCGATTTTGTGGTGGCCTGGATCAACGCGCCGGAGACCGCGCCGAATTCCGCATCGTAATTGCTGGTGGAAATTTTAAAGTCCTGAAGCGAATCGATATCGGGATTCACCACGGCGATACCGAGAATGGCGCTTTCGTTTTCGGTGCCGTCGAGTAGGAAGCCATTGGCGGTAAAGAACTGGCCGTTGGCGTCGACCTGGATGCCGCCTTGCGGATTTTCGCTGGTAGCGATTTGAAAAGTCTGGTTGAGGAGAACGCCGGGGACGATTAGCAGGAGATTGGTTACGTTGCGATCGAGGGCGGGGAGCTGCTGGACCTGCGAGCCGGTGAGGGTCGTTGCGATCTCGGCACGGTCCGTGGTCAGCAGCGGCGTGGCATCGGTGATCTCGACGCTCGTTTGCACGTTAGCGGGCGAGAGTTTTACATCGACGGGCGTAGTGGCGTCCACTTGCACCGTGGCGTTAGCGGTGAAAGCGCCGAAGCCGGGGCTCGTCACCTTTACTTGATAGTGTCCGGCGAGCAAGTGGGTTTGGGAGAAATTGCCATCGCTGCTGCTGGTGGCGTTATAGACGGTTCCGCGGTCGAGGTCGGTAATGGTAATGGAAGCGTTGGGAACGACCGCGCCCGAGGGATCGACAACAGTTCCGGAGATGTTGCCGGAGACAGCTTGACCAAAAGCCATTGCCGCGGTGAGAAGAGCCACGACTAAAATGTGCCGGAAGAGTGAAGGCATGTAGAACCCCTTTGAAATATATATACCCTATTGGAGTGGTAGAGATATACCGCTCCCTTCGGTCGCGGCTCTGTAGCTAGAGTCGCGGCTCCGCTAAGCGGACTTGTTTTCCTTGAGATCAGCGCGCGTTTTCTCGTATGTGGTGTTATACGCAAGTAACTCGGGGTTCGGTTCAATTCCCCAGTGGCAACATGCGGCTCGGTAGACTTCGGGCCACCAATTGCGATGTTCGGTGAGCCCATCGGCACGCCATTTGGCCCAGTCTTCAGTGACGCGCGACCAAGCTTCATCACCGTACGCCAGCGCTTCGACTTGCGAGCCGATGGCGGGCACGAGCCATTCGCGCCCGATGCGGGCATGCAGCACCTCATCGGCCCAATCGTAATCCTGAATCAACGCGGTAAGACGATTAGCGGTTGCGACGGCAACTTGCCACTCGTATTCTTTGCCGTTTTTCTTCGGCATTAAGCCCTGCTCGATGGTGTAGAGGACGGCGTGACGTTCTTTGGCGTCCAGTTTCGTGTTCAGGCCGAGCGACCAGGTGAAGTTCAGCGGGATGGTGGTCCAGTCGATGCCGAGCGAGACGAAGCCAATCTCGCCCATCATGGCGTGGCGCGCTTCATCCCACAATTGGCGGGTCATGTCGCGCTGGTACTCCCAGGGTTGAGCGGCATTTTCGGTGAGGATGCTCGACATTACTTCGGGTACATCGATCTCGCGCATGCGCTTGAAGAACAGCATGATGGATTTACTCTTCGGGTCGACATCGGGGTTGAACAAAAGGGCTTCAGCGTTGACTCCCATGTTGTAGGGATCCTTAAATCGCTCGTCGCGCTTGGGAACGCCGTCGTAGGCGACCGGGGCATTGGAGAATGTGCGGTCGGCAGTTTCGCCGCTCTGCAATCTTTTCAACGTGTTGATCCAGGCTTCCATGGATTCTATTTCGGCGGTCGGGACCAGGCAGCGCAAGGCTTCATTGCCGTAGCTTTCGATATCTTTCACTTCGGGGAGAGCGAAGCGGCAAACGCGGTAGGTGGGGTGATCGAACAATTTGTTGGTATCGGCGAGTAACTGCTCTAGTTCGACGCGTAGGGCTGGGACGGCGAGTTGATAAAGGCCGATGAGAAGATGCGGGATATCGGGGGCGGCGGCGATCTCGTCGAAGAAGATGTCGAACGAGCGATTGGGTGGGACGTTTAGGCCGAGTGGGGGCTGGCGCATTTCCTTCACACGATTGGCGATGGCTAGCGCATGTTCGGCGCAATAATGCGCGTGAAGGCTGAAGGCCATTTTCAATTCGTAAATGGGCGTTGCGGCGATACGGGCGACGAAGATCGAATGAAGGCGCCTGAGACCCCAATGGATCTGTTTGAGGCGGTCTACCGATTCCTTAACCGTTAAACCGGTGGTCATTGCTTGCTGCATGGAATGAAGTCCCACCAGGGGCGGCAGTCCGGCGTACCCGCGATATTCTTCCGTGTGTATTTCCATAAAGGGGTAGCCACAGGTTACTTGGGAAATGGGGATGGTGTCCTCGCGGCGATTGACCACAATGTGTATACCATTTGCTTAGCGGAATGAAGGCGTATTGCGAGAAAGTGCCTGCCGGGGCGGGTTCGCTGGTGGTGTTCGAACGAGTGGATCGGGTGTTCCCGTTCGACTGGCATTATCATCCGGAGTTTGAGCTGACGCTGATTGTGAACAGCCGCGGGCAGCGACTGGTGGGCGATACGTTGTCTGAATATGCGCCGGGCGATCTGGTTTTGCTCGGCCCGAATTTGCCGCACACCTGGCGTTCGAATGCTTCGAAGGGGATGCAGCGCGCTGTGGTCGTGCAGTTTCGGGGCGATTCGCTGGGGGAGAAATTTCTTGGCTTGCAAGAGATGCTGCCGATCGCGCGGCTGTTCGGGCGTTCGGCTTGTGGGCTTGGGTTCGGACACACGCAATGCGCGGGGCGGGTAGCGCGGCGGCTGAGACGTTTGCCCTCCGCCAATCCTTCGAGGAGACTGGTCGAGTTTCTGGACATACTGCTCGATCTGGCCGGGGAACCGGCTGCGCGGGCATTGTCAGCCGACAGAACGGGGACGACCAGCAAGCCAGGCGACCGGGAGAGAATCGAAGTGGTCTGTCAATATCTCGATCAGCAGTTGGCGAGTGGAATTGATTTTGCTCGGCTGGCTGGGCTGGTGCATATGAATCAAGCCTCGCTCTGCCGATTTTTCAAGCGCGCCGCTGGGCGAACGATGACGGCGTATGTTACGGAAGCTCGGATCGCGGCGGCCACACATCTGCTGCTCGAGACCGATTTGAGCGTGCTGGAGATCGGCTTTCGGGTGGGCTTTGGGAACTATTCAAATTTCAACCGGCAGTTTAAGCGGGTGAAGGGGGTGAGTCCGCGAGCGCTGCGCGAGCAAGTGCAGAACGTGAGCAGTCTACTGCGGTAGAGCGCTGCCCTTACCGCAGTACACACGCAAGTTCGCGGTCGCGGCCTCATGCCCCGCGGCTTCCAGGTTCCAGTGCAACTCTTCCCACTGGGGCTTCCCGTTCTCCGGGGCCTGCAGGATGGATTGGACCTCGACTATGTCTCCGGGCGCGATTGCAAGCTGGCCGTATTTTGATTTGTCCGTCCATCGGGACGGCAGGGCTGCAACCAGGGCCAGTTTTTGGGTCTCTGGAGTACCGTTGCGAATTACAAGCGGAATGTGCAAAGTGCCGCCGAAGGGTGCGCCGATTTCGGGTACCGGCAGCAGCGTTGCAAGATGTGCCAGACCGTGTGCCTGCCAAAACTGTTGATAAAAGAGCCACGGATCGCCAAGCGAAAGGGACAGCTTGTTGTCTGGCGTGGGACGATAGCCTTCTACGGGCGCGAATGGGGCCGGATGCGCACTCGTTCGTTCGAAAATATCGCCGGTACGGGCTGCCGCCGACAACCGATTTTCCAAAGATGAAACGGACGGGAAATTCGAAGGCGGAAAGATCTTTCGCCTCGAGCGCACCGCGCCCGAGCTTGGCGTCCTGTGTCTGATAGAAGGTCAATTGCTCGGCGGCCAGCCTGGCGTATTTGGCGGTGTTCGGATAACTGGGGCCCTGACCGTCCAGTAGGTTCTTGCGAAAGGGCGATAGATCTTTCGGGTCGTGCCAGTAGGGGATGAAGTTGTCAAAGGCGTCCGTGAAGTAGTAGATCTTTTGCGGCTGCCAGGTTTGCAGGCCTTCGGTGTAGTTCATCATACCGGTGCGGTCGCGGGCCGGGGAGACCTGTTCCGTGAACTTTGTGCGATCGCCCGCGAGATCGAAAGCTTCGGTGGCGAGCACGCCCGCGGCTTGGTGATCCGAGTGATTCTCGCCGGCGACAGCGTCCGGCAACCAGGTGAGAATTACCGTCGGGACGCGTAAGGCGGACCAACCGCACAACTTCATCGAGGGCGAGGCCGTGCTGCCAGTGATCGAGGGACCAGAGAACGTTCTGACCGGGTGTGTCGCCGCGATTCAGAAACCATACATTTTCGATGCCGAGCGAGGCGAGTGCGCGGCGCGCCTCCTGGATTCTGATTTCCCCAAGCGAGCGTCCAGCCTCGTTTCCTACTTCATTGCCGCCGCCATCGCCCGAGGTGCAATAGATCACGGCGACGCGTTTCCCTTCGTCTTTAAGGCGAGCGAGGTAGCCGCCGATGGTAGTGTCGTCATCAGGGTGTGCGACAACGAGCAGGACATCCGCTTTGAAGCGCAGGTCGGGCTGAAGCGCAGGAAGAAATAGGAGAGAAAGAACGAGGACGAGTCTCATTATCGGATTAGGGGAGGAAGGCGCGTTTGCTCATGAAATGCCGGAGGAAACCTTCGGCATCGGGGCAGCCGCTTTCGGTTCCGCGGAAGCGCGTGATCTGCATTTGGAGCGGGAACCATTTGTCCGGGTTCTGGGAGGCGTGGGCGTAACAGGCGGCGCGGCGGCGATCCTCAACGCTTGAAACATCGACGAACTCATCGGGCGAAAACATCATGGTGTCTTCGGCGACTTCATAATAATAGAACGCGGACTTTTTGCCGCCCTTGAGCCAGGCGTCGATCACCAAATCTGAAAGCGCGCGGTGATCGCGGTGCTGATCGATGGGCCATTGCGAGAAAACGACGTCGGGCTGTTCGGCGTCGAAGATGCGGCGGAATTCGTCGTAATGAGCGTTGTCGACGATGGGCCGTCCGTCGTATTGGCCGACGAAGGCCGGGCGCGCTTTGAGGATCTGACAGGCTTTTTCCGCTTCGGCGGTACGAATGGCGCCGCACTGGCTCAGCGCAGCGCCGCTGCAGTACCCTTCGCCGCGGTTCATGTAAAGCAGGACGACGTCATGGCCGAGTTCGGTATAACGCGCGATGGTGCCGGCGCAGCCGCATTCCGGGTCCCCGGGGTGGCCGCCCGTTACGACTACCTTGAGCCGCTGCGAAGAGGGCCGCAGCGGTTTCGGGTGCGATAAGCGGCACAGCGGCAGCTGAGGAAAGAAAAGAGCGGCGCGAGACAGACATTCGCCAGCTATTGTCTCGCGCGGCATTCCGCGCATTCTGTAGTGATTTTGAAGAGCATCTGATCGGTGATGCTTGCTGGTCGGGCTTGGGAGTGGCCCAGTCGCTTTCGAACGTGCCGTTGGGCAGTTCACCGGGAAGTAGCCCCAGAGCCACCAACTCCCGGGGACAGGCTGCTCGCAGCCGTGAAATTCGGGACCACCTTGGGACGCGTATTTGCCGTTCATGTAGTCGACCATGGTCTGGGCCCAGGTCTGCCCAGTTGCATCGCGCAAATCGGAACCCATTTCGCCGATCCACACGGGGGCGATGTGCTGCGTGTAGAGATAGCCCCACACTTTGTTCAAGTGCGGCAGAGGGTGGAGGGCTGATCGTTTGCACCGAAATCGTAGACCTCGGGGCCGTACTCGTGGACGGAGTACACCACTTGATCGCCGCGATTTAAGACGACGGGCTTTACGGGACGCCGCCTTGGCCGCCTACCGCAGAAAGGTCGCCGTCGGGCGAACCGCCTGCTAAACCGTTGCCGAGGGGACCGGCGTTGATGGCGGTTTGCGGGCCTTCGCAGATGATCAGCAGATGCGGATTGATCTCGAGAATAGCGTTGCCGACATCGGTGTACATTTGCCAGATATCGTCAGGACCGCCCGAAACCCCAGGTGAGTTGCGTGCCGGGATAGCTGAGGGGTTCGTTATCGAGATCGTAGCCGATGACCGCTCTGTCGTGCTGGTAGCGTTTCACGAGGGCCAGGGTGTCCTGTTTGAATTGCTCGGCGGTGATGGTGCCCGGGTTGCCGCCGCCGTCGGTGTTGTCAGTACCGGGACCTTTATCGAACCAAAGCCCGTTGGGCTGCTGGCCGCCGTAGCCGTGCGCTCCGCCATCATTGGTGTGGTGATCGAAGATAATGCGCAGGCCGATCCGGTCCGCGTAATGGACGACCTTGTCGATGACTTGAATACCGGTGAGGCCGGTCAGATCGGGGTTGAGCGTGTAATCGATGGTGCCCGATGCAGGCATGGGGTTTTGCGTCAGCAAAAGATCGCACCAAGGGATGCGGATCGTATTAAAGCCATCGGCAATAATGCCGCGCATGGTGGCCTGATAGTTGACAGCATAGAGGCCGCGCGGCGCGAAGCCGGTGCCGTCGTCACCGGACCAACCGACCGAAGCGATGCGGATGCCGCGGTCTTGGCGATCGAGAATTTGCGCGCCGCGGGTGTGAAAGAAACCGTCGGCCAGGAGATAGCCGCCCTGTCCCGAATGGCGGAGATGGCCCGGAACGTTATCCATCGCGGGCAACGCCGCGACGATACAGAATGCAGACAGCATTAGCCGAATGTTCATCTTGGTAGGAACAGCATACTGGTTAATCGCAACGGCGTCCTCGCCGATATTGCCCAGTTTGTGTATTGGATTTGCGTGCGTCACCCTAAGCAGATAAGGCGGGGAGCATTGGGAGTTGGCGGATGCGCTGGCCAGTGGCGGCAAACAGCGCGGCGGCGATGGAAGGAGCGGTAGCGGTGATAGGAGATTCGCCCGCGCCGGACGATGGAACGCTTCGGTTATCGATCAGGAGAACTTCGATTTCCGGCACGTCACTGAAACGCGGCACGCGATACGCAGAAAGATGGCCGTTCAGGATGTGCGTTTTATCAAACGTGAGTTGTTCGAAGAGTGCTCCCCCGATGCCTTGGATGATGGCGCCTTCGACCTGGTTCGACAGGATGTCGGGATTGAGGACTGCGCCGGCATCGAAGGCAGCGACCATGCGCGTGAGATGGACCTGGGCACCCTCGATGTGCAGTTCGGTGAAAAGCGCGAGATGGCCTCCTTTTTCGATATTGCACGCGAGGCCGTAGCCAACACCGTTTCCGCTCTTGTGCTTGCCCCAGCCGAAGCGCTCGGCGGCGCGGGTCAGTACGGTTTGGAGCCGTGGATTGTCAATGTTGCGCAAGCGGAATTCGAGCGGATCGATGTGGAGAGCAGCGGCGACTTCGTTGATGTGGGATTCGCGCGCGAAGGCGTTGCCTACGGCGGCGAGAGAGCGATAGGAGCCTTGGCGGAGCGGGGATTCCGATTCGTGGAAGGCGGCCTGGAGGTTGGGAATGCGGTAGGGAGCGGGAAGCGATGCGGCGCCTCCATTGTAATTGTGAAAATCCCAGGCGAGAATTTTGCCGTCCGCGCTTACGCCACTGCGAACTTCCATGACAGCGGCGGGGCGGCAATAGGATTGCGTGAATTCATCATGGCGCGACCAGGCGAGACGGACGGGTTGTCTGATGCCGCGGGAGAGACGGGCGGCTGCGAGCTCGCATTCGGCATCGTGCTTGCCGCCATAGCCGGAACCCGTATCGGAAACAATGATCCGCACGTTTTCCTCGGGCAGGTTGAAGGCTTTGGCAATTTGGGCTCGGAGAACGAAGGGAGCTTGGGTTCCGCAGCGCACCGTAACGCGATTGCCTTGCCACTGGGCGACCGCGGTACGGGTTTCGAGCGGAACGTGGGCGATGTAGGCGATCTGATATTGCGATTCGAAGCGATGTGTGGCTGCGGCCATTCCATCCGGCAGCGAGCCATTTGCTAGAAGCGCACGGTAGCGGCTCGACTGATCGGAATCGGGCGGCTTTGAGTTCGCTTTGAGATCGCGAAAGAGGTGTTCGGGATCGCCAAGTCCGGGATCGTTCCAGTTAGCTTCAACGAGCGATGCGGCGGTTGCGGCCTGGTGCTGAGATGGCGCAGTGATGCCGAGGAAATCGCCTTCGTGGATGACGCGAACGCCGGAGATACGTTCGGCCTTGGAGGCATTGAAGGAAGTGAGATGGCAGCGCTGGTTCGGAGAATGGACCACGGCGCCATGAAGCAGGTTATCGGGGAAAAGATCGGACGAGTAGGTAAGCGATCCGGACACGATGGCAGGGCCGTTTACGTTTGCAAGCGGTGTTCCGCAGATTTTCCAGTCGGTGGGGTTGATGGGAGTGCCGCCAGCGCTGACCGCCTTGATAAAGACCGGGCTTCGGGCAAGATCACGGTAGGAATACACGCGGCCATCTTGCGAATGCACTTCACCGTGGGTGACGGAAAGTTTGGACGGATCCGAGCGCCATTCTTCAGCGGCGCAGCGGCACAACAGCTCGCGCATGGCTGCGCAGGCCTGGCGAATCACAGGTACCGTCTGCGGCGTGGTGAGGCTGCCCCAGGTGCCGCCGTCGTCCGGCACCAGAGCGGTATCGCCCATTACCAAACGAACTCGGGCAGGCTCCAGGCACAACTCTTCGGCAGCGACTTGGGTCAGCGTAGTGCGGATGCCCTGGCCGCATTCGATTTTTCCGGTGAGCAACGTGATCGCGCCGTCGTCTGCAATGTGCAGGCGGGATGACAGTAAAGGATGATCCGCTGGCTCTGCCGCGCCAGTCCGATATGTGAACAGGAAGAGAGCTCCCGCGCCAAGTTGTTGGAGAACGCCGCGGCGGGAGACTCGCACGACGATGGCCGATGATTCAGGCATGATCCTCGCTTTGCGCGGCCTCCTGGACCGCTTTGACGATTCGCAAATAGGTTCCGCAGCGGCAGACGTTTCCATTGAGCTCGGAGCGGATTTCTTGGACCGAAGGATTCGGAATTTTTTGCAGAAGAGCGACCGCGCCCATGATCATGCCAGGCGTGCAGTAGCCGCACTGGAAAGCGGAGTGGTTGAGAAAAGCTTGCTGGATGCGATGAAGCTTCTTCTCGCCCGCAAGGCCTTCGATGGTTGTGACCGGTTGCGCCGCAACTTCGCTGAGGGGAGTGATGCACGAGCGGATTGCACGGCCATTTAGCAGGACGGTGCAAGAGCCGCATTCTCCTTCACCGCAGCCAGGTTTGGCTCCGGTGAGATGCAGATTCTCCCGTAGTATGGACAGCAGCGAGGTGGTTGGTTCGGCAGCGACCGAATGGTCCTTGCCGTTTACGTTCAGCGTGAAGGTTTCCATAGCAGGCCTTACTCTAAACACGATGGTACCGAAAACAGTTCTGTTGCGCGTATTTGCTCTGCTTTGCTACACTCGCTTCAGATTTTTCGATGCTGGCTGGTTGTTGCACCGTGAGCCCACTTGAGCAAGGAGGGCTCCGTCCTTCTGTGGGTGAGCGAGCATTCCATCTCGCATCAACAGGAGATGTAAAAGTGAGAGAAAAAGGTGTAGTGAAGTGGTTTAACGCCGCAAAGGGCTATGGCTTCATTCAGCGCTCAAACGGCGATGATGTATTTGTGCATTTCTCGGCGATTCAGATGAACGGTTATCGATCGCTTGAGGAAGGGTCCGAAGTTGAATTCGAAGTGAAGCGCGGACCGAAGGGCCTGCAAGCGGAAAATGTAAACCTGCCGTAGTAAACAACCAGCTCAAGTTTGACCGCCGTGATATAAATTACCCCGGCGGTCTTTCTATTTCAAAATGCACTATCGACGGCTTGGCACTTCAGAGAACGAAATCAGCGAAATCGGCTTCGGCGCGTGGGGCATTGGCGGGCTGCAATGGCAGGGGGGGCGCGATGACGAGTCGATCCGGGCGCTGAAACGCGCCTTCGAGCTTGGTGTCGACTTCGTGGATACGGCGCTCGCATACGGCGACGGCTACAGCGAGCGGCTGGTCGGCCATGTGATACGGGAGACGTTCCATCGAGTCTACGTGGCGACAAAGGTGCCTCCGAAGAACCGCATCTGGCCGGCAAAGCCTGAGATGCCGCTCGACGACGTTTTTCCGCGGGACTACGTGATTCAGTGCACGGAGGAGAGCCTGCGCAATCTGAAGATCGAGCAGATTTATCTGCAGCAATTTCATGTATGGACGGATGCCTGGATCGATAACGAGGAGTGGCGGCGAGCGGTAGAGGACCTTCGGGCGAGCGGGAAGGTGCGGTTCTTTGGCGTTTCGGTGACAGAGCACGATCCGAATTCGGCGCTCGAAGCGGTACGCAGCGGCCTCTTCAGCTCCGTGCAGGTGATTTACAACATTTTCGACCAGAGCGCGGAAGAGAAACTGTTTCCGTTATGTGTACAGAAGAAAGTAGGCGTAATCGCGCGCGTGCCCCTGGATGAGGGCGGGCTGACGGGGACGATTACGGAAGACACGCATTTCGAACCGGGCGAATTTCGCGAATCATATTTTCGCGGAGATCGCAAGCAGGAAGTAGTTGAGCATGTGAAGGCGATCGAGAAGGATTTGGGAAACGTGCCCGGGAGCCTGCCGGAAATCGCGCTACGATTTTGCCTGTCGAATAAGGCGGTGACTTCAGTAATTCCCGGAATGCGGCGGGTGAAGACAGTAGAGAGCAGCTGTCGGGCAAGTTCGGCTGGAATGCTGGATGCGCGGACGTTGGCGATTTTAAAGCGGCACGAGTGGCGACGAAATTTTTATGAGTAGAGCCGAGGCGCCCACGCATGAGGCGCCTCTCCTTGTCAGTTTGAGCGATTCAGGAATTCGCCCGTTTACGTTTCAGGGCCGCTCCCAGACCGAGTAAACCCGCTCCAAGCAGAAGAATTGAAGAGGGCTCAGGAGTGCTCTGCAGCGGCAAATTTACTGTAATTGCCGCTGGTGGGCCATATGATTCACCGTACACGAGCTGAAAAGGTTCTGTACCGGTTGGCCCAGTGTAAGTGCTGCTGGTGAGGGTATAAGAAGTTCCAAAGGGAGCACTGATCACGGTGACTCCGCCGATAATCAGAGTCAGGCCATCATCGTGGCCGGCCGTAAATGTTTCGCCAGAGGTTACGCTTACGCTGCCCATGAAGTTAAACAGCGTATTATCCAACGTGTTACCTAACTGACTTGCGCCGGTAAGAATGGTTGAGCCAGTACCGGAATTAAGAAACTCACCTATTGTATAGGCGCTGCCCGAAGCAAAATTTATCGGGCTCTGGGTGGTGAAGGTAACGTCAGGCGTGGTTGACGGAACGTTTGAGGGGATTGCGTCCTGCGAGCCCGTAACATTATTTTCATAAATGGCGCCCGTGACGGTTGCAGCATAAGTCGTGCCGGCCAACAGCATAGCGGCCAAGGTACCGGCAAAGAGAGAGAAGCGTTTTGTTATAAATCTTTCCAAGTGTTCATCCTACCTACGTCATCAGTCGAGAGGCCGTTATGGTGACTAACAACGGAACTCCCAGCGTGGAGTATATCAACTTACAGCTGTACTCAGATGCCTCTTGTCGCGGATCCTCCAAGCGCGCTCACATGCGCTCACGTCTTCACCAAACGCGGCAGGCGTGTGCGCTGACCATCGGTTGGCCGGCTTTGCAGCTGAACGCTTCTGCGAATTGCGGGAGGTTCACTACGACTCCGTTGACGCGATATTCGAGTGGAGAGTGGGGATTCGTGATGGCCATCATGCGCTTGAATTCAGGACGCTCGTCGCCGCAGGCCCATTGGGCCATACCCACAAAGAAGCGCTGATCGGGCGTCAGATTGTCGATCGGCTCGAGTTTCTGGCCTTCGGTTGAGTGCTTCCAGGCGATATAGGCGAGCAACGTGCCGCCTAGATCAGCAACGTCTTCGCCGAGCGTTAAGCTGCTGTTGATGTGAATGTTATCCACGATCACATACTTCGCGTATTGATTGCGGACGCAGGATACGCGCTCCTCGAAGGCTTTGGCGTCGGCGGGCGTCCACCAATCTCGCAGGTTGCCCTGCGCGTCGAATTGGCGTCCTTCGTCGTCGAAACCGTGAGTTAGTTCATGACCCATGGTCGATCCGGTGTTGCCGAAATTGGGCGCGGCATCGGAATGCGCATCGAAGAGCGGTGGCTGTAATACGCCTGCCGGGAAATTGATGTCATTGGTTTGAGGGTCATAGTAGGCGTTCACGGTCGGTGGGGTCATGAGCCATTCCGAGCGGTCGACCGGATGACCGATTTTTTCTAGGCGGCGATGCGACTCGAATTCGTCGGCGCTGGTCGCGTTCGCCTGAAAGGTTGTCGGCGTAATCTGGACGGAACTGTAATCACGCCATTTGCTGGGGTAACCGACTTTGTTCACGATGGCGTGCAGTTTGGCGAGCGCCTGTTGTTTGGTGGCGTCGCTCATCCAGGAGAGATCCTTGAGGTCACTCCCCATTTCGGTTTCGATCTGCTGAATCATGCGCTGGGCATCGGCTTTGGTTTGCGGCGCAAATGTTTTCGCCACGAAGACCTGGCCGAGCGCGTCACCCAGTTGATCGTCAACCAGCCTGGTGCATTTCTTCCAGCGAGCCGGCAGTTCTTTCGCGCCCGCCAGATATTGACTGTAGAAAGCAAAGTTTTCACGAACAAAAGGCGAAGAAAGCAGGTGGGCTTGCTCGTGCACGAGATGCCAGCGCAGATAGGCCCGCCAATCAGCTAGTTTGCGGCTTGTTAATTGCGCGTTCATCGCCTCGAAGAACTTGGGCTCTTCTACATTGAGAGTTTTGAAGGCGGGGGCCCCGACGGCTTTGAAATAAGTGTCCCAATCGAAAGCGGGCGTAAGATGCTGCAAATCTTCGCGCCGGATTTTGTGTTTGAGGTTGTAGGGATCGCGCTTCTGGACGCGGGTAAGCGAAGCCTGCGCGAGAGCGGTTTCAATGGCGATCACGGTTTTAGCGTCGGCCTGCGCATCTGTATTTGACTCACCCACAAGCATCAGCATGCGGGCGACGTGTTCGTTGTAACGCTCCCGGATCTCTACAGATTTCGCGTCGGTTTTCGTGTAGTAATCGCGATCCGGGAGACCGAGACCGCCGGCTCCGGCCTCGGCGATCTCTTGCGAAGAATTATCGAAATCGGGCGAGGAATCAAAATCGAACAGTACCGTCCCTCCGGCGTTTTGGCGATGGCTGGCGGCCACGTAGGGTGCCAGATCGTCGATCGAGTGCAAACTTGCGATGCGGGCGAGCATTGGGTCGAGCGGTTTCGCTCCGGCACGTTCAATAGCCGCTTCATCCATACAGGCGTGGAAGTAATCGCCAATTTTCTGCTCGCTCGATTTGCGGGAAGGCCCGCCTTCGGAAGCGGCCTGCAAAATACCCCAGAGGAAGCGCTGGTTATCGTCCGTGAGTTTTGCGTAGACACTCCAAACGGCCTGGTCAGGGGGAATCGGATTCTGCTGGTTCCAGTTGCCGCAAGCGTATTGGTAGAAGTTGATGCAGGGATCGACGGATTTGTCCATGAAGGTGGGATCGAGCACCGGTGTCTTAGGCAGCGAGGCGAGGGGCGATTGCTGGCCAGACCCGGAAAGCGCGAGAAATGCTGCAAAGAGAAGCAGGCGGGCAAGGCGCATGAAATAAGACTAAACGCTTTCTCGGATCCACGCCAAAAATTTTTCGCTGCCGGCGGTAATGGGGACCGCAATAATCTCCGGCAGATCGTAGCTATGGAGTTTCGCGAGGGTCTCGCGAGAGCGCTGCGAAACACTCCTCCGTCGTTTTAATCAGCAGCAGGCGCTCGGTTGCGGTTTGGATTTCGCCCTCCCAGCGAAACACGCTCTGCATGGCGGGGAGAATGTTCACGCAGGCGGCCAAACGGCGCTCCAGCAGTTCGCGGGCGAGCCGTGAGGCCTCCTCTTCATTTGCACAGGTGCAAAAAATCATCAGCGCTTTCGTCATTTTTCTGCTAGACCTCTAGACCTTTAGATAGAACAAGACTATAAAAGAATGTAAGGACCCTCTCATGCCTGACATGCTACGTCAGTATTTACGGCCTCTGGCCGCACTCGCAGCGCTGGTTGGCCTGGCTGCTTACGCCGCAATTATGCTGCGCGGCCCGCAAGGCATCAAAGCCTGGAACGACAAGCGTCAGGAGATTCGAGCGCTCGAACTACAGAATGCCAATTTGCAGCGGGACATCGATGCTAAGAAGGAGCGGATCGAAAGGCTGAAAACGGATCCGGCTACCCAGGAATTGGAACTGGAGAAGTTAGGGTTGGTCCATAAAGACGATACGCAGTTCAAGATTGCGAGCCAGAAGAGATAGCGGACTGCAAATCCGCCGCTGCCGCGCGAAGGGCCGCCCCCGCGTAGCTGATGCGCTTGGCTTAGAGCGAGCGAGTAGCGGAGATTTTCATTTTCTTTTCTGGAAACGCAGTATGTAGGGCCACCGCGACTTCGGCGATGCTGGCCGTATCAGCCAACAAGACCCGGTGCGGGAGCCAGAACGCGTCTCGTACGCATTGTTCGGCGACGGGACACGGTAATACGCGGCAACCGCCATTTCGGTACAGCTCGTTTTGGTACAGCGTATGCGGATAAAACGGCGTACACGGCACGCCCGCTTTCATCAACATCTGACAAACGCGCTGGCGGGTTTCTGGACTTTTGCAGCGTGCGGTGAGCAGATAAAGAGAGTTTTGCGTGCTTCCGGGAGGCTCACCCTGCCAGACGATTTCGGGGAGATCGCCCAGAAGACTTTTGAGCAGAGCGGCATTGCGCATGCGCGTGACGATTTGCGCGGGGAACCGTTCGAACTGGGCCAGCAGGAGAGCGGCTTGCAATCCGGTGAGCCGAAAATTGGTGCCGAGATTGTAGTGTTCGTAGAACGGACGCCCCGGAATACGGCCGCAGTTAGCGACGGAGCGGGCGCGGGCAGCGAAATCGGGTTCTGAGGTGACGAGCGCGCCGCCCTCGCCCGAAGTAAAA
The DNA here is from genome assembly GCA_963767485.1 of Terriglobia bacterium. Taxonomy (GTDB): domain Bacteria; phylum Acidobacteriota; class Terriglobia; order Bryobacterales; family Bryobacteraceae; genus Bog-105. The sequence continues at coordinate 28,422 of CAVYDZ010000020.1, read as the reverse complement.
ATTTTTCCATTCTGAAAACTAAAGGAAGCGAGCACGCCGAAGCTGCCTGCGCGCTTACCGTGCAACTCGGATCCTTGCGCGTGGGCGGCATCTTCGAGCAGCAGCAGATTGTGTTCACGGCAGATCTGCTGGAGTCGCTCCATGTCGCACATCACACCGCCGAAGTGCACCACCATTACGGCTTTCGTACGCGGAGAAATCGCTTTGCGGACCTGTTCGGGATCGATGTTCAAGGAGAGCGGATCGATATCGACAAAGACAGGGGTCGCGCCCGCGCGGGAGACCGCGGTGGCGCTCGAAATAAACGAAATCGCGGGGAGTATAACCTCGTCTTCCGGGCCGATATTCAGAACGGCCATTGCCAGTTCGAGCGACACCGTACCGTTGAAGGTGCTTATGGCGAAAGCCGAGTGCTGGTAAGCCGCGAATTTCTCTTCGAATTCGGTAACAAACGGATGGAATCCACCCCACTGCGGACTGGCGAGCACCTGGCGCAGCAATTCGGCTTCACGATCGCCGGCCTGAGGCCAGGGAGGTATGTGCATGAACTCTTTTCCAGTTTAGACAACGGAAGGGGCGTGGGAAAATCGGGGTGCATGTCGATTTACGAAGAGCGCCGCGAGGATCTGGAGAAGTATGAATTGATGATGGGCCGGGAACGCGGCAGGCTTGCGGTGACGCTGGACTGCATTACCGACGCGCTCGTGCTGGTGGGGCAGCATGGAGTGTATTGCCAGAGCGTGCGGCAGCTCGGCAAACCGGCGATGGACATTCAGCTCATCAGCAAGAGTTTGATCGACGCGAAGGAACTGATTACCAGCGTTTTGGAGAAGGGCGACGGGGCGACGACGAGATAGTTGACGCGCTAGAGATCTTGGAGGAAGGGATTCCGTTGTTTCTCGCGGCCTAGCGTGGTTTGGGGGCCGTGGCCGGGAATGACAACCGCGTCATCGGGTAATTCGAACAGTTTCATTTTGATGGATTTAAGGATTTGCCGGCCATCGCCGCCGGGCAAGTCGGTGCGGCCGATGGAATCGCGGAATAACGTGTCGCCGGCTATCAACTTGTTTTCCGCCGGAATCCAGAGGCACTGGCTGCCGGGAGTATGGCCGGGCGTTTCCAGGACGTGAAACTGCGCGGTGCCCAGGGACAGGAAATCGCCTTCGACAGATGCATGGTCCACCTCGGGGCGAGCAGGCGTTCGGACGCCCAGCCATTGCGCCTGCACTTCAAGCATGTCGAGCAGGAGCTTATCTTTCTGATTCATGTAAACGGGCGCACCGGATAGTTCGCGCAAACGCTCCGCTCCGGCGACGTGATCGATGTGGGCGTGCGTGATCACGATGGCCTTCAGTTTGAGTTGATGCTGCTCGAGCACGGCTGTAATATCCGACACATCGTCGCCCGGATCGACAACGATGGCTTCGCGCGTGGTTTCGTCGCCGAAGATGGAGCAGTTGCATTGTAAGAGCCCGACCGGCAGGATAACGTGGATCATACGCCCGCTTTCATGGTAGACGGAGCTTTTCTCGGTATTGCAGTGGGAGGCGGGTGGGACGCCACTCGCGGTTGAGCCAGATGTGGCGCGTGGTTCCTTCAGCTAGCAGGCGCTCGGGCGAGAGGGAACGGATACGGTACGAAAAGTCGATGATGCGTCCGTTTTCTTTGCTGATGCTGGTCTCGACGGCAATTTCCTGATCGTAGCGGGCCGGATACAGGTAACGGCAATTCGCTTCGATTACCGAGAGATACAAACCTTCGGAGTGTTCGAGTTCCTTGTAGTGCAAGCCGAGGGACCGCACGAGATCGCTGCGGCCCACTTCCATCCAAACCAGATAATTGGCGTAATAGACAACGCCCATCTGGTCGGTTTCGGCATAACGGACACGCAACCGGCTCTCATGCTTCACTCTGTGAATATAACGGGCGGGTCATTCATAACGCAGCGCTTCGGTCGGATTAAGCTGAGAGGCGCGCCGCGCAGGCAAAAGGCCGAAGCCAACGCCTACACTGCAGGAGACCACGAAGGCCACGAGCACCGACAGAGCCGAAACGGGCACTGCCACATGCTTGCTAAAAAGGCTCATGCTAAACACGCTCACCCCCACCGGAAGCGCGATGCCCAGAATGATGCCGAGCGTTCCGCCGATCAGGCTGATCAGAACCGATTCCACCAGGAACTGCAGCAGCACCTCTCGCCTGGAGGCGCCCACGGCCATTCGCAACCCGATCTCGCGCGTGCGTTCCGTGACAGTAACCAGCATGATGTTCATGATGCCGATGCCGGAAATAATCAAGGCGATGGTCGACACCACGACCAGCACAATCGTGAGTACATTCGCAATACGGTTGGCGGTATCGAGAATGGCGCTCAAGTTCTCCACCTCGTAGAGCGCTCCGGGACGGTGACGGCTTTGCACAATGCGCAAGATTTCCTGAGTGGCAGCGGGCACATCTGCCGCATCGCGCACGGAAATCCATGCCTGATCGATACGCTCATACGGGACGAAATATTTCAGGATGGTGATGGGAATCAGGATGGTTTCTTCGGAGATCTCGGAGTTATTGAAGGTGCTGGTCTTCTCGCGGAAAGTGCCAACCACGGTGAACTGAAGATTGTTGATGCGAATGATTTGCCCGATAGCCGCCGTTTGACTCCCAAAGATGCGGGTAGCCAGCTTATTGGTAATCATCGCAACGTGCTCGCGCAGGTTGATGTCGCTCGGATCGAGTTCACGGCCGGCCAGAATCACGAGGCTGCGTACGGTTGTATAGTATTCGTCAATCCCGTCGACCACCACTTGGCGAACCTTGCCGTTTACGACAATATCGTCGTGCGTGGTCATAATTCCGGTCGCGGCCACAATGCGGTTCCCAAGCTCGTCCCGAATCGCCTGGATATCGGCGATCTTGATGTAATCACCCTGGACTTGCGCGGCATTTTCGACGCCGGCATCGGAGCTGATGTTGACGAGATTTGAACCGATACCGCGAATTTGATCGAGAATCAGATCGCGGCTGTAGAGCGAGATGGTCACGACCAGGATCACCGAGGCGTTCCCGATGATCATGCCGAGGGTAGTGAGAAAAGTGCGAAGCCGGTTGGCGCGCAGCGCCTGAAGACTGAATTTTACGGCCTCAGGAAAGTTCATCGACGTCCGAGGCGCAAACGAATTAAGCGCCGCCCGCCTGTTTCAATAATCGCAAAGCATCTTCGCGCGGCGGATCATCGGCGGTAATAGAGGCGTGGACGTATTTGGTAAGCAGCATCTTGGCTTCGTCCAAATTGCGTTTCTGTTTGACTAAAACATCGGCTTGCGCGAACCAAACAACGGGATTGTTCGGAGCAACCTGCTCCGCTTTTGCAAACATTGCGTCGCTTTCCGCCAGACGGCCTTGATTGGCCAGAAATCTGGCGAGCGCAATGATGTGATGAACACTATGCGGAGCGGCCATTATCGCCTGCCGGAGATGCTGTTCCGCGCTGCCATACGACTTACGTTTCTGATCGAGCTTGAACTGGTCGTAATAGCCTTCCCCCGGATCGAGTGCGCTGATTCGTTCGGCAACTGTTGCGGCTTTATCGAATCCGCCGCCCAGAATGCCCGGCGCTTCCAAATAAAAGTCGAAGAGATCGTCCAAAGCGTCGCGATTGTTTGGATCGAGTTGAACGGATTTTTCGAATGCCAAACGGGCTTTCGACGCCAGGCTTGCCGCAAGCAGAGGATTCGAAACTTCCGCCCGGCGGCCGTAGGCGCGCCCAAGCCAATCTACATATTCGCTATTAGCCGGGCTGCTTTCGATAGCACGTTCCAAATAATCGGCGGCCTTTTTGAAATCAGCGTTCATCAGGTAATTACGGCCAATCAGGAAGTTGGTCGCGGGATCGTTGCTGCTCTTATCGAGCAGGGCGAGCGATGCCTGATAATCGGTGCGGTTGAAGAGTTCCTCAGCCTTCTGTAAGTCGCTAAATGCCCATGTGTTAAGTGAAAGAACAGCGATGCACAATAAGGCGAACGAAGCTCGCCGCATAATCAAAACACTCCTTCGTCCAACAGCACTTTTGGGAACCACTAGTATAACCCCTTGCCTCTGCTTTAGTCAGATGCACCATAGGCGCATGCGGTTGCAAATTGGGGGGATCACCCATCGCCAGACGGTATAGTATGGTTAGGCTGAAGCGAAATAACTAGGAAAGGTTAACAACGAAATTTATGCTCGCCGAGTTGCGACGGTCAGTACTCTCCGTCAGTTTCGTCCTGGTCGCGGCCTGCAGCGCTTGGGCTCAGACGGCAACCCTACAAGGTGATGTAAAGGACCAGCATGGCCAACCCCTGAAGGGCGCGGTGATCCAACTGGTCCGGACCGATATCAAAGGCCATTACCAGGTCAAATCAGATAAGAAGGGCCACTGGCTCTACACGGGATTGCCGGGCGCCGCTACGTTTGACATTTCGTGCGTAGTGGACGGCAAAGTGGTGGACAAAGCTACCGGTGTGAAGGCCGGTTATGGGGACAATCCGCCAATCGATTTCGATCTCCGCAAAGTGGCGGCGCAACAAGCCGCGACGCAGCAAGCCAATCAAAACGGGCAGATGACGCAGGATCAGGCGCGCGGCATGACCAAGGAGCAAAAAGAGCAGTACGAGGCTCAAATCAAAAAGAACTCGGAAGCGATCAAGAAGAATAAGGCTCTGAACGATACGTATAACGCCGGCCAGGATGCCTTGAAGGCGGCCGGGGCGGATACGGACGCAGCCAAAAAGGTCACGGATTATCAGACCGCCATCGACAAATTGAATCAGGCGGGCCAGATGGACGCAAATCAGCCGGCTATTTGGGACAGCCTAGGTGAAGCGTACACCGGCTTAGGGCGTGCGCAGACGGGCGACGAAAAGAACAAATCATACGACCAGGCGATCGAAGCCTATAAAAAGAGCTTGGCGATCAAGCCGAACGACGCTGCGGTTTATAACCAGATGGGCAATCTCTACGGTCTGGAAAAGAAGATGCCCGAAGCCTCCGATGCTCTAACGAAGGCCGCGCAGCTCGATCCGGCAATGGCGCCAAAGGCGTATTTCAATATGGGCGCGAACCTGGTGAATGGCGGTCAGCCGGAGAAGGCGGGGGAGTTCTTCAAGAAGGCCACCGATGCCGATCCGAATTACGCCGAAGCCTGGTATCAATACGGCAGCATTCTAATGATGCAGGGCAAAGTCGACCCGGCGACCGGGAAACAGTCGTATCCGCCAGATACGGCTGCAGCCTTGCAGAAGTATCTAAGTTTGCAGCCGAACGGTCCGCATGCGCAGGAAGCGTCGGCAATGCTGCAGGCGCTTGGGGAAAAGGTGCAGACCAACATTCGAGTTCCCCAGCCGTCTAAGAAGAAGAGTCACTAAGATCGAATGCGGGCGATTCTCGAATTCCTGTTGATGATTGCCGTGGTGCTAATAGCGCGGGCAGTCCTGAGAAGTGTCATGCAAGGGATCGCCCGCGCTTCGAGCAACTCATTTCCGAATGCGGCGCCACATACGCAACGCGGCGCCTCAAAGCCTCCGCCAAGCGCAAACTCAGGCGGTGAATTGCACAAAGATCCCGTGTGTGGGACCTATGTAGCAGAATCGGCGGCCTGGCGCCGGCAGGTGGGTGCCCAAACCTTTTACTACTGTTCAGAAGCTTGCCGCGAGAAGCATTCGCTCGTAGCGCATTAACCGAGCCATTGGGGATGCTGCGCGGTTCCGTCGAAGATCTGTGTTGTCTTGAATAACTCGTATTGGCCGTGCTGCGCGGCATCGTGCGTCTTGCCGACAAGCGTCACCAGTTCCGTCTCGGTGAGCGGTTTGAAGGTGCGCGCTGCGTCAAGCGCCTGATTTAGAATTTCCATGCTGTCGCAGCCTGTAATTACGACTGATGTCGGCAAATTGAGGGCGTAATGCAGACATTCAACCGGCGTTACGGTCTTGCTCTTCAGGATGATGCCGCCGCCCATCGGCTTCATACCCAGCACCCCAATTCCCTGCTCTACCAACTTCGGCACCACGTTATTGGCGAAGCTGCGGAAGTGATAGTCCATCAAATTCAGCGGCATCTGGCAGGTGTCGAAATGAAAATCGTGTTGCTTGGCAACCTCCAGCATGCGCTCGTGGACTAACGGATCTTTGTGTCCGGTGAAACCGATGTAGCGAACCTTGCCCGCTTGTTTTGCAGCTTGCACAGCTTCGAGCGCGCCGCCTTTGGCAAAGAAGCGATCGGGATCTTCCAGGCGGATATTTTCGTGATACTGAATGAGGTCGATGTGGTCGGTTTGCAGGCGCTTCAATGATTCGTCAATCTGCGCGGCCGCGGCTTTGGCAGTTCGGCCGTCGAACTTGGTCATCAAAAATGCTTTCTGCCGGTAGCCGTCGCGCAAAGCTTTCCCCATGCGGATTTCTGCAACTCCATCTGCATAATCCCAACAGTTGTCGAGGAAGGTAATCCCGCGGTCGAGAGCCGACCGCACAATCGCGACACCGTCTGCTTCGTTTTTAGGGACGGAAATGTGAAAGCCGCCCAGGCCTATCGCCGAGACGCGTTCTCCGGTTTTGCCGAGCTGGCGATAGATCATGCCGTTAGCGTCCGCGACACCAGGATAGGCGGTCAGAGCCGCCAAGCCCACCCCGGCCAGAACGTTCAAAGCCTGCCGCCGGTCGATGGTGTGGTCGTCCATGTTTAGTAGCGTACCGCCGAACGGCCCCGTCAAAACCACCCTCAACTCACAGGGGCCCGAGAACCTTACATTTGGCCCCCAGGCTTTCTAAGACCGCATGTACGGAAGTTAATTTCGGGGGGTCTCAACTTTCTTGCGCCCCCGCCGTTCTGTTCGATAGGTGCGGCTCAGAACGGGAGAAAAATCCACCGTTATCCCCACCAGAAAGGCAGGAGTTTTTATGAATCTCCGTCACTCCGTTAAGTCGCTATTTCTTGCCGCTGCTTTTCTCGCGGCGCCTCTCGTTTCGGAAGCAGGTGTGTTCGTCTCGATCACCATTGCCCCTCCGATGCTACCCGTCTACGCTCAGCCGATTTGTCCTGGAGATGGGTATCTCTGGACCCCTGGGTATTGGGCTTGGGGGCCAGTCGGTTATTACTGGGTTCCCGGTACGTGGGTTCTTGCCCCGCGTCCAGGTTTTCTGTGGACGCCCGGATATTGGGGCTTTGGCTCTGGCATTTACGTCTGGCACGCCGGGTATTGGGGTCCGCACGTCGGGTTCTATGGCGGGGTAAATTACGGGTTTGGTTATACCGGCATCGGGTTCGCCGGCGGTTTCTGGAGCGGAGGCCATTTCAATTACAACCGCTCAGTAACGAACGTCAATGTCACTAACGTGCACAACGTGTATAACAAGACGGTCATCAATAACAGGGTTGTAAACCGCTCCAGCTTCAACGGCCCGGGGGGGATGAGCGCGCGCCCCACGCAGCAGGAAATGATGGCACAGCGCGAACAGCATGTTTCGGCTACTCCGGCCCAGGTCAGGCGTGCCAATATGGCCAGCAATAATCGCGCCTTGCTCGCGTCGGTCAATCACGGCCATCCGGCGCAACCCGCTATGAACCGGGCCTATGCGGCGGCGCACGGCGGCAATGGCGGCATGCAGGCGAATCAGGAGAACTTCAACCGCCCGCAAAACAATCGGCCCGCGTATAACGCTTCGCAGCGCTCAGCCCCGAACGGCTATACCCAACCGAAAAGCGAGCGGCCGCAGGCGGAACACGAACACCCGAATCGTTCGCACCCCGCTCCGCACGAGAACGACGGCCGCGAACGCCGCTGAGCGGTAAGGGTCTCTCACAAACCGCTTCCGAGAGAAGGCAGGACGCCCAAACGAACGGGCAGCCTGCCTTATTTTTCTGCCTACAGCCTGAGTGCGCTCCCGCCATACCGATTGCTTTAGTTCCAGCCGTCGTAATGTATAAAGAATGGACCCAGCCTTTCCAATTCCCACCGTTTATCACCCCTCGTGGTGGGCCTTGCTGCTGCGCGGTATTGCGGCAATTGTTCTCGCGATCATAACCTTTGCCGTTCCTGGCATTACCATCGCGTTCCTGGCGGTACTCTTCGGTATTTACGCGCTGATCGACGGCATCCTGGCCATCGTTTCGACGGTCAGAGCAGTAAGAGGGAATCGCCGCTGGGGTTCGTTCCTGATCGAGGGTATTGTCGGTATCTTGTTCGGCATTTACGCAATGGTCGCGCCGTTTGCGGCTGCGGCCGTCTTTGTCATCGTTATTGCAGTTTGGGCAGTCATCACCGGCATTTTCGAGATCGCGGCCGCCGTTCGTCTGCGCCGCCACATAAAGGGCGAGTGGCTGCTCGTGGTAACCGGCATCATATCGATCTTGTTCGGCATTTTACTGTTTATCGAGCCGATCGGAGGCGCTGTAGTCCTAGTCTGGTTTCTGGCCGGCTACGCTCTCATTTTTGGTATTCTGCTGATCCTTCTATCGTTCCGGGTTCGACGGGCGCACACGGCCGCCGTCTAACCGCTGTGATTACGCGGCACAGTCTTTCTCAAAAGGCAGTCACAGATCCGAACTTGAGCTTTTTTTGGGTGGGTCGCGGGCGTAATTGCTTCTATTTTCATGACTTAGCCGGACGAAACGTTATTGCCGGGGCCGTCTTGCCATCTGTTTCATGCGGCCAAAATGCTAGCTTCGGCGCATGAAGAACAACCATTCCTCCAAGGAATCGCCGGTCGCTGAGCCTCTTCTGAAAGACCTGTTAACTCTTCAGAAGACAGAAGCTGCGAAAACTATGCAGCCGGTCTCAATTGGCTCTAAACCGTTACAAACGTCGGATCTGTTTCAGGATCCCGGCAGCGGCTATAACACCGATTTCACTTTTCCCCAGGAATAGTGGAGCGGGCGGGACATGGTTTCCATGTCCCACATCTTCTTACTTCTTAGCGCCCGCGCCTAGCTCATAGAACCTATAACGAATCTGCCATTTGCCCTTCTTACCGGGGGGGATGTGCAACGCGATGTACGCCTCCGGACAGACCGTCGTGCGAATCGACCATAAGTAAAGCTTTGAAAGGGGATGATCTCCGATCTCCTCCACCCCTACACCGGCTTTCGTGTTCTCTACCCGAATATCGTTATCGTTTACACGGTCACTGTAGCCTTCTATATAGCTGGCTGCTGAATCGTTCTTAGGCGCGAGCTCCCGGAGGTACACGATCTCCTGTCCACGAACGGCTGCCTTGTCTCCCAAGTCATCGGTCGCATGGGGAGGAAACACAAACTTTACGGAAAATGCCGGTCCCGTGGGTTGCCCATCGATCACATAAAAATCGTGATCGTACACTTCTGTGTCGATTTCGCGTTTCCCCGTGTTCTTTAAAGTGTGTTCGAGAACTAACTCGGGCTGACCTTTTACCACCCGCACTTTCTTCGTGTATATATACGAATAGCCGCGGACGCCTTTCAATTCCTGCTCGAACTCAATGCGGTCCGGATACGGCCGCACCACCCACTTACCCGTCGAGATAATTTTGTAGCCGCGCGAAAACTGATAGGGCTGGTCATCCGGTTTCTGTAGAATGCCCACGCCGACTTTCACAAACATCTCGCCTGCCTTCGCTTCCTCAAACCCGAGCGCACCATCAGCCGAGCGAAACTCCTCAACCGGGCCCGTGATCGCATCGTGCAGCGTGGGCTCATACTTCGGAAACCAAACGCCAAAGAAGTTATGCCCCTTATAGTCGAGACGCGAAACCACGCCCGACCAATCGAAGCGCGCGCCGCGATAGTATCCGCTCTCCGCACTCGGCAAGTATAATTGCGCGCTGATAATTCCGTTACTGATTGCGGCGTGCGGCGGCGCCTCAGCTGCCCGGGCGCATCCAGCAATCCCCAAGAGCAGCGTAAACGCAATCGACCATTTCCTGAAATCCGTTTTCATCCGTTTCTATCCGTGGCCCAAATTATATGCCCTGCGTCCTCTGCTTGCTACAATTGAGGTTGTTTCTGTTTCCCATCAGTAGCGGAGGAATAGCCGTTTGTGCGGTATAGCAGGCTTCACCCATCTGGCCTCGCCTGCTCCTCGCGCCCGCATTCTCGCCGCAATCGAATCGCTTCATCACCGCGGGCCTGATCAGCAGGGCATATATCAATCCCCGACGGTTTCCGTCGCGGCCGCCCGCCTCAAGATTCTTGACCTTTCCTCCGGCGACCAGCCCATCTTTTCTCCCGATGGAGATACCGTCATCGTCTTCAACGGCGAAATTTACAACCACCTCGAACTGCGCCCCGAACTCGAAGCGTCCGGCTACCGGTTTCATTCCCATTCCGATACCGAAACTGTTTTAGCGGCGTTTCTTCATTGGGATGTCGCCTGTTTTGCGCGCCTGCGCGGTATGTTCGCCATCGCGCTCTGGCAGGAATCCAGGCAGCGGCTTGTCCTCGCGCGCGACCGCCTCGGCATCAAGCCGCTCTACTTTACGCAGCACGGGAGAGACCTTTATTTCGGCTCCGAACTTAAAACCCTGTTCGTTCATCCCGAAATTGATCGGGTGCTGTCTACCGGCGGACTTGATTGCTATTTCGGCTTGAATTACACCCCCGCCCCGTGGACGATGGTCGACGGCATCGAAAAGTTTCCGCCGGGGCACTGGCTCGAATGGCGCTCGGGCGACATCCGCTCTGAGGCTTACTGGCAGCTTCCAGCAGTGATTAAGAACCGTCGCATCTCGCTCCACGATGCCAAAACCGAACTCGACCATTTGCTGCAGCAATCGGTGCGCGAGCACCTGCTTTCGGACGTACCGTTAGGCCTTTGGCTCAGCGGGGGACTGGATTCGTCGAGCATCCTGCACTACGCCTCCGCCGTATCGCCGCACCCGCTCCGCACGTATTCTATTTCGTTCCAGGGCCGCAGCTTCGACGAAACCCGTTACATCCGGCAAGTCGCCGCGCAGTACGGCTCGCATCACGAAGAGCTCGATCTTAACGAACGCGAAGATCTTCCGGCGGCGATTGAACAATTTCCCGAATTTTTCGATGAGCCTAATAGCGATGGCGGAGCCTTGCCGGTCTGGTTTCTTTCCAAACTGACCAAGCGCACTGCGACAGTCGCTTTCAGCGGCGAAGGAGCCGACGAACTTTTCGGCGGATATCTAACCTACCGCGCAAGCCATCTAGCCGGTTATGCACGCAAGCTGCCGGGTGGTTTGCTTCAGCTCGCCCGGTCGCTCGCCGCCCGGCTGCCCGTCTCCGACGATAAAATCAGCTTCGAATACAAGCTCAAACGTTTTCTCGCGGGGAGCAAAATGGACGCGCTGCGGGCCCACGTTTATTGGAACGGCACCTTCTCCGACGCCGAAAAGTTTGCGCTCACCCGCTCGCCTCTTCCCAATGCGCTCGCTGACCTGATCGGTCGCGCAGCCCGCAATGGCTCCTCGCTCAACTCGTTACTGCGCTTCGATCAGGGCTGTTTTCTGCCAGACGACATCCTGATGAAAGTGGACCGCATGAGCATGGCGCACTCGGTGGAAGTGCGGCCGCCGTTTCTCGACCACCGTATCGTCGAATTCGCCGCGACGCTGCCCGCAAATTTGAAAGCACGCGGCAATCGCCGAAAGATCGTTCTCAAAGCGCTCATGCACGACAAACTGCCGTCTGCCGTCCTTAGCCGCCCGAAAATGGGCCTGGATTTTCCCGCGCACGACTGGCTCCGCGGGACGCTTCGCGAACTGCTACTCGACACCCTCGCTACAGCGGAAGCGTCCTATTCGAGCTTCTTCAACTTCCCGCTGATCCACGGTTTTGCGACAGATCATCTTGCTCGCCGCGCGAACCTCGGCTACCACCTCTGGGGCCTTTTGAATTTGTTTCTCTGGATGAATCGATGGAAGATTCAGTGCGGACCGTCAGTCCAGTCAAGACTGACAAACGCCGATCAACTACTTACCTCTATCTAATCGTTATTGCCGTCGCGGCCGCCATTTATCTGGGCTGTATTTTCTCGCCGCCCTCGCTCATGGACGACGTGGATGCGGTGCAAGCACAGATCGCACGCAACATGCTCTCGTCGGGCGACTGGGTCACTGCGCGCATCGACGGAATCTTGTATTTCGAAAAAGCCCCGCTTATCTATTGGCTGATCGCTCTAAGCTACAAGATCCTCGGCGCTTATGATTGGGTGGCGCGCCTGCCGGTCGCGCTTTCGTCCATCGGCCTTGCCTGGCTCACCGCGGCCTTCGGCAAATGGGCTTTCGGCCGGCGGGCCGGTCTCTATTCGGGACTGGTAATGGCTACCTGCGTCGGCCTTTTTCTCTTCACCCGCATTCAAATTCCCGACGTGATGCAGACCTTCACGGTCGCGCTCGCACTCTGGGCATTTTTGCGAGTGCTCGACCCGGCCGAGCGGCGTCCGAATTTATGGGCTTTTCTCCTGGCCGCCAGTCTGGGTGTGGGACTCCTGCTAAAGAGCCTCATCGGCGTGGTATTTCCGGTCGGCGCGGCTCTCGTGTTTTTGTTTCTCACGAAGCGCCTCTTCGATCGCATCTTCTGGCGCCGTGTTCATCCCTGGTGGTGCCTCCTGATCGTCGTGGCTATCGCCGCACCCTGGCACATCCTGGCCACGATTCGTAATCCACCATATTTCGACATTCACAATGCGCAGTGTGCCCGGCCAATATCACGGCTTCTTCTGGTTTTTTTTCATCAACGAGCAACTGCTGCGCTTCTTAAACCTGCGCTATCCGCGTGATTACAACACCGTTCCGCGTCTGTACTTCTGGCTGTTTCATTTCCTTTGGCTATTTCCCTGGAGCGTATATTTACCGGCTACGCTCAAGCTCTCGTACCGGCGTCCGGACCGGGCGGCGCAAACGCGCCTGCTTGCCCTTTGCTGGATCGGTTTCGTGCTGATATTCTTCACGTTTTCGACTACGCAGGAGTACTATTCAATGCCCTGCTACCCGGCGTTTGCGCTACTGATTGGATGCGCCATGGCAGGGGGCGGGAAATGGGTCATGCGCGGCACAAAGACGCTCGCCGTAATCAGCGCTGTGTGCGCGCTCACGACGTTCGCCTTGTGGATTGCGGTGCGCCATACACCCACGCCGGGCGACATCTCCGAAGCGCTCAGCAGCCACCCCTCAGCCTACACTCTCTCACTCGGCCATATGGAAGATTTGACCCTCCCCGCGATGGCCTATCTGCGCTGGCCGCTGTTGATAGCTGCGGCCGCGTTCGTCATAGGCGCGCTCGGCAACTTCCTGGCGCGTTATCGCAACGCCTTTTTGCCTCGGCGCTTATGATGATTCTCTTCTTTCAGGCAGCTCGTCTGGCGCTGGTGGTCTTCGATCCGTACATGTCCTCGCGCCCGCTTGCTAATGCCCTATTGCAAGCGCCGGCGGGCAAGCTTATCGTAGATCATCACTATTACACGTTTTCGTCTATTTTCTTCTATACGAATCGGACGGCACCGCTGCTCAATGGCCGCCGGGAAAACCTGGTCTATGGCTCCTATGCTCCCGGCGCCCCCGACATCTTTCTGAATGACGCGCAATGGAAATCTCTCTGGCTGCGACCCGGCCGTTATTACCTCATCGCTGAAGACGCATCGCTTGATCGCCTGCGAACCCTGCTCCCCACAAACTCGATTTATACCGTAAAAGCGAGCGGCGGAAAACAATTAGTTACTAATCACCCACTCTGGCTGAGCGAAATCCTTTGTATTTTTCCACGTTTTTAAAACTCCTTAGTAATATGCGTGAGGAAGACATCAGGGCGCTTGAAAATGTTGGGGCAATTTTGATCGATGCACGCTCGTGCCTGGAGGATATCGAGACTCCGACTCACGAAATGAATGAACTGCACGGCGAGATCACGCGGGCGCACGCGCTGTGTTGGCGTATCATCCAGGAGCATAAATACGAAACGAAGCGGAAACCGGAACTGCCGGAAGTGTTCGGAGCTTCCGTTTGAACTAGCGCGTCCGGACGGCTCATCCCGCGTGCTTTGCTACGGCTTAAACGCCGGCGAATTCTCGCCGTTCGGAGATTCGCAGAGCGACAATCCGATTGCCCGCTCGCCGCGTACGCTGATGAATAAGCTCAGATCGTCATGGGCTTCGCATTCGAGAGCAAACTCGCCACTTTTACTCGCCACTGTTTTCGCGATCAAGTCGGGTCCGCTTAATAAGACGACGTGAACTTCGCTTTCGGATTCTCCGGGATTTTCAGACTTCAAAATCTGGCCAACCATAGAAAGGCTGTTTAGATTTTTATCGGTTTTTAGTGTTACGTCGATCACGAAGGGTTCGGCTTCATAGATCAAGTGGCGATCCTGGTCGGCGCCGCCGCGCACAAAGACGGGGGAGGGCTGGCGGATGCTGTCGAACACCAGTTCTGCCCAGCGGGCGGTCGCTCGCACCCAGCGCCATGGTTTTTCGCGCGTATAGAGCCGCTCGATCGCCTCCAAGAGAACCTCGGGCGCGCGGTACCGCCGCTCCTGGGTCAGGCAGCCGGCCAACTGCGTCCAGAACTCGAACGACTTCAGGCACTCCGCGCAGCGCCGGTCTAGGTGCGACTGTAACGTCAAGTTTTGCGACGGCGGCAGCAGACCGCGAACGGAATCGACCCAGTCGCTCGCTGAAAAATGGCTCATTGTGTGGTGTGTTTCCTGCCGATCTGATTCAGATTCTTAAATTAAGAGCAGGCCCGGGCGCTCGAAATACATCGGGCCCCAGGATATTGCTGGCCAATTACGCCCCAGATCTTGCCGTTAGGCTAATACAGCTGAAGGGACCCGAAAACTCGAACAGGGAGCGTACGCGAAGCGGGCCACCTCGCGCGCGTTCTGCAACAGTTCTAGGGTTTGTTCAGAAGATATCATTGGCATATAAAAGCGAGGCAATATGAAGATCGGCTTCATCGGACTGGGACAGATGGGCAGTGAGATGGCGCAGAACCTGCTATCCGCCGGACATGATGTGACAGTTTACAACCGCTCGCGTGAAAAAGCGGAGCCATTCAAAGGCAGGACGCAAATAGCGGCTTCACCGGCGGAAGCGGCTGGAACGGCGGACATCGTGTTTACCATGCTGGCAGACGATGCCGCTGTCAATGGCGTTGTATTCGGAGAGCATGGTATTGCGAGCGCGCTCGGCAAAAACGCTATTCATGTATCTTCAAGCACGATCAGCCTGGCGCTTGTGCGCAAGCTCGCGGACGAGCATGCGAGGCGCGAACAGGGTTTCGTCAGTGCGCCTGTATTCGGCAGGCCCGAAGCGGCAGCTGCGGCGAAATTAATTGTCGTTATGGCCGGCGAGGATCGATTCGTCGAAAGATGCAAGCCGCTAGCCGACGTACTGGGAAGAAAAACGTACGTAGCCGGCAGCCAGCCGTGGCAGGCTAATGCAGTGAAGCTTTCCGGAAATTTCATGCTTGGAAGCATGCTGGAAGCGTTCGGGGAAGCATTTGCCTTAACCGGTAAAGCCGGGATTGGGCGCCATGCGTTCCTCGACATTATCGTGGACCTCTTTGGCTCGCCCGTTTACAAGAATTACGGAACGCTGATAGCCGACCGCACCTTTGAGCCGGCCGGATTTGAAGCGAAACTTGGCTTGAAAGACGTGAAACTGGCGATTGAGGCCGCCGAGGAATTGCGGGCTCCGCTGCCGCTTGCGAGCTTAGTCCGCGACCATTTTATATCTGCGCTGGCGCATGGCCAGGAGAAGTTAGATTGGTCCAGTGTAACTTTAGTCAACGAACGAGAGGCCGCGCTAGAGCGCTAACTAGCGAATCTGGTAATTACCCATTTGCCCTGAGTGGCATCGTACTCAAAGGAGACAGTCGCATCGAACTCCTTCGGACTCGGCCGGCTCCCGCAGAGCACGATGTGCGCGAGATCAATCGTGGTGGGGTGATTCGTCTGATCCGGAAGCTCCAAGTGATATTCGCAGGCGGGATTCTGCCGCCGCACGTATTTCATCCAATCCTGCGCCTTGTTGTTGTAGTGCAGCAATGCGCCCGCTTCCTGGGGGTTCAACATAGGGATGTCGGCTTTTTTATGAGGAGCTGGTCCACAGGAAACGAGTAGTGCGGAAAGAAGCGCGAAGCAGGCGGTTCGGATCATTCTTTCTATCCTACTGCCCTCGGCGACGCACTACCGGGCGCGAAACAGCTTGAGTGCGATTGCGCCAAAGAGATCGCGAATACGCGAATCATTCAGAAACATGGTTTCGAGCAACCGAATGGAGGAAGGCGTGTGCCAGCCGGGCTCGCGCTGTTTGCGGCGCTCGATAATCCCGGCTAAGGTTTCGCGCGGCCTGGTGCGGAAATCGTCAAGCAAAGCGGTTTGATGTACACAGGAAATCGTGCAAAACGGCGCGCAGCCCTTCGGTTTGGCGCCTTCGCGAATCAAATCTTCAACAGTATAGTCCGCGAGCGGAATCGCAGGATGACCGCGCTGCTGCGAGCAGTAATGCACGAGGCCATCTTCGCAGATATAAAGGAAGCGGCCGCCCGCCGGACAGTGCCAGCCGTTCGGCAATCCGCGAATCGTGTTCTGCTGAAATGCATCGAGATGAGCAAAGGAGAACAAGCCGGTACCGAGGCCGAGAATGCGATCGTAGACGCTGCGCTGACGTGTTTGGAGCGGCGCGAGTTGGCCGCTTCCATCGTGCAGGATTCCGATGGTGCTGTTGAACCCCAGTTCGCGAGCACGAGCCGCGATCGAGTATG
Organism: Terriglobia bacterium; assembly: GCA_963767485.1. GTDB lineage: Bacteria > Acidobacteriota > Terriglobia > Bryobacterales > Bryobacteraceae > Bog-105. Next base: position 11,692 of record CAVYDZ010000020.1, on the reverse strand, counting down.
CGTCTTCCGGTTGCGCGATTTCGCTACCCAGAACGGAATTGATCGTCACATCGAAATCCGCGTATTCAGAAAGCCAGCGAAGTTTCTGGTCGAGCACTTTCAGGCTTTTCTTCGAAATATCGTCCGGCCGCACGTTATCGATACTGATTTGCAGGTAATCAAGTCCGGCGGCATTCAGACGTCTGATGCGCTCGGGGACAAGAAAATACCCGTTGGTGATCACGGTTGCGATTGCGCCGTTGGAGCGCACGCGCCGAATCAGCAGATCGAGATCAGGATGAAGCGTGGGTTCCCCGCCGCTGAAGGTAATGATAGCCGTGCGGAGCGCGCCGAGTTTATCAATCCGCTTGAGCATTTGATCGGTTGGAACGGGCGCGGAATCTTTGTCGTACTCGTTGCAGTAAGTACAGGCGAGATTACAGCGGCGAACTGGGATGATTTGCGCGAGGATAGGGTGGTGCGGCGAGGCCATGGCGCGCACGAACATCTGCGCTTCGCGCCAACGCCGCCGCAGTTTCAGCACTGTCCGCATCTCCGTTTAGCTACTTCTAGAGTATCGTTGGGCTAGAGCTGTTGAGTTATGCGCCGCGACACGGAATATTTCGGAGATGTTGAATTGGATTTAGTTTATATGGCGCGCACATTGCGCGACGCGCTGGCATTAGAGAGCGTACTCACCGCGGAAGGGATGGAATACCTGGTGGAGACCGGAACGTACACCGCGGGATTTCTGATGAAGCGCGACTTGACAGGAGCGTTCTTTTACGTGACTTCCGATAACGTGGAGCGAGCGCGGACGGTACTCTTGAACAACCGCTATAAGCCGTATGCGGGGGAACGCCACTAATCGGGTTTCAGTGAAAACGTAATCACGTTACTCGCTACGCCGTTCTCGGCGATGGAAAGGCGGCCGAACCTCTGATGTCCGCCGGGCACAAGGATTTTCACTTCGTACACGCCGATCGAGTCTTTGGGCAATTGAGCAGATAATACCGGCGCATCCTGTCCGTTGATGCGCGCGCTAACCGGAAGCGCTGTGGATTCGGGCGGCCCGATGAACGGCACACCGGCAACCGCGGAAATCCCCCCATTGCCGTCGAGAATAGCGCCCAGGCCGGTGGCCCAAACCGTAACCACTTCGCCGGGGGCAGCCGGACTTTCGTCCGTGACAGGCGAGTGACTTCCATGCAGGACAATGCCCCCGCGCGGTTCGGTTCCACTGAAAGCAAACAACCCTGGGCTGGAGGGAGCCACCCGCACGCTGAGCGGCGTCGTTACGACTACATCGCCCTCCGCGGGCTCAGTGCGCAAATAGAGACTAGCCGCAGTCGCGCCGTCTAAATCGAATGGGATCTGAGCCTGGATCTGAGAGGGGGAAACAGAAAGTAAAGGCAACGCGCGGCCATCGAAGATCAATTCAGTGTTGCCGAGACGTTTGGGCAGGACACCGGAATCCGCGCTCGCGGCAACATCGCTGAATCCGCTCGCATTGAGAGTGATAAGCTCGCCCGGAGTAACGGGCCCGGAGCGCAGACTCGCCGAGTTGATAAGCGTTTGCGGATCAAGCGGCGAATCGCCGGGAGAAAATACCAGAACACGCTCGCTGGCGGGATCCGCGACAAATAGATTCAGGCCATCGGAGACGAGCGCGGAGGGCAGCACGATGGAATCGGCTGCGGCACTCTCGGAAACATTGTTGGCAGTGAAGTCAGGTTGCCCCAGGACCTCGTCCGCAGGCTGATTGTTCGTCTTTGGAAACGAGTTCCAAATGAGGACGCGGTGCAGTGCGGCATCTCCCACGAAAACATGTTTGCCATCGAGCGCGACGGAAATCGGATTGACCAGAGTGGAGGCGCCGATGGAGTTTGCCTCATCGGATTGGCCGAGAATGACGTCTGGAACCCCATTCGCACGCGGCGAGGAAGAATCGCGCCATAGCAAAACGCGGTGCCGCGCGGTGTCCACGACGGCAACGCTTCGGCCCCAATGACTAACGGCTGAAATTCCCGGCATGACCGCTTCGTGCCGGATTTCGATTGGCGAAAATCCGCACAGGCCGCAAGCGCCTGTTTCCCGATTCGAGAAGTCCGCGCCAAGATCGGGAATTTTCGACAGGTCGAAAGTAAGGATCTGCTGAGCGGAATCGGCCGCGTAAAGATGTGATCCGGCGATCGCCATTGATTGAATGCGGAAACCGGGCTCGTGCGCACTGAAAGAGGATTGGCCGAGGACTGCCCGGGCCGCTTGTCCAGAGTGATACTCCGACGCGAGAGCCGAGGTCGCCGCAAGGATCAGCAATGTAGCGCGATATTTCATGCCCGCAGCCTCCCGGGAACCGATCTTACTTGCGATTCCGCCGTTTATTCGATTGGCGATACACCGCTTTCACGCGAGTGGTTAAACCGCCGCGAGCCGCGAAGTCTCCGACGACGGTGGCCTCAACAGGATCCGCGGCTTTGACTACGTCCGCTAAAAAACGATTGACAACGTTTTCCTGAAAGATCCCCAAGTTCCTATAAGCGAGAGTGTACATCTTCAGCGACTTCAATTCCAGACAGCGCTCACTGGGAACATAAGTCAAAGTGAGATTGCCGTGGTCCGGCAATCCGGTTTTGGGGCAGACGGAGGTAAATTCGGGCATGCCGATTTCAATTTCGTAGCCGGCGTATTGATTTGGCCAGGTTTCTATTTCCGGCAGATCCGCGCGGACTCCCGCTGCGGCATGTTCGTCGGTGTATTGGCGATTATTCTTCATTACTTAATTGGCTTGGAGTTTATTCGCGAGCAGTTCGAGGAAGAGGCCGACATCGGTTACGACGCCCAACGCGTGCCCGGTACCGCGATCGGCTACTTTGGTTGGCACCGCGGGATTGATGTCCACGCAGACCACTTTGACCCAGGCGGGCAGCATGTTTCCAGTAGCGATCGAATGGAGCATCGAACTCAGACACAGAACAACTCCCGCATCACGCAATTGCGCGGCATAGGCATCTTGCGCTTCATTCATATCGGTGATTACGCCGGGCAGCGGTCCGTCATCGCGCAGGCTGCCGGCTAAGACAAACGGGACACCGGCTTTGACGCACTCATACATGACACCCCGGGTTAAGCGGCCGCTGCGAACCGCCGCTTCAATGCTGCCCGCATGATTAATGGCGTTGATGGCGCGCATGTGGTTACGGTGGCCGTGCTCTTCCTGCCGGCCATCGGAGGTACGCACGCCAAGGGACGTGCCCAATAAAGCGGACTCGATATCATGCACGGCAAGAGCGTTTCCGGCCAGCACAGTATCGATCCAGCCGTGGCGAATCAGACGGCCAAACGGCCCCGTGCCGCCAGTGTGTACCACGACCGGGCCAGCCACGGCGACGATTTTTTTACCTTCTTTCCGCACTTGCCGCATGATGGCGACGGTCTGGCCAGCCGCCGTTTCGACTTGCCGCTCGGACGAGATCTCGTTGCTCATGAAAGCAAACGACTGGCGATCGCGCTCTTTCGCTTCCGGGATGACGCGAATGCCTTTTACTCCCACGACCACGGGATCGCCCGCTTTGATATCCCGCAGACGGCGGCAGACCGCGGCCCCGCCGCCCACGACAATCATCGCGTCCATGCGCTGCCCGGCCGCTTCGAGCCACTGGCCCTGATGACGCACGAGGGTTTTCTGATTGGTGGTCGAATAGAAATCTTCGGGAGCACAACTATCACGCTCGGCGGCTTTCAAATCGACTTCGCCCGAATCCGCAACGGAACAGCCAAGCGCAAGCAACTGGGCCAGCATCTTGTCGAGGTGATCCTGCGAATCGGATTCCACTCGCAGACAGAGCCTCGACGGGTCACTATTGGTTCTTCCTATCGAGAAATGCTCAACTTCGAAACGGCCGCCAAAGGCGACCACTGTGTCGAAGATCTTTTCCATGATGTGGGAATCGACCAGGTGGCCTTGCGCTTCGACAACTTCGCTTGCAACTGCCATGACTAAGGATGAGAAAGCAGCAAAGGCATGCCTTCTTTGCTCGTATAGCTGGGCCGGTACCGGTCTTTGTTATACATGTGCTCCACGTCGAGCTTGCGCGGCCCCAGTTTTGGATCTGGAATGGGAACCATGGCGAACTTGCCTTCGGAAATGGAAGCCATCAGACCATGCTTGTGACTCGTGATGGCATCGTAGGCCATGGTGCCGAAAGTGGTCGCGACCATAGTGTCGAGGAAATCGGGCGCGCCGCTACGGAGATCGTAGGTTAGATCGCTGACCACGGTTTCCGCGCCGGTTCGTTTGATAATTTCATCGCTGAATGCTTCGGCCACACTAAACTTCTTGCGGTGGCCGAACGCATCAGGGTCGCCGTATTCCTTAAGCTGATAGCCTTCCCATTGCGCGCCTTCCGAAAGGATTACCAGGGCATAGTTGCTGGGATTATTCTTTTTGTCCGTCATGAGCAGGTCAATCATGTGTTCGAGATTGAACTTGAACTCGGGAATGCCGCAGCGGATCGAGGTTACGTAAGCAGTGTAGAGAGCGGTGTACCCGGCATCGCGGCCAAATACGCGAAAAATACCGATACGTTCGTGCGATCCAACCGTGGTGCGCTGGCGTGAAATGTTATCCATGGCGCGCGAAACAGCGGTCGAGAACCCGATACAGTACTCCGTGTTACGCACGTCGTTATCCATCGTCTTAGGAATGCCGATGACCTTGAAACCCTGCTTATCGAGCACAGCGGCGTAGCTAAGCGTGTCGTCACCGCCAATTGCGACGAGGTGATCAATTTCGAGCCGGTCGAGATTCGCCAAAACGCGCTTAGTCATGTCGTAAGTCATGCCGCCGTCTTTGCCGGGTGCGGAGGGGAAATCAGCCGCATTCAGGAAATCGGGAAGCTTCTTCATCTTCGATGGATTTGTACGGCTCGTGTGCAAGAACGTTCCGCCGGTGCGATCAATACGGCGCGTATTCTCGCGCGTGAGGGGAAGAATGTAGCGCTGGACGCTTGCCGGATCTTCGAAATTCAGATCGGTTAAGCCCTTCCAGCCCAGGCGGATTCCGGTCACCGCATGCCCGTCGGTAGTAGCCCGGTAAACCACGTTTTTGATCACTGCGTTGAGACCGGGGACATCACCGCCGCCAGTCAAAATGCCGATTTTCTTGCTCGACATGACTCTCCTGTGTTTACGATTCGCCCAGGGATTTGGACGCTTCCTATTGTAGCGAGGCAGCGGGCGCCCGCAGGATTACGAGCGTGCTCCAGGGTTGCCGGTTTTGCGATAGAATCGCAGCAAATGCTTCAGCGGGGCAGGCCATCGCCTGGGCGAGCCTATCCGGACGTGCCCACGCTACTCCGCTCATATTTTTGAAAGAGGATGGAATATGAGGTTTTTGCAAATAGCCGGACTTACCCGGTACGTGTTATCTCTTTGTCTCTTTACGGTCTCCATCATGCTGTTTCCGCTATCGCATGCGAGCGCCCAGGAAATCAATGCGACCCTGATCGGCACCGTTACGGATCCGACGGGAGGCGTGGTCCCGGACGCGTCCGTAGTCGTCCACAATAACGAGACGAATACCGATGTCCGGACCGTAAAGACCGACGGCAGCGGAAACTTCACCGTCACTAACCTTCCGGCGGCCACTTACACAGTGACTGTAAAGCGGACGGGATTCCGCGCATACACGGCTAACAATGTCGTTCTTAACGTGGCACAGAAGCGGCCCCTGAACGTGCAACTGCAGCCTGGATCGGTAGCCGAAACCATCACCGTGAACGAGACCACAACGCCTGTACAAACGACCAGCGCGGCTCAGAGTTTCGACTATTACCGGCACGCAAGTGCGCGAACTGGAATTGAACAACCGTAATTTCGAGCAGCTCGTCACCTTGCAGCCGGGAGTAGTGAACGGATTAGGAGACGTTGTTAATTTCGGCATCACCAATACCAGCAGCGTGGTCGTTAATGGCGCCCGCCAGAGCGCAAACAATTGGACTGTCGACGGAGCCGATATCAACGACAGCGGCTCGAACCAGACGCTGCTAAACGTACCAAGCGTGGACGCAATCCAGGAATTCACGCTGCAGCGCAGCACCTACGATGCGCAATATGGGCGAAGCGGCGGGGGCCAGGTGCTCGTAGCCACTAAGTCGGGCACCAACCAATTTCATGGGAGCGCCTACGAATTTGTACGCAACGACTTTTTCAACGCGAACGACTTTTTCGCAAATTCAGCGGGTACGCCCAGAGCAATTGAACGTTATAACGATTACGGATTTACAGTTGGCGGCCCGCTTTTTATTCCTAAGATCTATAAGAAAAGCCAATCAAAAACATTCTTTTTCTGGTCGGAAGAGTGGCGCAAAACGCATCAGCCCGGTACCGACATTGCCAATGTTCCGACGAGCGCCGAGTTAGGCGGCCTCTTCCCCGGCGTGACTTTGAATCCGAGCTCCGCGCCTGCAGGCTGCGTGACGAACACGGCGGCCGGGGGTCAAATCAACCCTGCGTGCTTCAGCAAGAACGCACAAGCTTATATTTCAAACGTGTATTCTAAGTTCCCGGCGAACGCAGCCGGCGGAAACCAATACATCACGAATGTCGTGTCACTGAATAACTATCGCCAGGACATCGTCCGTCTCGATCAAAATGTAGGCGACAAGGTGCACGCGTTCGGGCGATTCATGCAAGACGTTGTGCCTACGACGGAACCGGGAGGACTGTTTGCGAGCGAACCATTTCCGGGCATTTCATCGACCTCGACCAATGCGCCGGGGAAGAACGTAGTGGCGAACGTAAGCTGGACCATTTCGCCAACGGTTGTCAATGAGACGGCATTCAACTACTCATGGGGAGCAATCAACAGCAAGATCACGGGTACAATCGACTCGCCCGCGTTTGTGGGCGCGCTTGCCGGGGGCCTGCCTTATAGCGACCCGTATGGCCGAGTACCCGGGCTCACGATCTCCGGATTGTCGGGAGTTGGTATTCCGGTCTCTCCTTATTTCGAACGCAACATAGACAAGAACGTATATGACAATTTTTCAAAAGTTCTGGGCAATCACACAATCCGAGCGGGGGCCAGCGTTCAATGGATGGTGAAAACGGAAAACGCGGTTAATCCCACTAACGGCAGTTTTACGTTTCAGTCGACGGGCGGGAATCCAGCCTTCGCAAATTTTCTTTTGGGAAACGCCTCTCAGTTCACGCAGTCCAGCCGGGACATTATTCCATATTTAAACTATTTCAACTTAGAAGGATATGTGCAGGACGATTGGAAAGTTACTCCAAGACTTACATTGAACCTTGGCTTGCGCTATAGCTACTTTCCATCTCCACAGGACTCGCATAACGTTCTGAATAACTTCGACCCGCTGGTTTACAATCCGGCGCTGGCTCCCGCTATTGACCCAGCCACCGGCTTATTTCTGGCGGGGCAAAGTGTAACTCCGGCTACTTACACGAACGGCATTATCTTCCCCGTCGGGACGTCCTGCAATGCGGCTAAGGCTGTGGCCTCGGGCGTTACGTGTTCTCCTTATGGGAACCTTGTCAATCCAAATTCAAACAACAACTTCGGACCGCGCTTCGGCTTCGCATGGGACGTTTTAGGGAACGGCAAAACCGCGATTCGCGGCGGTTACGGCCTTTACTATGACCGACTGCTCAATGGGACTTGGGAACAGAATGCGTTCTCCGACCCGCCCTTGGTGCAGCAGGCGCAAATAACTCATACGAGCTTCGATCATCCTACTGCAGGAACCGCGGTGGTGCCACTCGGGCCTGTGAGTATCACTGCGACAGGGAATCCAACGTTCAAAGTTCCCTCCTATCAGGACTTTAATTTCTCGATAGAGCAACAGATTTTAAGGGGCACCGTCTTCCAAATCGCTTATGTCGGCACCCTTGGACGGCACCTGTTGGGAGAAGTGGATGCGAATCAACCCAGCCTAGGGGTTAGATCGGCAAACGCGGCTTCCAACGTGGACGCGATCCGTCCTTACCTCGGCTATCATGCATTTTTTCAGCGGAATCCGGAGTTCAATAGTAATTACAACTCTTTACAGGTCTCGGTCAACCGGCACATCACTGAGGGTTTAACCTTCGGGCTGGCGTACACCTGGTCGAAGAACCTCACTAATAACACAGCTGATCGCGGGGCACCGGTTTACGATACGTATAACTTCGGCCAGAACTACGGGCCCGCGGCGTTGAATACGCCACAAATTTTTGTGGCGAACTACGTCTATGACCTGCCGTTTTTTAAGGACCAACGGGGCTTCGTGGGGCACATTTTAGGAGGCTGGGAAGTTTCCGGGATCACGACTATTGAATCCGGTCAATCGATCAGCATGAGCCAGTTTAATGACCCATTCAACTCGGATGACTTTTCGGGGTTCCCGGCACGTACCCGGGCGGCATCGGAATCGATTTCGACAATATTGTTCCGCGGCCCGACGTAGTGCCGGGAGTTTCTATTACCGGTCCAGGAACAGTCGAGGAATATTTCAACACCAACAAGTTCACCGATGCAATCGGACACTTCGGGACTTCGGGACGCGGCGTTATGCTGACTCCGGGATTGCAGAACTGGGATATCGCCGGTATCCGCAATTTCAAGATTGGCGAGCGTTTCAGCTTACAATTTCGCGGCGAGTTCTTCAATACCCGCGGGACTATTTAACGGATCCACATACCCGTTTGTGGCGGCACGAACACAATATCCGCCATCGCGCACATGCAGAGTAGAACGGCCCTGCATATCCGTAGTAGTCTGGGCAACTACCCTGCCCCTTTCGCCAACAAGTTCGACCCTTAAATTACTTAATGGCTTACCGGACCCCTCGTCGACGACCAGCACGGTTGTGGCTGGGGCTGAAACACTGATCCAAGCAAGTATGGCTGTAAAAAGCGACTGAAGGATCATCGGAATCCAGGATCGCAAACTTTCAGGATCCTATTATATTGACGTAGAGAATTGGCGCGGCAAACTTTACGAGCCCTAGGCTTGGCCTGCGCTACCTGGCAGTTGCGGAGTCCAGTTTCCTCGTGTACGCGCCCCGCTGCCTTGCCTGAATTTGTTCCGCGGCGGCCAACTCGCGCTTCGCTTCGCCGGTACGCCCCAGTTCCTTTAACGCCGTCCCGAGCACGTAATGTGCCTGGATATAGTCTTGATCGAGTGAGATCGCATGCTTGAGCGCTTCCACAGCATCGGTCGGCCGGTCGATCGCGAGTTCAGCTTTGCCCAACCCGAAGTAGGCCTCCTTATAACGTGAATTCGCCTGTATCGCCGCTTGAAAATGCGTCACCGCCGGGGCAGCATGGTTCCGCGCCAAAAGGATCTCACCCATCAGACAGTGCGAAACGGGATCGTTCGGATAGTTCGTCAGCTCTTCCTCAAACTCGGTAGCCGCTTGCTCCAGCTTCCCTTCTTTCCGATACAACTGGCCCAGCCCTGAATGCACGCCGGGATACCTCGGATTGTTTTTTTGTGCTGCTTCGAACTCAGCCAGCGCCTCGTTGTCGCGGGACATTCCGTCGTAAGCTTCGCCCATCATCACGTGCGCCGCAGGCGAGTCCGGGGCAACTGCCATGATTCTGGAAAATACAGTCGTTGCGCCGCGATAGTCCTTGCTTCGCATGTAGGCTTTGCCAAGCATGTCGAGTGTCGGCAAGTCTCTTGGGCGCAGTCGGTTCGCCCGCTCCAGATACTCCGCTGACTCCCTATATCGATCCAGCGCAAATGCAGTAACCCCAGAAAGCTCGAGTGTTTGGAAATCATTTACTTTTGCACTCAGTTCTTTCAGCAGGGGCCACGCTGCGGCAAAGTCCTGCCCGCGAAAATAAGCGATCGCCAGATTCTTTTCCGTTGTGACGTCTCCGGGTTTGACCCGGAGGGCCCGGCGGTAAACCGCGATCGCCTCTGCTTCCTTGTTTTGCCGGGCCAGCGCGATGGCCAAATCGTTCAAAACTTCCGGTGCGTTTGGCTCCAGGTCTAAAGCATGGCGGAATGCGGTTTCAGCCCCTGGATTGTCGCCTGCCTGGAGCGCTCTCGACCCCTCAACCAGCCAGGTCCGCAAATCTTGACCGAACCCAGCCCCCGCAATAACGAAGAGGCACGCCGCTAAACAAGACCTGCCCCGAGCTCGATACAGTGCGCTCAATTCTTAGTCAAAATGGAGCGACCAATCCTTCGCAGTAGCGCGGGTTACGCTGCGAAGAGTTGAAACCAGCGGCGCAGAGCCGCATACGAAAGGAATTGGCCGCATGTCTAAGATACGTTTTATTGGATTGGATGTCCATGCCGGTACGATCGCAGTGGCTGTGGCGGAGCCGAACGGGGAGGTTCGCTCGCTGGGAGTGATTCCCAACAGCCTGCCGGCGATTCGCAAGCTGGTTGCGAAGCTCGGTCCGGCGAAGCAACTGAAAGCGTGTTATGAAGCGGGTCCGACCGGATATGTTTTGTATTGGCAGTTGACACAGTTGGGTGTGAGCTGTGAAGTCATTGCGCCGTCGCTGGTGCCGGCCAAGGCGGGCGATCGGGTCAAGACCGACCGGCGCGATGCCGAGAAACTGGCGCGTTGTTACCGGAACGGCGATCTGACTGCGGTGTGGGTGCCGGACGCGGCGCACGAAGCGCTGCGCGATCTGGTACGAGCGCGCGAAGACGCCAAGCAGGATCAGCATCGCGCTCGTCAACGGCTGGGAAAGTTTCTGCTGCGGCACGGAGCCCAAGCGCCTGCCGATATCAAAAAGAAGTGGACCGCAAAGTACATGACCTGGTTGAACACCCATGTTCATTTCGACCAGCCGGCGCTGGAAGCCACGCGGCTGGACTACGTTCACGAAGTGCATCATGCCGGGGAACGGATCGCTCGACTGGAGAAGGCAATCGAGCAAGCCATTGCCACGGCGCCCGAGCAGATTCGTTCCGTAATTGCCGCCCTGCAAGCTTTGCGCGGCGTTGCCCAGATGACGGCTGTGACGATTGTGGCCGAAACCGGTTCGCTGAGCCGATTCCAGAATCCCCGTCAACTGATGAGCTACAGCGGCCTGGTCTCGAGTGAGTACTCCAGCGGCAATCGCATCCAACGGGGCGGCATTACCAAGACCGGCAATGCCCATTTGCGACGCGTGATGGTCGAAGCGGCCTGGGCTTATCAGCATAAACCGTGGGTCGGCGGCTTTCTGTTGAAACGACAACAGGGTCTCGATCAGCAAATCAAAGATATCGCCTGGAAGGCGCAGTGGCGTTTGTGTACCCGCTACAAGAAGCTCGCGGCCGGCGGCAAAAACAAACCGCAAATCGTCACCGCGATTGCTCGTGAGCTTTTGGGCTTCGCCTGGGCCATTGCCGTCAAAACCGAACCACAACCGCAGCGGCAAGCTGCCTGAGAAAAGACTCTTGCACGTTTTAGCAGCAGCACCGGTGGCAGCCGAGGGGCTCACGGTAAGGAGAACCCTCCGACGTTTTATGCGATACGGCCTTGCGCCCCAACTCGCGTCCTTAGTCCGAGGCAGCTCCCGACGGATCACGATTGTGCGGTTCCGACCCGCGGATATCAGAGTGATCAACCGTCGCATTCGCTCCTCTCTGCCTCCCGTGCTGCTGGTGCTGATTCTCATGCTCCCGGAAATCCTCTTACGAGCATTTCCGGATCGCGTTTACCTCGGGTTTACGTGACACTTGACAGGTCGCTCCATATCA
>CAVYDZ010000019.1:0-116907 GCA_963767485.1 Terriglobia bacterium | reverse complement strand
ATGACGAAACGTCTCATCTCCCTCACCCTGCTCCTCCTCGGAGGAGCAGGGCTTGTTTTCTCCCAGGCTGACTCACAGAAACCCGATATCCTCCACCAGCCCACCCTCTACGCTGTTGGTTACGCCCATCTCGATACCCAGTGGCGGTGGGAATACCCGCAGGTCATTCGCGAATTCCTTCCGAAGACCATGCACAACAACTTCGAGTTCTTCGAGAAATACCCCCACTACATCTTCAATTTCACCGGCTCCAACCGCTACCGCCTGATCAAGGAATACTATCCGGCCGATTACCAGACCATCAAAAAATACGTCGATTCCGGCCGCTGGTTCCTCGCCGGCTCCTCCGTCGAAGAAAGCGACGTCAATTCCCCCAGCGCCGAATCCATCATTCGCCAGGTCCTTTACGGCAATCATTACTTCCGGAAAGAATTCGGCCACGCCAGCACCGGCTATATGCTGCCCGATTGCTTCGGCTTCCCGGAGACGCTTCCAAGCCTCCTCGCCCATGCCGGCATCAAAGGCTTCTCCACCCAAAAACTGACCTGGGGATCCGCGGCGCCCGTCGGCGGCCCAAATTCGCCGGAAGACACACCCGAAGGCACTCCCTTCAACGTCGGTATCTGGACGGGGCCTGACGGCAATAGCGTCATCGCCGCCCTGAACCCTGGCGCCTATTCCGGCGACATTAGCTACGACCTGTCGAAATCACCTGCTCCCGAGCCCGCTAACTATCGCGGCCCGAAGCCGGTCGATTGGGTGAAGCGCATCGAGCGCGATGGCAAAGTCTCGGGCATTTTTGCCGATTATCACTACTACGGCACGGGCGATACCGGGGGTTCCCCCACCGAGGACTCCGTCAAATTGCTCGAAGCCATCGTTACGCAAAGCAAAACCGTGCTTCCCGAACCGCGCCGCGGCCGCTTCGGCCCGCAAGAGCCCGAAACCCCTGCCGGACCGCCCGTGCAGGTTGGCGACGGACCCGTCAAAGTCCTCTCGTCCAACGCCGACCAGATGTACCTCGACATCCTCGCGACCGGCAAGGAAAACCAACTCCCGAAATACTCGGGCGATCTCGAATTGACCAACCACTCCGCGGGCTCCCTCACCTCCGAGAGCATGCAAAAACGCTGGAATCGTAAAAACGAACTGCTCGCCGCCGCCGCGGAAAACGCTTCGGTCGCCGCCGCCTGGCTAGGGGCGCGCGCCTATCCGCAGCAGCGCTTAAACGACGCCTGGACGCTCACCCTGGGCGGCCAGTTCCACGACATCATGGCCGGTACCGCGACCCCTAAGGCCTACGAATTCTCCTGGAACGATGACGTCATCGCCATGAACCAGTTCTCGACCGTCCTCACCAGCGCCAGCGCCGGAGTCGCCGAATCGCTCAATACCGAGACGAAAGGCACGCCGCTCGTCGTCTACAATCCGCTCGGGATCGCCCGCGAAGATGTAGTCGAAGCCAAACTGCCAAACGAACTCAAAGCGGCGCGCGTCACTGGCCCCGATGGCAAGGAAGTGCTCTCCCAGGTTGAAGGCGATAAGGTGCTGTTCGTCGCGAAAGTTCCTTCCGCTGGATACGCCGTCTACGACGTCCAGCCGGCCCGTCATTCCAAAGAGAAATCGGAACTCAAAGCGACCGATCACTCGCTCGAAAACGCACGCTACCGCCTCACTGTCGATGCTAATGGAGACATTTCAAGTATCTTTGATAAATCATTGAAAAAAGAGCTGCTTAGCGCTCCTATGCGGCTTGCTTTCCAGGCCGAAAAGCCCCAGGAATGGCCCGCCTGGAACATGGATTGGGCCGATCAGCAAAAGCCGCCTCGGGCCTACGTCTCCGGTCCGGCTCAAGTTCGTTTGGTAGAAAACGGCCCCGTGCGCGTCGCCATCGCCGTTACCCGCCAGACGGAGGGCTCAAGCTTCACCCAGACCGTCCGCCTCAGTGCCGGCGATGCCGGCAACCGCGTCGAGTTCGCCAATTCTATCGATTGGAAATCGAGCAGCGCCGCCCTTAAGGCAACCTTCCCGTTGACTGCCTCGAATCCTGTCGCAACCTACAACTGGGACGTGGCGACCATCGAGCGCGGCAACAACGATCCCAAGAAGTTCGAAGTTCCATCTCACCAATTCATTGACCTCACCGATCGCAGCGGCTCGTACGGTGTAACCGTGCTTACGGATTGCAAAAACGGTTCGGACAAACCGTCCGACAATCTGCTGCGCCTCACGCTGATCTACACGCCTGGCATCAGCGAACACGGCCAGAGCTACAGCGATCAATCGACCCAGGATTGGGGCCACCACGACATTCTCTACGGCCTCGCCGCACATGCCGGCGATTGGCGCCAGGCCCAAACCGATTGGCAAGCGCTGCGGCTGAATCAGCCCTTGATCGCGTTTGCCGCCTCGCCGCATCACGGAACGCTCGGCAAAGACTTCTCCGTTGTGCAGGTCGATTCCCCGCGCATTCGCCTGATGGCGCTGAAAAAAGCCGAAGATAGCGATGACGCCCTGATCCGTCTGGTTGAAGTGGATGGCCAGCCGCATTCGGCCGTGCACGTAAAATTCGCCGGGCCCGTTTCCTCCGCCCGCGAAGTCAACGGCCAGGAACAACCGCTTGGCGATGCAACAGTCGAAAGCGGAGTGCTCGTTACCAGTTTCAAGCCGCACCAGATCCGCAGCTTCCTAGTGCATCTCGCGAATAAGACTCTGGCTGCGCCTGTTTCTCAGCCCGTTACGTTGGCCTACGATCAAGCCGTAGCCACCAAAGATGGAGAAAAATCGCAGAGCGGCTTCGATGGAAAAGGCAACAGTCTTCCCGCCGAAATGCTGCCTCCCGAAATCACCTGGCACGGACTGCAATTCAAACTCGGACCCACCGATGGGCCGAACGCTGAAACCGCCAAAGGCCAGGCGATCCAGCTTCCGGAAGGCCACTTCAATCGCGTTTACCTGATCGCGGCCTCCAGTGCCGGCGATCAATCCGCAGTATTCAAGGTCGGCGATCGCTCTGTAAATCTACCGATCGAAGACTGGGGCGGGTACGTCGGCCAATGGGACGATCGCACCTGGGTCACTAAAACGGTCCCGACCCACTGGCCGCCGCTGCCGGCTTCAATCCCGGCTGATAGTCCCCGCGGCAAAGCGATTCTCGCTTACTTCAAGGCACATCCCACGCGCGAAGAAATGCAATACACCGGCTTAAACCCCGGCTTCATCAAACGCGCCCCGATCGCCTGGTACGCTTCGCATCACCACGACGCGAATGGCAACAACACGCCGTATGCGTATTCGTATCTCTTTGCCTACGAACTGGACGTACCGGCGGGAACCAAATCTATCACGCTGCCGGACAACCAGAACATCCGTATCCTGGCGGCCACGGCCGCTAGCGAGCCGGATTCGCTAAAACCCGCAGAACTGCTCTATCAATAACCCGTAGGCGGGCGATCGCCTTTGGTCGCCTGCCTGAAACGCACCACCGGACCGTCCAATGCGGGATCCTGAAGATATGAGGCCGATCAATCGTCGTTCCTTTTCCGCTACATTGGCCGGGGCCGGCGTTTTCCCGCTATTCGCCCAGCAGAAACCCCCGCAGCCGACCACACCCCACCAGAACGCCAACGCCGTTCCCCAGAACACCAGCCAGCCGCGCCGCGAAGGACTTCCGGAACCATCGCTTCCTTTTCAAGAGGCGATCGCCTTCACGGCAAATCAAGTACCGGCCAAAGTGCAACCCTTTCCGATGACGGATGTACGCCTGCTGCCCAGCGCTTTTCTGGACGCGCAGAATGCAAATCTGGCCTACCTGAAACGCCTTGATGCCGACCGGCTTTTGCATAACTTCCGTGTCAATGCGGGCTTATCCTCTTCCGCAAAGCCGCTGGGCGGTTGGGAAGCGCCCGATTGCGAACTGCGCGGCCACTTTGCCGGCGGCCACTTCCTGTCTGCTTGCGCGCTGATGTATTCATCAACCGGCGACGAAGACATCCGCAAGAAGGGCGACTACATGGTCTCCGAGCTGGCGAAATGCCAGGCAAAATTGAATGGAGGCTATCTCAGTGCGTTCCCCATCTCCTTTTTCGACCGCCTCAACGCGCGGCAGAAAGTATGGGCCCCGTTTTACACGATCCACAAGATCATGGCCGGCATGTTCGACATGCACCAGCATTGCAATAATCCCCAGGCACTGAGGGTGCTCGAAGGCATGGCGCAGTGGGTGGATGATTGGACTGCGCCTATTCCCGAGCCGCACATGCAGCAGATCCTGAACACCGAATTCGGCGGCATGAACGAAGTGCTCTACAATCTGGCGGCCCTTACGGGCAATGAGCATTACGCCCAAATTGGCGATCGCTTTACTAAGAAGGTCTTTTTCAACCCGCTTGCTCTCCGCAAAGACGAGCTCCGCGGGTTGCATGCTAACACGCATATCCCGCAAGTGATCGGCGCGGCGCGGCGCTACGAAATCAGTGGCGATACCCGTTTCCACGACGTTGCGGAGTTCTTCTGGTACGAGATCGCGAACGCGCGCGCCTACGCAACCGGCGGCACCAGCAACGCCGAGTTCTGGCTCGTCGAGCCCCGCCATCTCGGCGAAGAGCTTAAAAAGAGCGCCGATACGACCGAGTGCTGCTGCGCTTATAACCTACTGAAGCTCACTCGTCATCTCTATCAATGGAACGCCGACCCCCGCTACTTCGATTACTATGAGCGCACGCTGTACAACCACCGAATCGGCGCTATCGACCCGCGCAACGGAAAAACGCAGTACTATCTCTCGATCGCCCCGGGAGCTTGGAAAACATACAACACCGAAGATGATTCGTTCTGGTGCTGCACTGGCACCGGCGTCGAAGAATTTTCAAAACTCAACAACAGTATCTATTTCCACGACGATACTGGCCTCTATATCAACCTGTTCATTCCATCGGAGTTGAATTGGAAGCAGCGGGGAATAGCCGTTCGCCAGGAAACTGCGTTTCCCGAAAGTGACAGCATTACGATTCTCGTCCGCGCCTCACAACCGCAGCGCCTATCGATGCATGTGCGCATTCCCTACTGGGCGGAATCCGGTGCTTCGCTCGAGATCAATGGACATGCGGTCGAAATCATGGCAAGTCCGGGCAGCTATTTAACAATTAACCGGACCTGGCACAATGGAGACCGTGTCGAGGTGAAGCTCCCGATGCGCCTGCACATCGAACGGATGCCGGATGAACACACAACGCAAGCCGTTCTCTACGGGCCCTTAGTGCTGGCCGGCGGTTTAGGGGAGCAGCAGCAAATCGAACCCCTCACTGTGGGCCCGAGCGGCCCCGACGTCAAACACCATCCGCTGACGCGTTCCATCCTTTCGCGCCGGCGCCGGTCCTGACTCCTGGATTCAGCCGGTGCCCGGACACCCTCTCACGTTCCGCACCACTGGGCAGGCGGAAGACGTTACGTTGATTCCCTTTAACCGCACCTTTGGCCAGCGCTACTCGATCTACTGGACCGTCGCGTAATTATGGTCCTGCGATGAACAGGCCGCCCCAGCGTATTCAAGTGATCGACTCGCACACCGGAGGAGAACCGACGCGCGTCGTTTTGTCCGGCGGACCGCCATTGGGAAATTCGTCCATGGCCGATCGGCTGCAATGTTTCCGCACGCATTACGACAGCTTCCGGTCAGCTGTCGTGAACGAGCCGCGCGGGTCTGAGGCCGTCGTGGGCGCTCTGCTCTGCGAACCTGTCGATCCATCCTGTTCGGCCGGCGTCATCTTTTTTAACAACGTCGGATATCTCGGCATGTGCGGCCACGGCACCATCGGACTCGGTGTCACGCTGGCTCACCTCGCAAGAATCAATCCCGGCATCCACCGCATAGAGACTCCCGTCGGGACTGTGACGCTGCAGCTTCACTCGCCGAATAAAGTCTCTTTCGAAAATGTGGCCAGCTATCGCTTTCGGAAAGAGGCAGTGGTGAATGTGCCGGGCTTCGGTCCCGTTACCGGAGATGTGGCCTGGGGCGGGAACTGGTTTTTTATCACCCGCGATCGACCGTGCGAGCTTCGGCCGGGCAATTTAAGGGACTTAACGGCATACTCCTGGAGCGTACGCGAGGCCCTCGAAGCTGGCGGGATCACGGGAGCACAAGGGCACGAGATCGATCACATCGAAATCGTGGCCGAGCCGGGCGAAATTGAGGCCGATAGCCGAAATTTTGTGCTGTGTCCCGGCGGAAGTTACGATCGTTCGCCCTGCGGTACGGGAACCAGTGCCAAGCTAGCGTGTCTCTATGCGGACGGCAAAATCGCGGAAGGGCAGGTATGGCGTCAGGCGGGCATCCTCGGAACTGTCTTCGAGGGCTCCCTGGCAATCCGGGATGGGGCAGTGTATCCGCAAATTACCGGAACCGCGTTCGTCACGTCGGAAGCTAGCCTGCTGATTCATCCCGGCGATCCTTTTGGCTGGGGCATGCAGCTGTGAGGGATGCTGTCTACGATGTGGTGATCGTCGGCGGCGGCATCGTGGGCGCAGCATGCGCTGTTGAATTTGCCCGCTCCGGTCTGAGGGTTGCCGTTATCGAATCATCGGTTGTCGGAGGCGGCGCGACGGCGGCCGGCATGGGACACATCGCGCTCATGGACGACTCCGAGGCACAGTTCCAGCTATGCCGCTACTCTCAACTTCTTTGGATGGAACTTGCCCGGCAGCTTCCGCCGCAAGCGGAGTACGTTTCGTGCGGCGCGATCTGGATAGCTGCCGAGGAGGAGGAAATGACAGAGGTTCGACGAAAGCAGCAGTTCTATCAGGAACGCGGTGCGCCTGTTCAGGTTCTCGATCGGCGCTCGCTCTGCGAAGCCGAGCCCAACCTTCGTCCTGGCCTCCTTGGCGGGTTGCTAGTTGAGGAGGATGCAGTACTCTATCCGCCCTGCGCGGCGACTTTCTTGATGAACGAGGCTGTGAGGCTGGGCGCGCGCTTGCTGCTCGGCAACCGGGTGATCGCTTTGGCCAAAGGAAGCGCCACGCTCGCGCATGGCGCAGTTTTGTCCTCGCCGGCATTCGTCCTGGCGAATGGCGCCGATGCCTGTTCGCTGGTGCCTTCGCTTCCCATCCAGCCTCGCAAGGGTCACCTTCTGATAACGGATCGCTATCCGGGCTTTGTTAAACATCAGGTCATTGAACTCGGATATCTGAAAAACGCCCATGCTCTTGAGTCGGATTCGGTCGCGTTTAATGTGCAGCCCCGGCCGACGGGACAGGTGTTGATCGGCTCGTCTCGCCAGTACGGCCGCGCCGACTCGCAAATCGATGCGCGAATTTTGTCCAGTATGCTGTCGAGAGCCGTAAACTTTATGCCTCAACTGCACGGCTTGTCTGCCATTCGCGGCTGGACAGGTCTTCGGGCCGCAACCCCCGACAAGCTTCCGCTGATTGGTCTCTGCCCGGGTTACGACGGCGTGTACCTGGCGACAGGCCATGAAGGGCTCGGCATAACCACCAGTCTTGCGACGGCCGCACTACTTGCCGACATCGTACTCGGCCGAACCTCTGCTATTGATCGCAGCCCATATTCGCCCGAGAGGATCGTGTGCAATCCCCATCTGAACTGATCGCGATTCGCGTGAACGGCGTGCCGGTCGCGGTCAAACGGGGAACAAGCGTCGCCGCCGCAATTCTCAGTTCGGGCCACAGCAGTTTTCGGCGTTCCGTGTCGGGTGAGGCCCGCGGTCCGCTGTGCGGGATGGGCATCTGTTTCGAATGCCGCGTCACAATCGACGATCTTGCTCATCAACGCAGCTGTCAGATTCTCTGCCGTGAAGGAATGGAAGTTTGCACGGAATGAGTTGTCCTCGATCCGCTGAAATCCTGATTGTAGGCGCCGGACCGGCGGGCATGGCGGCTGCGGTGCGCGCGTCGGACCATCACGCCCGGGTTCTGGTACTGGACGACAATCAATCTCCTGGCGGCCAGATCTGGCGCAAACATCGCAGCCACACTCATGGACAGACGGCCGCCCGCTGGATTCGAAAATTTGAGTCCCGCCGTATTGAAGCGGTATCCGGTGCACAGGTTATTGCGGCGGATGCGCAAGCACGAACGCTTCTGGTAGAGCAGCCGGGGGGCGCCTTTCCGGTTGAATATCGAAAACTGATTCTGGCCACCGGAGCACGTGAGCTTTTCCTTCCCTTTCCCGGCTGGACCTTGCCCAATGTAATGGGCGTTGGCGGCCTTCAGGCGCTCGTCAAATCCGGCCTGCCTGTTCGAGGCAAGCGCATTCTTGTGGCCGGAACCGGGCCCCTGCTCCTGGCTGCGGCAGCCTTCTTTCGGAAACAGGGTGCGATCGTACCCGCGATCGCAGAGCAATCGCCGGGGCGGCGTGTTGCTGCCTTTGGCCTAAAACTAGCGCGTTATCCCGCAAAGCTCTGGCAGGCACTTCGGCTGAGGATTTCCCTTGCCGGAACGCGCTATTTGACCGACTGCTGGGTTGAAGCCGCCGAGACTCGAAACGGGTCGATCCTTGTCCGCTTGCGCCGCCGTTCCGCAACCTGGACAACCGAATGTGACTACCTGGCCGCAGCCTTCGGCTTCACGGCTAATACCGAGTTGGCTGCTCTGCTCGGCTGCGCTATCGACCGCGGCGTGGTGCGCGTGGACGAACTCCAGCAGACCTCAATTCCCGGAGTGTATTGCGCGGGCGAGCCGACAGGAATCGGCGGCGTGGACCTGTCGCTCACAGAAGGACAAATTGCGGGTTGCGCCGCCGCTAGCGATACCGATGCTGCCCGGCATTTCGTTGCACGAAGAACGCGTGCTCGCCGCTTCGCCGGTGCTTTGAGTCAGGCTTTCGCACTTCGCGAAGATCTGCGCAGTCTTGCAACGAGCGAAACGATCGTTTGCCGGTGTGAAGATGTTACGCTCGGCGCGGTGCGCGCCGCAAGCTCGTGGCGCGCCGCAAAACTTCATACCCGGTGCGGGATGGGCCCGTGTCAGGGCCGCATCTGCGGACCCATCGCTCAATTCCTGTTCGATTGGAACCCGGAGTCGATCCGCCCGCCCCTGTTTCCGGCACGCGTAGGCAGCTTACTTTCGCATATAGAAGAAGGGATTTGAAAAAACATGCAATGGCGCGGCGTGATACCGGCAATGACAACCGCATTCAAAGAGGATTTGACGCTCGACCGCGCGTTCATTGCGCGGCATTGTGAATGGTTTCTCGAGAATGGGTGTAACGGTGTTGTGGCTTTGGGTTCGCTCGGGGAAGCGGCGACCCTGACAGCTGCCGAAAAGGTACAAGTCCTCGATACCTGCGTCGAGGCTTTTAGCGGCCGCGCGCCGGTTGTCGCCGGCATCTCCGCGCTAAGCACTGCGGAAGCGGTCTCGCTTGCGAAATCCGCCGAGGTGGCCGGTTGCCGCGGCCTGATGGTTCTTCCGCCCTATGTCTATCTGGGGGACTGGCGCGAGACGCAAACCCATGTTGCCGCCGTATTCGAGGCAACGCCGCTCCCCTGCATGCTTTACAACAATCCGATCGCTTACGGCGTCGATTTCCTTCCGCATCAGGTCGAAGAACTTGCGCACCGGCATGGGAATCTTGTGGCGATCAAGGAATCGAGCTCCGATATTCGCCGTGTGACAGCATTGCGCGCTCTCCTGGCTGATAGGCTCGCCATTCTGGTCGGTGTCGATGACGCTATCGTCGAATCCATCGCCGCGGGCGCGGTTGGCTGGATCGCCGGCCTGGTAAACGCCTTCCCGAAAGAATCGGTGGATCTCTTTCGCCTGGCATCGCAGGGCGACTACGCTCGCGCGTTCGAGCTCTACCGCTGGTTCCTTCCACTCTTACGAATGGATACAGTGCCGAAATTCGTCCAGCTCATCAAGCTTGTGCAAGAGGAAGCCGGCATGGGAAACGCGCGTGTGCGGCCGCCTCGCCTGCCACTTGCGGGCGCCGAACTCGCGGAGGCTCGCCGCATTATCGCGACAGCTCTTGCAAACCGTCCGTAGCCGACGGGGTGAATTCCGCTTTCGAGGGCGCGGCCATTCCGCCGATTGCTCTACAGAGGAGCATCAGCAGCGCGGATATAAAGGAGGATCTAAAGGCGCCACCCTGTCTCGTGCCGCAGATATCATGTACCATCGCGCAGCGCGATCATCGGATCCAGTCTTGCCGCCCGGCGCGCCGGAAAATAGCAGGCGAGACCCGCAGCAATGATTAGAATCAGGACCACGCCTGAGAGCGTGACCGGGTCTGTTGCGCTCACTCCGTACAACTCACTTGCGAGCAGTCGCGCCGCCAAGAGCGACCCCAGCAGGCCGATTGCCGCGCCCCACATTACAGGACGCATCCCTTGCCGAAGCACCAACAGCAGCACGGCTCTGGTCGAAGCCCCGAGCGCTAAACGGACGCCGATTTCGGCACGCTGGCGGCTCACGAAATACGCCGTGACTCCATATATGCCGGCTGCCGTTAAGAGCAGCCCGCAGCCTCCAAGCAAGGCCAGTATCAGCGCGTAAAGCCGGGCGAGCGACGCCGAACGCGCCAGTCTCTGCTGCATGGTTCGGACGTCGCCCAACGGCAACTCAGGATCCACCTGTTTCAAAGCTCGCGCCAGCACTCCGGCTCCGTTGACCGTCTCGCTCCGCATCCGCGCAACCAGGTACAACGACTGCTCGATCCAATGCCAGGGGTTTGTCGCAACCTGCTGCAGCGGAATGTAGAGAACCGGCGGAGCTTCGCTCAACAAACCATTTGAGCGAACATCGGCCACTACGCCAATCACCTGCCAGCCTGCAATCCGTCCTTCAAGCTCCGGGATGCGAATGATCTCGCCCACTGCTTGTCTGCCCGGCCATAGAAGGCGCGCTAAGCCATCGCTTACCAGAATCACTTGCCTGGAATCTGCAGTATCGTGCGCGGTGAATTCCCGGCCTTGCCTGAGCGGAATCCGCATGGTCTTTAGATAGCCATCGCTGATTACCCGCAGTTCCGCCGCGACGTCTTGCTTCAAGGGAACCGCAACTGCGTTCTGCTTCAGAGAAAGACCGACGGTGCTCACCGACAACGGAACCTTCGAGGTCAACGCAGCCGACGCCACTCCGGGTTCGTCACTTAAGTAACGCTGCACATCGCGGTACGCGCGCGTCACAGATTTGCTATTCCGGTAAGCGATCGCCGGCAGCGCGGTTCGACCCGCCACCACACGGTCCGCGGAAAATCCCGGCTTTACGCTTTGCGCCGCAATCGAAGTTCTGATCAGAAGTCCCGCGCTGGCCAGCAGCACGAGCGCGAGCGCAACTTGGCCAGCGATATACGCATTTCGCGCCGAATCGCGCGCCAGTCCAATTGCACCTCGGCCGCCTTGCCGCAACACCGTTTGGATATCCACTTGCGCAGCACGGAGCGCCGGCAGCAGCCCCGCGCCTATCGTGCTTAGCAGGCCGAGGCCTACTGCAAACAGGAACACCGGTGCATTGAGCGATGCCTGATCTAACCGGGGAATCGTTTCGAAGTTGAGTTTCGTCACTAGATGAACGAGAGCTTGCGCCAGGCAGAGCCCGACCATTGCTCCCACCAGCCCTACGGTCAGGCTTTCGGTCAAAAGCTGCCGGATTACGCGAGCGCGGGTGGCGCCAATCGCAGACCGGACCGCCAGCTCCTGCTTCCGGCCCGCGGTCCTCGCCAAAAATAAATTCGCCACGTTAGCGCAGGCAATCAGCAACACCAATCCCACCGCGCCCAAGAGCAAGAGCAACCGATCTTTATAGCCGCCCACCAGATCGTCTGCATAGCTGCGTACTAAGATTCCCCGGCCGCGATTCATGTCTGGATAGAGCGCTTCGAGATTGCGTGCCAGCACGTTCATTTCAGATTGCGCTTTTTCAAGGTTCACTCCGTTGCGCAGCCGCCCGACTACTTCGAGAATGCCCCCGGTCCAGTTCATCTCCTGCCCGCTTAGAGCGAGCGGCACCCAAACCTGCTCCGAGCCGGGGCGAACCGAAAAGGAACGCGGCATGACTCCGATCACCGTGAATGCTTCGCGGTTCAATCGGATTTGCTGCCCCAGAATTTCGCGGTCGCCGCCAAACCGCTTGTACCAAAGCTCATGACTCAAAACGGCCAAGTGGAGGCGAGGCGCCCGATCGTCTTCGCGGGTGAACGTTCGACCGAGTTCAGGGGCAATTCCAAACACGGGAAAGTAGCCTGCCGAAGCAAAGCCGCCGGGGATTTGCCATGCAGCGCCGCCTTTTGAAAGCGTAAACGTGGTGGGCTGAAGCGCTCCGATTTCACGGAAAGAGTGCGCCTGCCGCCGCCACGCGTCGAAGTTCCTGGGTGTCACGACGTCGTCTACGTCGTTGCGATACTGACCACACCGATACGAGTTGATCGGGAGCGGGAAAGGGCAGAGGCCGAAGCACGACCGCGTACAGGATGCTAAATGCGGCCGTCACGGCTCCCATTCCAAAACCCAATGTCAGAAGCGCGATCAGCGTTGTGCCGAAGCTATGCCGCAATTGGGCGATTCCATATTTGAGGTCCTGGCGCAGAGCACTCCATTCCCCACGAATGCTCATACGTTTTTGCCTCCTGCTGGCGGCCAA
Source organism: Terriglobia bacterium (assembly GCA_963767485.1). Classification (GTDB taxonomy): domain Bacteria; phylum Acidobacteriota; class Terriglobia; order Bryobacterales; family Bryobacteraceae; genus Bog-105. The sequence continues at coordinate 104,316 of CAVYDZ010000019.1, read as the reverse complement.
CTCGCAGTTCCGGCGCACTGTCGAGACGTCGCCGAATTGCCGCACCGCTTCCGCGCGGGCATCGTGAGCGCTCGATCCCTGCGCGATCAGTTCTTCTACTTTGCATGCAAAATGGAACTCCAGTTCCTCTCGCACGTCCGCCGCGGTATCCGGACCGAAGAAGCGGGCGTAACGGCGCCAAAGAGGAACGTTTCGCATCAGGACTCCCGGGCCATTGGAGGGTGGGAAGCGCCCAGTATTTTGCTTACAGCCGCCGTATAAGCGGTCCATGTCTGCGTCTGCGTCTCGAGGCGTTTCCGGCCTTTCCGCGTGAGTGCGTAAAACTTGGCGCGCCGATTGTTCTCCGATAAGCGCCATTCGGCTTCAATCCAGCCCTTGTCTTCCATTCGGTAGAGCGCCGGATAAAGTGCGCCTTCCTCAACCAAAAGCGCGTCATCGGTCTGTTGCCGGATGGCTTGCGAAATAGCGTAGCCGTGCAGCGGCTTCCAGGAGATGATCTTGAGGACGAGGATATCCAGGGTTCCGCGAATCAAATCGAGTGTTGTTACCGGCATAAGCGTCCCCTAAGAACTATAGGTAAGTATCGCACGGAATGCCTAAGGTTTATAGGGAAGCGGTCGGCCGGGGCTTTTCGCTAGAATAAAACCTTCCATGAGACCTGTTTTAGCGGCTGCCCTCACGCTGGGCCTGCCGCTTGCCCTGACTGCGCAGATTGCCAACATGCGCGGTTTCCTCGCGAAGGACAGCGGGAGCGAAGCGAATCTCGAGCGCCAGGCGCGCGCCGTTCCGGACTCGAAGAGAATGCGCGCCTATCTCGACACCATGGCCGCCGAACCGCATCAGGCGGGATCGGCTCGCAACAAAGCGCTTTCCGAATATCTGGTGGGAATGCTGCGCGGCTGGGGGCTCGACGCCCACATCGAGCGCTTTGAAGCCCTGATGCCATACCCGACCGTCCGGCTGGTCGAAGTCGTCTCGCCCAAGCCCTTCACCGCACAATTGAAAGAACCGCCAGTACCGCAGGACCCAAACAGCAGCGATCCGAATCAACTGCCCACTTATAACGCTTACGCTGCGAGCGGCGACGTTACCGGCCAGGTCGTTTACGTGAATTTCGGCGTCCCCTCCGATTACGAATGGCTTGACAAACAAGGTATCAGCGTCAAGGGAAAAATCGTAATCGCCCGGTACGGGAAGAGCTGGCGGGGCATCAAGCCCAAAGTGGCCGCCGAGCACGGCGCAATTGCGTGCCTGATTTATTCCGATCCGCACGAAGATGGTTACTTCGAAGGCGATGTCTATCCCAAAGGGCCGATGCGCCCGCGGGAGGGCGTGCAGCGCGGCAGCGTCCTCGATATGCCGCTCTATCCGGGCGATCCGCTTTCCCCGGGCTGGGCTTCCGAGAAAGGTTCCAAACGTCTGCCAATCTCCGAAGCGAAAACGTTGATGAAAATTCCCGTGCTGCCGCTTTCGTATGGCGATGCGCAGCCGATTCTGGAGCAGTTGACGGGCCCGGTTGTTCCCACCGATTGGCGCGGCGCTCTGCCGATCACCTATCATGCCGGACCCGGCGCAACCGAAGTTCACATCAAGACCGACTACGACTGGACCACCAAACCTCTGTACGACGTCATCGCAACAATTCCTGGCTCCACTTCTCCGGATTTGTGGGTTATCGCTGGGAATCACTACGATGCCTGGGTGAACGGAGCGGACGATCCTTTATCAGGCGCGGTCTCGCTGCTCGAAGTGGCCCGCTCGCTATCTGTCTTAAAAAAGCAAGGCTGGAAACCGCAGCGCACAATCAAGATCGCGTTCTGGGATGGCGAGGAGTTCGGGCTGCTCGGTTCCACCGAATGGGCGGAAAAGCATCAGGCCGAGCTGAAAGAAAAAGCGGTTGCCTATCTCAATTCGGACAGCACCGGAAAAGGCTGGCTGCATATCGAGGGTTCTCACACGCTCGAAAGCTTTGCCGCTCAAGTCGCTTCGTCCGTAGCGCAGCCGGGCACGAACATGTCCGCGATGGACGCGCTGTTGAAGCACAACTCTAAACCATCCGGGGAGGACAGTGAATCGGCGAATGCGCCGAACAAGCCTGAGAAGCCTTTTCAAATCGGAGCGTTAGGCGCCGGGTCCGATTATGTGGCGTTCCTCGACTACCTCGGTGTGGCCAGCATGGATGAAGCCTTCAGCGGCCAGGGGAAGAGCGGCGTTTATCATTCCGTTTACGACTCCATCTACTGGTACACGCATTTTTCGGATAGCACGTTTGTCGATGGGCGGGCACTTGCGCAATATACTTCAACCGCGCTGCTGCGTCTCGCGAACGCCTCTGTCCTGCCGTTCGAATTCGTGCGCTTTGCCAATACGGTAGACGGATATCTGGAGGATATTCAGAATGAAGCGAAGAAGTCGGGCGGAAGCCTGGATCTCACCGCCTTGCGTCAGCAGGCCGGCGCATTGAAAGAGGCCGGGGAGCACTACAATTCGCTGCTCGAAGAAGCGACCCGGAAGCCCACGCTCGACAGCGCAAAAATCAATGCACTCAATCAGGCTTTGCTGCGCAGTGAGCGCGTGCTTACCAGGCCGGAAGGGCTGCCCAACCGCGAGTGGTACAAGCATCAGATCTATGCGCCCGGCTTCTACACTGGCTATGGAGTGAAGACGATTCCCGGGGTGCGCGAGGCGGTCGACAGCAAAGATTGGCCGCTCGCGCAGAAGGAAGCCGTTATTGTCGGGCAATGCCTCGCCGATATGAACGAAGTAGTAAATGAGGCCGTTAACGATCTTTCGGGATTGTAGTTTATTCCGGTGCGGAGGAACATCAGGATGCAATTTGGCGCGAAACTTTGGCCCAGCCTTTTTCTCGCGGCGTTGAGTACGTGTACGGCGGCCGGGCAGAACCCGGAAGCGCTCAGCCAGGCGTTCGAGGGCAAGCAAGTGACCGTGAAGATGGACATGCCGGCCAGCCAAAAGGGAGTAGACCTTTATCCAGATAAGCCGCAGCCGCTGGATACGAAAAACTATGCTAAGCGGCTAAAAGATTTCGGCGTCGCCCTGCGCAAGGGCGATGCGGTGATGGTCACGAAAGTCAAGTTCAAGAACGGTAATGTCGAGTTTCAACTGGGGGGCGGCGGTTATGGGACGGCGGGCGACAACACCGATGAATCCGTACACTTCCAACCGGCCGACAAGAGCGCCCACGAAAAGGAGCTCGAGGATCAGTTGAAAACGGAAACGGACGAGGACCGGCGGCGTTCTATCTCGAGAGAACTGGATGATCTGCGGCGGGATCGTGAGCGGCAGGACCGCCGCGATAGGGCGCGTGCCGAAGAGGACGCTGACATGCGTCGCCAACAGATCTCGGAAAACCGCGTGCAAGGCGGATCGCGCTTCAATATTCACTTCGATAAGCAAAAATCCGGTAACGCGGTGACACCAGAGATGATTATCAGTGCTTTGTCGGCTTATGTGAGCTTTACGCCGGAAGCGCAAGGTGGGGCGTCTCTAGTTCCCCAACCGCAGCCAGTTTCCGGTGATCCCGCCAAGAGCTTGAAAAAGGGTCTGACGCGGGCACAAGTGGAAGCGCTATTCGGACCGCCAACTGAAACGCACGAAAAGACAGAGGATGGACTCACCAGAACCATTTGCAGTTATCAAAACGCGACTCAAACGGTCCAGGCGGATTTTGTGAACGGCGTACTCGTGCAATACACATTGTCCTCGCGCTAGCCCAGCCTGCTTTTACCGAATAGAAAAGCTGCTCAGCGATTCCACGGGCGCGCTGTGCTCCTCAACACTGCGGATGTGTGCCATCGACGGGCCGAGGTGCAGCGCAGACGCCAGATCCGCCAGCCGCGCTTCCGCGCCAATGGCGTACACTTCCACTTCGCCACTATCCAGATTGCGGGCCCAGCCCGAGAGGCCCAGCGCCGTCGCTTTGTGCTGTACAAAAAAGCGAAACCCGACGCCCTGCACTATCCCCTTGATCAACCACCGCCTTGCCGCCTTCTGTTCCATCTAGCTCACGCTATCAGCAATCCCGGAAGATAATGCCCGGCCTGCAGCGAGTTGAATGAATTGTTGGTCCTTGCGGCGAATGGAGATCTCTCCAGCGTCGCGCATTTCTCGAATCGTTTGCCACACTGGGCATAGCATGCCTTTCCCCGTCCATCGGCCGCGCCGCCTGCGTTCCTCAGAACCCATACGAGGGCTGGTTCGCGAAACCTATCTCGCTCCATCGCAATTCATCCTGCCTTTATTCGTCTGTCCTGGGGAAGGTGTCCGCAAGGAAATCAGTTCCATGCCGGGGAACGCTCAGCTGTCGATTGATCAGTTAGTCCGCGAAGCCGAAGAGTGCCGCGGACTTGGCCTTGGCGGTGTCATTCTTTTCGGCATACCCGAAACGAAAGACGAGCTCGCGTCCGGCGCCTACGCGGACGACGGTATTACGCAGCGTGCCGTTCGTGCCTTAAAGAGAGAAGTTCCCGGACTGCTTGTGGTGACCGATGTCTGCAACTGCGAATACACGAGCCACGGACACTGCGGATGGATAGAAAACGGCGATGTCGATAACGACACCACACTTGGCTGGCTGGCAAAAACAGCGGTTTCGCACGCCGCAGCTGGGGCGGACATTGTTGCACCCAGCGACATGATGGATGGCCGAGTCGCCGCTATTCGCCGGGCGCTCGACGGGGCAGGGCACACAACGACGCCGATTCTCTCTTATGCCGCGAAATACGCGTCTGTCTTTTACGGGCCGTTCCGGGAGGCGGCCGAATCGACGCCCCAGTTCGGAGATCGCCGCAGCTACCAAATGGATCCAGCAAATGCAAAGGAAGCGCTTCGCGAGATTGCGCTCGATCTCGACGAAGGCGCGGACATGATCATGGTGAAGCCCGCCCTCGCCTATCTCGACGTGATCCACGCGGCGGCGACCCGGTTCAATATTCCTATCGGCGCCTACCAGGTCAGCGGAGAATTCAGCATGATTGTGGCAGCGGCTCAGAACGGCTGGCTCGATCTCGACCGCACGATCCTCGAAACGCTGATCAGCATTCGGCGCGCCGGCGCGGATTTTATCCTGACCTATTTCGCCAAATCCGCCGCCCGCCTGATCGCGTGAAGGTGGGCAGGCTTCAGCAGCCCGGCGGACGATAAGAACGTGAGGCGGTGGCAACGATATAATGGCTGCTTTTGCAGCTATGTTGCCTGACTATATATCGAAAGCTGTGCCGACCACCGGCTCGCAACGCGCGCCCTGGTACAAGAACACGGCGCCGACTTACGCCGGCGTCTTTCTGTGGATCGTTTTTTACCGGGAAATCGGAGCGGCGTTAGAGCGCGCCGGCCCGGCGGTTTGCGTGGCGGCACTGATTGTGGCCGGTCTGATCAGTTATGGACTTTTCTACTACATCCCGGCGCTGCTCGGGATGCGGACGGGTTATCCGCTGTATGTGGTAGGCAGTTCTACGTTCGGCACGCGCGGCGGCTATGTCATGCCAGGCTTGCTGATGGGTGTGCTGCAGGTGGGCTGGATGTCGGTCAACGCCTTTGTGGCAACCACGTTTATCCTGACGGCCTTCGGGTCGAAAGCCGGGCCGGGGAGCGTTGTATTCGGCGTGATCGCGGCAGTGTGGGCCTTGGGGCTGGGGTATGTGGGCGCGAAAGGAATTGGGTATGTCGCGCGGTTTGCGCTGTATCTCAACCTGGTTCCGCTGGTGATGATCCTGGTGGTGTTTGCGAAGAATGCTGGCGGAATTGGGCAGTATGCGCCAGCGCATCCGAACGGGTATATCGGGTTCACGATGCTGGTGCAGATGGTAGTGGGCTTCTTCGCGACGGCGGGCGCGGCGGGCGTGGATTTCGGCATGAATAGCCGCGATGAACGGGATGTTCGTTGGGGCGGCCTCGTAGGGATCTTGCTGGCCGTCATCGTGGCGGGAGGGCTTCCCTTGCTCTCGGTAGCCGGTGCGCATGTCCTGTTCGGGGTCCGAGACTATCATTTCGACTCGGCGATTGCGCAGACGGGGGCGTTCGCGGCAATCGCGTTTTTCCTGTTCGCCGTAGCCTCGATAGTGCCAATGTGTTTCTCGTCGTTTATAGCGGGAAACAGTTTGGCGACTATGATTCCAGGCGTGGCGAGAATTACTTCAACGATGGTAGGCGCCGTAATCGCGGCGCTTCTCGCAATCACCGGCGTAGCGGCGAACCTGGTCGGGCTGTTTACAATTATTGGCGCATCATTCGGCCCCATCTGCGGGGCGATGGTGGCGGACTATTGGCTTTCGGGGAAAAAATGGGCGGGTCCGCGCGAAGGTATCAATTTCGCGGGGTACGGAGCCTGGGCGGTCGGATTCATCATTGGAATCTTGCCATTTCTGCCGATTTCCGAAGCGACGAAGCCGTATCTGCAGCCGGCCGCCGTGTATAGCTTTGTGGCAGGGTTCGTGGTTTATTTGATCCTGGCAAAAGCGGGGCTTCAGTCGAGAGTAGTAGCCGACCGCAGTACCGTCCCAGTGCGGTAGCCTGGAGGGGTCTGCGCCGCCGGGCAACCGCCGGGTGCTCTTCGTGAGTGCCGGGAGGAAAGTCCGGTCTTCCCAGGGCAGCATGCCGGCTAACGGCCGGGGGTGTGCGCTCGAGATGGGTCTTCGGCCTCGCTGAGAGGCGCGGGCCTATTCTAGGCGCGTGCTACGGATAGTGCCACAGAAAATATACCGCCGGCTTTGGCAACAAGGCAGGTAAGGGTGAAAAGGTGCGGTAAGAGCGCACCGCGGCGCGAGTAATCGACGCTGGCAGGGAAAACCCCATGTGAAGCAAGACCAAATAGGGGAGGAGGAGCGGCCCGCTCCGTTTTTGTCGGGTTTTTGTCTCGTGAGAGGCGGAGGCTCATCAATTGCCACTTCCGGGTAGGTCGCTGGAGCTAGCCAGTAATGGCTGGCCTAGAGGAATGGTTGCCGCCTGCGTTTTCGGATGCAGGTACAAAAACCGGCTTACAGGCGGCGCAGACGTCAAAGAGAGGAGGCCAAAACGTACCAGGACTTCTCTCGCTAATACATTTTTTCTGACAGCCGATGAGATCTCTCGGAGGCAGTTTTGAAAAAAACATTTCTTTCTTTTATCTTGTTCGGGGCTGTATTGAGCGCCGCACCCGTGAACGTAACGCTGCAAAATGCCGGCAACGGCGCAGTGGATTCGACGGGGCGGTATTACGTCGGGCCTTACACCTTGACATTGAACGGCGTTTCTACGCCTGCAATGTGCGTCGACGACTTCATTGATAACCCGCTCGGGGCTTCCTGGCAGGCGAATGAGACGAAGGCGAATGCGTCGGACTTCAGCAATACGTATCTCGGCAACTCCGGAACGACGATTGAAGGACTTTCGTTCACCAGCGCGCAAGTGTACCAGGCGGAAGCGTATCTGTTCAGCCTGATTACCAAACCGGGTGCGGACCAGGCAGATATTCAGGAAGCAGCGTGGTACATCATGGACCCGACGAGCAACACGTACGCCAATAACAATGGTGTCCAGAATTACCTTGAATCGGCCTATTACAATTCGCCGAACTTTGATGTGAGCGGGTACAGCATCGTTTCTAACCTGAATAAAGGGGCAACCCAGGAGTTCATGGTGGCGAACGCACCGGAGCCGGCTTCGTTTGCCTTGTTTGGGGCCGGGTTATTTGTCGCCGGTTTTGCGCGGTTCGCCCGGCGCAAGAAGGGAGTAACTTTAGAAGCGGCAGCCTAACGGTCTTGAGTTTCGCGAGGGCGAGATTGATTGAGCTTTGTAATGAGCTCCGTCGATCTCACCCCTCGCGATGAAGCGTTCATATGCAGTATATGGCCCGGCAAAATGGTGGCACTTTATGCAAGGGCGAGATTTAGATTGTCAATCGCTTCGTCAATCTCGCCTGTGTTCTTGTAACCAACGGTTACGGCCGTAACTCCCGCGTGTTGAAAAGCGAATTTCATCGAGGCCTGGCGATCTTCGCGCTTCGTAAAGCGGCCTTCGCCAACCAGCTTCATACTAATGATCCCCAGATCATGAGCGCGGGCCTGCTTGACGTGCGTGACCACTTCGGGAACGTTGCCGAGACCCGCCGTGGCGTAATCCTCGGCGTCCATCGCGACACCTTTTTGGTTCATGCGGATCATCGCGAGCTGAAGGAACTTGTTGTCCGGCACCTGGCGGAGCGCAGGAAGGCCATGGACCGAAGCGCCGCGAGCTTTGATGGTCTGTTTCGACTGGGCTTCGAGAATCGCGTCCTGCCAGCGCATGCTGTCCGCCGGCCAGGTCGCGGTGTGCTGCCAATGCAGCAGCATAATGTCGAAATAGTCGGTGCGGGCAAGCTTGCGGAGTTCATCGAATTTCTGTTGCGGATCCCCGCCCGGGCGTGTAGTAACTTTCGACATCAGCCGGTAGCTGTCGCGCGGAATGCCTTCGAGCGCGATGCCGAGCATTTGATGCATTCCCTGGTATGATTCGGCGGTTTCAAAAAACCGGATGCCGCGGTCATAGGCGTAGCGAACCAGTTTCGTGAACTCGGCCTGCCCCAAGTCGCGCTGCACGCGCCCGCTCATGGTTCCAGTGCCGAATGCCAGGCGGGTTACCTTAACGTCGGATTTTCCCAGCGTGACCCAGTCGGTAGCGCTTCCCTGCGCAGCTTTCAAAGGAAGGCTGGCGGCACTCGCGAGCGAGGCGGCGGCCAGGCCGGTTTTCAGAAAATCGCGTCTGGAGCTATGGGCCATGTTCAAATCCCCTCGTCTCATGGTATCTGAACGATACGGCCCCCGGTTGACGCCGAGGTAGGCGGATAAGAGGATAAAATAAGAATTCCATGGCTGTCAGCAAAGAGCTCCTTGAAATTTTGATTTGCCCGGTGTGTAAGGCAAAGGTTGTTTTGAAAGACGACGGGAGCGGATTGAAGTGCGTGGAATGTCACCGGGTCTATCCGGTCCGGGACGATATTCCGGTGATGCTCAAAGATCAGGCAACCATCGAGAATTAGACACACACGCGACATGAAAGTGTTGGAGCAAGTCGAGAAAGGCTCGCGAGTGGCGGTGATTCGCCTGCGATCGCTGGGGGATTGTGTGCTGACCACTCCGGGAATCGCGCTGCTCGATCAGGCACGGCCGGATCTGGAGATCGGCGTGGCCGTTGAGGCAAGGTTCGCGGACGTCTTCGCGGGCAATCCGCGGGTTAAGAAAACCCTCGCGCCGAAGTGGCAGGCGGTGCGGGCCTGGAATCCCGCCTTGTGTGTGAACCTGCATGGCGGGACGCGCAGCCAGTGGATCACGGCACTCTCAGGCGCGCGGTGGCGCGCCGGCTTCGCGCATCATGCGACCACTCTGGCGTATAACTTCAAAATTCCGCGCGCGCAGAAGGTTTTGGGAGTCCACCGGCGAGTGCACACTGCGGAGCATCTGGCATCTGCATTTTTCGCGCTTGGAGTACCGGTGAGCGCAGTGCCTCGAGCGGAGTTGTTTTCGAGCGAATCACCAATTCAAGAGCGCCACGCCGTGCTGCATCCGTTTGCTTCGGCGGCTGAGAAGCAGTGGCCGGCGGAGCGGTTTGCGGAAGTCGCACGCTATTTGCGATTGTGGAAGATCACGCCCGTTTTTCTGGCCGGACCCGGCGACGATGTCGCACCATTTCGCGAGCACGCGATATTGCGCGGCAGTTTGAACGAAGTGAAAGCGGTGCTTTCGAACGCAGCGCTGTTTGTGGGTAACGACAGCGGTCCGGCACATATGGCGGCGGCGTTTGGGGTCCCGAGCGTCGTGCTGTTCAGCACGTCGGACCCGGCGATCTGGGAACCGTGGGAGACGGAATCCGAAGTCATTCTGGCGCGCGAAGGCATCGCGACGGTGACCGTCTCGCGCGTGATTACCGCGATCGAACGGCTGCGCACGCTGGCCGAGGCGCACGCTTGAGGGAACTCGTCCGGCTGCTGAGGTATGCGCGGTCGTATGTTCCGGCGCTGATTGCGTCGGTTATCTTCATGGCAATTGTCGGGTTGTCCCAGGCAATTGTTGTAAAGCTGATTCCACTGGTGTTCGAGCGCGTATTAGACACGAGTGCGCCGGATACTCCCGCCAAGCTGTTTACTAACCCTATCACGCATCGGGCGTTTTATCTGAACGATGTCTTTCCAGCTTCGGTGCACAATATCTGGACCATTGTAGCTTTCAGCATAGTAGCCTGCTTTCTGGCCAAAGGCCTGTGCGATTACCTGGGAAATTACTTGATCAATTGGGTCGGACTGAGCGCCATCATGGACCTGCGGCTTGAAGTATTCGATCGCGTGCTGCATCAGGATTCGCAGTTTTTCGAAGCGCAGACCACAGGGCAGATCATGTCGTCGATTATGAACGATATCGACCGCATTCAGGTCTCCGTCTCGACCATGCTCGCGGACTGGCTGCGGCAAATGTTCACCGCGGTGTTTCTTTTGCTGGTGCTCGTATCGATGAACTGGCGCTTGTCCTTAATTAGTCTGCTCGTGTTTCCTTCCGTAGCACTCTTGACGGTGCGCCTCGGCAAAAGAATTCGGAAAACGACGCGCTATGCGCAGGACATGACGGCGGGCTTGAACCAGATCGTGCAGGAGACCGTCACGGGGCACCAGGTCGTGAAGAGTTTCGGAGCGGAGGACTTCGAGTCGAAGCGCTTCCGGTTGGCTTCGCAGCGCTGGAAGAGCGGGAACTTGAAATACATCGCGCACCAGGCGCTCGCTTCGCCGATTATCGAATTATTCGGGGCGATGACGGTGCTGCTGCTGTTGTATTTGGGGCGGCAGCAGGTGAAAACCGACGCGATGACAGCCGAGACCTTTACCGGCTTCGTAGTAGCACTGGTGATGTTGTATGAGCCGATCAAGCGGTTAACGAATATCCACAACATTTTTCAGCAGGGATTGGGTGCGGCGCAATCAGTATTCGGGTATTTGGACGCGCAGCCCAACGTCTTCGACGCGCCTGGGGCCGTGAAGTTGACGCGTTTGGGTAAAGGAATCGATTTCCGTGATTTAGGCTTCGCGTATCCCGGGACTCCGGGGAAGATGGTGCTCGAAGGCATCGATTTCCAAATAAAAACGGGTGAAGTGGTGGCGCTCGTGGGACAGAGCGGCGCCGGGAAAACAACGCTCGCGAACCTGGTGCCTCGATTTTATGACGTGACGGCGGGCTCGCTGCAAATTGATGGCGTGGACGTACGGGAATACAAGCTGAGCAGTTTACGAGAAAGCATCAGCATCGTTTCGCAGGAGACGTTTTTATTCAACGACACGGTGTTTGACAACATTGCGTACGGGCGGCCCGATGCGCGCGAAGACGAAGTGATTTGCGCCGCAAGAACGGCGCTCGCGGATGAGTTTGTTGAGCGCATGGCGGACGGATACCGGACGGTGGTGGGGGAGCGGGGCCTGAAATTGAGCGGCGGCCAGCGGCAGCGGTTGGCGATTGCTCGCGCTTTATTGAAAGATGCGCCGATTTTGATTCTGGATGAGGCAACTTCGCATTTGGATACGGAATCGGAGCGATTAGTCCAGCAGGCACTTGGCGCGTTGATGAAGGAGCGGACCGTGCTGGTGATTGCCCACAGGTTGTCGACCATCCGGCAGGCCGACAAGATCGTCGTGCTTGAGAAGGGCCGCATCGCGGAAATGGGTTCGCATGAAGAGCTGATGGCGCGGCGCGCAGCCTATTGGCGTTTGTACGAAATGCAATTCGCTGTGGCTACGAATAAGAACGCATGAAAGCTGAGCTCGAGAAACCGATTCGGAGTATGACCGGGTTTGCGGCCGTTCGACGCTCAACGAGCGCTGGTGAATTAAACATCAGTTTGCGGGCCGTCAATCATCGCGGACTCGATTTGCACTTCTACCAGGGGCCGGAGTTTGGCGCCTTCGAAAATGCTATGCGAGGCCTGCTGAAATCGGCCGTTGCTCGCGGGCATGTGGAGGTTCGCAGCAGTTTGCAAGGCGTCGCGGCCGGGGTGAACCGCGAAGCCGTGGGGCAGTATGTAACGGCGTTTCGCGCCGCAGCAGAGGAGTTTGGGCTGACCGGGCAGGAGCCGGATTTGAACCGCTGCTTGAGTCTGACCGGAGCGGTTGCCTTGCCCGAAGGATTTGAGGGCGATGTGTTGACGGCGCTCGAAACGTGTGTCGGAGAACTAAATGCAGTGCGAGCGCGCGAGGGAGCGGCGCTCGGGGCGGAGATTGAGACTCGCCTTGCTGAGATTGAGCGCGATATCCAAGGCGTGTGCGCCGCTCGAACGGAGGCGCTCGAACAGTTCAGTTCGCGCCTCGAAGAGCGGCTGCGCGAACTGCTGGCCGGCTCGAATGTGCCTGCGGCGCGGATCGTCGAAGAAGCGGCCATCTTGGCCGACCGTTCCGATATTCAGGAAGAACTCACCCGGCTGGCGGTGCATGCGGCGGAAGTGCGGCGAATTCTAGAGAATGGCGGCGAGATTGGCAAGAAAATCGATTTCTTGCTCCAGGAGATGAACCGGGAGACCAATACCGCTCTCGCCAAAAGCGCCAATGGGGGAGAGCCGGGGCTGCGCATCACCCGGTTCGGCTTGGCGATCAAGGCTAATATCGAAAGAATACGGGAACAAGGATTGAATCTTGAGTAAGAGCGCTGTGGCCGAGGCGCCCGCAGGACAGATGACGACGGTATTTATTATTTCAGCGCCTTCCGGATCGGGAAAGTCGACGCTAGTGGGGCGGCTGATGGCCATTGATCCCGGGCTGCGATTTTCCGTCTCCTACACCACCCGTAGGCCGAGAGGTAACGAAAAACCCGGCGAAAACTACGTCTACATCGGGCAGCAGGAGTTCCGGCGACGCATCGACAACGGTGAATTTCTGGAATATGCCGATGTGTTTGGGAATTTGTACGGAACACATCGAGAAGTTTTGGAACAGGCCGCGGTGGAGGGCAAGGATCTCATACTCGACATTGACGTTAAGGGTGCGAGACAATTAAAAGAGCGGATCCCCGAGGCGGTTACGATCTTCATTCTGCCGCCCTCGCGCGACATTCTGGAGCAGCGTTTGCGGGCGCGATCCGAAGATTCAGAGACAGTGATTCAGCGGCGGCTTCAGGAAGCGGCGGAAGAGCTGAGGAATTACAAGCAGTACGATTACGTGCTGGTGAATCATCAATTGGAAGAATCGACCGGGGCGCTGGCCGCGATCGTACGCGCCGAGCGCATCCGGCGGGTGCGCATGGAAGAACAGATCCGGCCGATTTTAAAGAGCTTCGAACAGAGGCCGCCATCGCTATTCGATGAGAACGGGGATCGCGGCTAACAGCAGTAGCAGTGAAGGAAAGAGAAAACAGAATTATGGCAGATAAACCAAGACCGAACGCGATGCATAGCATCCCCGATGACCAAGCGGCGAGCACCTACCGTTTCATTATTGTGGCGGCCAAGCGAGCACGTCAATTGCAAAACGGGCAGCGCAGCGTGCTTCCGGGCGCGAACAAGAAGCCGACGAGTCTCGCGATGGAAGAGACGCGGCGCGGCCTGGTGCCGTACACGGATTTTAACCAAGAGGCGGTCCAGGCGGAAGAGCTTCCGGCAGAATAACGGGACGGGTGCGCGATGCGCGTCGTTTTAGGAGTGGGCGGAGGGATCGCCGCGTACAAAGCGGCCGAACTGGCGCGTGCATTAGGCAGCAAGGGGCACGCTGTCCAGGTCGTAATGACGGCAGCCGCGTGCGAGTTTCTGCAGCCACTGACTTTCGCGGCGCTAACCGGGCAGAAAGTGATCACTGCTCTGTTTCCGCGCGAGAGCGCGAGCGAAACGCTTGCGAGCGCAGTGGAGCATATCAGCGTCGCGCAATCGCACGACGCACTGATTGTGGCTCCGGCGACAGCGGACCTGCTTGCGCGGTTTGCTACAGGCCAAGCCAATGATTTCTTGACCACGATGTATCTGGCCTTCACCGGGCCGGTAATTCTGGCTCCGGCGATGAATACGGCAATGTGGGAGCATCCGGCGACCAAAGCCAATCTCGAAACGCTGCGGGGGCGCGGCTGTTTTATCATCGAGCCGGACGATGGCTGGTTGGCATGCGGCACCGTCGGCGCCGGGCGGTTTCCCGATCCGGCGCGGGTCGTGGCGGAGTTCGAGCTGCTAACCGAGCCTCGCAAAGATCTGGCGGGCGAGACGATTTTGATCACGGCCGGCCCGACGCAGGAAGCGCTTGATCCGGTGCGCTACGTCAGCAATCGATCGAGCGGCAAGATGGGCTACGCGATCGCCGAAGCTGCGGCCAGACGGGGCGCGCAGGTGACGTTGGTTTCCGGTCCTGTAAATTTGCCGGCGCCGATGCACGTTCATGTCGTTCCGGTTCGTACCGCCGAGGAGATGCGGCGCGCGGTGCTCGAACATTTAGATTCGGCCACTATGATCATCAAGACTGCCGCGGTCGCCGATTATTACCTAGCCGAAGTGGCTCAGCAGAAGTTAAAGAAGACGGCAACCCGGCTTTCTCTCGAGCTCGATCCGACCCCGGATATTCTCGCCGAGATCGGGCAGCGGAAGGGCGACCGGCTGTTGATCGGGTTTGCGGCGGAGACGGAAAATTTGATCGGCGAAGCGCGCCGCAAGATGGTTTCAAAACACTGCGACATGCTGGTGGCGAATTTGGTGAACCAAAGCGGGTTGGGTTTCGAATCCGATCGGAACGAGGTGGATATCATCACGCGTTCGAGTAAGACAGTACATGTAGGCCCGGCACCAAAGAAGGAAGTGGCGGAGCGAATTTTGGATCAGGTGGCGATGCTCCGCTTGAGCACCGTAGAAAAATAGCCGCCGATGAACGCAGATTCGCTACGGCATTACCTTGAATACTACAGAGATTTGGGGATCGACACCATCTATAGGAGGGCCTCGCTCGCGCCCGCGCCGTTGCCGGATATGGTTCCGGTGGGCGAGACATTAGACCAGATTCGGTTGGACATCGGCGACTGTAAACGATGCCGGCTGGCCGAATGCCGGCACTCGATTGTCTTCGGTTCGGGCAATGAACGATCGCCTGTGGTGTTTGTTGGCGAGGGGCCGGGCGCGGACGAAGATGAGCAGGGGCTTCCGTTTGTCGGTCGCGCCGGACAGTTGCTTACCCAGATGATTGACAACACCGCGGCCAAAGAAAACCTTCCGATCCGGCGCGGCGATGTCTATATCTGCAACGTCGTCAAGTGCCGTCCTCCAGAGAACCGCGCGCCGCAGCCCGATGAGATGGAGATCTGCGGACAGTTTTTGTACCGTCAGTTGATGACCATCAGGCCAAAGGCGATTTGTGCTTTGGGAGCCACCGCGATGAGGGCGCTGCTCAATACTAAGGAAGGCATCACGAAGTCGCGCGGTCGATGGCATAAGTGGCGCGATATTCCCGTGATGATAACGTATCATCCGTCGTATTTGCTGCGGCAATATAACCAGCAGGCGCGGCGCGAGGCCTGGGAAGACTTGAAGACGCTGTTCCACTTTGTGTATGACTAAAGGCTTGTTCCTCTCGTTCGAAGGGACCGAGGGGAGCGGGAAGTCTACACAAATGCGATTGCTGGTCGAGCGCTTGCGGGCAGAAAACCGGGCTGTGTTCGAAAACCAGGAGCCTGGTGGGACGGCGATCGGCAAACGGATCCGGCGCATCCTGCTCGATCCCGAGAATAGCGAGATGGCGCCCATGACGGAACTGCTCCTGATGTTTGCGTCGCGCGCGCAGGCGGCGGTGGAAGTGATTCGGCCGGCGCTCGCCCGTGGCGCAATTGTCGTGAGCGACCGCTTCACCGATTCGACTCTCGCCTACCAGGGGTTCGCGCGTGGCTTGGGATTTGAAACGGTCTTAGCGGCGCACCGGCTAGCCGTGGGCGAACTGCTGCCGGATTTAACGATTGCGATCGCCGTCGATTTAGAAACTGGCCTCGAGCGGGCGCTCCAGCGGAATCGGGACGCCGGGCGCGACCGCCTCGACGAGCAATCGCTCGCATTTCACAAGAAAGTGGAAGCTGGCTACCGGGAAATTGCCGGGCGCGAGCCGGAGCGGTTTCAAATAGTAGACGGGCGAGGCTCGCCCGGCGAAGTGGCGGAGCGGGTTTGGACGTTGGTGAAACGATGCCTGGAGAAGTGACCATCTTTCCGGAGTTTTATGGCAACGCGGCGGCTGCCGAGACGATGCGCCAGATGCTCGGGGGCGAGCCGCAGGGGCGCACTATCTTGCTGAGCGGTCCGGAGGGCGTCGGCAAGGCCACCCTCGTCCGGCGCTTTGCTGCCGCGCTGCTGGGCGACCGGGCGAAGATAGAGCACGACGATCTGAGTTTGCAGGAAAATCTGGAGGCGATTGAAACGCGCGAGAAGTGGACGGCGGAGAAGCGAGGAGAGGATCCCTTGCTGTTTTCCACGCATCCCGATTTCGTGACGTTTGCGCCGGAAGGGCCGCTGCGCCAGATTACCATTCAGCAGGCGCGTGTGTTGCGGGAGCGCGCCCAGTTTAAACCGCTGCGGGGTCAGTCCCGGGTCTTCTTGATCGATCGGCTTGACCGGGCGAATGAGCAGGCGGCCAATTCATTATTAAAAGTGCTGGAGGAGCCGCCGCAGCACTTGCTAATTTTCGCCACAGCGGAAAACCTATACGATTTGCTGCCGACGATCCGCTCGCGGGCATTGATCTTGCAGCTTTCGCGGCTTCGGGAAGAAGAGATGGCGGCGTTTGCCGCAGCGCGGCACTTGCCAGATGCAGAGTTGCGCGTGTTCCTGTCGGAGGGTTGCCCGGGCGTAGCGGCCAAACTCGATCTCGACGTGTTTCGGGCCCGGCGCGGCTTAATGCTGGCGGCGTTCGAATGCGGTGCCGGTCTGATTCCGTTTTCCGGCTGGGTGCAGCAATCGGAATCTTTTTCAGCCAAAAAATCGGAGAAGCTGGACCTCTTCTTGCGCCCGGCATACGATTTGCTCGAAGACGTACTGGCGGCGCGGGTGGGACATCCAGTGGCGCGCAACCGGGATATTCAGGCCAGAGTCCGGGCGATCGCTGATCGCACCACATTTCGGTGGGTTGAACAGGCGGTACGAAGTTTGGACGAGCTTGTAGTAATGGTACGTCGAAATATACAGAAAACTGCTGCGCTTGACGCTATGATTATTACATTGCGAAACCAGCTTGCACCTAACTGAGCGGTAAGGGGTTGATGCCAGGCTGGAGGTTGAGGAGGAGAGCGTGGACTCGCTCGGCAGAAAACCGGTTCGAATGATGGCGGCGGATATTAAAGAGGCTGGCCGAAGGCCACCGGCGGCGAAGAAGAGTACTCCCCCGGACCAAACCAACGCGGAGCAGTTTTACTATTCCAAGCAGATGCAAGGCAAGACCCACATGGTGGTCACACTGACGGATGGTGAGCAGTTGGAAGGGGTGATCGAGTGGTACGACCGCGATTGCCTTAAGCTGAATCGCATTGGGGCTCCGAATTTATTGCTATTTAAGCACTCGATCAAGTACATGTACAAGGCCGGGCCGGAATAGGAAGGCCGAGCAGGCCCAACATCTTGGGCCTGCTCCGCGTGCTGCGGCGCCTAGGTCTCGATAAGCGCGAGATCCTCCTTCGACGCTCCTAAGTCTTCCATCCGGGCCTGTTGGAGCAACGGTTTGGCCAATGTTGAGAGCAAAAAGTCAGTGCTTTCTTCCTCGCCCAAAGTGTGATCAAGAAGCGTTGCGACATCTTTTTCCTCGATCAACCGGGCGAGGCTGCGCACTGTACCGTAGCCCGAAATCTCGTAATGCTCGACTTTCTGGGCTGCAGTAATCAGCGCAAGATCAGCTGCGAGTTCTTCCTTAGCGCCGCCTTCTTTGATCGTCTCTTTTCCCTCTTCGATGAGGCCCATCATGGCTTTGCAGGGTTTCGGCTCGGCTTTCTCGCCCAGGTGCTGGAACGCCATTTTCAGGCGCTCAACGTGCTGTTCCGTTTGGATGAGGTGTTTTTGGAAGCCCTCTTTCAGCTTCGGGTTGTGAGCCGCTTCAGCCATCTGGGGAAGGGCTTTGGTTAACTGCAGTTCCGCATGGAGAAGGTCCTGCAGTTCTTCGACGAGTAATTCTTTAAGTTGGGACATTTGATTTTCCATTTTATTTTCTGCTCTTGCTAGTTGTTTTGGCGGTTCGCTTCGGGGTCGCGCCGTTGTGTCCATCGCCTGAGGAGGGACGGGCGGCTGAGCTTACCCCCGGGGCGTTCTGCCGTTCTCCGGTTTCGGCGGATTTGAAGTTCTGGAATGCCGGGGCATCAACATACTCCCAACCATTCCCCTCGTTCCACGGACCGCGGGCATCGGGTTCGCCGCGATCGCCGGTGCCGGTCGAGTCATTGAAGTATTGATTCACGATGCCTGGGGTGGGCGGGATTCGTCCAATCGACAATGCAGGTTTGCCTAAGCTTTCGAGGGCGAGGCTAAAGGCCTTCATGTGCGTGATTTCACGCGTCATTAGAAATTGCAGTGCTGCGAGCGTCCCGGGATCGTCGGTGAAATCCATCAGGCGCTCGTAAGTGATTTTGGCTCTGGCTTCGGCCGCGATATCATTCCGGAGATCGACATCAATTTCGCCAGTAACTTTGAGGTAATCGGCAGTCCAGGATACTCCGACGGAATTATGCAGCGCAACGCCTCCGCCGCCGACAATGGCGATCAGAGGATCCGCTTCCGCGGCCCGTCGAGTGTGCCGTGAGGGTTTAAGGTGCATACGTGCGAGCACCCCGATAATTTCCAGGTGACTTAGTTCCTCGGTGCCGATGTCCATTAGCAGGTCCTTACGGCCCGGGTCATCGCAGTTAATTCCTTGCACCGAATACTGCATGGCCGCGGCGAGCTCTCCGTTAGCCCCGCCGAACTGTTCCAGAAGCATGTTGCCGAAACGAGGGTCAGGCGTATCGACGTGAACTGTGTACATCAATTCTTTAACGTGGTGATACATTACGTCTCCTAGTTAGAGATGCAGATGCTGGGGCGTAGCTTTCCTGCGGAAGCATGCGAAGAATTACAGATGGGGTGCGGCCCGAGGCGCCTCAGATGGCGGATCATTTGGGACTCGGTCTCGAGACCCGCTCGCAATGCCGAAATGGCCGGCGGACAATTGAGGTATGGCTTCCCGTCCCAGTTCGCCGTCCGATTCGCCCGCGCTTGACGGGCTGCGCGAGCGCGGACAATTCCTGATTTCAGGTCTCTTGTGGGCCGCCGCCACCGGCATGCTGCTAGTGCTCTTTGGGTATGGGTTGATTCTCTATCACTATCTCCTGGCAATTGCAGAAAGGGTTCGGGTCAGTCTCGGTTATGCTGCGCCAGAGCGTGGTCCGGACTGGTTTATGATCGGCGCGCTGCTCCTCGGGCCGTTAATCTTGCTACTCGTTTTGACTCTGCTGGCCGCCTGGTATAACCGCGTGTGGTTGCGTCGAGTGAAGGATGTGTGGCCGGATCGGCGCGACCGCGCGCGATTCTCACGCTGGCAGGCGACGCCGATTCACGCATCCGCGGAGCAGCGGAAGGAGCGCGATGCATATTTGAACGCGTTGCTCAAGTCTGATTCGAGCGCGGAATATGAGGAGCGGGCGGCCGAGGTGTTGCTGGCGCTCGAAAAGGATATCGCGGAGCGCGCGCTTACCACTGGCTTAACGGTCGGCATTAGCCGTAACCGTTACATCGATTTGTTTACGATTTTTGTGGCTTCGCTCGAACTGCAATTGCATGTTCTTTCGCGGCTGGGGAAACGTCCATCGTGGAGCGCCTGGCGGCTGCTTGTCCAACGCTGTGGCGCGAGCCTATTCATCAACAGCTATTTAAACCGGCAGGACAGCCTCGCTCTCAATTTGATGATTAAGAAAGCGGGGATGGGCCTTTCGGCCGGCGGCGACTTGATGGAGAATGCGGCGCATCATCTTTCCGCCAGCGATTTCGATCTGGACGAAGCGTTGAACTTACAGCATGGCGGATTGATCGGGATGGCGACCAAAGGCCTGGAACTGGGCGCGACCATGGCACTGACCGTCGGACAGGTAGGATTGCACGTGCTTGGATCACTAATCGAATCGGTGGGCGACGAGCTGGCGCAAGGGGCTTTGGCTGCGGGGATTATCTACTATCACGGGATTGCGCTTGCGCTCGGACACGCTGGCGATCGACAGGCGGCACCGGGCCGCGCCTGAGATGAATCGGGGGTTTCGGGATGGAGTCTGGAAGATGGGCGAAATTGCCGGATCCATTTTGCGTGACGTAGTCCGGCAGCGGCGCAGCGATTTTCGGGATAAGCGGCGGCGAATAGTGCGCTCGTTGCCTAAGAGCGCGTATGCGGGTATTCAGACGCTCTTTGGGAAGAGAGCCGAAGGGTGAGGGCCGTGTATGGACCCGAAACTTGGCCGACAATCGGAAGAGGCGATATGAGGTTGACGGCTAAACTTTCACTGGTCCGACCGATGGTTAAAGGATTCGGGGTAAGAGGAACAGAACCGCGGTAACCAGGACTATAAAGAGCAAAATAAGCCCTCGGTCTAGCTCGGGGCTTGGCAGGCCGATTGCGATGTCAAAAGCGACTGCTCCTCTTACCCCGAGGCCAACAACTAGAAGTGCAAAGCAAATGCTGATGATCAGTCTCCGAATGTTGGCCTTCACGATCTTCGGTTCTAAACGCTTGAGCATTTTTCTACCCACTTCCGCCCCGGTTGCTGGGGTGTGACGACAACGGCGGGATGCGTCCGCCAACCTATAGGTAACGGGCCCCAGAACCTCGATGTGTCTGTGAAGCAAGCAAAGTCTCGAATACGAGCGCAGGTGCTCAGATCAGGCGCAATGCGCCTTTCTTGAGCAGCAACGTTGCTGCTCTGCCCGCAGTGGGTCCTCGCCCACAAGCGTTCCCAAGGAGAGCGGCGCCGGTGATTCAGTCAGCCCGAGTCTTTCGTATTCGTGTTGGAATTCGGGTCTGCATTTTTGCATATCTTCCCACGTAGCGGGATCCATCACGACTCTAAGGTCGTCTGTGAGGAGATCGCTCGCGAAATGCCCAAAGTCATCATCCCAGCTATTCTCGGCAGATTCTTGCCACGAGCGGTCCTCTTCGAGATCGGCGAGCTGATTTCGCCAACATCTTGCAAAACCTCGGGATGACAGCCTCCCAACAGTAATGGGCTTCTGCGCGCCGTCTACCTTTCTGGCCCATTTCAGTGCGCAGATCTGGATTATTGGACAGGTCGAACATATACCTAAGAAGCTCCTCAGATGAGATTACGGTTCGTTGGGCAAGAAATTTCGCCTGTTCCACAGTCGTAATTAGTGCTTCGAGTCCGCCTAAGATACCACTCGCATTTTGATTCCAGAATGATCGCACCAGGAAACCTGTTTCGGAATGCCTGATCAGGCTGCGATAACCACTCCAGTCGGAACCAATTACCGGGAGGCCAGACATCATAGCTTCGACGACGGCAATACCGAAAGTTTCCTGCACGTTGTCGACGATCGATATGAACACATCCGCAGCGCCGTACAGGGTGGGTTTTATAAATGGGGGAAAGTTCGTAACAATCCGGACGCGCCCGGCGATTCCGAGTTGTGTGCACAATGCCTCGACCGTTCGTCCTTCCTCATCTCCGGAGCCAGCCAAAATCAGGAGGGCATTGGGAACGCCTTCTAACAGGCGTTTGAACACCAGGAGAACTGGGTCTAAATCGGCTTTGAAAGCTGAAGAAAAGCGACCGACCGACAGGAACACGAGGTCTGTGTCAGACAGCTGAAGTATTTGCCTGCTAATCTTTTTGTCCAATCGGCCGAACTCACACTTTTCAACAGCCAAAGGTATGGATCCAACACGGAGCCGGAATTGTAATTGCGTCAACTCATCACATGAGAGGTGAGGGATTGCCTCTGCCAGACGCTCGACGCTCTTCTGCATGGCGGTTTTTACGACCACTTCCCCCGCCGGACTAGTGGTCAAAAGCCGATCGCATGCTCGCGAAGCTATAGCTGCTTCCAGATATGAATGTGGATAGCTCTGCCCACAATGTCGAGTGAATCACTGAGCAGATCGGGTATTTCAGATTCAACGCTTGTCTAGCACGGGCCAAAGTTATCAGGTCAGGCCCACCGGTAAAGAATATATATCTATGGTTCGAAGCTAGGTACGGCAGTTCTAGAACGGAATGAAAAGATATGCTGGCTCCGTTCGACTTTAGTTCTGCGTCTCTGGATCCGGGCTTCGCTCTTTCCGGCAGTCGAAAATCGTAGAGGTGGTACTGCTCAAATACCTCATGTCTGATCAAGGCCCGAACAAATTCCGCGTGAAAAATGTGCGCTCCGAATTGATCGTCGGCGGTGAATTGGAGCGGCTTCTTCTCAATGCTCGTACCTTGCGTCGCAAATGTTATGCCGCTCAGTTTCATTGATTGACTTGATGCGGCGAGTCCTGTTTATGCTGCTGGACAAGTAAGTACGCCATCATCACCGGATTTGAATTTTGTGAAAGCGTAAGGACATCCTGATTGGCCGGTCGGCCGCCTTCAGAAGTCAAATGCGTCGCTTCTAAAAGAGCTTGCAGGTGCCAGAGCCATTCTGGCGGGCTCATTTGCAAGACCTCTGAGTTGCTTAGAAGGCGGGCATACGTCTTAATGACGGACTGGCGGTCCTGCAGCGTGGGAGCTTTCTCAATCATCGTCGTGAAAAAGTTGCACTGAAAAGAAAATAGGTCGTGATCGTCGGAAGCAGATTTATCAATCGCGCTCCCAACCTGGTTCACGATGTCTGAAAAGGTCAAATCCCACGCAGCCGGATCCTCGCTACGATCCGTCGCCCACATCAGCTTTTGGACTTGGGCTTGCAGTTGTGTTTGGGTAGACGATACCGTGACTTCTTCCGGAACAGCACGCGGTCCGGGCGGCAGGGAGGTCCGAAGCTCTTCACTGGTAAGCGGCTCTATGTCGCGCAGGTCAGTTAACGCCAACATGTGATTGAAGGAATCCGCTGGGACCCAGAGGGCTGACCTGCTAACCGGTTGCACCTTCGAGCACCTGGGCCCCGCAGAATTGGCTACGATTAGATCTCTTAAGGCGCTGAACACGACGGAAACCGAAACGTGATGCTGAACGCAGTATCGGTAGAGATTTACAAAATTCGGAGCGCCTGTGAGAACGCCTAACGTTATGGCGCGGTCGCTATCCCGCAAACTTTTGATCGAATCGGCAAACGTTTCCAAGAGTTCGCGCAGCTCCGATGAATTGAGACCGGCATCCTGCAACAGCTTAGCGGCTGGACCTAGCTGATAGGCCGAAGTAATCGCGAGGCCGTAGCTCGACAAGAGCGCAGTTCGTCTGCCAGAGGCGATGTCGCGCTGTGTAAGACTGCTTTTGGCCACGCTCGCCAAAGAGCCGTAAAATTCATCGACGCTCCATCGCCAGGCTTGCGAGCAAGTGAGCGGTGGTGGTGAGACTGGCGGTTCTTGCTCGAGCAATTTTAGCGCCTTGCGCCTCGAAAGCGGTAACATCAAGCGTAAGATGCGGGCTCGAAGGGATGCGGTATCTACATCGTACTGCAAACCCCTCGCCAGGTAGTTAGTGCGACTATCCATGGACGTTCCTGGAAGGGCCAAGTATTTGAACTGTTGTCGCGCTCTGCCCGCCCTCTCATAGGCAGTGCTCAACAGCTCCAATTCAGCAGATGGCGGCAATTTTAAAGTGGAGCTGCTGAGTGCCCGCAACAGGATGTCTACCTGTAACTCCGGCGGAGCGGCAGCCTGCAATGATTCGAAAGTGTCCAGTGTAAGAGCGCGAGTGCTGCCGTTCTCTGTAGCTCCGCGAATTACACCGCAGACACAAGTGACACACAGGATAAGGCGTGGTATGGTCATGATTATTCAATTTTTCGCCAAGCCCGGCAGTGACACTCCAAAGTACGACTGTACGTCGGGAAGGATGTCTGCCGAGAATGCGCCCTTCCAAATTCGAAGCACCTTCCCAAGGGGTGAGATCACTATCGTTTCGGGCGTCGCCCCGAGCCGATAGGTCGTTAAAGTAGCGGGCTCGAGCTGCGAAAAGATCTGATATGGAGGCGAAACCCTGGAGCGGTAAATGCTGGCAAGCCATCCGAGGACAGCGAAAGCCCAACGAAACGGAACCGTGCACCCGGTCTTAGTCACTAAGGCTGCGATGTTCGCTTGGTTTTTCTTGCACCAACCACATGACGGTGACATTACGTAAAGAACAGTCGGAACGCTGGCATCATCGAACCGGATCGTCACCGGGTGGCCATCTGAGGACATTGCCTTGATAGAGGGCACAATTGCATTGATACGTAAATTGCCATCTTGCTTCAGATAGTCAATATAGCTCTGCTGCGATTTGAGTTTTAGAACCAAGCCGACATTTACAAGGGAGGATATTGAAAGGAGTAGTACGATGCCTGAATGTGCAGAGATAGCGGACCACTTCATCGCATGCGCCTACCGAATTTCAGCAATTCTTGCTGAAATTACAATACCCCGATTTTGATCCGGCTTGACACGGCGCTTCGCCCCATTGTTGGTCACAGCACAAACCTTGTCCGTTGTTGCAATCCTGGCTAGTACTGCAACAAACTTTGCTGCTCTGAGCGAATACAGGAGGAACTAATTGCCACGTGCCTAAAGCGGCGGACGCAACTGAAAATGCGTAAAACGCAATTCGGCCTTTTCTTAAAGTCATGAGTTTCTAATCCCTGTTTGATAATTTCTGGTCCCTTTTCGACAAAAAACTAGGACGAAGGGCAATTGCCCTCAGTGCAGTAGTTTTGGTTCGGGTTG
This sequence comes from Terriglobia bacterium, assembly GCA_963767485.1. GTDB lineage: Bacteria > Acidobacteriota > Terriglobia > Bryobacterales > Bryobacteraceae > Bog-105. The sequence goes on along the minus strand of CAVYDZ010000019.1, from coordinate 79,502 downwards.
CTGCATCCGCGTTGACTGCCAGTCGGATAACAGCACCTCAAGTTTCCAGAGCAGTCTTTTCCGTAGGTACAGCACTGATAGCTCTGTGCGTGAACGGTAGACGGGGCAGTGAGGCTCCAAACACCGATACCAGCACTGGCCAAGGAGAACGCATATAGCGCGAAGTGTTTCTTGTTAACTGTCATTTTCTAGACAACCTTCTTAATTAACAACGAACGCTGACCACAATGAGGTTTAACATGCCGGTTTTTTTTTTGTCAAGAAGAAAAACTGTCGCAGGCCAAAAAATATGTCGGATTTGTTAAACGAGAGTCGAGTCTTGTCCCACGTGCTCTCGCGGCTGGGGAAACGTCCATCGTGGAGCGCCTGGCGGCTGCTTGTCCAACGCTGTGGCGCGAGCCTATTCATCAACAGCTATTTAAACCGGCAGGACAGCCTCGCTCTCAATTTGATGATTAAGAAAGCGGGGATGGGCCTTTCGGCCGGCGGCGACTTGATGGAGAATGCGGCGCATCATCTTTCCGCCAGCGATTTCGATCTGGACGAAGCTTTGAACTTACAGCATGGCGGATTGATCGGGATGGCGACCAAAGGCCTGGAACTGGGCGCGACCATGGCACTGACCGTCGGACAGGTAGGATTGCACGTGCTTGGATCACTAATCGAATCGGTGGGCGACGAGCTGGCGCAAGGGGCTTTGGCTGCGGGGATTATCTACTATCACGGGATTGCGCTTGCGTCGGACACGCTGGCGATCGACAGGCGGCACCGGGCCGCGCCTGAGATGAATCGGGGGTTTCGGGATGGAGTCTGGAAGATGGGCGAAATTGCCGGATCCATTTTGCGTGACGTAGTCCGGCAGCGGCGCAGCGATTTCCGGGATAAGCGGCGGCGAATTGTGCGCTCGTTGCCTAAGAGCGCGTATGCGGGTATTCAGACGCTCTTTGGGAAGAGAGCCGAAGGGTGAAAAGCTTCATCCCTTCCGCAGCGCGCGCCAAGTTATGAGGGGACGGGAAGTGTGAAACGGAAAATCGAGCCTTGGCCGGGCCGCGATTCGACCCAGATCCGGCCGCCCGCGCGTTCCACAATCTTTTTGCAGATTGCCAGGCCGATGCCGCTGCCCGCGTATTCTTTGCCATGCAGGCGGCGAAATGCCTCGAAGATGCGTTCAGAATAGGCCGGGTCGATTCCCAGGCCGTTATCTTCGATGGAAATCGTCCAGAAATCCTTTGACTTTACGGCCGAGATGCCGATTTTTGGAGCGGCTTCGCTGCGGTATTTCAGCGCGTTTCCAATGAGATTTTGAAAGAGTTGAGCGAATTCCGGCTCACTTACCAGAATCGGCGGCAAGCCTTCGTAAGTTACGACCGCATGTGACGCAGCTATAGCGGAGGCGAGGGTCAGCAAGCTTTCTTCAATCGCCACCTTAAGCGGAACTTGAGGGGCGGCCCCCGCTGCCGCTGAATTTGAATGCACCGCGTAGCTGAGTAGGCTTTCTACCAGCATTGACATGCGTTGTATATCGGCGTGGCTCTTGGCAAGCAGGCGGCGCGCTTCGGGGCTGGTGACTTTCGATTCAATCTGTTCAAGGGCTTTGCCGACCTGTTGCAAGGGCGCCTGCAGGTCATGAGATGCGATAAAGGCGAATTCCCGCAACTCGGCGTTCGACTGTCCGAGTTCGGCGGTTCGCGCGGCCACTCGTGCTTCAAGCTGCGCGTTCAGATTGCGGATTTTAGTGTCGGCCCGGACCCTTTCGGAAACGTCCAATAACGCGCAACTCACCCAAGTCCGCGACAGGCTGGAATCGGCAACCCGGCGAACGTGAATCTCGAGATGAAGTACTTCGCCATCCCGCCGCGGGAAGATCACAAACCGAGTGCCCTGTTCTCCTACCATGAGGTCCTGGAAAAAATCGGCGATAGGCAAGGTAGCGACTGGAAACAGCAATTCATTTTCGGAATAGCCGAGCATCTTACAAGCGGCAGAGTTAATGCGAAGCAGTTTGCCGTCTATGTCGAGTTCCAGTTGGCCAAGCGGACTCTGTTGAAATAAACTTCTGAAGGCGCGCTGGACCCGAAACTGCTCTGTGATGTCGAGCGCGTGACCGAAGACGTGAGGCGGGAGTTCCGGATCTTCATTCACAATGTTCCGGTATAACCACATCCGTTCCTCACCCTTTTTCGTGCAAAGGCGCATCATGCCGTTATCGGAATGCTCGCGTCGTATTCGACCGAGGTAGGCATCGAAAAACGGAGCGGCTTCGGGAGCAAGAAAGCTGTCGAGACGCTTACCAGTGGCCTCTTCGGGCGTGTAACCTAAAGAACGCGCAGCCGCGTCGTTCACCCAGAGCAGCACGCCGTCTAGATCGTGGCAGCACATCAATCCCAGGCTGTTTTCTACCAGGCAACGATAAAACCGAGCCTCGATACCGGGCCGTAATTCCGGGTCCAGCCGATCCTCTCCGAACAGCTTGTCGATCCACACGCGCTACATCATGCTAGCACCGAGATAGTACCCAGTCTGGTTCGGGAACGCGGGCGAAAATGCTTGCTCCCGCGCACAGCGTTAAGGGATCTGGCTTGCCTGTTGCCAGGCTTGCGCGGCCTGGTAGATGTCCAGCCGTCCCTTTCCTAAATCGGAGGTGAGGGAAACTGCGTGTGCGATCGCCTGTGCGCCGCTCGATTCATTGCATTGCCAGCCCATCTGGACCAGCAGGGCAGCCGTGCCGGAGACGAAGGGTGTGCTGAACGACGTTCCCCAGCCGGCTGCGTAGAGTCCGAATGGATACGTGGTTACCACGCCTTCCCCCGGGGCCGCCACCCAAACGAGTTGCGGACCATAGTTCGAAAAGGAGGAGCGCTGGTCGGTATTCGAGGTGGATGCAATTCCCATAGCCAGGTTCGCATAAGCGGCAGGATAGACCAGGGTCTCAGTGCCGCTATTGCCGGCCGCCGCTACACAAATCACGCCCAGCGTGTTTGCGTACTGCAATGCGGTCTTCACTTCGCGGGAAGGTCCGGCAAGGTTGAAACTCATATTGATTACCCGGGCATTCTCGTTCACGGCAGTGTAAATCGCACGTAATATGTCGGACGTGTAGCCCAATCCGTCGGATCCAAAAGCTTTCAACGGGAGGATGGCGGCCGTAGGCGCGACCAGGTGAATGATGCCCGCGACCATCGTGCCATGGCCGAAATCGGAATAGCCTGGAGGACCGTCGACAACAGCCGCCGTCGATTGGTCGACATCGGCGACCGTCGTCGAGTTCACCTGGTCAGGCGATCCGGAGGTAGGCGGCGATGAAAATGTTGCATCGCGGGTTTCATCGGCTCCAGGCCGATTGCGAGTGAAATCGTAACCGGGGAGCAGAACGCGGGAGAGGGCCGGGTGATTTGGATCGACCCCGGTATCGATAACTGCAACTGTGCCTGTGCCGCTCACGTTGAAGGTACCCTGCGCCGCGGAAACCCGGACGATGCTGGTGGCGGGCTGGTTAACATATCCGTCTGGAACCGTCGTCCCGTAGTAAGCGATCGGAGTGGTATCAGTGAGAGCAGCCGGAGCAGTGTAAGTGGTACCGCTGGCGTTAGCGAGCAGGTCCGGTTCGCAATCGACCACTCCTGGAATGTTGAGCAAATCTGAAAGAAGTGTAGGCAGATCCAGGAGATTGGAGGTGACGAGAAAGAGCTGGTTCGCCGGGTCACCAATGCTTTCGGCCACGCTGCAGCCCAACAATCCGCAGACTGTATTTAAGAGCGTTTGAGCGCCTTCAATGCGAACGATGGCGCGGCTGCTTGCCCGGAGCGGAGCAGCCCACAGAACGCATAACAGAATCGAGGTGATAAATGCGTGCCGTTTCATAATAAGTGTCCTCCAAGTATGCCCACCGAAAATGGATCAGTTCCCGCAATATAGGATCTGAACAGAGGCCAGAAAGTACATAAATCCTTCGAAACTTATGAATATCAGAAGATAAGCTTTTGATTGTTGAGTAAGTGACAACGGAAATGGCGGACCCGCTGCTCGAAGTGCGCGACCTCACCGTCCGCTTTGGCGGAAAAGCCCAAGCTGTTTTAGATGGCGTCAATTTAGAGCTGCACGCGGGCGAAACAATGGCGGTGCTGGGCGAATCCGGCGCGGGGAAGACGACGCTGGGACGTGCCATTCTGGGACTGCTGCCGAACTCCGCGCTGGTGCACGGCCGCATTTTGCTGCGCGGATCGGAGCTTCCCGAAGCGAAGAGCGGTAAATGGGAACAAATTCGCGGCGCACAGATTTCGTTGATAGCGCAAGATCCGGAACTGGCGCTCAGTCCTGTAATGCGGGTGGATGGACAAGTGACGGAAGTTTTGCGCGCGCACGTTCGGCTGCGAAAGCAGGATCGGCGTGAGCGTGCATTGGCAACTTTGGTTGCTGCTGGGCTTCCAGTCGAATTGGCGCGCGCCTATCCGCACCAGCTCAGCGGAGGGCAGCGGCAGCGCGTGGTGATTGCACAAGCATTGGCCGCAAATCCGGCCCTCCTGATTGCGGATGAGCCAACCAGCGCGCTCGACAATGTTGTGCAAACCGAAATTTTGCGGCTGCTGCGCCGTTTGGTGCAGGAGTTTCGACTGTCGCTCCTCTTTATTACGCATGATCCGGTGATGGTTCGCGAGCTGGCGGACCGCTTGATTGTGATGCGGGAGGGCAGGGTCGTGGAAGCGGGCAGCTTTGCCGGAATATTGCGCAGCCCGCGGCATCCGTACACGGCAAAGCTGGCGGAGTCGATTGTGCCGCTGCCGGCGCCTCCCGAAAACGCGAACAAAACCCTTCCCATGCGACCGAACGTTCTGGAGGCGGATGAAATCTGCAAGACGTATTACGGCCGCGGCCGCACCACGCGCGCTGTGGATCATTTAAGCTTGCGTTTACCGGTGGGTACTGCGTTGGCGCTGGTAGGAAAGTCAGGAGCGGGCAAGTCGACGCTGGCTCGTTGTCTGGCTCTGCTCGAAAAACCTGATTCTGGCGAGATTCGTTTCCATGGTGAGCGAACCAGGATTCAGCTTGTGTGGCAGCATTCGGCGATTGCTTTGAATCCCCGCTTCCGGGCAGTAGATATTGCCGCGGAACCGCTGCGGTTGCGCAAACGGATGTCGAAGACGGAGTCGCGGGATTGCGCGCTGGAGATGATGCTGAAGCTGGGCTTGCCCGCCGCGCTCAGTGATCGCCGACCATTGGAATTGAGCGGAGGGCAACGGCAGCGCCTGGCGCTGGCCCGCGCGCTGGTGCTGCGACCTTCGGTGCTCATTCTGGACGAAGCCTTCGCTGGATTGGACTTGCCGGTTCAAGCCGAAATCGCTGCAATGCTGCTTGAGCTCAAGACTTCGCTATCGTTATCCTACGTGCTCATCACGCATGACTTGCGGCGGGCGGCCTCGTTTGCGGATCAAATTGCGGTGATGGAGAACGGCCGGATTGTGGAGCAGGGCGACCCAAGGCGATTGTTCTGGCGGCCCGAACATGAAGCCACGCGGCAACTGGTGGACGCAATTTGAAATTTCTGGCGAGACGGGCGGCGCATGCAGTGCTGCTGCTGCTCTGCGTCTCGGTTCTCTCGCTTGCCTTAGTCACCGCTACCCCGGGAGATTACTTTGATTCGGCGCGAGTCAACCCACAAGTGTCCAGCCAGGCGCTTAGGGCGATGCGGGCAGAACACGCATTGGACAAGCCGTTTCCGATTTTGTATTGGCGATGGCTGCGCTCGGCGGCGAACGGCGATTGGGGATATTCGCTCGCGTATAACACAGCCGCAGGCCCTATTCTGTGGCCGAGAGCGCGCAACACTCTACTACTCGCGCTGTTGGCGATGCTGCTCGCGTGGATGATCGCGCTGCCGGCCGGAATTGCGGCTGCTGCGCGGCGTGGAGGCTGGGCGGACTTGCTCGCGAGCGGATTCACGGCCTTTCTGCTTGGGGTGCCGGAAGTGGTGCTCGCGCTGGGGGTCCTTCTGATTGCGGCACACAGCCGTTTCCCTTTCATAGGCACAGAACTGGAGCCGGCCGAATCGCTCAGGAGCTTGTTTCTTCCCACGATTTGCCTGGCGGCCGGACTGTTGCCCCTGCTTGTGTTGCATATCAGAAACGGAGTTGGCGAGGCGCTCGATGCACCTTTTGTCACGGCGGCGCGAAGCCTGGGGATCGGGCACACCCGCATTCTGCTGCGATGGGTATTGCCCGCTGCCCTGAATTCGATGATCTCGCTTTTTGGCCTCTCGCTCGGGCTGCTGATGAGTTCGTCACTTGTGGTGGAAGGAGTTTTCGGCTGGCCGGGACTAGGTCAATTGATGCTTCAGGCGATCAGGGATCGTGATATCTTTCTGATCGTCGATTCTGCAATGATCGCGGCAGCATTTCTCGTACTAGGAAATCTCGCGGCCGATCTGCTTCTGTATGCCAGCGATCCGCGAATTCGAACGAAGTAGGCGGCCGTGCGCCTGAAAGCGATCCCAGCTGTTACGCTCGGGTGCGTTTATTTGATCGCGTTGGGGGCTGGTTTCTTTGCGCCCTACAACTACGAAACGCAGAACCGGCTGCTCGCCTATGCTCCCCCCACCAGACTTCATTGGATTGACGAGCAAGGTCATCTGCACGCAAGGCCCTTTGTATATGGCGAGAAGAAGGTACACCCACTCCGATACCCGATCCGCTTCCTGATTCCCGGGACTCGGTACACGCTTCCTGGCGGCATCGAAGCTCGTATCCATTTATTTGGGACCGGGGCGGGAGGAAATGTCTTCCTTCTGGGCACAGATGGTTTGGGACGCGACGTGTTTTCCCGCCTGCTCTACGGAGGCCAGATTTCGCTATTCACTTCGGTAGCGGCAACGGCGCTTTCAGTGGGTCTGGGATTGGTGCTCGGCGGGTTTGCAGGATATTTCGGGGGTTGGGTAGACGAAGGGATCATGCGCCTTGCCGAAGTGTTTCTTGCCGTGCCCTGGTTGTACCTGTTGCTCGCCATTCGAGCCTTGCTGCCGCTCCAGCTCGATCCGCTATCAGTCTTCTGGCTGCTGATGCTAGTTTCCGGCTTGCTTGGCTGGGCGCGTCCGGCGCGGTTGGTGCGTGGCATCACGTTAGCCGGACGGAATCGCGAGTACGTGCTATCGGCCCGAGGCTTCGGCGCATCCGAACTCTACCTGCTACGTACGCACGTCCTGCCGCAAGCTTATCTGGTTTCGATCACACAGGCCGCGCTCTACATTCCGCAATACATCACAGCCGAAGTAACGCTTTCGTTTTTCGGATTGGGGGTGAGCGAACCCTCGCCAAGCTGGGGCAATATGCTGGCGCAGTTACGCACGCTGTTCGTGCTTGAGAATTGCTGGTGGATGTTTGCGCCGGCGGTTGCGCTTATTTTAGTTCTGGCGATTTTTCAATGGTTTTTTCGGGCTGAGCTAGGTCGGGTTCAAAGTTACGGAATGTGATCTAAAATCAGAAAACTGGACCGGCTATTCGCCGGAAGAGAGAGGCGCAGAGTGCAGAGGCAACTGCGCCGCGAAAAATTCATGCTGCTGATAATTCTCCTGGCCCTACTGGCAAATCCGGAATATCTGATTGTGCGCGGGGTGACGGGCAAAGGCGGAGGAACCTTAGTAGTCTCCCACCGTTCCGAGCCGAAGACCTTGAATCCCCTCGTGGCGCTCGACGGCAGCTCAAAAGAAATTATCGGGTTGATCAACGCGGATTTGATTCACATCAACCGCTTCACCCAGCAGACCGAGCCAGCGCTCGCAAGCGCCTGGAAATTGTCGCCGGACGGGCGGAGATTCACGGTGCATCTGAGGCGCGGGTTGCGCTTTTCCGATGGACAGCCGTTTGATGCGAACGATGTGCTGTTCACGTTTGCAGCATACCTGGACGAACGGGATCATTCGCCGCAGCGCGATCTTCTGATGGTGGGCGGCGCTCCAATAGAGTTACACAAGACAGACCCTTATACGGTAGTTTTCACGCTAGCCGCGCCCTATGGCGCAGCGGAGCGGTTGTTCGACAGCGTGGCCATTATGCCCCGGCATCTGCTCGAACCGGCGTACCGCGCGGGCAAACTGGCGGATGCGTGGAATCTGCAAACCCCGCCCGGGGAACTGGCGGGCCTGGGCCCATTCCGGCTTCGCCAATACCGTCCGGGGCAGTCGCTCACACTGGAAAAAAATCCGTTTTATTGGAAAAGAGACGAACAAGGGAATCAGCTTCCTTATCTGGACCGTGTAATTTCCGTGTCTACTCCAACGCCAGAGGCTCAAGAAATTCGTTTCGAGGCAGGCAATCTGGATCTCATATCGCGCTTCGACCCCCAGGATTTTTCCACCCTTAAAGAAAACGAGGATCGCGGATTTCGGGTCTACGACGCGGGCCCGGGCTTCGAGTACACATTTCTGATGTTTAACTTGAACGATCTAACCGGATCGGAGGCGCGGTCGCTCACAGAAAAACAGAGATGGTTCCGGCAAGCCGCGTTCCGGCGAGCGGTCTCCGCAGTGACGGATCGTGAAGGTATCGTGCGTTTGGCCTATGCCGGCCGCGCTTGCCCGCTCAGCACCGAAATCAGCCCGGGTAATCGCGCCTGGTTTGACAAAGCTATTCCGAATCCGCCGCGTTCGGTCGAACGGTCCAGAAAGATACTGCAGGCGGCAGGCTTTTCTTGGACAAAGGACGGAGTTTTGCAGGACACGTCCGGCAAAGTGGTCGAATTCTCCATAATGTACAATTCGGCAAAGCCCCAACAGGAACGAATAGCCGCTATATTACAAGCAGACTTGAAGGAAATTGGAATAAAGCTGGTTCTTGTTCCCATGGATTTTGGAGCGATGGTCGACAAGATTTTGAATCGATTCAACTATGAAGCGGCGATCATGACCCTGGCAGACGGCGACGCCGACCCCAATACCGAGATGAACGTCTTGCCTTCGGGTGGTCAGGCTCACCTCTGGAAATTGCGGTCGACCAAACCTCCGGAGCCGTGGCAGGGGCAAATCGATCAGCTCATGCATGAGCAAATGATTACCCTGGACCACACCCGGCGCAAGGAACTGTTCGATCGGGTTCAGGAGATTGTTTGGCAGCAACAGCCTGTTGTTTTCCTGGTATCTCCGAATATCGTGGCCGGCGCCCGGGACCGAGTGGCTAACTTCCAGCCTGCGGTACTCAGCAGTTACACGCTGTGGAACGCCGGCGAACTTTCGATAGGCGCTCCGCATCCGACAGGCGCTCGTTGATGCCTTGGCCCAAGCCTCAGATGTCCACCGGGCCAGGGCCTTTCCCGGAAGACGCAGAGCTCGTGGCGCAGTGTGCGGCGGGCGACGAGCAGGCCTGGGCGACGCTGATCCGCAAGTATGGGAATTTGATCTATTCGATTCCGATAAGGCGCGGGTTCCGAGAGGACGAGGCATCAGATATTTTCCAGTCCGTATGCCTGGCGCTGCTGGGCTCTCTCGAGAAGATACGGGAGCCCCGCGCGCTGGCCGCGTGGGTGATCCAGACCACTTCGCATGCTTGCAATCGATATCAATGGCAGCGCCAAAGACGAACGGACTTCGAAGGAGATCGGGAACGGACAGCGCGCAGCCTGGATTCGCCGGATGACCTCGTCCGCGAAGTGGAGCGCGAGCAACTGGTGAGGGAAGCGGTGGGTGATCTGAGCCCCGCCTGCCGGAAGTTGATCGAGCTCTTGTTCTTTAGCGATCCGCCGATCCCGTATGAAACTGCGGCGGCGGAGCTTGGCATGGCCAAGGGTTCGATGGGAGCCACCCGCATGCGCTGCCTCGAAAAGCTGCGTCAGGCGCTCGAAGGAAAAGGCTTTGTATGAGTTCGATCGAAGCGCAGATCGAAGAACTGTGCCTGGAGGCGGGCAGAATTGAAGACGGCGGCAGCCGCAAATCTTTTTTGCACAGCCACCCGCACTTATTGAGTTCGGACACGGTTGGAGGGTTAGCCGAGGCCATCCGCACCGGAGTGCGTGTCGACCTGCCGAAAGCATCGATGCTGGCGGAAGCTGCGGTTGCCATTGCACAGGAATTGGGAGATGGAGAAACGCTTGGTCTTGCGCTACGAGCCAAGGCGAACACGCTGTGGTTCCGGGGAGAGTGTCGGGAAGCGGTGCGACTCTTTGACCAGGCAGCCGAACTGCTCGAGCGCGCCGGAAACATGAGCGAGGTGGGGCGCACGCTTAGCAGCTCGATACAATCCCGAGCTTTGATCGGCGAGTATGACAGCGCGTTCGAGGCGGCCGGCAAAGCGCGCACGATCTTCCGCAGCTTGGGAGAGAGCTTGCGGATTGCGCGCCTGGAAATCAACGTTGCGAATATTCTTCACCGGCAGAACCGTTTCGCTGAGGCGCTTGAGGCCTACGAGCGGGCCTACCGCGAACTGCTGCCCCATAAGGATGTTGAGGCGATCGGCGTCGCGCTGCATAATATCGCCGTGTGCCTGATTGCACTCGACGACTACGATGCCGCGCGGGCTGCATACCAGCGGATGAGGCATCTCTGCGAGCAGAACGAAATGCCTCAGCTAGTCGCGCAAGCCGATTACAATATCGCTTACCTGCACTTCCTGCGAGGCGAGTATTCCACGTCTCTCGAGATGCTGCGAGCTACGCGGGAAATTTGCCGAAAGACAGGGGATCATTATCATCTCGGCCTGTGCGAGCTCGACGCCTCGGAAATCTATTTAGCGTTGGGCTTTGTTCAGGAAGCGGCGGATGCGGCTGAGAGCAGTCTCGAACAATTTCGGCGCCTGCAAATGAATTATGAAATGGCGCGCTCCCAGTTGAATCTAGCGGTGGCGGTCAGCCTGCAGGGAAATGCCAACCGGGCTCTGGACCTGTTCGAAGCCGCGCATGGGATGGCGCGGCGCGAAGATAATGAGATCCTTCCGGCGCTGATCGATCTCTATAGCGCTACGACGTTGTTCGAGCAGGCGAGGTTCGAGCAGGCGCAAGAGCTTTCCCGGCGGGCCTTGGGTGTTTTCGAGAAAGCGGCGTTGCCCAGCAAACACGTTGCGTGCCGTCTTTTGTTAGGCCGTATCGGGCTCGCAACCGGTGATCACGAACGAGCGCTCATCGAATGCGGTGCTGCGCTCGAGCCTCTTCGCGTACTCGATGCACCAGTTCTGCTGTATCAGGCGCGATTCCTTCACGGTCAGGTTCTCGAAGCCAGGGGAGACCGGGAGGGAGCGTACGCTCATTATCAAGAAGCGCGATCGTCGCTTGAAACGCTACGCAGCAGCTTGCAGGGAGACGAGCTAAAAATCGGCTTCATGCGCAATCGCGTTGGAGTATATGACCGATTGGCGCAGCTATGCCTGGAGCGCGGCGGCGGCGAGGCGTCCGATGCGGAAGTGTTTTCTTACGTGGAAGCCGCGAAATCGCGCATCCTACAAGACTTGCTTCTGGCTGGTCCGGAACCGAAGAACGCAGCCCCAGAAGAAGACGCGAGCAGCCGGCGCGTTCGCGAGCTCAGAAAGGCTCTGAACTGGTATTACCATCTGATCGAACGCGAGCAATATTCGGCCGATCGGATTTCGAGCGACCGGCTGAACGAGCTACGGGCCAAGTCGATTTCGTACGAGCATCAGCTTCATCGCATGCTGCTCGACGCGCCTGTCTCAGGGAGCGTGGGCGCAACGCTAAAGACCTCGCGTCCGGCGAACGTGACGGAGGTTCGGACTGCGCTGGCCAAGAATTCGACGCTGCTCGAGTACTTCGCGATCGACGGGAAAGTCCATGCGATCGTGCTGTCGCCGGAGAGCTTTCAGATTGTACCGGTGGCTGATGCCGCGGAAACGGCGCAGAGTCTCCGGATGCTGCAATTCCAGCTTTCAAAGTTCCGGTTGAACCCCGATTACGTAACGCGTTTCGAAGCTGCGCTATTGCAATCCGCGCAGGCGCATTTGCAGGCGCTCTACAAACAATTGATCGAGCCGGTTGAGGAATTATTGCGAACGCGGCGCTTGGTGATTGTCCCGTACGGGCCGCTTCATTCGCTTCCGTTTCACGCGTTCTTCGACGGGAAGGATTACCTGGTGGATCGCTTCAGCGTGTCTTTTGCGCCGAGTGCCAGCATCTTTGTGAATCCACTCCGTGGGCGCGAGAGTCGTAAGCAGACGAGATCGCTGATTTTTGGCGTGGATGACCCGCGCATGCCTTCGATCAAACGGGAAGTGGAAGCGGTGGCGAATGTGCTTCCGAATCCACTTGTGCTTTGGGCAGGCGAAGCTACAGAGGGGGCACTCCGGGAACTCGGCGCGGCCAGCCGCGTGATTCACATCGCAAGCCACGGCTTTTTCCGGCCCGATAGCCCGATGTTCTCAGCCATCCGCCTGGCGGACTCGTACCTGACTCTTTATGACTTGTATCAGATGAACCTGCCGGCGGAATTGTTGACTTTGAGCGGATGTGTGACCGGGCTGAACGTGGTCGACGCGGGCGATGAGGCGATCGGGCTGACGCGCGGTCTGCTCTACGCTGGCGCACAATCGTTACTTCTTTCGTTATGGGAGGTGGATGATCGGACGACGGCCGAGTTCATGAAAATCTTCTATACGAGATATGCGACGGAAGCCCGGAAAGGGGACGCCGTGCGATCAGCGATGATTGAACTCCGCGACCGTTTCCCTCACCCATACTATTGGGCTGCGTTCAAGCTGATTGGAAGAGGTTTAGACGAACTCCGTAGCAGTTCCTGAGATTACAGGCAGGAGGTGAAAAGGTTGCACGAATGGGTGGGATGATCGGGGCGATGCGCTCCTTCGGACAGGATGCATCGGTGCTGAAACAGAAAGTTAAACCCGGAACGGCGCGGCGCATGCTTCGCTTTGCGGTTCCGTATGCAGGACTGCTCACATTCTTTCTTGCGGTCGTGGTTATTGACGCGGCGGTCGGGATCATCAATCCTCTGATTTACCGGGGCATCATCAACGACGGGATACTCAGAGAGAACGCGGCCCTGATTGTCCGGCTCGCGATTCTGGCAGGAATTCTCGGGCTGTTTGACGCCGGGCTCGGATTTGCGCAGTCCTACCTCGCAGCGCGGACGGGAGCGCGCATCGTTCTGTCGCTGCGGACCAAACTGTTCGAGCACATTCAGCGAATGCCGCTTGCCTTCTTTACTCGGGCGCGCACGGGAGCGCTGGTCACCAGATTGAATGCCGACGTGACCGGAGCGCAAACGGCATTTACCGACATTCTGTCGACCGTGATTGGTAACGCGATTTCGGTAGCGCTAGTGTTGAGCGCGATGTTTGTGCTTAGCTGGCAGATTACGCTCGCGGCCCTGGTTTTGCTACCACTGTTTCTCTTTCCGGCTCGCCTGTGGGGACGCCGGCTTCAGCAAATCATGCGTGAGAGCTATGACCTGGGCGCGGCGATGAACAATCTGATGGTTGAGCGCTTCAATGTGGCGGGCGCGCAGCTTGCGAAACTCTTTGGACGGCCGCAGGACGAAAGTGCCGCGTTTGAAGCGAAAGCGGCGCGGGTTTCCGATATCGGAGTAAGACGGTCGATTTACGGCCGGCTATTCATGACGGCGCTTATGCTGATGGCGTACTTCGCGACCGCGCTTGCCTATGGGTGGGGGGCGTACTCGCGGTTAGGCACCGGCTGGATGTGGGCACAGTGGTGGCCTTTGTTTCTTATCTGGCCCGGCTGTACGGGCCGCTTGCCGGGCTCTCGAATATCCAGGTCAGCATCATGACTGCGCTGGTTTCGTTTGAACGCGTATTTGAGGTGCTCGATCTGCCGCCGATGATTGAGGAGAAGGCGGACGCGATTGCAATTCCAGAAGGCGCGGCGCGCATTTCATTTGATCGTGTTTCGTTCCGCTATCCGACGGCATCGGAAATCTTCCCCGCGTCGCTCGCATCGATTGCGGAGCCGGAGAAGGCAAATGGGAAAACGGTACTTGAAGACATTACGTTTGCGGTTGTGCCTGGACAGCTTATCGCGCTGGTTGGGCCTTCCGGCGCGGGTAAAACGACAATCACACAGCTTGTGGCGCGACTGTATGACGTGGAAACAGGCGCTGTCACGATCAATGGAGTCGACGTGCGCGACGCGAAGCTGGACGGTTTGCAGCGCCGTATAGGAATCGTGACGCAGGACGCTCACCTGTTCCACGATACGATCCGCGCGAATCTCTTGTACGCCAAGCCGGACGCGACGGACGCCGAGTTGAAAGAAGCTTTGGGCGCAGCGCAGATTTTGCCGCTCGTCCTGTCGCTGCCGGAAGGGCTCGATACGCTGGTAGGCGAGCGAGGCTATCGTTTCTCCGGAGGCGAGAAGCAGCGGTTATCGATTGCGCGCCTGCTTCTGAAAGCGCCGGAGATTGTGATTCTGGACGAGGCGACTGCTCATCTGGATTCGGAATCGGAATCGGCCATTCAGCGGGCGTTCGAGATCGCTCTCGAAGGGAGAACATCGATTGCGATTGCCCATCGCCTCTCGACGGTACGCAAGGCTGATTTGATTTTGTTTGTGCAAGATGGGCGCATTGTCGAGCGGGGGACGCATGCTGAATTGTTGGAAAAGCAGGGACTGTATGCGGACATGTACCGGCTGCAGAGCTTGGGAACTCGATCGGCGATTGCATCTGAATGAGAACTGAAACTCCTGCCGCGACCTGGAAGACGCTGCTGGCGTTTGCGATTATTTATTTTGTTTGGGGATCCACGTTCCTGGCGATTCGGGTGGGAGTGCGCGAAATTCCTCCGCTCCTCTTCGCATCGATGAGAGTGTTTGTTGCGGGCCTTGTACTGTATGGCTGGATGAGGATGCGCGGTGAGCGCGCTCCGAACGGGCGGCAATGGATGTCGGCGTCCTTGCTCGGCCTGCTGATTTTCGCAGTCGACTACGGACTGTTGTTCTGGGCCGAGCAGCGGGTTCCTTCGGGGATTGCGGCGGTCGTGATGGCCACCATTCCGGCGTTTATGGCGCTTTCGGAAATACTCTTACTGGGAACCCAGAGACTCACATTTCGCTTGGCACTGGCGTTGTTGATCGGACTGGGAGGGGTGATCGTTTTGGTAAACCGCTCGTTTGATCTCGGTGGAGCGCCGGTGGACAAAAGAGGAGCGGTCGCGCTGCTGATCGGGGCGGTCAGCTGGTCGATTGCGTCCGCGCTGACCCGGAAGCTGCCGCTCCCGCCGTCAAAAGTCATGAGCTCCGGCGTGCAGATGTTGACCGGAGGGGTGCTGCTGGCTGCGGGAGCGGGATTGCTCGGGGAATTCCGCGGCTTTCACCCGTTGACAGTTTCGCAAGGCACATGGCTCGCGCTGCTGTATCTGATTGTGCCCGGCTCGATTATCGGGTTTACTGCGTATGTATGGCTGCTGCACCATGAATCGCCGACAAAGGTAGGCACGTACGCGTATGTGAACCCGGTGGTTGCGGTGCTGGTTGGATATTTTCTAGGGGGCGAAGCGCTGGGGTTGCGGGTAATTCTCGGGACCGTGTTTGTGCTGATCAGCGTTGTGGTGATCACAACTACGCGCGTGGGGAAACCGGTCCCGGCTTTAGCGATGGAAGAGCGGGGGTAAGCCCGGGACTTCAGACCTACCCCACTGTGCTTATCAGCCCGGGGTGATGTCGAAGCGCAGGATCTGGCCGGCTCCTGGCGCGGCGACCTGATACCAGCTGAGGACATTTCGCATTTTGCATACATAAAAACGACGACGCACCGGAATTTGTATCGAATTTCGCTGCCGTGGTGAAGCTAATTGCTAACTGTCCACATGCCACAAGAAAGATGCTGTGCGCCACGAGCGAGCCGGGCTATGTGGATAATTGTTCCAGCCGGTCATGAGAGAAGGCGAACCATTCGAGGAGAGATTAAAGCAGGCGCTCGAAGCAGCCCGCATCGAAATTTGGGAGTGTAAGCTCCCAGCAGGAGTCGGCGAGGATTTTTATCGGGGCATTCATGCTGATGACTTAAGCCGGGTGAGAGCCGCCGTGCTGAGCGCGATCGACAGGCAGAGCGCTTATGACCTTGAATTCCGAGTGGTTCTGGGCGTCGACGAGGTCCGGTGGGTGCGGGACACGGGACGGATCGAAGGCGATTGGTTCACGGGGTTGCGCATTGACATCACGGAGCGCAAACGGCTTGAACTGCGCGATGCGATGCTGCTGGAACTGGACGACCGGACGCGCTCGCTCACCAGCAAGGAAGAAATTGTAGAGACTAGTACCCAGCTGCTGGGTGGATATCTCAAGGCCCAGGACTGCTCGTATTTAGAAGCACCATTGGAACTGCCTGATGCAGATTTGGCGGTGTTGCGTTCCGGCAGGCCGCTTGAGCGCAATACGGCAGAAGGCTCGCTGCTGTACGTTCCGATTCAACGAGCGGGCGTATTGTTGGCGGCGATGGCGGCGCGAGGTGACGCACCGCGGCAATGGCGAGACTTTGAAATCCGAGCGGCGCGTCTGGCGGCGAACCGGTGTTGGGAGTCGCTCGAGCGGTCGCGGGCGGCCCAGGAGTTTCGCACGAGCGAAGGGCGCTTGCGGCTGGCGCAACGGGCGGCGCGCATTGGAAGCTTCGAAATTTCCTATCCGGGGCCGGTTGTGGTTTGGACGGCCGAGATGGAATATCTGTACGGACTGCCGGAGGGAGGGTTCGAGGGGACGATCGACGCCTGGTTAGATCGAATTGAACCGGAGGACAGGCAGCGGGTAGTAGACGACATTAGCGGACGAATCCAGCAACGGGAGACGGACATCAGTTTTGAATATCGGAACATCCTACCTGACGGTTCTAATCGATGGATCCGGGGACAAGGACTGATCACTTACGCCGAAGATCCCGAATCGTTGCGAATCGTCGGGGTCAGCATGGATATCGACGACTGGAAGCGAGCGGAGGCGCGAATGTCGCTGCTCGAAGCTGCCGTGGAATCGGCTAACGATGCGGTGATCATCACGGAAGCAAATCTGGAATTTCCGGGACCGAGGATGGAGTATGTGAATCCCGCGTTTACGCGGATGACACAGTATGCGCGCGAGGAGGCGATCGGCCAGACGCCGCGCCTACTTCAGGGCCCCAAAACCGACCGGGAGTTGATGGCGAAGCTGAGAAGCGATTTGGAGACAGAGCAGAGTTTCCATGGGCAGACGGTGAACTACCGCAAGGATGGCACCGAGTACACGGTTGAGTGGAGAATCACGCCGGTGAAGTCTGCGGACGGGAGTGTGGCGAGGTGGGTCTCGGTGCAGCAGGACGTGACGGAACGCGTGCAATCGGAAGAAGCGCTGCGGAATAGCGAAGAACGGTACCGGGTGCTTTCAGAAAGCGTTCCGCAACTGATCTGGTCGGCGGCCGCGGACGGCAGGGTGGAGTACCTAAGCGGACAGTGGCTGGGGTATACCGGGCGGGTAAGTTTGGAAGATGCGCAGCGGGCATGGGTGGATTCGATTCATCCTGAGGACCGGGAACAGGCGCTGCGAGCGTGGCAGGAGGCGGTTGAAAAGAAGACGGATTTCGATGCGACGTTTCGTATACGGCGCTACGAAGGCACGTATCGCTGGTTCAAGACGCGGGCGCGGCCGCTGTTTGACCAAGGGGAGCGGGTTAGGCTGTGGTCGGGCACGTCGACCGACTTTGACGATCAAGTGAGAACCGAGCGCGAGCTGCGCCGAGCGAATCAGGATCTGGAGCAGTTCGCCTTTTCGGCATCGCATGACTTACAGGAGCCGATCCGGAATGTGGCGATCTACAGTCAGCTCATTCAGCGGAGATATCAGACGCAACTCGACGAGGATGCGGCGGTGTATTTGGGCTATTTGACCGAAGGAGCGCAGCGGATGGGTTCGCTGGTGCAGGACTTACTCGCGTACACTCAGGCGGCAACTGCGAATAACGAGCCGGCGGAGGCGACAGATTCGCAGGCGATTTTGGATGATGTGTGCCGTGATTTGTCGCAGGCGATTGCCCAGAGCGGAGCTGCGATTTCGGCGGGTGAACTCCCAGCGGTGCGAATGCGTGAGATTCACGTGCGGCAGGTTTTTCAAAACCTGATTACAAATGCAATCAAATATAGCAAGCCGGGAGAAGCGCCGCGGCTGGATATAACGGCCGAACTACGGGGATCGCAGGTTCGATTTTCGTTCCGGGACCAAGGGATTGGCATAGCGCCGGAGTATCACAACCAGGTGTTTGGGGTTTTTAAGCGGCTGCACGACAGAACGCATTATCCCGGGACTGGGATCGGGCTAGCTATTTCGCAACGCATTGTGGAGGGCTACGACGGTCGGATTTGGGTGGAAAGCCGGCCGGGAGAAGGAGCAACTTTCTTTTTTACGGCCCCTTGCGCGGAGTGAGGGCTACGAGTGGCGGTTTAGGACCACTCCCGGGCTGATACGGCGCATTACGTTGAGCACGCGGGCCGGGTAAGCCTCGTCCGGATTGTAAAGCCGCAGTTTCCCGAGAACGCTCCTGTGCCGGTACAGGTTGCTCTGGCCCAACATGAAGGCGACCCGGTGCAATCCTGCCCGAATGGAAGGAAAAGTTTCCAGACCTTGGTTCCAGCCGAAAATATTGTTATTGCGGAACTGCTTGCCGCCACCGCTTTCGATCACCGAAATGCTGGGAAGAAGACGCCAATCTAATTGATTCTCATCAGCCGCAACGATAAAATCACGGGACATCGGGGCCACCGGGCAGTGCAGTTTAGAAAGGAAATCCTGCAAACGAACCACCCGCAAGTCCGTTGTATCCGGGCGAACGATCGCGGGCGGAGGGGTGTCCGGTTTAGCGGCCGATCGCTCAAGAGTAAGTGTTAGAGGAAGGAACAAGATCGCCGCTATTGGTACTGCCCGCCTAAACACAACGGACAAAGCGATCCTGGTACGTCCATAACCAGTGCTCATGCAGGTATATTAGCAAAGCATGTATGTAGGATTTCGATATCAGAGATCCGGCCCGGGTTAATGGCGGTTCAGCGGATTGCGGGAGCAATCGCGAGTGCCGACCGTGGAAAGGCGAACTTGCGGCCGAATTCGTCTATCAAGTTAATCTGACATTGGTAACGCCCAGGCTTTAGGGAACTGGTAGGGGCATGTAGCCAGACGGGCACAGTGGAATCGCGCTTGTCACTGAGGCGGGTGACTTGGACCGGCGGCGTTTCGAAGACCTTACGGTTATGACTATACAGCGCGAGGCTGGCGGCCACATCGGCGCGGCCGTCGGGAATTTTAGGATCATAAACCTCGGCGTAGACCAGCATATTCTTCCCTTCCGGGAATACGCGGGTTACGTTCGGGACCAGCTTTTGGCCGTTCTGGATGAGCGGATTGTTCGCGAGCAGCTTCTGGCTGTTCTTCACGCCGCCTACCTGGTCGGCAATTGGATTCCGTTGATCGCTCAGAATCATCGAACTGACGTGCAAGGCGGGGCTGCTGGCGGAGAGGTCGGGAACGGTAAAGGGAGTTTCGAAGGTGCCTAACTTGCCTTCGCCATTTTCGCGGGCGACAAAGCGCAAGGTATATTTGCCGGGGGCGAGGGTCACGCCAGTATCGTACTGGACGCTTTTCTGGACGACCTGACCGGCGACATCGCCGGCTACTTTCAGAGGAATGGTGTCGCGCACGCTGGCGGCGGGACGGCTGCGGGCATCGCGCACTTCGGCGACGAAGTCGAGTTCGGTGGCCTGCTTCGCTCCTTTTTCTTAAAGGTGAGCGCCGAGCCGGCGATTTTGACAGTAATCGGAACGAAGTACTTGCCTTTGGCGAGGCGGAAGTAATCGACCTCGACGGCCATGGGCAGATCGGTAATCGGGTTGTCAGACAGCAAGGCTTGGGAAAGCTGGGCTTCTTTATCTTCGTCCCGCATGTGGCCGAAGGTGGTTGGGCCGTAGTAGCCCTGGCGGTAATCGAGCTTGGCCTTCAGACTGGCGAGGCTAGGGGCAAGCTTCACCTGGATGCGGCGGTACCGGCCGTCCATGGCGGTGTTCGATGAAACATAGGTGAGCACGTAGTAACTGTTGAAATCGTCTTGTACCTGGCGAAGGCCGTCGGTCAGATCGTTTGAGTCGAGCAGCGCTTTGCCGCCGGTATCGAGAGCAAGCGTAGCCAGAGTTTCCTGCTGGTTATTGAAATTATCTTTGACACTGTTCTGGCCGGCGCCGTTATAGAGATTGTTGCCGGCTGGACCGGTAGTGGTGGCGTCGCCGCCGGGGACGAGCGCGCTCAGGCCGCGGGCATCGATCGGATAGAAGGCGACGTTAGCGCGAATGGCAGTGTTTACGGTGGCGCGCAACTGCGACTGATTATCGACTCCGTTCTTCTGAATGCCGCTCGAGATGTAAACAAGCGCCTTCTTTTCGGGATATTGCGCGAGATTGCGCGCCGCGTCTTCGAGCGCGGCTAGCTTCTCGTCGGCATTAAAGATGTTGAATTCAGTTTCATCGGCAACGAAGGAACCGCTTTGATCCTGGGCGTCGGCGCCTTCGTCGGCGAAGGTGGCATTTTCACTTGAATCGCCGATCCGCAGTTTCTTGATGGAATTGATGAGAAGGTCGCGGTCCGAGGTGAAGCCCTGAAGAGTTTGGAGAGATGCGCCGTAGACCTGAAGCTCAACGGTATCGCTCGCGGTCATCTGGTTTGTGAGGAATTTGATGGCTGCCTGCTTGGCGCGAATTTGCTCGGCCGGCTGCATGGATGAGAAATCGAACAGCATGACGATGAGGCGGCGATCCTGATATTTGGAGGCGAGATCGCTCTGCCTGTTAGCTTGGTCGGCTGCGGGATTGTAACCTTGCGGGGCGGCCGGTTCGCGCGTCTCGAGAGTTTGTTCGGGCGGAGGCAGCGCGGCGTTGCTGAGATGCTGAAAATCCACCGCCTGGAGCTTCTGTAGTTTGCCGTCTTCATAAACCTGGAAGTCGCTTGCCTTGAGGTTTTCGATGGGCTTGCCGTTACGATCGACAACATTCACGTTCACAATCACGAAGTTGGTGGTTAAGGAGAAGGTCGGGCGCTGGGCCAACAGGGGCTGCGCAACAAGAGCAGCAGAGCAAAATCGAAAGCAAGCGTTTCAAAAGCGGAACCTCACCACCGCATCGACGGTACGCATCGCGCTGGCCGCGCTCGGCAGGCCATAATTGACGGCATTGACGACGGTGTATAAATTCGTGTAGTTCACATTATTCAAGACGTTATTAGCTTCGAAGCGGAACTCGATGCGCTTGCGTTCGGCGAAGGTAAAGGAGCGACCGAAGGCGAGATTCAGACTGAACAGGCCGGGTCCGGGGATGGTGTTGCGTCCGGCGTTGCCGTACTGGCCGGCGGGGACCGTGGTGAAGGCATTGAGATTGAAAAAGCCAGTGCCGTCTTCGATGGGCTGGCCGGTCGCATCGGCGCGGCCCTGGCCCACCCCAGCGGTTTGGGCGAGCTGCTGGCCATTGCCGAGCACGCGGGCGGTCAGGGGATTGCCCGTTTGTGCGGTGATGCCGCCGCTCAACTGCCAGTCTTTCAAGAAGCGGCCGGTTTTGCTTTCGGGCGAGATGTGGGAGCCGGGGCCGGCGACGGGCGAGGTCCAAACAAATTGTGCTCGCAGTTCGTGGCGCACATCGAAGCTCGACAGGCCGCGCTCGGCCGCGATATCGAGCCAGTTTTGAGCGACGGTGTTAAGGTTGCCTCCGAAGGTGGAGGAATCGTCGATCGATTTCGCGAATTGATAAGTGGCGAAGAGGGAGATACCGCGATTAAAGCGGCGAATGAGGCGAAGCTGGAGGGCGTTGAAGATGGAGTTTCCGATGGATTGATCGTACGTGAAGCCGGTAGCGTTCGAAATCTGGGTGCCGGGAGAAATGAAACTGCCGGAAGGAGACTGATTGGGAAGGGTGCGGACATCGAGACGGGTGCCTTTGGTGCCGAGATAAGTTGCCTCGGCGAAGAAGCCGCCGCCGAATTCGTGCTGCAAAGAGAAATTCCAGGTGCCGGCGTAGGGCGTGCGGTAGTTGCGGTCGACGGCAAAGGTGTTGGTGACATCCCGCGGCGAGGTACTGGTGAAGCCTTTGGCCAGCGTGAGGACGTTCGATGTGCTCGTGTTGACGCTGTTCGATACGGCAAAAGGCGGTTGATAGGCGAGCAGGCTGGCGAACTGGATGTAGGCCTGGCCGTTGTAATAGATCCCATAGCCGGCGCGCAGAATGGTGGAGCGTTTAAACCAGGGCAGCTTCCAGGCGAGGCCAAGGCGCGGGGACCAGTTGTTGTAGTCGGGAGCGATTAAGCCTCCGGGGAACACCCCGCTGTATGGGCCGGCTTGATTGGGCGTAACGACGGAGACGGCTGTGTAGCCGGGAGCGATGTCGAGGTTTGCGAGGCGGCCGTATTTTTCGCTGAATGGTGAGAAGTACTCATACCGAACGCCGGCGATCATGGTGAGGTTGGCGGTGGCTTTCCACTCATCCTGCGCGTAGCCGTTCCACTGGTTCTGCTGGAAATATTCGCTGAAGCCGCTGTATTGGATGGAGCTTGATTGCGGGTAACCGAGGAGGAAATCGGCCAGATCGTAACCGGTGCCGGTGCGGGCCTGCCCGTTTTCGTTCAATTCGCTGGTGGCGACGCCGGTGAAGTTAAATGTGCCGCGGCCATTGGGATCGGTTTGGGAGGCCATGTCGGCACGCGTGTAGCCGCCGCCGACCGTGATGCTGTGGGTTCCGTGCATGAGATTGATGCTGTCGGTCAAGCCCTGAGACTGGTTGCGGTTGAGGGTGGCATTCGAATCGGTGAGGGAACCGAAGTTGGTGAAGTTCAGCGTGGGAGGGCCGTAGTTCAGGGGATTCGAGGAGGTGCCGGGGATGCCGAGCTCCGTAGCGATATCGGGGAGAGTTGAGAAGTACGGAAGGATTTTCGCGTAGTTGCGATTGAAGCGCACCTGGGCGTTATTGATGGCATTGACCGAGAGATTACGGGTCCATTGGATTTGGGCGTTCAGGCCGTAGCCGTTGGTGAGGTCGGCGTAGCCGAAGGGCTGCGCTTTGGTCCCGCCGCGGTCCTGATATTGAAAATTTAGGGACAGCCGGTCGAGATTGGTGATGTTGCGCTGGATGCGGAAGCCGAGGTTGTCGGAGTTGCTCGCTTGCGCGGTTTCGAACTGGTAATTGTTCGCTGCGCCGGGCTGGTTGGGGGTCGGATAGAAGTTCAGGAGCGATTTGGCGATGGGATTCAGCATGCTCGCCGGGATGACGTTCCCGGGGAACGGCTGATGGGTGCTGGGATTGAAAATCTTCACCGGGACGCTGGTCGAGGAGGTTCCGAGGGATTGCACAGCTTGGGAGAAGTCACCGCCCCGCTCGGGGAGGGTGGGGACAGTTTCGGCGAAGAGTTCGGGAGCTTTGGCGCGGGTACCGAAATAGGAAAAGAAGAATTGGGTTTTAGGATCTTTGACAATTTTGGGAAGCATGAGGGGGCCGCCGACGATGAAGCTGAAGCGGGTTTGGGCGTAGGCAGCTTGCGGGACGTCGAGACCATTCAAGGAGAAGGGCTTGGCGTTAAGGGCGGAATTTTGGATGGTGAAGGAGGCTTGTCCGTGAAGCTGTTGGTTGCGATTGCGGCGGTTTCCAAAATTACCTGAACGCGAAGACGGACGTCGTCCGCCGCGTCCGCCATAGAAACCGCCTCGTCCGCCGCCTCCGAAACCGCGACCGCCTCCTCCAGACGCAGTACCGAATCCGGGGGCCGATTCGCCCTCGGAAGCCGCGCCGAACTGCCCGAGCTCAGAGCCGGCGAAGCGTTCCGGACCCGAATCGGACTGCGCTCCAGTGGCCATTCCTGGACTCAAACTGCCGGAGATCAAAAAGGAATCGTTGCTATTCTGCTGGGTGGCGACCGTGGGAACGACACTCTGCGGCTCGGCGACAGTGCTGTTTTGCAAATCGGTTTCCGCTGATGCGTTCGTGTTGCCCGGCTGATTCCGCCGAGCAGCAAGCTGCCGGGCAAATGGCGATTCTTTCAATTCGAGTTCGAAATTGACCGGGCCGTCGTGGGTAGCGTAATCGATCTGCTGCTGCTGCGGGGCGAAGCCAAACATTTGAACGGATACCTGCCACGAGTCCGGGCGCGAGAGGCGGGAACCCGTAGTGGCCGTCAGCGTCGGTAACGGTGGTGAAGCTCAGTGCCCCTCGGGTGGCCGTTACGGTAGCGCCCGGAATGGGTTGCCCGGCCGATTTGACAAATCCGCTCTGCGCGTTGAGACCTCGCACAAAAACGAACAACAGTAATACGAGGCAAAAACGCATCGAGAGTAACAGTTCTCCTCCGCCGTATGGAGGAAACGATGTTCTGCGCGCCGATTAGGTTACCGAGCGCCTCGGGTTGAGCGCCAAATGTTCGGTCAATTTGGTAGTTTGGAAACCGATGCCACAAGATCTCGAGAAACTGCGCTCCGAAATTGAGAGCCATTTGCAGCAATCCGGCCTGGCGGTGTTCTACGGATTCGATCGCGCGCTGGATGGAATGCTGCAAATTGCGTGGGATACCGAGCGGCACGCCGATTTCCGCGAATATCTGCAGACCGCTCAGGCTGCCGGCGCCAAGCTGATTGTGTTTAATCAGCAGGCATTCTCTCTTGACCAAATTGATGCGGCTTTAGACCAGTTAGAAGAGTGCGATTTTACCCGCGATGAGAAACGGCAGTACGAGAGCCGGTTGCGCCAGTTGCAGTCGTATGAAGGGTTTACGTCGGCGCTCACGCTGTCCTTTAGTCTGGACGGGCGGGACTATCAATATGAGGTGCATACCGACTGGTATGAGGCATTCACGGATATTCTGGGGGAGCTCGATGCCGCGTCGGAGGAGCAGGAAATCGACGAAGATGGGTCGCTTGGCGGTTATTTTTCGAACAATTGAATGAAGAGTAACTGGAAGCGGCCGGAAGCGCTTTGGCTGATGCCGGAGGCGCGGAGCGAGGCTGTCCGGGCGCTTGCTGCGGAGCTGAGTATCGAGCCTCTCGTGGCGGGGATTCTGGTTTCTCGTGGACTAACCGGGGCGGCGAGCGCGAAAGAGTTTCTGTATCCGGATTTGGACGAACTGCACGATCCGCTCGCCATGCATGGTATGGCCGATGCGGTGGCGCGGCTCCGCACAGCGATCGCGCGGCGGGAACCGGTGCTGCTTTACGGGGATTACGACGCCGACGGAACCTGCTCGATCATCGTTTTAAAGAAAACCATTGAACTGCTCGGTGGAAGGGCGGACTTTCACGTTCCGCACCGGCTGAAAGATGGCTATGGCATGCGCAGCAACGTCATCAGCGAGGCTGCGGCTCGAGGAATTCGGCTGGTGGTCAGCGTGGATACGGGCATACGTGCCACCGAGGTTGTCCGGCACGCAAATAGCATCGGGATCGACGTGATCGTGACGGATCACCATTTGCCGGAGCAAGAGTTACCGCCTGCGCTCGCGGTGCTCAATCCAAATCAACCGGGTTGCACTTATCCGAACAAGCACCTATGTGGAGCGGGGGTCGCCTTCAAGCTGGTGCAGGCGCTGCTCAATGAAAGTGGATTGCCGGAGACGAGGCGCAAGGCGCTGCTCGACTCGTTTTTGAAGCCGGTAGCGATTGCAACGGTAGCCGATATCGTTCCGCTGGCCGGGGAAAACCGGGTGATTGTCAAGCGCGGGCTTTCCGGATTGGGCAATGTCCGGAATTTCGGACTGAAGGCGCTGTTGGCTGTGGCCGGATTCGAAGATGGTGATATTCCCTCGGCGCACCAGGTGGCTTTCCGGCTTGCACCGCGCATCAATGCGGCTGGCCGGATGGCAACCGCTAACGACGTTATCGAGTTGTTTTTGACCGAAGACGCGCAGCGCGCGCGTCAGCTCGCCGAGCAACTCGATGCGCTGAACAGTGAACGGCAAAAGACGGAAGCAGACATCGTGGAATCGATTTTGCGGTCGTGCGATGAAGCGATTTTCGAGGAGGATCGCGCTGCGCTGGTTTTTCGCGGGGACGACTGGCATTTGGGCGTACTGGGGATTGTCGCCAGCCGGTTAGTGGAGCGATTCTGCCGGCCGGTTTTCGTGCTGAGCCGGGCGGCGGAAACGGATGAAGGCGGACAGCGGTTTTTAGCGGGATCGGGAAGGAGTCTGCCTGCTTTTCATTTGCTGGAGGCGCTCGAAAGCATGCCGGACTTATTCCGGAAATTCGGCGGACACCGGCAGGCGGCTGGGCTAACCCTGAGCGCCGCGAAGTTCGAGGGCTTTCGCGAGCGATTCCATACGTTCGCCGCGAGTAAGTTGTCGGCCGCCGATTTTCGGCCGCACTATAGGATCGATGCAATGGTTACGCTCCGCGAGCTGACCGACCGTGCCGCAACGCAGGTACTTTCTCTTGGACCCTTCGGCTTTGGTAATCCCAATCCCATTTTGTGCTGCCTGGGAGTTCAAGTCGGCGGGGTGCCGCGCCCAATCGTAGCCGGTAAGAGCTTTGCGATTCCTCTCGAGCAGGATGGTTATAAGCTGTCCTTAAAAGCTTGGAACGTTGGGGAACGCGTTGCCGTTTTTGAGCCGGGCAAACTGGTCGATGTTCTGTTGCAGATAGAAGACGATCCGCGGTCCGGCAAACGCGGGTATCGATCCTGGTGCGCGGTGTTGAAAGACTTTCGCTTGAGCGTCCCCTCTCCGGCTATTTCTTGACGGTACCCGTCGCCCCGGTCGAGACTACGGCCAGTCCCACGGCTTCCGGACCCACTTTCTTGCCGTTGGCGTTGAGCGATTGTTTGGTTTTTTGAGCCGCTTCAGGACTTGCTAGTTCTCCGTACATGACAATCACGGAAATTCGGCGATTCGAGGGATCGAGCGGAGCCTTAGGATTCCGCAAGTTCTGATCGCCGTAACCGCGAATTTGTTTGATCTGGTCTTCACGGACGCCATGCGTCTGCATCAGACGGCGAGCTTCGTTCGCCCGGTCGGTCGAGAGTTCCCAATTTGTGTAGTTCTTGTTGTCGTAAGTGGCGGCGTCGGTATGCCCTTCGAGAACAATGGAATTCGGCAGTTTCCCCAATTCGGTGGCGAGAAGGGATATTGCTTGTTCGCCGAGGGGGGTGGGTTGCGCATTACCGGTTTCAAAGAATACGCCTTTTGAGTTTTCCAGCAATTCGATGCGCAGTCCTTCGCCGGTAATCGTCATGGTGATTTGGTCCTTTAACTTTTCGATAGCAGGAAGCGACCGGAGCGATGCTTCGAGTTTCTGTTTCAAGTCTTTCATTTCGTCGATGGACAGATAGATAGACTTGCCGGAGCCGTTCACGCCGCCGCTACCGATTTCGTGCTTGGTGCCTTTGGGATCCAGGAAGTAGGCGGCAATCGATTTTTTAACCTGCTCACTGCTTGCCATCAGCCACATGACCATAAACAGCGCCATCATAGCCGTGACAAAGTCCGCATAGGCGACTTTCCAGGCGCCGCCATGATGCCCGCCGTGGTGGGCTTTTTTCTTCCGAATGATGATTATGGGTTGTGGCGCGGATGTGGACTGTGGCAACTCGTGTTTCCCTGGGAATCACATCGTCAGAATGGAGGGCGGACATTAGGGCAATCCACAAAAAACACATTCAGCAGATCCGCGGTCCCCTACCCGATCGTATGCGTTGAGAGTGTGATCGTAACTTGATCATCCGGCGTCTTAGTGACCCCCCCATCGCTTTCCGGATGAAACTCGACGCGCATGGTTTGGGCGTTCACGATCACCCGAAGATAGCCGTAGTCCTTGTCGTCATAGCTTTCGAGCGTGAGGGTGTTATCGATTTTGTAGGGTGTGCGATACGTGGCGCGCATTGCCGAGAGTGGCGAATGGCCGCCGCAACCGGCAACGATGAAAGGGATTTGAAAGTTGCCCACCGTGCGGGTGTAGCGCTGATAATTATGCGCATGGCCTGAGAAGACGGCGTGCGGCCAAACGCCCGCGGCCTGACAGGCGCTATCGATGTCCTGCAACATAAGCGGGCTGCCGCCGTGATCAGTGCCGCCGGAAAACGGAGGGTGATGGGTGGCGATGACGACGGCTCCTGGAAATTATCGGTCTTGACGCGCTTAAGGGCTGCCGTAAGGAAGGCGACCTGGCGCTGATCGAGCGCGGGATTCGCGCCGTTTTCATCCGAGATGACGCCGGGATCTTCGAGCACGTTGGTGTAAACGCCGAGAATGCGTACGAACGGCGCCTCAAGGGTGAAATACACGCCAGGCTGAATCATGGTGGTGCGGAGAAGGCCACCGGAATCGGGAGATTGGGCGGAAGCGGCGGTACAGAAATTTCGCAAAAAGGCGTCTAGCGAGGGCTCCGGGTCGCCTGTATAGATGACGCCGTCGTGATTGCCCGGAATGGCGAGAATGGGTGCGGGGTAATTGCGATAGGGTTCGTAGAACTGATCGTAGTAATAAGTCGCTTCGCCGAAATAATAAACGATGTCTCCGAGATTGAAGAAGAATGACGGGATATCGGCAGCATTAGCTTCAGCGAAGTCGTTGACCATTTTGTCGGCCACGAGAGATTGGGTGGCCGGTCCGACGACGCTCCCGGTATCGCCGACGCAATGGAAAACGATCTTGCCGGTCTGTTGGATTCTCCTGGATTTTGGCGGGGCCGCTGCTCCCATAGACCTGTTCGAGTGTGAGCGTGGGCTCAACGGCATTGCCGCGCGGTTCAGGAACCGGTTCGAGAGTATTGATCTCGCGGTCTTTTTGATCGGTGACGGGATCTTTGAAGCCGGTGGGGTCAGGCGAGGGCTGCGGCTGCGCGAAGATCGGATCGCCGGGAGCGGTGGATCGGTTCATTGGCGACGTAGTTCCAAGACTGTTATAGCGTGCTGCGGATCGAGGGTTGCGGTCCAGCCAGAAGTGAGTTGTTGCGCGCTGACACTTCCCATAGGGCGGTTGTCGAGAACGGAGCGGACCGCGTAACGAGCATCCGGCGGGGGAATGAGTTGCACAGTGGCGCGGCGCGCGCTTTGCTGATTGCGGAAAAGGACGACGATGCCGTCGGACGCGCGGCTCAGCCGGGCGAATCCGTCCCAGGGCCCGGTGCCGGGCTGATGCCAGGAGCCGAGCGGAAAGAATGAGTCAGGGAGCGAGGCGTGGTCGCGGAGTTGTTTGAACCAGCGCACCTGTTCGCCCCACCATTGCTGGTCGGCAGCCGAGAGATCCCGCAAATCGCCGAGCAAAACGGGCCCCGAACCGATCGCCACACCGAAGCGTTGTTCGATGGGCGGAGTAGCGGCGCGAAGATTGCCGATCAGCATGGTCTCGGAAGGAATCGATAGAGCGCGTTGATAGAGCAGCATGCGGGCCTGGAACGTGCCGGCGTCGCTGGGCTTGGCATCGGTGACATTGCTGAGCCAGTCCACATCCGCGCATTGCAGCAGGGCCGCATCGATCAGATGTTTTTCGCCCCAGAGTTCGAAGGTGTAATCGACCAGCACGTTTGGATGCTCTTCATGAAGCCGCCGCCCGATGTATTCAAGGCCTTCGTAGATACGATCGAGCGACTCGGTCCAGGTGCGGTGGTAGTGGCCAGGAGCGTGACAACCCGGCTGTTCACCATAAGCGTTGAAGACGGTGGTGAGATCGACTTTGATATAGCGGGGATGATAGCGCTCAATGAGATTGTTCAAGCGCGCAAGGGCGAGATCGCGATAGGGACTGCCAAGGCACATCAGGCCTTGCGGGCCGGATGCAGTTTGAGTGATTTTTGGTTTGTGACTGGCGTCCTGGCAGGCCCATTCGGGGTGGGCGCGGTAATCGGTGGTTTGCGTGCCTATAGCGGCGAGCGGAACCCAGAGACCCAGGCCCAGGTGCTCTTTATCGAGGAGTGTGCGAACCCCAGCGACGCCTTCCGGGAACGCAACATGATTATCTTCGTTCGAGCCATAAGCGGATTGCCAGCCATCATCGATGGTGAAGACGTCAAGGTTCATACGCGAGGCGATGGGGGCTAATTGTTTGACAGTGTCCCAATTGATGTTGCGCATGAAGGGTTCCCAGGTGTTGTAGAGCCACACCGGCCGGAAGCTTGCACCGCGGCGCATAACGATCTCCGACAAGTAGCCGGGGACGGCCCAATGCGAATCGGCAAACCCTCTACCGTCCTCGAAGAAGACAAGAGAACCTTTTGCGGTTTCAAAGGTTTCGCCCGGCGCGAGAGTGCGTTCGAACGGAAACAGATCCGTGTCGTACATGATACTGAGCCCGGTCTGCCAGTTGCCGGCAATTTCGGTGCGCTTCAGATAGCCTGGCGCTTCATTGATCACGGCAATGCCTTCGTGCGTGCGTGCATTCCGCAGAAAGATGGCAGCGTCAGAAACGCGGCCGGTCATAAACGATTCGTGAGGAATCGCGCCGTAGCCGGAGAGCACGTGCAAATCGGCAGGGTCGGCGGGCGCGGCATGTAGCCGAACGAAAGCGAGATGCGAGAGCGTAATTTCGTGCGGACCGGTGTTTTTGATGGAGAGCCATTGCCGGAGCGCCGGCTGATCGTTATAGGCTGCGCAGTAGACAGTAACATCGAGGCCCTCCCCGGTGTTTTGCAATGTAAGTCTCAGCGCTTTGCCGTTGGGGAGCTGCGTGGTTATTGCGTTGCTAAGCCTCCAAGGCGAGTGGCCGTCGAACTGTTTACCCGAAGCGGTGAAGGAGAATTCGAGACCGCGAGCCGTGTGGGTCAGGAAATCGTGATTAGTGACGAGATAATTGAGCGCTGTCGTCTGAAGTCCATCCGTGGACGAAAAAGCGATGGTACGGGAGACGAGATCGTTGCCTACGGTCCAACGTCTGCCGTTTTCGAGTGTGTGGACAAACGCGGGGGCGGCGCATAGCTGATGAGCGGCGGAGAGCAGGATAAGCGCTAACGAGAGGCGGAGGTGCATGATGTGCACCCGCTACTTTATCGTGGGTCTTGTGTGATGCCCATGAACAGGTAGTCCATCGGCCAATTGGGAGCGATGCCGTGCTGGCGGACTAGAGTTGCCAGTTGCGCGTAATGGCGAATGGAGTGCATCAGGAGACGCACGAAGACGGTTCGCCGGGAGACGCGCAGGGAGCCGGCACTGCGGGTGTTGAACTGGATGGATTCTTCCCAGAAGCCGGAGTCGCGGGTTTCGAGTTCGCTCAGCAGCTTCATGGCCTCATCGTGGACGGCGTAGAGGGAGGCAGCCGAATCGCTCGAGACTTGCTCGTAGGATGTTTCGGGAAGGCCCTTGAGGCGCTCGGCGTAGCGCAGTTCCACCGCGACGATGTGTTGGAGCAAACCGGCTACTGTTTGGGGACGATAGATGTCGCATGGGAAGCTG
The DNA here is from genome assembly GCA_963767485.1 of Terriglobia bacterium. GTDB lineage: Bacteria > Acidobacteriota > Terriglobia > Bryobacterales > Bryobacteraceae > Bog-105. Next base: position 48,204 of record CAVYDZ010000019.1, on the reverse strand, counting down.
ACAACTTCAGGATGCGCAGTGAGCAGGGCTTTCCATCCCTGGCTGGTGCGCTCGTTCCAGGCTTGTAATTCCTGGACGCTGAGAGCTTGCATGGATTTATTCTAGGGCGCAAGTGCCCAATCGCTTCGAGACTATCTTTCCCGGGGGTTGCGGACCACGCTACAGAGGAGCATTTGCCGGGACGAGCCTCCGGGCAGCAATAAAAATTGTTATGCAGAGAGCGAGTGCTCCGATGTCTCGCTCTGAATTGTGAATCAGCTTATTGCTGGTGGAATTAAGTCCGAGTGAGGTGCCCCCGTTAGCGGCTCCGTTCGCTACAAGAGTTTTCCCATGATAGTTGGTTGCGGTTGTCGCTGCGCGAGGAGCGCAGCGAATTCGTTGGGCGTCATGTAAGCAAGCGCGCTGTGAGGGCGTGCTTGGTTGTAGTCGGTTCGCCAGGCTTGAATTTGGTTTCTCGCTTTGGCTAGGTTCAGAAACCAGTTCGCATTCAGGCATTCATCGCGAAGGCGGCCGTTGAAGGATTCGATATGCCCGTTTTGCATCGGGCGACCCGGTTCGATGTAGCGCAGCAACACCCGATGCTCTTCGCACCAGGAACGGACGGATCGGCAGATAAACTCGGGCCCGTGATCGACATGGATCTCCTCCGGCAGTCCTCGCGTCTCAGCGAGTTGCTGGAGAACCCGGATCACGCGGAGACCAGGCAAACTTGTGTCTGCCTCGACACTCAGGCATTCTCGCGTGTATTCGTCGATGATCGTCAGCACACGGAAGGTACGGCCGTGCGCCAGGGTGTCACTGACAAAGTCCATCGCCCAACGCTGGTTGGCGCGCCCGACGGCCATCGTTGCGGCGGCCGCAAGCCGCTGCCCACTGTGCCTACGCTTGCGTCTGCGCATCGCCAGCCCGAGCTCGCGATACATTCGGTAAACTCGTTATGGTTAATGCGTCCTCCTTCCCTGCGCAGCAATGCCGTCAGCCTGCGGTAGCCGAATCGCTGCCGTTCCCGGGCTAGCTGCTGCAGCCGTTCTTTATCGTCCTCATCGGCTTTGCCTTGCAGCTTCCTGCGTTGTGTCGAGCGTGCCAATCCCGTCAACCTGCAAGCGCGGCGTTCGCTCATTCCATGCTGGCTGAGAGCGACTCCCACCGCGGCCCGCTTGCTCGCAGGTTCTAGAAGTTTTTTGATAGAAGGTCTTTCAGCACGACGTTGTCGAGCCTCAGATCTGCCACAACCCGCTTCAGCTTCGCGTTCTCGTCTTCCAATCGCTTCAGCTTCTGCACGTCGCTAGCGGCCATGCCGCCGTACTTCGCCTTCCAGTTGTAAAAAGTTGCCTCGCTGATCCCGTTCTGCCGGCAAACTTCCACCGTCTTCATGCCGGCCTCGCTCTGCTTCAGAATCGCTACGATCTGCTCTTCTGTGAACCTCGTCCGTCTCATCAGTCTCCCCTTTTCTGGCGGCCTCGGCCGCCGGGAAACTCTTATTTCACACGGTTCCGTTTGAGGGGGCAACGTCACGAGTCGGCCAGTTTCCAATCGAATGTGTCCGCAGTGCTCAGCGCGAACACCGAGAGGTAATCAAAACACCGCAGCGATGGACCTTAGCGCAGCCTACCCTCCTAAGCGTGGGATCTCGCAATGAGGCCGCTGCCTGATTGCGTCCTTGCCGCGTGTTCGTATGCGGAGCGGCGGAAGCGGTAGACGCGCTCGATTTGGAATCGAGTGGTGCCCTCTGTTAAACCGACCGAGGACATGCCCCGTCAGGGCGGATCACAGGCAAAGTAAGGGCAATGAAAAATCCACTAAAAAGCGGGCCAAATAACACGGTACAAATAGAATTGCCCAGACAAGTGCGAACTGCGTGGAGGATGGATGAAAAGGATAGGGGCAAGTAATGAATAGAAGGTCGGTTATGGCGTCGGTCCTGTCGCTAATGTTAGCGAGGAGCAAAAAAGCTGGGGCAACTGCTAATCCGGATCGTTACAAGACGGCCGACCGAGCCAACGGGCGCTTCTGGAGAATATTCAACATTGGGGAAAAGAACGGCTGGGTAATGGGTGCTATGGATTCGGCCAGCCAGTTTAGCAACTACGTAGAGATCGCTCACCGGATGTACAAGCTAGATGTCACCCCAATCCAGAAAACAACCGAACAGTTGTTTTTTCCTAAAGAGACGACCGTCGAAGAGGTGGTTAACAAAATCAGCTTGGTGTATCAAGATCCGGTAAACCTCCTCCTGCCGATAATCGAGGTCTACACAATGTGCTGCCGCCAATTTAACGGCGGATACAAGACCGACTCTGAGTTTCGCGACGATCTTGCTTCAACTAGAAACGCTTACATCGCACGATAGACTGATTACCATTTTGGCCCTGCTCAGAACCGCTTCCAAGCCAATCGGTACTATCCCAGACGCCCAGACCGCGCCATCATATCAACTGGCTATGTTAAGGGGATAATTTCCATTCGCTTTGCTCCAGGTCTGAAATCAAAAGTAAAACTTCAGGGCTAGCTGGAGCTGGCGCGGAGTGTTCAGCAAGTCGCTGCTGCTCGTCAGGCGGCCGAAATTTTGATCCTGGAGGTTGGTGTCTCCGGTACCAAAGCGGACGCGATTGAATACATTGAATGCTTCGGCGCGGAACTCGAAGCGCATGGACTCGTGGACCGGGAAGCTCCGGGCAATCGAGACGTTTTCATTCAAGTTGGGAAATTGGCGCAGCTTGGGATTGAACCGGGTGGCGTTGCCGAAATCGAGATTTCCGTCCTGCGGGTTTTTGAGATCGCCCTGGTGGGGGAAGGGACCGGTACAGCTTCCGCTGGCCGGGCAGTATGGGACGAGGAAGTTGTCGACGGAGGGGTCGAAGCTGCCGCTCCATTGCGGCTGCCAGCCCGTGTAAGAGGTGACATACGGCGTGGGGCGGCCATTGGTCGCTCCGTATAGAGGGAGCGTATAGGACGATGTGATGGCTACCGGCAATCCGCTTGAATAGGTGAGTACACCGTTGATGCCCCAGCCGCCGAGGATCCAGGACGCGACACCATGGGTGAGATATTGGCGTCCTTTGCCGAACGGCAGGTCGTAGACGAAGCCGGCTTTGCCGTTATGCGTGACGTCGAATTGGCCGATGGATTTTTCGAGACCGCGATTATATTGATCCGCAGCAAGATAGCCGCCAGTGCTGCCGCCGGCATTGTTCGTACCGGCATTGTTGCCCCAGTAACTATCAGCGTTCGTAAGTAGTTTCGAGAAGACATAGGAAGCCTGGAACGTAAGTCCGCCGGTATAGCGTTTTTCCAAACGAAGCAAGAAGGCGTGATACGTGGAATGGCCGCTGTGATCGCCCTGGCCGGCGAACGTGTCGATGAGGGTGTATTGCGGATACGGGCGGAGAGCCTGCTTTACGGTTCCTTTGAAGCCTGGAAACGGGGCGGCGATGCCGAAACTGTTGGCAAGCGGCGAGCCGACCTGGCTGGTCAGCACGGCAGTGCTCTGTTGAATATTACCGAAGGCGGTGAGCAGGGCCGGGTTGTCCTGATTGTAATCGAGCAATTGCGCTTGCAGATGCGATCCCATCACGCCGTTGTAAGAAGTTTCGAGGATCATGCTCGGCGTGAGCTGATGTTGGATCGAGAAATTAAAACTGTCGTTGGTGGGCGGATGAGTTGTTTCCTGACCTTGCCACCAACTGACGGTCGTGCCGTTCGACACGGATGGGTTGATAAATGGAGGCGCTGTATAAGGAGGGAACCCCTGATTGAGCGTGAAGAGCGGCAGGATGCCATTGGTCTGATTGCTGATCGAATCGGTGAGGGTGAAGCCCATGTTGTGAGTCGATCCGCTGACAGCCATTAGCGGCCCGTAGGAACGAGCGTAGGATCCGCGGAAGACGGTCTTGTCGGTCCAGGAATAGGCAAATCCGACGCGCGGACCAAACGCACCGAAATAAGAATCGGCGAGGGTGCGCGAACCTTGCCTCCCGGGGCCGGAGCCGGCAAAGATGACTGCGCCCAGGCGCCCACCGGCACCTGGATTGGGAGTGGTTGGAGAAAAGTCGCTCCACTCATTGTTGAGCCCGGTGGGGGGTAGATTCGTCTCCCAACGCAGGCCGTAGTTCAGAACTAGCTTGCTGTTGACATGCCAGTCGTCTTGCACGTAGCCCGCGAAATAAGGGAACTGCTGGCCGATGAATCGCGGCGTGTCGATGGAAGCCGAATCTGCGTACCCGAGCAGAAAACTCGCGAAGGCGTTGCCCCCCTGGTTGGGATCTGTGACGCCGGGCAATCCGGTTTCCGTATAGCTGAACCCGACGCAACCAGCTTCGCACTGACGGCCGAAGCCATTGTAGTGATTGATTTGGAAGGAGCCGCCAAATTTGATGGTATGTGGGCCTTTGATCCAAGTCAGGTCGTCATTGTAGGAGTATATCGTGTTCTCCGAGCCGTTGTCAGCGGTGCCGCCCCACGTGGTGTATGTATTGCCGAGGCCACCGGAGAATAAGTTCACAAGATTTTCATTGCAGTTTGGGACGTTGCCGAGGCAGAACTTGTTCTTCCAGTTTCCGATGTATTCCTGGGGCGGTTTATGATCTTGCCGCCAATTATTTCCGCCGGCGTAGAAATGATTGAATTTGGTGGGGCTGATGGTCCAATCCCAACTGAAGCGCACCACGTCGGAGGACTGATGAAGATCGTTGTAATTCGAGTACAGGCCGGGTAGTGTGGCGGGCCCGTCGGGTCCGGGAACGGTAGATTCGCGATCGTAGCCATAATAACCGGAGATCCGTTGCTTGTCATTGAAGATATGGTCGCCCTTGATGCTCGCTTTATTGATGGGCTGCACATTTGAGCCATTCGTAATGATGTAGTTATTGTTGACGTACCCTACAGTGCCCGGGAGCGGCGCCGGTATTAGGCTGCAGCACTCCGCTAGTTTGAAAAACTTTCAGGGCCTGGATAGCCGTGGGATTGAAGCTGGTACTGGGAATTTTGTTGCCCGGGAACTGAACGCGAGTTACGCTGCCGTTTGGGTTGGTTACCTGAGAAATCGGGTCGTAGATGGGAATCTGCCTGCCGCTCGAGTTCACCCAGTTGCTGAAATCGCCGTTATACATTTCGGCGGTGGGGACCGTTGCAGTGGCGTTCGTTGCGCCATTGCGGTTGCGGAAGCCTTCGTAGGAAAAGAAAAAGAACGTCTTGTTTCTGCCGTTGTAGACCTTGGGAATCCAGACCGGGCCACCGACGGTGGCGCCGAAATCGTTCTGCTTATAGATCTGGCGAGGTTTGCCCGCGCGATTACTGAACCAGTCGTTGGCGTCGAAATCATTGTTGCGAAGAAACTCGTAGGCGGAGCCGTGGAATTGGTTGGTGCCGGATTTCGCAATGAACATCATGACGCCTCCGCCCGCGTGTCCATACTCAGCTTTGAATCCGTTGGTGTCCACCGTGAATTGCGTTATGGCTTCGACGGAAGGAGCGTTGGACGCGACCCAATTTTTTTGAAGGGCTCGCGAGGTGGCGACGGAAACTCCGTCGAGCGTGGCTTGATAACTGTCAGCCTGCCCGCCGCCGAGTGCGAATCCTTGAGAGCTTCCAGTGTTCTTCGCCTCGGGCGTCAGAGATGCGAGGTCAAACGGACTCCGCACAGTGCCGGCGACTTCCAGCGGCAGCGTGTTCACCAATGTCTGATTCACTGTGACGGCGCTCCTCGAATCTTCCGAGTCGAGTTGGAGGGCGCTTGCCTGCACTTCGATAGTCTGGCGCGACTGGCCGAGCTCGAGCGTGGCATCGGCTCGGGCATTGACTCCAGCGTCCACCATCAGATTGCTAATCTGCGCATCGCGGAAACCAGGGTTTTGAACAAGAATGTTGTAACTGCCCACCGGCACATCGGCCGCGGTGTAATCACCAGAAGCATTGGTGGTTAGATTGAAGGCTTGCCCCGTAGCGGCGTTCGTGACCGTAACACGCGCGCCCAGTACGACAGCGCCGCTAGAGTCCTTAACGGTTCCAGTGATGGTGCCCCGCCCGGACTGAGAGAGTAGTAAGCTGCAGAAGGCCAGCAGCAGGATCAGACACACCACGGCTCGTTTACGAGCAGTCCAACTTGAGACCATACAATAGCGCTCCCTGAACTACTTTGATTAGGTTATGCGCGATTGTATATTGGAACTGTAGCCGCGTCAACAGGAGATGGAAAATCGTTAAATAAGAAGCCGCAAGCAGGGCGTTTAGCGGAGAGGTTGGGCCAGCCCCTGGGATTCGGCGCGGCGGACTATTTCCTCAAGTTTTTGTTCGGCGCGCTTCGCTTCCCGGGCCTGTTGTTCCCCAAGCCTGCCCTGCTGTTCGCCTAAGCGGCCTTGCTCTTCCCCCAGAACTCCCTGCTCCTGGCCTAGCTTCCCCTGCGCCTCGCCAATCTTGCCTTGTTCGTCTCCCATGCGGGACTGCATGCTCCCCAGTTGCGATTGCAGTTCTGCAAGGCGCTCCTGAGCCTCAGTTGCGGTTCTGACAGACTTTTCAAGGTCGATCGAGCGAAGTTTGACTTCAAGATCGCGAAGCTGCTTTTCGAGAGTTTTCATCGCTGGCGGATCGAGCTGGCGATTCGTGATGGTAGCTTGTTGTTCTCCCAGTTTGGCTTGTTGCTCCCCGAGTTTTGCCTGTTTCGCGCCGAGCTGTTCCTGTTGGCGCGACAGTTCTTCTTGCGGCCGCAAGATTTCGCGAGCGGCATCGACCGTGGCGCGATCGCGGATGATGTACGACGCGCCGTTCCGGCTAAATACGATCGAGGAGCGAGGGAATGGAGATTGGCCGAGATGCTCGTTGCCGTTGCTCTCAAAAGTAGTGGTTTTGTCCGCGGAGGAGGTAACGGCGATGGAGTCGATCGACTTGGCAGACGGCTGCAAACTCTGCGCAGGGGAGGCAAGGAGTGCGGGAGCGTTCAAGCTGAGATAGGCGGCGAAAACGGTCCCTATCGCGAACGGGAGAAGTTGGGCGGCAGAGAAAGAAGGCAGGTGTGCGCGAGTCTTGTCCAGCATTCTTTCGACGCGAATAGCTAGATGCGATTTGCGGGCAAGGAGCGGAACCGTGAGCGCGACGGCCGATCGGAACTCGACCATCTCGGCAATCTTCGTAAGGCAGGCGGCGTATTGTTTAGGCTTCGGTGACACGCACAGGACACAGTCGTCGCAAGCCATCTCGCGATCGAGATCGATACGGCGCGAAAGATAGTGGACCAGCGGATGAAATATAAACAGCGCTTCGATGAACCGTTGTGCCAGGATCATCCAATCGTCGCGGCGGCGGATATGGGCCAGTTCATGCGCCAGGACCTGCTCTATCTCTTCGATTTCAAGATGCTCCACCAATAAGGCGGGTATCGCTATGTAGGGCTTTAGGTACCCAAGCGCGACCGGAGCGGAGATGTCCTTCGAGATGACGAGGCGAACGGGGCGGTGTGATTCTATGCGCTGGGCAGCGGAAGTGAAAACTGACCGCAAAGTCTCGGAGAGCGGAACGACCGAGTTTCGCTTCAGGCGGACGCCCGCAATAAGGCCTAAAGTTAGCCGCGTTAACCCGGCGGAAACAGCCAGGCCGCAGAGGAGAAGAATTAAGGCTGGACCGGATGGCAACGGCGAAGGCGCGGCAGGCGTGGTGACAACCGATGAGAAATCGTGCACCTGCACAATCTCGGGGCTTGCCTTCAGTACAACAGAGCGAACAGCCGAGGGGACCACAGCGGGACGTCTGAAAAGGGCGGCGCATGGCATCAGGACCACCAACAGGAGCGTCAGCCACCACGCCCAATACCGGCTGGCCGCATTCCACCCTTTCCAACGCAAGACCGTCCAGGCGGCGACAATCACAACTGCACTCGGGAAAAACGTGTTTACGACAGCAACGACGGCATGGGCGGCTAGCCAGTTTGCGTAATTCAAAGAGAACTGCATCATACGTCCTTTCCCTCTTTTCGAAACCCTTACTATTCGCGTTCCGCGATATATTTCTTGAGCCGGTTCAACTCTTTCCGCCCGATCTTTTCGTCCTTCAATAAGCTCGCAAGCAGCAATTCCGGAGAATTGTTGAAGAAGCGGGAAAGCAAATGCCGGACAGCCCCCGCCGTTGCTTCTTCCTGCGCTACCGCTGGTTCGTAAACAAACGCACGGCTCTCTTTTTCGTGGCGTACGAACCCCTTGTTCTCGAGGATGCGTAGCGTCGTGAGTACGGTGCTGTAGGCAAGTGGAGGGTCCGTATCAACGGATTCCATAATTTCCCCCACCGACCCCCTCCCTTTGCTCCACAGGATTTTCATAAGCCGCAACTCGGCTTCCGTTAGTTCTCTCGAGGGTTTTCGGGGCACGTTTTCAGGCTCTCGGATTAACTACCAAAGAATTAATAATTAACTTGTACCCGATCCGGCCAAAGCTGTCAACTAATTCTTTAAGAATTCCAGGGAGAGAAACGGTCGAACTGCTGGAGCATCTACAAACCAACATGATTATTCATTCCCTGTCGCAACCGCGCGAAGCGGCGCCGAGCGGGCCGCGACCAGCCGCCCAAGTTTTCCTTGACAGCCAATCCCGCCTACGTGCTCCATTCGATATTGTTTTTCAAGCTGAGCATTCGCGGTTGGCCGGCGATTTGGCGCGTGCTCTCCGAGGGAATGTATTTGGAGAGTTGGGCGAGCAGGTTCTGCACGCCATTGCCGAACACGATGCCGGATGGGAAGCAAGCGATGCGAATCAACTGCGGTTGCTGGGATCGAAAGCGCCCCGACCGTTTCCATCGCTTAGCGCAGCAGAAACGCTTCCATCCTGGGAAACCTCACTGATTCACGCTGCATCTCTTTCGCCCGTAGCGGAGGTTTTGGTTAGCCGGCATCTATGCCTGCTGGGAGCAGGGGATGCGGCTCGCGCCGAGTTTGTTGAACGCGAGACAAAGCGGCGCGCCCAGATTGAACAAGCTCTTCGGTTCGCTTCCGCCGACCTCGAGCGATGGACGGCAGCTTTAGGCTTCTGCGATTTACTTTCGCTATATCTATGTTCCGGCTGCACCGATCCAGTGACGTTTCCTTTGGCGCATCCCGCAGATCCGGCTGCGGCCGTCGCATCGACCACGCTCCTGGAAGTGGTCCGATGCGCCGCGGCAGTTCTCGTTGCCAGAGCTTCGGCCCGGAACACGTTTTACCGCGGCGGCCCGGGCGTATCCGGGCGGCGAAGATACGCCCAGCCCGTTTACGCTCGAATGGTCGGTACCAAGTTTAATCAGTGGACAAGTTAAACGCGCGCCGCCGCTTGCGCATTCACTCGCGATTCCGCGATGCGAGTCAATTTCTCGTCGGCCGCCCGTTCCTCGACCAAGGTCTGTTGAAGAAGGTCAGCAACATCTCTGCGTCCAAGGTTGATCGCAAAGGTGCGGGCCGTCCCGTAGCCGGCGATTTCATAGTGTTCGACGCGCTGCGCGGCCGCTATGAGGGCGGCGTCCTTTATGCTGGGATCGCCTTTCGCATCCACCATTTCGGTGCCTTCAGCAAGGATGCCCTTCATTGCGTCGCAGGTTTCGCCTTTTATCTCCGCCCCGACTTGGCGGAACACATTTTCCAAGCGCGTGACGTGCCCCTCGGTTTCTCGAAGATGGCTCTCAAGCGCCTGCTTCAATTCGGACGAGTTAGCAGCTTCGATCACTTTCGGCAACGCGTTGGTGATGCGCTTTTCGGCGTCGTACAGGTCACGGATCTGATCGATGAACAGATCGTTTAGGGAGTTAAATTCTTTACTGGTAAATAGGCTCATGCATGTCCTCTCGATACATGGGACTTGCCTTAGGCTCGCGGGTTACGTTGGTAAGATTGCGAGTCACCCCGCGAGAGTGGGGACGCCGTGAAGGAAAGTTCCTTCGGGCGCGAGATTCTTACGGATAGGCGGCGGCGTCAAATCCCGCTCCTCGGAGGAGAAAATTTTCGCGCTTTGGGAAATCAGATAATCGGCCGTGCGGGCTGCGAGGGATTGAATGGTGAGTCCGGGATTCGCAGAACCCTGGGTGGGCATCAGACTGCCGTCACAAATAAATAGGTTATCCACGTCATGCGTACGGCCGAAAAGGTCGGTCACGGAGGTCTCGGGATCGCGGCCCATGCGCGCGGCTCCGACCAGGTGCGCGTAGCGCGATTCCTGAACCACCTCTTCCGCTCCGGCTGCGCGCATCACGTTCATCACTACGTTCTTGCCGTACTCGATTAGCTTCTTGTCGTTATCGTACAGATCGAAATTGACCTTTGCTACCGGAATGCCGAACTGGTCTTTAACCTCGGCGAGCGTGACGCGGTTATCGGGCCAGGGCAGAATCTCGCCGAGCACGCCGAGAGCAGCCCAATGATTGTAGTCCATCAAGACGCGTCGCATGCCCCATCCCCACGCTCCCTTTGCCGCCATCATCTGCTTGGCGAAAGCTATCGGAAGCGGTCCCACTGTTTGAATCGCAAAACCGCGAGCAAAGCCGCGCTTCCAATCCGTTTCATAAAACTGTTCGGTTAGGGCATGCGCCGGAGGGGCTTTGTACATGCGAACCAGATCGGCAAACCTTCCGAGCACAACGTTGCCAGCCTGAGCCATCAGATATCGGCCCACTGTACCGCTGGAATTCGCGAGGCCGGAGTCGTGACCGGGGCAGGCTGAATTTAGCAGCAGGCGCGGCGTTTCGATTGCATACCCGCAGACGATAACGGCTTTCGCGCGCTGAAAGTGCTCGTGGCCGTTTTCGTCGTAGTAGTGCACTCCGTTAACACGCCGCTTATCCTGGGTCGCGACACGGAACACCATCGACCTTTCACGAATCTCCGCTCCATATTTCAGGGCTTCCGGAACATGGGTGATGAGGGTGCTCGCTTTCGCCCCCACTTTGCAGCCTTGAATGCAGAAGCCGCGATAGATGCAGTGCGGGCGGTTGCCGTGGGAGCCGGAGAGGATGGCGACAGGGCCACCCGCGCAGACTTCAATCCCGAGTTTGCTGCAACCCCGGATGAGCACGTCGCCGACGCCGCCCATCGGATGAGGGCCATACGGGTAACCGTGCGGATCCCCCCAGGGAAAGTGAGCAGGACCGGCAACCGGAATTTCGCGCTCAAGCAATTCGTAGTAAGGTTTCAAGTCTTCATACGAAATTGGCCAATCGGCGCCGAGGCCATCTTCGCTGTAGACGCGGAAGTCGGAGGGATGAAAGCGCGGACAGAAGGCAGCCCAGTGCACAGAGCCTCCTCCGACACCTTTGCCACTATTGTTTTCACCGAGAGCAAGGGGATCCGTCCCACCGGTTATGCGTAGGTCGGTCCAATAGAGCTTGTGCGAGCCGGATTCGTCGCTGACCCAGTCGCGTTCCGTATCCCAAAACGGACCGGCCTCCAGACCCACGACGTGAAAGCCGGCCTTGGCGAGCCTTTGGATCAGCACGCCGCCGCCCGAGCCGATACCGACTATGCAGAAATCGACGGCTTCGCTCTCGGCGTAATGATTCATGTGGCGCGAGATGCTCTGCATCGGGCCCAATTTCCGTTTGCTGCTAGTTACGGGTTCAAACGCGCCCAGTAGAGGACTCTTCAATGGCTCCCTCCCTGGCCAGGACGGCTTCGGTGGGATGACGTTTCGGTGTCTTCGTAAACATCGGAAACAGAGTCGGAGGGAGCGGTCCATTCGTAGCGGATTTCATCCACTTCCCACGGTTCCGGCAAGCCATTTTCGAGACGGGTGTACGCACGCGGATAGGCGGGTCCCCCGTAGCCGATCTCATCCCAGGCCCAGGGGTGGGCGTAGTAGGCGGAAACGCAATCGCTCACCAGGAGCGCCCAAAAGCGGTCAATCGACATTTTCTCCCAGATCTCATGCGCGGCAAGTTTCTTGCTGTCATGAATCGATTTAACGATCAAATCTTGTTCCAACGCGCTGAGTTCGATGAAAGGAACACCATGAAGCTTCTTTGCCGTTTCGTCGATCGCCTGAATGCCCAGCCGGTACGCCTCTCGATCGGAAGGCATGTCCTCGTAGCGATACCCGTCGATCCTGTTTTCAAAAAGCCGGTGGTCGAGGTAGTTGAGGATCGGAATTCTGAATTCCGGAAGGCGGTCGTCCTGAGGCACCACGCGCTCGCACACGGCGCGCATGGTGAGTTCTTCGTCCGGACGAAAGAAACGAATCGGGGGCACTTCCTGCACACGATTTTCGACCATTTCACGCGTTGTGGCGTCCCAGAATTTTCGCTGGGAAAGAGTGCTGTAGCCGGGATAGTAGCCGGGTTGACGGCGCTGTTGGATTGGATTGCCGGAGGATTTTGAATCAGCCATAGTTAGCCACGGCCTTCTCTTCGCAACAGACTGGCAAGCATGCCGAGAGCGCCGGAGGCGGCGAATAGCAGAGGGGCGAAGATGGGCGGTCCATACAAGATGTTATAGAGCCATTTCTTTCTGCCACCGGGGCGGCGCGCAATCCCTCGCACGTGATAGCCAAAACCGACTGCTCCGTCAATCATGGCTACGGCGGAAGCAGCAGGAAGGAATGTACGAGCAGCGCGGGGATTGACGAGCGCCGCGATGCACGCCCCAACCTGCACAGGCGTGAGGATTACCGGAGTCCATTGCGCCCAGTAACGAAAACCGCTCTTATAATGCGAATACCACGCTTCAAAACCGGACAGCACGGTCCAGATAGCGGAGACGACGGTCAGATGCTTTTGAAATTTTCCAGTCGCAAGCTCATGTTTCCAACCTGACCGTGGAAGAGGGTCTTGCGAGTCATTTTCAATTTGTTTTGGAGCATCTTCGGGCCGCAGATATGAGGCCATGAAGCCAAGATAAGCAGCGGTTCCGAAAAGCAGGGGTGCGAAAATGGGCGGCCCCATAATCATATTCACAAGAGGAAGCCGCCAGCCACCGGGTTTCCGCTGAATCCCGCGGATATGAAATCCAAATCCGATGACGCCATCCGCCAGGGTGACGGCAGACGAATATCGCAGAAACGTTTTAGCCGCCTTTTCATTAAAAATACCGGCCACGCTGGCCGCGGTCACTGCCCCGCTCAGAAGAACGGGTGAATACATTACCGGATTGCTGTAGCTGCCTTTGTAATGTTCGTAAGCGACTTCAAGGCCGCTGACGAAGCTCGAACCGGCGGTTACGACGCACATCGAGCGCTGAAACCGGCCATCGCGGATGTGCTCAATAACCGCTTGTGTCCACTGTTTCAGAGTTGACGGCACCAATGCAAAGACGTTGCAACACGCAAAGTGTTTCGTTCAATACCCCTGGGAAGATCTACCTGCCGAATCGAAGCGGAGTGATGCGGAACGTTCCCCGTTACACTTTGAGCGCAATTTGAATCTTCTTCTATTGAAAGCGATTAAACGAGGGCGAATCTCAAAACAGAAGTCGGGCGAAACGCGCACGGACGTGCTTGCGGCAGCGCGGCAGTATTTCGGATTTGAAGACCTGCGGCCGGGTCAGGCAGTGCCCATCGAATCGTTACTTGCCAAGCGGGACACGCTGGTCGTAATGCCGACTGGCTCCGGAAAGTCCGCGATTTATCAAATCGCCGGAATGATGAAGCCCGGTTGTGTGCTCGTGGTCTCGCCTTTGATTGCATTACAAAAAGACCAGGTGGACTCGATCCATGCGAGCGAAGGGGGAGCGGACGCGATCGTTATCAACTCTGGACTGAAGGCAAGTGAATTTCGGGAGAATCTCGAGCGGGTAGCCGAGGGGGGTTGCAAATTTATTTTCCTCGCTCCGGAGCAGTTGCGCAAAGAAGAAACAAGGGCAGCTCTTTCGAAAGCTAAGATTCGGCTGGTTGCGGTTGACGAGGCCCACTGCATCAGCGAATGGGGGCATGATTTCAGGCCGGATTATCTCGAACTCGGAAGAGTGATTGAGGAGATGGGCCATCCGGTCACAATCGCCATGACGGCTACGGCTTCTGAGCCGGTGCGGAAAGAAATCGTAGAGCGTCTCAGGATGAAGAAGCCGCGCATCTTCGTCGGTGGTTTCGATAGGCCTAATATTCACTTACGAGTAGATCGTTTCGATGCAGAGGAAAAGAAACTCGAGGCCGTTGTGCACCAGGTTCGCTGGGCCGATAAACCGGGAATTGTGTATGTTGCGACTCGAAAAGCGGCAGAGGAGATCATGCGCGGCCTTGAGCAGGAAGGCATGCGGGCGCTGTTTTATCACGGTGGTTTGAAAGCCGCCGAGCGAACCCAGATCCAGGATGATTTCATGGCAGGGGAAGCGGAAGTGATCGTTGCTACGAACGCTTTCGGAATGGGAATCGATAAAGCGGATATTAGATTCGTGTATCACTACGATGCACCGGATTCGCTCGACTCGTATTACCAGGAAATCGGCCGCGCGGGGCGGGATGGCGAGCGGGCGCAAGCAATCCTGTTCTTTCGCGAACAAGATATCGGCGCGCAGGCATTTCACACTGCGGGCGGCGGCGGAATGAGGGATTTGGACCAGATTGCCGAGGCCATCGCCGAAGCTGAGGAGCCGGTTACGCGGGAAGAGATCGCGGAAGAGGTGGACGCGTCAACACGAGGACTCACAGCCGCCATTCAAAAATTGGAAGATGCCGGCGCGGTAGAGGTCCTTGCGACCGGCGAAGTTCAGCTTTCAAAAGACGCTGATTTGGAACAAGCAGCACAGGTAGCCGCTGAGCAGGAAGAAACGCGACAGGAGACGAACCGGCACCGGCTGGAGCAAATGCGGGCCTACGCGGATACGGTTGCGTGCCGCCGGGAACATCTGCTGCGTTACTTCGGAGACGATTTCACGGCTCCCTGCAATAACTGCGACAACTGCGAAGCGGCGCATCCGGAGAATGAAGTGGATGCAAGCTTGGGCACGCGAAGGGAAGTGGTATAGCTATCCCGTTGTGAAACTCCCGCCGGGTCTCTATGCGGTTGGATCAAAGAACCGGACGACAAAAAAGGCGAGCGCCGCAAACACCGCCGCAGCCGGAATGGTGAGGATCCACGCTACGACGATGTCCGTGGCAACGTTCCAACGAACTGCCCGGACCCGCTGAATGGAACCCACTCCCGCAATTCCCCCGGCTACTACATGGGTGGTGGAAACTGGCAGCCCAAGCCAGGTTGCGAAAAGAATCGAAATAGCGGCTCCGGTCTCGGCACAAAACCCACTGCGCGGTTTGAGCCGGGTTAAGCGCGTTCCCATGGTGTGAACGACGCGCCATCCGCCGCTGAGAGTACCCAGACCCATCGCTGCGGCGCAAGCCAGGATTACCCAATCCGGAACACGAAAGTGCTTCTCGTAGCCGACCGACACAAGTACCGCCGTGATAACGCCCATCGATTTTTGTGCGTCGTTCGTCCCGTGGGCACAACTGAGCAGCGAGGCCGAGGCGATCTGCAGATGCCGGAACCAGCGGTCCAGGCGCCCTGGAGAAAAGTCGCGGAAAATCCAATAAACAAGCAGCATCAGTAAATAACCGAGGATTAGTCCAATGATCGGCGCAAGCACGATAAAGAGCAGCGTGCTCGGCCATTTGCCAAGCACTAAACCATTACGTCCAGCTTTGGCGAGGGCCGCGCCCGCGTAGCCACCGATCAAAGCGTGTGAGGAACTGACCGGCAGCTTCCAATACCAGGTAAACAGATTCCACACGATTGCACCAACCAGGCCGGCCAGAATAACGTATGGAGTAATAATCTTCGTATTTACGAAGCCTCGCCCAATCGTCGTTGCCACCGCTGTTCCGAGGAAAAAAGCGGCCACGAAGTTAAAAAAAGCGGCGAGCGCTACAGCTTTGCCGGGCGTGAGTACGCGCGTGGCAACAACGGTTGCGATGGAGTTTGCGGCGTCGTGAAATCCATTGACAAAGTCGAAAATGAGTGCAACCAGAACGATCAGAACAATGAGCCCGAGTGGCGACATGCGCTTACAGGTTCTTTACCGCAATGTTTTGGATAACATCAGCGACGTCTTCACAGCGGTCTGTAGTGCTTTCCAGCAGTTCGTACAAATCCTTCAGCTTGATCAAGCTGACGGCATCGATATTGGAACTGAAGAGATTGGCGAGCATGGTGCGCTCCACGGCATCGGCCTGTTCCTCCAGCCGATTTACCTCAATGCATGCGTCGATCGCAGACTTCTTCTGCTCGAGAGCATGCAAAGCGTCGTCGAGAGCGCGGCAGGATTTGGCAATCATTTCTCCAAGTTCAACTGCCGCCGCTGGAATTGGGTCAATTTTGTATGCAACGATACGAAAGGTTGCATCTTCCATGGTGTCCAACACAGTGTCAAGGGTGGATGCGAGCGACTGAATGTCCTCTGGATCGAACGGGGTGATAAATGTGGTGCGCAAGCGGTCGAATAGCCGGTGAGCGACTTCGTCGCCGCTGCGTTCAAGGGATTCCATACGCTTCGCCACGTTGGACATACCCTCGTAACCACCCTGCAATCCCGACAGCAAAAGGCTGGATGCCTGGCATAGAATCCCGGACTGTTGATGAAAGTATTCAAAAAACTTGCCATCTTTCGGTAACAGGTTCACTCGTTTGTTTTCCTCATGCTATACCGCGATATAGGATACCGTGTTCGATGTTTTCGACCGGGGCCATCGACGTTCTTTCAAATCCGTTTCGAGGCGTGTCCCCGGAAGCGCTGTCGTATTTCCGTTCGTTCTGAATCCACAGTCGCTCTCGATCACTCGCGGCTTTGAAGGAACGGCGAAGCAACGTTCAATTTCCACCCGTACTCGAGCAGCGGTTTCACCGCCACTCCAAAATCGCGAACCACTTCCACCAATCCCGCCGCCTGATACTCGTCAGCCCGCAGCTCCCGTACGCTCACATAGGACGTAAGCCGCAGCGCGTCTGCGATAGCGCTCTCCGCAAACCGGTCATATCCCCGAGGCAATCGCTTCAACTGATTCTCTCTTGATAACTCCAGATCCGCTTTCGCCAGCTTCTTCGCCATTTCGAGGAAACTCTTTCCGTCGTCGTCTACGAGCGATGCCCGCCAGGCATGTAAAAGACTACGCTCCGGCATCCAAAACCCGGCCGCAACAAACGATTCCTCTGGCGAGATATGAATGTAAAGCTCACCGGCTCGCAGCCCGGAGCGGTTTCAGTCCTGCACTCACGTGTGTCTTCAATGGCCGCTTATCCGGACTGAAACGGATATCGCGATACACCCGCATTACGGGCTGCTTCTCTTTTGCCGCCACCATTAGACCGCGCTTACGGCAGGCGGCCGCGGCTTCGGTCACCAGTAGCTCCATCGGCCGGTGAACCAGCTCTTCGTAAATCTCTTTCCGTTCCCGAAACCATTCCCGGTCGTTATTCTTCTTTAGATTCTTCAGGAACCGCATTCCCTCCGGTGAAAACCCGGAAAACGTGCCGCGCTCGCTTTTTGCCGCCATCCTATTCCCACCAATGTACCTGCACCGCCTCGCGGTAAAGTGGAAGCGTCTCAAGTGTTCACCGGACATCGGGCCACGACAGAATCGACCAGGTATTAACGTGAAGCCAACGGATCTCCGCGGGATCCTTCAATACATCCCGCAATTCCGCGAAAAAACATTTATCATTGCGGTCGACGGGGTGATCGTCTCCGACGAGAACTTTGCCAATATCCTCCTGGATGTGGCCGTGCTGCGCTCGCTGAGCATCCATGTGGTGCTCGTCCACGGCGCCTCCGAGCAGATTAAGACTCTCGCCGGAAAGGAGCGCTTCGTTCCCTCCAACCTCGACGGAACTGGCGTCACCGACGCTCCCACGCTGCAGCTCGCCATCGACGCTGCGAACCGTCTGACCCACGACATCCTCGAAGGCTTGTCCGCCAATGACCTCCGTGCCGTCTGCCCGAATGCCATCGTTGCGCATCCCTTGGGCATCATCCAGGGCGTCGACCATCTCTTCACCGGTAAAGTCGAGCGCGTCGATACCGAGCTTCTGCGAACGTTGCTCAATCACGACATTATCCCCGTGGTTCCGCCTCTTGGCTTTAATGGTGATGGGAAGACCTACCGCGCCAACTCCGACAGCATCGCCGTCAACGTGGCAGACGCGTTGAACGCCGCCAAACTGATTTTTATAACTGCGCAGGACGGCTTGCGCTACAACGGCCAGCTCATTCGCCAGATTCTGGCCGGGGACTTGCAAAAGCTACTCCAGTCATCGCGTCGCCGGATTCGCCGAGGCCATGGTCTCTAAGGCTCGCCATGCCGCTGCCGCCTGCGCCGCCGGCGTGCAGCGTGTCCACATCATAAACGGCCGCGACGATGAAGGCTTGCTCGCCGAAGTCTTCTCGAACGATGGCATCGGCACACTGATTTACGCCAATGAATATGAGCACATCCGGCCAGCCCGCAAAACAGACATCCGGGCGCTCCAGGTATTAACCAAGAAGGGAGTAGAAGCCGAAGAGCTCATCCGCCGAACGCGGGCCGAAATTGAAAAAAACCTCGACGACTACTACATCTTCGAGATCGACAAAAATCCTGTTGCTTGCGTCGCGCTCCACGTTTACCCTCTGCAGCGAACGGGCGAACTGGCCAGCCTGTTTGTCGATCCATCCCACGAAAACCAGGGCATCGGCCGCAAGCTGATTCAGTTCACTGAAAGGAAAGCCCGCGAAATCGGACTTGCGGAACTCATCACCCTCTCGACCCAGGCTTTTACGTACTTTCAATCGAAAGGCGGCTTTGCCGAAGGCAGCCCCGACGATCTTCCCCCGGCTCGCCGCGAGAAGTATGACCAAAGCGGACGAAATTCCAAAGTGCTAATCAAGAAGCTGAAGGGCTCCGGAGCGCAACCGGAAGTTCCCGTGCTCTCCGGTTTCACTGATTTACGTGCAGCACCTTGGCCGGGGGGAAACCGTTGAAGTACGTGCTGCTCGCGGCTGAATAAGCGCCAATGTTTTCCGAATAGAGCAGTTCCCCCATCTCCACGTCGGGAAGTTCCTCGGTCAGGCTAATCGTGTCGAGCGCGTCGCACGTGGGGCCGAACACCGAACAAATTTGCCGCGGACCTTTTTTGAAACTTTTGAGATGATACTGCGTGTGATCGAAAATTACACCGCTATACGTGTGATACACGCCGTCATTGAGGTAGTAGCAAAGCTTTCCGCCGCGCACTGCCTTACCAATAATCTGCGCCACAGCTGTCGCGGCACTCGCCACCAGGAACCGCCCGGGCTCAGCCAGGATCTCAATCGGTTCCGGAAACAGGCGCTTCAACTCGCTATTGATCATTTTGGCGAGTTTCGGGAAGGAAGGGACGTTCGCATCGTAGCGCGCCGGAAAACCACCGCCAATGTCGAGCAGTTTGAGCGCGAAGCCGCGCGTTTTAGCCTCGGCGAATACACCCGCGGCCAGGTTCAGCGCCTGGCTGTAGTTCTCCGGGTTGGTACACTGGCTGCCCACATGAAAGCTCAGCCCCTCCACCTCGAGCCCTTTATTGTGAGCGAACGAAATCAGGTCAACCGCTTCACCCGGCATAGCGCCAAACTTACTCGACAACTCCACCATCGATCCGGTGTTCGGTACACGCAGCCGCAGCATTAGTCCCGCCCTCGGCGCACAGCGCGCGATCTTAACCACTTCTTCGTGGTTATCGTACGTCACGAGCGGCTTGTATCGATCTAACTGCTCGAGCGTCTCAATCGCTTTGATCGGATTCGCATAAATAATGCGATCCCAGATGAATTCCTGCCGTTTCTTCGCCGGAAGATGCTTGATCTTCTCGTGGACGTTCAAAAACTCCGCCATACTGGCCACATCGAAACTGGCCCCCGCGTCGTAAAAAGTCTGCACGATCTCAGGATCGTTGTTGGCCTTAACTGCATAGTAAACTTGCACGCGCGGCAAATGCTTCCGGAAGAGCTTGTAGTTCTGCCGCAGCACCTTGTGGTCCACTACGACAAACGGCGTCCCGTGCTTCTTTGCCAGTCGCTGCAGCGTCTTCTGGTCCATGGCTCTTCTAATTCAAATGCCATCTCCATCTGTGATTAGAAAGTTCTTGAATTGCCAAGGGTCGGAGGCATCGATCTGCGGCTTATTGAATCCGCCGAAGAAGTTTGAGTAATGCTGCAGCGGCGTCCAATCCGATGCCACCGAAACAAACTTGCCCAGGTAGGGTTTGCTGATGCCGAGCACATACTCATGCGGCAGGTCATCGGGCACGCACAAGCCCCGCCCCGGATTCTCGATCATCCACATACATGCCGCCACTACCGAGATCGCTACCTGCATCGTGGTCGCGTTCTGGTGCGGCGCCAGGCGCCGCGACTCCTCGATGTCGAGATCGGTTCCACACCACCAGGATTGATAAGGATGCCCCATCACCAGTGCGCCCAGAATATCCGCGCCGCTGGTGATTTCATCCGTCATGATGCGGATCTTCGGCTGCAGCCGGTAATCATATCCGCGCAGTTCGTAAAGCGAAGCGATCGCCGCGTCGCATGGACAATAGGCGTAATGAACCGTTGGCCGGTAGATTGCCTTGCCGTCCTCCCAGACCGTAAGCTTCTCCGTAATTGTGAACGCTTCGCCATGCCGCACGATCATCCCAACCACATCATGGTTTGGCGGCACCCATGTCGCCACTAACGTATTGATGCCCATTCGCGCCAGGCAGATCTGGCTCTTGGGGCCGTCCGGATGCTCGTAGGCGTAAGCAGGCAGCTCTTTCTCATGCGTGCCCCAGCCCATCTCGGCCGTTGTCGTACCCTCTTCTCGGAAGCCCTCAACGCTCCAGGTATTAACGAACTCATTCACCTGTTTCGGCTGGTCTGTAATCTGTGTATCGCGTTCGCTGCAATGAATCACCTTGACGCCGAGCTGCTGCGCCAGCCGATTGAAGTTCTGCGTCTTTGCGTGGTGATCGACTTGCTCCGCCTGGGCTCCGCTGAATTTTTTCTCTGCTATCGCTCGTTCGGCGATATCCAGCAGTGCATGCTTGGTGAAATGACTGATCAATCCGGGATTCGCTCCGTGCTCGATCACCGCCGTTGGCCCCGGCTCGCTCCACTTCGCAACCATTCGCCGCAGATTCATGTGGCGCCAATAGAGAGTTCGCTCCGTCGGATGCTTGTTGGGCGCTCCCGCGTACGGGTCCCAGAGTTCTACCGACGTGTTCACATAAAGCACGCCCCGGTCGTGGCACCACTGCACGATTTCGCAGCAGTCGATATTCCATGCCAGATCGATCAGGAGGTCTCCGGCCGAGAGATGTTTCCCCAGCAAGCTCCCCAGTTTTTCCGGTGTCACGCGATCCCGAATCAAAGTCATGCCTTGTTCGATCCAGGGCTTCAGCGCAGCTTCATCCGGCTCAAACTCAATTACTGTGACCCGCTTCGGATCAATGCTGATATGTTTGAGCAAAATTGGTAACGTGCATCGCGCCACCGCGCCGAACCCAATGAACACAACTCGATTTTGAAATGTAACCATTCGTTCCTGTGAAAAATTGACCCAAAAGGTCAAACTCTCATAGGGTAACAACCGGTCGTTACGATTTCGTCAATTTGGAATTTTGCCGCGAATCAGCCCGATAAGCTCTCCGCTGGTGGGCATGCGCCCGGTTTGCCGCTTCGAGTAAATCCGTTCGCCGTTAACGGAAACATCCAGTGCGCCTGGCGCGCCGGCACGCAATCGAACGGGAAGGCTAAGTTCGCGTTCGATATCGTTTTTGAGGCTCACGGCCTCTTCTTTGATATCGCTTCAAAAAAAGCAGCGTTTTATTTCGATGCCCATAAACTGTTGATCCAGCTCTTAAATTGAGTATAACTGTCCCTTCGTGTCTTGTTGCTCGTAACAGTTCGTGGGCAAATCGAATCGATACTATAGGAGGCTCTTAGCATGGAAAAGGAACAGGCTACCGGCAAGGTAGATGAACTGAAAGGCAAAACGAAACAGGCGGTCGCCGGCGTCACCGGTGACTCCGATCTTCACGCCGAGGGCGTGGTCGACGAAGGTAAAGGCAAAATTAAGCAGGCCTACGGCGATCTGAAAGACGCCATAAAGGAGACAGATCGGCGCGCCGGAACGGATCTGAACGATAAGTAAATTCAAACGGCCGCGCGCGAAATCTCGCCAACTCGATGCATCGTGCAAGGGAGCGACCGTCTTCCTTGCACCCGGTTTAATTATCGCCGTGAATCAGGTTGCGCGCCAGCGCTCTGCGGTTGGACTGGTTATGGTCCTTTATTGTCCCGCTTCTCGCGCATGCGGCGCTGACGGCGCGCTCGGGCGCATGCATTTCTACAAGGTATCTTGATGTGAGGCGAGCCGCTTTGCCGCGATCGAACATTGAGTGGAGAAGCAACATGATGCGATTCAGATGGACCCAAATCCTGATTTCCGGCCTTGCGTTGACAATCGCTACTCTATGCCGCGCAGGAAGCGATCGCCCAGCCTACGCCTCAGCGAGCGCTGCTGGCCCTTTCGAAACGCAACCACATGCTGGTTATTGTGGATCCGGCTGCACTGCACGTCATCGCGCGTGCTCCTGTGGGACCAGATCCGCATGAAGTAATTGCTTCCACCGATGGCAGGACGGCATACGTGTCCATCTACGGCGGCGGCCGCTATCACACGCTGTCGGTAATCGATCTTGTGGCACAGAAGAATCTGCCGGATATCGATACAGGAGCGCTGAATGGCCCCCACGGTCTGGCCTTTGTTGGCGGCAAAGTCTGGTTCACCGCCGAAGGTGCGAAGGCCATCGCGCGCTATGATCCCGGCCACAAAAAAAGTGGATTGGATTATGGGCACCGGCCAGAATCGAACGCACATGATCTACGTCGCCCCAGACCAGAAGCACATTTACACCACGAACGTCAGTTCTGGCAGTGTCAGCGTCCTGGAGAATGTGGTACTGCCTCCGATGGGTCCTCCACCCGGAATGCATTCACCCCCGGGAGCGCCTCATCCTCCTCCGCCTGCCCACCGCGGGCCGCCGCGCACGGATTGGAACGAAACTGTCATTCCCGTCGGCAAAGGCGGTGAAGGCTTCGACGTTTCGCCCAATGGCCGCGAGCTATGGACGGCAAACGCCCAGGACGGCACGTTGTCCATCATCGACCTTTCCAGTAAAAAAGTGATCGACACGCGTGGACGCGAAAATCTTCGGCGCTAACCGGCTCAAATTCACGCCGGATGGCAAGCTTGTGTTCATCTCAAGCCTGGCTAACGGAGATTTGGTTATCTACAATGCCGCTTCCCGCCAGCAGTACAAGCGCGTCCCGGTCGGGCATGGCGCAGCAGGCATTCTGATGGACCCCGCGGGAGATCGTGCGTTCGTTGCCTGCTCTCCCGATAACTATGTCGCAGTCGTAGATCTCAAAACATTCAAAGTCACCGGTCAACTCGATGTCGGGGGAGAGCCGGACGGCCTTGCGTGGGCAATCCGCCCGTAAGAACTGCGCGGCTACATCTCGCCCACCGGTGGCGCACGCATGCCGGTCGAGCGATATGGTAGGAGTTCCCCAGCCCCACCGGCCGGGGACTTACAAGGAGGATCGACTAAATGTATTTCAAATGGATGATGGCAGCGGCGCTGTTTTCCGCCACTCCCGTTTGGGCCGCGGTTCCGTTCCACTGTGGTGACCGCATTCCCCTTCAGGCCGCCATTGATTTCGCCCTGCCGAACGAGACGCTCCAGCTCAGCGGCACGTGTTCCGGGCCAATTGTAATCAGCCGCAAAAACATCACGCTGCAGAGCAACACTGGCGCGGTAATCGATGGCGGCGGTAAGGACGCCATCACCGTCACCGGCCCGCTACGGCTATCTTTGAAGGGCATCGTTGTCCAGCACGGGAACAATGGCATCAATGCGACGGCCGGCGCGCAACTCATCCTGACGAATACGCAAGTTCTGAGTAACGGCGCGATCGGTGTGCTGCTTACCGGCGCGTCTTCCGCAACCTTGTCAGCCGTCGCGACGAACGGGAACGCCGTGAACGGCTTAGACGCTGAGGGCTCCTCCTCAGTCATCGTGAATGGCGCATATCAAAGCAACAACAACGGCGTCTTTGGCGTGAACATAAACGGCAGTTCGAGTTTCACTCTTTCGCAATCGCAGGTCTCTGTTTCGGGTAACATCCTGGGAATTCAGATCGGTACCAGTGCGAGCGCCTTCATCGCGGATGCGGCCACTTCTATCACCGCCAGCAATAACGCGACCACCGGGCTAACTATCGTCTCTGGCGCCCATATGGTCGACTTCGGCGGGACCATCACCACCACCGCTAATGGAGCGCACGGCGTTTCCGTCGACTCGAAAGCCGGGCTCGACCTCGATGCTGCAGGCGTCTTGAATTCGAGCGGCAACACTCAGGACGGAGTCCATCTCGAAGAGACCTCAGTGCTCACCATGTTCAATACGCCGGCATTTTCAGGCGCGCCTGGCACCACCACGATCAATACACATAACAATGGTGGCAATGGGTTAAATGTGTTGACTGGATCGAACTTCACCGTAATTCACAAGGCCGCCCTTGATAGCGCTGGCAACGCGCTGAATGGCATTCATGTGGACGACGGGAGCAGTATCACCCTGATTCAGTCCAACATAACCGCCAATACGGCAGCGGACGTGGCGCTCACGTTCGGTTCCCGCGCCGATATCACAAGTTCCACAGTCGGAAAGCTCACTTGTGACGCAACCGTCATCGTGCGCGGCTCGTACACGCATTGTCCGCAATAAGAGAAAGCAAAAAAGGTGGGCGGCGATTCGCGTATCACTGCGGTTCGCCGCCGTTTCTCAAGTGCCTCCACTACTTCACGGAAGGGCTGTCGTCTGCTTTCAGATCCCCCAACGCATATTGAATTCCGGCGCGAAGGTGCTCTAACATAGGCGTCATGGCATAGACCCGGTCACTGTGGCCGTGCGCTTCATAAAAGACGCGCCCTTGGCCCTCGCGGTGGATGTAACTCAACGCGTAATCGTGATCGGTGCGCGGATTCGCTTCCTTCGCCTTATCCTCCGGGCTCATCTTGCTGTAATCGATACTCGTCAAGACATGCACATTCCTGCGCGAAAATGAGTTCTGCGCGAAAGTATAAGTCTCGTCATGGATCTCAAACTCCTTACCATGGAACATAGCCGTCAACGGGCTGTTTGGATCGTCGATCTTGACATAGATAAGTTGCGGATCCGGCCAATGGAACTTGAAGTAACCTCCGATTAACTTGTTGTACGCCGGCCACTGCAGCACTGGTTTCGATTCAACGTCCGAATGCGGGCCAGGCCGCGGCAGCAACGAACCGAAATGCGTCACAAACTCGGCCTCCGTGACCTTGCCGGTGTTGCCCGTATCTAACTTTTTAAATAGATCGTCGCCCACCGCAGTCCACTCCTGCCGCGTGACAGCATCGCTATGATCCTTGTCGGCCGCCATCGTGAGTTGAGCCGCCAGATAACGGGCTATGAAATTCGGCCCCGCGCTGCCTCTGCTTGCTGCCGCTTCAGCGGCCACGCAATCGGTATGATACGCGTCGGAAGCGGCATGAATCCCCACAATGCCTTTTCCGCTTCGGACAAAATTCAGAAATGCCGCCCGCCGCGCTGCCGTTACCGACGGATCTTTATCGTCCAGGAAACAAGCAGTCGTGCTGTCCAGAAAGATCGCGTCATATTGCTTCAAGTTATTCGCGTTGATATCCGCCGGATTGTAAGTGACCGTCGTGACCCATAAGTTCCCGCGATTTCCCAGCGCTTCCACTGTCTTTGCAGCAAGCGGAATCGAGGCATGCACGAACCCGCCGGGTCCCGTGTGCGCCAGCACGAGCACTTTGCGCGGCCGAAGCGGCTTCGCACCGGGCGTGTTGGGCAACGCTGCCATCATTGCATCAATCGCCGGTTGCGGCGCCGTCATCGGCGTCGAATTCCCGGCAATGTTGAACGTGTTGCCCTCGCCCGGTTTCGCCGCGGGTTCCGCCGGCAGCACCTTGTTCAATCCCTCTGCGATCTGATCTCGCGTGAGCTCGCCGCTTTTCGTTGTGTTCCAAGCGGTGAACCAGGAGTTAAACCCCGACTCCATCTCACTGCGCGTCAGCACTCCATCCCCGTTCGCATCCAGCGCCGTAAACAGCGCTCGCGTATTTCGCCCACCCTGCGCCCACAGGCTGGCTACACCGGTCGCCAGCAGCACCGCCGTGCCGGTCCATATAAATCTCGATCCAATTCGTTTCATAAACTCTGCCGATACAGAGTCTATCGCGAACCCACCTCGCAACTGCCGCCGATCATTGTTCCTCTCCTTCTTCCGGCATGTTGGTCGGCGCCTGGCTCATGTTGATGGCGGGGCGGCCCGCGTTGCGCAATATCACGTTCAGACTCGGTAGCTGCTTCTGCTGAAATTCCTCCCAGCCGAGAAGCACCTCCTTTTTTTCCGACTGCAAATGATCCGCTGCTTGCACCTGCGCCACCGTAGGGCTGGCATCGGCCTGTTGCAGTCCGCCGTAAAGCGCCGCCGCTTCTGAGGCCACTTCATCCATTCCTGGCCGGTGGGTCGATGCGTCAGCCTCGCTCCCATTCAGTATTGAGTTCAAGGCTGCGCGAAACGGGGCTAATTGCTCGGCAACCGGACCGTTCGTTGGAGCAGCGATCTGCTCCGCTACAGAATGCCCCGCCAAATCCGCCTTCGCTAACTCATCGAGGCAACCGGCGACGCTCGTCTGAGCCGCGTGTAACTGCTCGAGATCCGCGGTCGGCGTCTGCACGCGCGGATCCATCTTGACGACCAGCCGCGCCGACTCGCTCCGCCCCTCCGCCGTGAGCCGCACCGTGTAAGTACCAGGGAGCACAAGCGGGCCCTCCGGAGTCAACGGCGTTCGATGCGGCACAGCCGAAATCGGGTACTCGTAGTGTGTTGCCGTAGGAGGCGCGGCCCGCAGATCCCACACCCAGCGATGCATCCCAGCAGTCGTCGGAAGCGGACCATGTCTCTGCGGCCAATAGGCCGGAATCAGCTCACTACGCAGCGTCTCCCGCGTAGGCGTCACAGGATCCTCGCTACTGTAACGGCGCAATAGTTTGCCTCCGCCATCAAGCATCTCCAATGTGATAACTCCGCGCACATCGTTTGGCAGGTAGTAATCGAGAATTGCCCCATCCGGCGGATTTTCACCGGCGGGCTCGTCCGCCGGCAGTGGTGTATCGGTGTTCGTGCTTCGCCGCACGCGCCACGCCGCGGCAGGCACAAACAGCATCGCAGGCTTCTTTCCCGGATTCGCGGCCATCTGCCGCAGCGCACTCACATCATCCAGTACCCAGAACGAGCGTCCGTGCGTCGCGACAATGAGGTCGTCATCTTTCACCAGCAGGTCGCGCATCGAGGTGTGCGGCAGGTTGTACTGAAGCGGTCGCCAGTGCGCTCCATCATCGAACGAGGCCCACACAGCATCTTCTGTGGCGGCGTACAACAATCCCGGCTGTACTGGATCAGCCCGCACCGCATTCACCGGCGCGTCTTCCGGAAGTCCGGCACTGATCGACTGCCACGTCTTTCCCCCGTCGTGCGTCCGGTATGCGTATGGTCGAAGATCATCAATTCGCATACGGTTCACAGCCACATACGCAGTCTCGTCGTCAAAACGCGAGGCATCGATCTGCGCGATCTTGCTCCAGGCCGAAACGCCCGGCGGGGTAATCTTGCTCCACTGTGCGCCGCCGTCGCGCGTGATCCAAACCCGTCCGTCATCCGTTCCTGTCCAGATGGTTCGCGTGGTCTTGTAAGAGGGTGCCAGCGCGTAAATGGCGCCGCGCGGCAGGCTCTCTTGCTTGGCTCCGAGCTTCGGCAAATTCCCCAATTCGCCTGTGGTCTCCCGGCACAGGTCGGGACTGATCGTCTGCCACGCATGGCCGTAATCGGTTGTCTTGAACAGGCGATTCGCCGCGTAGTACAGCGTACTTCCGTCGGCTGGAGAGAAAACGATCGGCTCCGTTCGATCGGCGCGGAACCCGTTCTCGTGCGTCGGTAGCGGCGTTACATTCTGCACTTGGCCGGTCACCATGTCGTAGCGGGATACCTCCGTGCGCCCGGCTCCGTACACAATTTCCGGATGCCGCGGATCCGGTGCGGCATAACCATACTCGATGATTCCGGCCGGATGCCATTCGCGAAACGTGATCATCCCGTCGTTGCCGCGCGTCGCAATACAAACCGATCCGCTCTCCTGCTGCCCCGCGCAAACCCTGTACGGAAAGCTGTTGGTCGCCGCGACGTGATAAAGCTGCGCCGTCGGCTGGTTGTACCAGGAGCTCCAACTCTCGCCGCCATTTACGCTGACCACCGCTCCCTGGTCGCTTACGAGTAGCAGAATGCGTGGATCGCGCGGATTAATCCACAGATTTTGATAATCGTCTCCACCAGGGGCGCCGCGCAGGCTAATCCACGTTTTGCCGCCATCGCTCGAGCGGCAGGTCACGATACTCGTGCTGTAAACGACATCCGGATTTTGCGGATCTACCACCGGCACCGGCAGATCCCCACCGCCGATCTTCATCGCCGGGCGAGGATCGTTCGTAATCTTCTGCCAGTTCATTCCCGCGTCATCGGACCGGTAAACTCCAAGCCCTTTAGCGGAAGCATAGCCGCCTTCTTCTTTAGTCGAAACTGTGGCGTACAGGCGCTGCGGGTTGCTCGCGGCAATGGCGACATTGATCTGAACCAGATTGGCGGGAAGCCCGGCTTGCAGTTGCTTCCAGGTCGTGCCTCCATCAGTCGATTTGAACAGTCCCCCGCTCGTTCCCTCATAGCTGTTTCCGTCTTCCCACGGGCCCAGGCGATCGTTCCAGAGCGAAGCGTAAACAACCTGCGGATTCTTCGGATCGATCGCCACATCCGAGCCGCCGGTGTTCTCATCCTTATATAAGACCTTCTTCCAATGCCCGCCGCCATCCTCCGAGCGGAAAATGCCTCGCTCTGTATTCGGGCCGTAAGGATGACCGAGCACCGCGGCAAACACGCGGTCGGGATTTCGCGGATCGACCGCCAGCGCTGGTATCTGCTGGCCATCCCGCAGTCCAAGGTGCGTCCACGTCTTGCCCGCATCGGAAGAACGATAAATACCGTCGCCGACCGAGAGATCGGGCCGGTGCAGTCCTTCTCCGCTCGCGACGTAAATGACATTGCTGTTCGACGGCGAAACCGCAATGGCCCCGATCGACTGCGTATCCTGGCCATCGAAGATCGGAATCCAGGTACGCCCATAATCCGTCGACTTCCACACTCCGCCGTCCACCTGGCCCACATAGAAAACGTTGGGCTGATCGGGAACCCCGGCGGCCGCCCGCGTGCGCCCTCCGCGAAACGGACCGATCATCCGCCAATGCATGTCCGGCCTTGGCATAGGTGCCTGTGCGGCGAGACAGTTGCTGGCCGCTAACACGCCGAACAGCAGCGAGAGAGCATGGCGAGATATGTTCATTTGGCTTGTTTGCCTCCCCACCGTTTTAGCAATGCTGAAGCAATGCGCTCATGAGTAGCCGTCTTTACGCCCGGCGTACACAAAGCGGGAAAGCACGTGCGTCTCTGAAACCGCGTGGACGCAGTCCAGAAATCTCTGCAGTCCTTCAAACGTCGGCTCGCCCTCGATGCGAACCAGATCGTCGCGCCGGCTCGCACGAGCATCGTGCCAACGCTTGGAAACGGCCGCCGCATTTGACGTCAAATCGGCACTCGAGATCAAATCGAATCCAGCCTCCCGCATCAATCGCTCATTCTCGCCAGGCGGAAGAAACAGATATAACCCGATGGAGCTACGCGTACTCAACTGGTAACTAGTGATCGCGCCGGTGATGATCATTGCATCGGTGAACAGCATCCGGCCATTAGGCTTTAGTACTCGAAACCACTCTTTCAACGCACCGCCGCGATCGGGAATATGGCACATTGCGTCATTTGAGAAGACTGCATCAAACGATGCGTCTCCGAATGGAAGCCGCTGGTTCGCATCGATTCGCTCGAAGCAAACGCGAGCCTCCGGCATCAATTGAGCCGAGTTCCGGCCTTGCTCGATTGCGCTCTCATTTACATCAATTCCCGTCACTTGAGCATGAGTCAACTGGCTGAGGTACAGAGCACATCCACCAGCGCCGCAGCCTACCTCGAGAACTCGGGACGCTGGCTCCAAATTCAGAAGCGGTAGAAATCCGCGAAATTCCTCCGCTGTCATCCACCCGGTTTGTCCCAAATCGATGTCATACGTGTCGGCTCGAATTTGGCGGTAGAGGGCCTGTTCACTTCCGAGATAGGCGTTGTCATATAGCGGAACGAAAGCCATGATCTCAGGTTAAGATAAATCGCATCGAGCCGATCTGCTTGATATCATCGCTCTCATCGAAATGATTGCTGGCTGATACCGCAATGACAGGACTATTCGGATCTACCATCCTCGAAGTCGCGATTGGCATTGTTTTCGTTTATCTCTTGCTCGCCATCTGCTGCACAACCGTAAACGAATGGATTTCAGGTCTGCTCAAGACGCGTTCCAGACTGCTGCTCCAGGGCATTGCACAGCTGCTGAATCAGGGCGACAATCCTAAGGCTGCCGAAATCGTCGACGCTTTCTTTGGGCACCCGCTCATTCGCGGAATTATGCGCAAAGGGGAACACCCGTCTTATTTGTCAGCGCGCACCTTTGCCATGACTCTTATCGATCTCGTTACTCCAGATCGAGGGGGCAGTATTAGCTTCGACGACCTCATTACCGGAATAAAGAACGGCCTGCCGGATGGCGGCTTGAGAACATCTCTCCTCGCGCTCCTTCGAAACACCGACAGAACCATGCAAGGTGCTCAGTTGAAAATCGAGGCCTGGTACGACGACGCCATGGATCGCGTTTCCGGCTGGTACAAGAGGAAGACTCAGGTCTGGACGCTGATCGTTGCAACTGTCCTCACAATTGCCTGCAACGGGGATACGATTCACATGGCCCGCCGGCTATGGATTGAGCCCGCGCTCCGAAGCACCGTGGCCGTCGCGGCACAAAAGGAGAGTCGGATCAGCGGACCCGTCGACACTCACCTGATCGACACCACAACGGCTCGTTTGCTCGGTGAGGTAATTGGCTGGGACGATCGGCAGCAGGTCGAAGATCTGTCCACCTGGGCACAGCGAATTCTGGGCTGGATTCTAACGATCATTGCGGTTTCCCTTGGTGCCCCTTTCTGGTTCGACGCACTCAAACGCTTCGTAAACGTCCGCTCCGCAGGTCGATCTCCCATCGAATTCGGCCCGCCGCCGCAGAAACCGAGCCTACCCATTGTTACGCCATAACCGACACAAATCGCATGATAGGATCGCGCTGCTGAATTGACATTGACGAGGAGACATCATGGGCTTTGGGTCTTCTAGCATCGAACATGCCTTTGGGAGCGTCGCGAGAGACATGGTCAGAACGGCCTCGATTTTCTCGTTAGTCGCTTCTCGTATTGAGAAGGACGCTCCCGAAATCGAAGCCATATCCAGTGCGATCTACCCTCCTGCCGTTCTCATGGAACGAGCGGCGTTCGGGTTGTTAGGTATGGCGGCTCAGGCCTCGACAAAGGTCGGCGACGCCGCCAGTGCGAAGGGACTAAACCTGCAGTTGGACGAGAGCGCATCTGCAATCCTCGAAAGAAATGCCGCTGATTGAAAACGAGAAACCCGCTTAGAACCAACCTTAATTGCCCGGCAACAACAGCAGCTTCCGCAACCCCATTGCCGCGCTGGCGTTACTCCTCGTTATCGGTGTCATTGCCCTCATTGCCTCGGCTGTTTTTGGAATAGATCGCGGCTTTCTCACGAACATGGCCGATCGCGAGTATGCGCGCGGTCTCATTACATTCCTGTTTGCGGTCGTGACCATCGGGACAGCATTAGTTCTCGTCGTCTCGGCGCTGGTCGGCTCCGGCGATGCGCTCGAAGATAAGCGCTTCCAACAAGGGAAGGAAGTCCTTTCGCTGCTGCTCGGCGTATTCGGAACGATACTCGGATACTACTTCGGATCCACCTTTCGAACGGCGCCCAATGCCGCCCTTCGGGTCTCGCCAGTGCAGTTCATTCCGGAACCAGTGCCGCGAGGCGGCAAAACTACCGCCCGAGCGCTCGTGGTCGGCGGCATTTCTCCTTATCGATA
Source organism: Terriglobia bacterium (assembly GCA_963767485.1). Classification (GTDB taxonomy): domain Bacteria; phylum Acidobacteriota; class Terriglobia; order Bryobacterales; family Bryobacteraceae; genus Bog-105. The sequence continues at coordinate 16,084 of CAVYDZ010000019.1, read as the reverse complement.
CTATTTTTCGATCGGAAGCGAAAAGCCCGCCGCAAATCTGAAGATCTCCTATGACGGCAATATCTCCGAAGACCTCACTGTTCCGAAGCTCACGCCGCAGATGTCGCTCCCTGTCCGCTTGTCGATCATCGATGCTCACGGCGAGCAAACGACAAGCATCGACTCGCTACCTCTTCGGCAGTGATAAAGCCACCCTCAAGGTCTTGGTGTTTGGGGCGGCTTACGTAACCAGATCTGCTGTTCCTGACTAATTCTCTATCGCGACCACGCCGGGCGAATACCAGAGCCACGCATCGGTGAGCTGGACATCGCTGGTCCATGCGTATCCTAACCATGCAGTACACCAGAGTTCCTGGTCGGATGTCCCTTGATGAAAGCAGTAGAGCCGATCGTTGAACAGGCACGCACCCGGACTATTGTCTAAGCTAACGTTTGGAATTTGCCGATCGCCCAGCCAGCCGTTTTCGGGAACTAGAAGGTTATACCAGAGCTGCTGATTGTGGCTATCGCCCTGGTGAAAGACCGCAACATTTCCGCCGCTGAGAATCGCATTCGGAGAGTCCGACATGCCAACGTTCGAAACCTGCTGATCGCCCAGCCAGTTGTTATCGGTACCCATCGTATTGACCCAGAGATTGTAATCGCCACTGCCGCTGTCATAACCCTGGTGGAAGCATAGGATCTCGGAATTCAAAACGACAGCGGATGGACCGTGCCACAAGGTCGTGTTGGGTACACGCACGTCGCCGCGCCAGTTCCCTGCGCCGTCAGTGATGTTACACCAGAGCTGACCGTCCTCCTCGTTGCCATGATGGAAAACATAAATGGAGCCGTTGTAAACCACCGCAGACGGCGTAAAGGAAAGATCGGTATTTAAGACAGCGGTATCGCCGCTCCAGTTCGTACCATCGAAAATATTGCAGTATAAAGAGCTGTTTGTGAATCCGCCGTGGAAACAATAGATCTTTCCGTTGAAATGAACGGCGGAAATGCCGGCGTTGGTCTGCATATCAGGTACTAAGGTGTCGGAACTCCAGCTCTGCCCGTCGAAGTAGCTGTAGTAAACATTCCCCGAACCGTGGCTCGCTTGATGGAACACATAGATACCGCGCTGCAATCCTGTTGTGGCAGGCATTCTTCTCCTTTGTGCTCGCGTCCGGTGATTCGCGCCGGATCCCGGGACTCGTTTAGCGCCTATATATGATAATCCAGTGATCGCGCCCCTTCGGGCAGAAAGAAATCACACACCAATGGACCAGGTTGTTTCGGATGTTCAGCTCCATTCGAGTTTGATTGACGATTACCTCTACATCCAGGACGCGCCCGCATCTTCAGGACCCCCCGGAAGCTTCGTGGCGGCGCGAAATGGTGAGCAGGGGCGCAGCGATTTACTGACCATCGATTCATCCGGAAACCTGCAGCATTTTGCGCCCGATAGTACGTCCCCTTCAGGATGGCGCGTTACGCACGTAAACGTTCCGGCGCCGGCAGGCGTTGCTGCAGGAGTTTTTCGTACAGTATCGTTTTATTCCGCTGATGCGCTGCACGCGATTTGCCTGTTCCCGGCGCCGCAATCGTTTCCAGTTACGCCTGGCGCATACAGCACGACTTGGATGGTGCGTTCAATGGCGGGAAGTTGGTCGCCGGCGGCGCTCACCGATGCAGCGAAAAGCATACTCAGCCTCTGCGCTCAACTCGATCACTACGAGGATGCGTCGGGCAACGATTACGTCTACGGCGTCGTTCCGCCGATTTTGGGGCAGCTATCGTCCTCGCCCGGTTATCTATCCCCGCAAACCGCAATTTTCTTCGTTCTGTATTACGACGCAAACAATGCCGTCTGGGACGTTGCGTATCAAACGGAGCTCGGGACCCTGAATGCGAAGGCGCCCGCAACGTTCCATATCCTGAGCGGCGGATCCGGCAACCCGATGGTCCTGTGGATCGATCCGGATAACATGCAGTGGCAGCAGGCGGCGTTGAGCCCGTCGCAAACCGGATTCAGTTGGGTCGGAAATACGAGCACCCTGGCGCTTAACTCGATCGCGATCGATGGCGTCAGCCAGATCATTCCTTTTCCCGGCACTTCGTCGGTGAACATCGCTTTCATCCTCGACAACGCGCACACACTGTGGATGGCCCAGTTTCAGACCAATACTAGCTTTCCGATTCTCATTCAACTCACGGGTATCGAGGGAGCTCCCGCGGGAGCTAATTCGGCCGGTCTGACCGTGATTGGCGGTGAAGGCGCGGATGCGCCGCTGTTTTTAGTCGAAGCCGGCACGAGCAAGCTCTGGCTTTCGCGCCGTTACGCGGGAGATTTGCCGCTCAAATGGGTCAACCTGGGAAACCACGTGCAAAGCATCGCCGTTCCGGAAACCGTGTTCGGCGGTCTCGAACTGTTTTATGTGGATCTGAAAGATCGTGTGTTCCATCTTTCGCAAAATCCGGGCGACACGGTTTGGGTCTCAAACAAAATAGCAGCGCCCGTTCCCGCTTCGGGAACGCCCGCCAAAGTCTCGTCGATCGCGATGCATGCCGCGGCAGTTGACGGCAATGGCGCCCCGGTCGCGAATGCACTCTTCACAGTGACTTCGGATCAATGGATAAACCTTGTCGTCCAGGAATTGTCTTACTGGACCGGCCCATCCGCATCCGCAACATTCCCGGCCGATGGTGCTGGTCACGCCACCGTGCAGTTTCTCGCCTCCAGCCTTGCCATGCCGAAGCTTACCTTCAGTGCGGTTGCAAGTTCGAGCTCAACCGAACCCCCAGCCGAACGCTGGTGCCAGGCCGATGTGATCGAGGTGAAGCCGAACGAAACGGGGATTCCGGTAAGCGCGTCATCGATGGCGAGCCGGCTCGCGGGCAAAGATCCTTTGTATCCGATCAATGAGCAAATGCTCGAAAACGCCGGACTGCTGGATCCCAATTTCAAGGGCAAGGCAGACGCCGTGAATAACATCACCCAAATCGGCCAGTGGATGATGGCTCAGAACGCGCCGTCTGCCCCGGGCGCAGCACTCCAGACGCGGCACTGGCGATTTGAATTCGCCGCCGGGAATAAGAGTTGCCGCGAACTGGCCCAACCGCTTCCGGTTCATCCTCCCGGCGGCTTCTTCTCCGATATCTTTGGCGATGTCACCAATTGGGCGAAGCATGCCGCGGGCGAATTGACGAGCATTGCAATCTCTGTCGGAACCACCTTCGAGATCGCGTTTAACGATGCGGTGAGCTTCACGGTCGCGACCGTTCGCGAGGCCGGCGAAGCGCTTGAGGTCGTTTTTGTTCACATCGTGCAGGGAATTGAGGACGTGATCACCGTCATCAAGGACATCATCGCGTTTCTGATGCTGCTGTTCGAGTGGAAGGACATACTGCACACGCATAACGTGCTGAACAAGATCGTTACGTCCTTTATGACCGCGCTCGCCGCGTCGGCGGGCGATCTGCAAACGCTGCTTTCGCAACAGTTCGCCGGGCTTTCCGCGAAGATCACCAGCGTACTCGGCGCCATCGGCAATAATCCAAGCTTTACGCAATCCTTCAATCAGTACGCCAACGCGCAGACGAGCGGAGCCGCGGCGGCGACGAACGTTCTCGCCAATCCCGCGGGTACAAATGCCTTTCATCATCACCTGCCGCAGTGTCTTTACGTTTATAGCCATGCCAAGGGTGTTTCGCTCAGCACCGTGCCGAGCTCGATCGATATTTCCGGTGTCATAAACGCGGTTCAAACGGCGTGGAACCCAACTCAGATCAAGCCGCTTCAGCAGCAATTTCTGAATTACGTTTCCGCGTCTCACGGCGGTTACGGCAGCCTTCTGGATTTCGGCATTGCCGAGATCGTCCAGGCGCTCGAGGACTTACTAAAGGTTGTACTGGCTGGAGCCGAAGCGGTGTCGTCGGCGATTCTCGAACTCATTTCGGCCATGGTCAGCGCGTTCCACACGATGTTCAAGGCCGGCATCAAGATACCGGTGATCTCGTTCATTTATAAAACTCTCACCGGCAACGATCTCAAACTGCTCGATCTCTTCTGTCTTCTGTTTGCCGTGCCGGTGACGATTTTGTACAAGGCGCTTAACAATGGAAATGCGCCATTCGGTCCGGGCGATGCGGGCAGTCTCGTTCTGCCATGGCCCCAACTGAACGCACTCGCGAGAAAACCACCTTCCGCACAAAATGCGCCTGCGGATCTGAGTATCTATCAAAAACTCGGCGTTGCGGGAGTGACTATGGATCTTATCAATGCGTTCATTGCTCCCGCCTGCGACGGACTAGCCTTTGAAGAGACCCCATCGGGCTGGCTTCCCACGCTATTGACATGGACCAGCAACGTTGCGGGCTTTATCACTGCCGGGTTGCAGGCGCCCTGGTCGCTATGGATCGCTCATCGGATGAGCAACAGCGCCGATATCATGACGACCGTATTGTGGTGTTTTGAAACGTTTCCATCGCTTTACGACTCGCTGTTCGCCCTGACTACGGGCGGGCTGGGGCGTTTCTTTTCCAATTTCGGCCCGATCATCGAGGGCGGTTATGGGATCGCTTTGCTGGGGCTTGGTATCGCCACAGGAGTGATACAAGCCGTCGAAGGCAGTTCGGAGGGCTACACAGGATGGGATACCGCCAATAGCATGGTTCCGCTGCTTGCTCGCCCATTCCGCTTTCTCATCCTCGACAACGATAATCCCACGACGCCCATCTCGATGGGAGCACTGATCAGTATTGATATCGTCATATCCGGCGCTTCTGCCTTCACGCAGCTCACAGCGACTATGGAGGGCTGACGATTAAGGCGCGCAGCCCAGGCACCCGTCTGCTAATATCGGAACCGAATTCAGCAAGCTAATGAGCGGCGCAAGCTGTATTCGCGGAGCAGAAAGCGAGCGCTAAATCGGTCCGCGAGTTCTGTCGGGAGCGGAGTTTAGCTGAGCGGTGCCTTTTATTGCTGGCGCCGCGCTTGCATTAGTGGAGACCAAACCGGCAGCGTAGGGCTCGAAATTCCAACTTCCCTTCAGCGGTGGGCAGGTGCTGCATATTGCGGGCCATGTGGAGAGTTTGTGTCTGGTGTTCGGGAAATCCCCACGCTTCTGCAACTGCAGATTGCGTGCTTTGCGGAGTCAGCTCGCCTCTAGATCTGGAATGAACGCTGGTGACGAGATCGACTAGTAAACCCTTCCGGACCACGCGCGAGTAATCTTCCTGCAATTCATCGACTGCCGACTCGCCCAAATGCCAAAGGAAAAAGGGTTTCCGGCGTCGATGCTTACGGGGTAAATTACCTAGAGTTTCCAGCCCTTAAATTGGTCGCCCGCACTTCGCGCAACTTCCTAGACGTCAGTTTGTTTTCGACGTCCGATGGATTTCTCGCCAGTCGCTTGGCGGCAGGCCTTCCCAAACGCGAAATGCGCGCCCGAAGGAATTAGGATCTTCAAAGCCAAGCAAGTACGCGGCTTCATTCAACTCCAGAGCGGAGTTGCTTAGGTAATAGCGGGCCATCTGGTGACGTGCTTCATCAAGCAGCCGTTGATAGCTGGACCCCGAATCCTGCAGACGGCGTTGCAAAGTACGCGGGGTCATATGTAAGGTTTGAGCGACCGAGTCAATTGACGGGCGGTGCCCCGTCAGCTTGTCCTGGATTGCGCGGCGCACCAACTCCAGGAAACTGTCTTCTTCCCGGTATTGCTTCAATTGTTCTTCAAACTGAGGCGCGAGTAAATCCAAGAGCTCCGCGTTTCTTGTGACAAAGGGCGTCGTGGCGTCTGAAGCGCGAAAGATGATTGCGTTACACGGAGCGTTGAAAACGACCTCGCAACCGAGACTGCGCTCGATCTGTCTCTGGTTCGGGCGCTCTTGAACGTACTCCAATCGCAACGGCGTCAACTCAGTGCCGGTCCCGTGTCGTGCCAAAGAGCGCATCCAGGAAAAACAATAGTCAGTAAGCACTGGCGGCTCAGCGTCAACGGCAAGCAGCCATCGGAAGCTGACGCGAAATTCGTCCCGGTCGAGGTGCACCAGAATTTCTTCGGGTGCAGTCAATTTCTTATAGCGAGCCATGTGCTCGGAAGCGGCCACGAGGTTTTCTGTAGAAAGAGCCGCAATCGCCATCGGGTGAAAACGTTCTGTCTTCGTTTCGACTCCGAGCTTGATACCAATCAAAGGGTCGGAGCTGACGTGCTCAATGGATCGCCAGAGTGCGAAGAGCTCGTCAGTGGAAACAAGTATCCTTGTTTGTTCGAACAGATCGCGCGGGAGCCCAGCTTTGCGAAGAACTGTAGGGACAGATACACCGATCTCTGTGAGTTTGACCGCGAGTCGGCCTGGAACACGAAAATGCTTCAACATGCCTGAGCTGTCCTGATCGAAGGATAACGAAATCCAACCCTCCGCGCGGTGCCAAAGACGACAACTTGCCTGCAAAATACGTCACTGAAGTTCCCTAAAGGTGTCGTAGTTGGCAGAAAGATTGACGTGTTTCGCAGGGCACGTTTCAGGTAAGACGGCTACCGTTGGAAATGTTCGGTTGAGCATCCAAATGGCTAAGGGAAGGATTTTCATGATCACACTCAAAATCAACGGTAAGGCACAACGCTACGACGGCGATACCGAGATGCCGCTCCTTTGGGTGCTTCGTGATGAGTTGAACCTGAAAGGAACGAAGTTTGGGTGCGGCATGGGACTTTGCGGCGCTTGCACAGTTCACGTGGACGGCGAGCCTACCCGCTCGTGCGTCACTAAGGCTTCAGACGGGGTTGGTAAATCGATCACGACTATTGAGGGAATTTCATCTGACGGTTCCCATCCCGTGCAGGAGGCTTGGGTCGCTTTCGATGTACCGCAGTGCGGCTATTGTCAAGCCGGACAGATCATGTCGGCCTGCGCGTTGCTCGCGAAAAATCCGGCTCCCACGGATGCCGAGATCGACTCTGCAATGAAAGGCAACCTTTGCCGCTGCGGCACCTACGTGCGAATTCGCGCTGCCGTGCATCAAGCTGCACAGCTGTCAGCTGCGAGGTCGACCGGCCAAGCGAGTGCGGCACCACGAGGCAACAAACCCTAGGAGGCGTATGAACATCGACAGACGTTCCTTTCTGCGCGCGTCGGCTCTTGCCGGCGGCGGCTTTATGCTTGGCCTGTACTCCACGCCTGAAGCAAAGGCCCAAGGCTTCCCGGGTCAGAACCAGGTCTTATCACCCGCGAACTTTGTCAGCATCGGGGCCGACGGCACCGCGACGATCGTTGCGCGTAACCAGGAATTGGGGCAAGGCACCCTGAATCTTCTTCCCATGTTGGTCGCGGAAGAACTCGATGTGGATTGGAAGGCGGTTAAGGCGGTGCGTTGCGATGCGGACCCGAAATACGGCATGCAATTGACAGGAGGCAGTACGGCGACCCCGGCCGGTTGGGAGCCAATGCGTCACATCGGCCGTGCTGTGCGGCAGATGCTGATTGCCGCTGCGGCGCAATCCTGGGGCGTAGCGCCAGAGGAATGCTCGACCGCAAGCGGCATCGTTTACCATCGCGCGTCCAACCGCTCGCTGAGCTACGGCAAACTGGCGTCGAAAGCTGCAACAATGCCCGTGCCGGACTTCGCTTTGCTCAAGCTGAAGGACCCGAAGGATTACAAGATCGTTGGTAAATCCACTGTTGGCGTCGAAACGAAGGATATAGTCGTCGGGAAACCGATCTTTGGAATCGACGTCACCGTGCCGGGTATGCTGTACGCGGTGTTGGAGAAGACACCCGTTTTGGGTGGCAAGGTGGTCAGCGCCAACCTCGACGCGATCAAGTCGATGAAGGGCGTCAAACATGCTTTCGTGATCGAGGGCCTGCCGATTGCGAACACTTACCCGAACTACCTGTTCGAAGGACCCGGTTTCGAGGCTGGCATAGCAATCGTGGCGGACAGTTGGTGGGCAGCGGAATCCGCTAGACAAAAGCTGCAGGTGAAGTGGGACCTCGGCAGATGGGCGGCTCAGGACACCGATGAGAATGCCCGGAAAGCGGATGAATTGTGCAAACAACCACCCGCCAGAATGTTGCGTCACGACGGAGACGTGGAGGTAGCGTTCAAGCGTGACGACGTCAAAGTAGTCGAAGCACGCTACGCCTTTCCGTTCATCGCGCACGCCACGATGGAACCGCAGAACTGCACAGCGCATTACAAGGACGGCAAGATGGAAATCTGGTCCACCAGTCAGTTTCCTGCGCCCGGCCGCACCTCCGTTGCCCGCCTGCTTGGTATTCCTGAAGCTGACATCGCGGTTCACATGGTGCGCGGAGGAGGAGGATTCGGGCGCCGGGCCTACAACGATTCGATGTGCGAAGCGGCGTGGATTTCGAAGGCCGTCGGAGCTCCCGTCAAGCTGCTATGGACTCGCGAGGACGATATCCGGCATGACTATTATCGTTGCGGCGGCTTCCAGTATTTCAAAGCGGCAATCGATCGCACCGGCAAAATCGTAGCTTGGAAGGACCATTTCGTCGCTTATGGCGAAGGAAATGCTTTCGTTCATGACGGTGGGTTTAACCCAAACGAGTTCCCCGCGGATTACGTAGAAAATTTCCTCGTACAGGCATCGACGATGCCGCTCGGTTTGAAGACCGGCGCACTTCGCGCTCCCGGCTCGAACAGCATGGCCTGGGTGATTCAGTCCTTCCTTGACGAACTCGCGCATGCCGCAGGCCAGGATCCCGTGCAGTTTCGCCTGGACCTGCTCAAGCGGCGTGTACCGCCAAAGGCGGAAGCGGCCCCAACAGCGGCACCCCACAGGGGACCGGGTGGTCAGAGGATGTTGAGCTTCAATGCCTCCCGCGTGGCCGGCGTGATTCAACTCGCAGCCGAAAAGTCCGGCTGGGGCAAGCGGCAACTGCCAAAGGGCACGGCACTCGGATTTGCGTTCCACGCCTGTCAGGGTGGCTATTTCGCCGAGGTGGCCGAGGTTTCATTATTAGCCAACAAGAAGCTGAAGGTGAATAAAGTCTGGGTCGCGGGAGATATCGGGAGCCAGATCATCAATCCAAGCGGAGCCGAAAACCAGGTGCAGGGCGCCATCATGGATGGGCTGAGCGAGATGATTCAAGAGGTCACGATGAAGGAGGGCCGGGTCGTGCAGTCGAACTTCCATGACCATCCGATATTGAGAATCTCGCAAGCCCCTGCGGTCGAAGTACATTTTCTCAAGAGCGATAATCCGCCGACCGGACTGGGCGAGCCTCCGTTACCGCCGATTCTGCCCGCCGTATCGAATGCGATTTTTTCCCTTACTGGCGAGCGGATTCGGACGCTGCCGATTACAAAGCAGGGCTTCAGCTTCGCATAAAAGCTGTCGTGATCGGAAGAATAATTGACGTGTTCCGCAGGGCGTGTCCTAAGCTAAGCCGCTAGCTTTGGAAGTATGCAGAAGCGGACATTGGGCAAGAGCGGGCTTGAGGTTTCGGCTCTCGGGTTCGGTTGCATGGGGCTCAGCTTTGGCTATGGGCCTGCAACCGAAAAAAAAGCGGCCATCAACTTGATTCGAACTGCCTATGACGCCGGCGTGACCTTTTTCGATACCGCCGAAGCCTACGGCCCCTTCCAGAATGAAGAGCTGGTTGGCGAAGCGTTCGCAACGGTTCCAGACAAGCCGGTAATCGCGACCAAGTTCGGCTTCGTGAATGGCGTCCCTTCGCAAGGGCTCGACAGCCGTCCCGAGCGTATCCGCGAGGTTGCGGAAGCGGCCTTGAAGCGGCTGAGGGTGGAGGCGATTGACTTACTGTACCAGCATCGTGTCGACCCAAAGATCCCGATCGAAGATGTTGCGGGTACCGTGAAGAACCTCATTCAGGAAGGCAAAGTAAAGCACTTCGGAATGTCCGAAGCTAGCGTGGAGAATATTCGCCGCGCCCATGCTGTTCAGCCTGTGACCGCGCTCCAGAGTGAATACTCGCTCTGGTGGCGAGAGCCGGAAAAAGAGATACTCCCTACGCTTGAGGAGCTTGGTATCGGTTTCGTCCCGTTTAGCCCACTGGGAAAGGGCTTTCTGACTGGAGCGATCTCCGACAAAACGGAGTTCGATAAGACAGACTTCCGAAACACAGTGCCGCGCTTCAGTGCAGATGCGCGAAAGGCGAATCAGGCCATTGTCGATGCAATCGGCGCAATCGCACAGAAGAAGAACGCCACCAATGCACAGATAGCCCTCGCCTGGCTGCTGGCGCAGAAAGCGTGGATCGTACCGATACCCGGCACCACAAAACTCCATCGCCTGAAAGAGAACCTCGGCAGCGCTTCCGTCGAACTCAGTCCCGACGATCTGGACGCGATAGGCGATGCGCTGAGTGGAATCAAAGTGCAGGGCGACAGGTATTCCGCTCATCACCAGCGCCTTAGGAATCGTTAGAAGTACGAGGGAGTTTCATGCAGTCGCAGGCTACGTAGAGAGGTAGGTTCTTATGGAAACGCGCACATTAGGAAAATCCGGGCTCAAGGTATCGGCTCTTGGGCTGGGCTGCATGAGCATGACTTCGGTCTATGGGCCGCCGGCGGATAAGAAGCAGATGATCGATTTGATTCGCGCGGCTCACGATCATGGTGTCACCTTCTTCGACACCGCTGAGGCGTATGGCCCTTTCAAAAACGAAGAGCTGGTCGGCGAGGCGTTGCAGCCCATCCGCGAGAAGGTTGTCATTGGGACCAAATTCGGTTTCGACATCGACCTTGAGACCGGAGAAAGACGCGGTGGCACCAACAGCCGCCCGGAGCACATTAAACGGGTCGCTGAAGCGGCGCTCCGTCGCCTCAGGACCGACCGCATTGACCTCTTCTATCAGCATCGCGTCGATCCTCAGGTTCCGATCGAAGACGTGGCCGGTGCGCTGAAGGATCTCATTGCGGAAGGTAAGGTGAAACACTTCGGCTTATCGGAAGCGGGAGTCAGCACCATCCGGCGCGCTCACGCGGTGCAGCCTGTAACTGCTGTCCAGAGTGAATACTCACTCTTCTGGAGAGGACCGGAGGCAGAATTGCTCCCCGTCCTCGGAGAGTTGGGGATTGGATTCGTCCCGTTCAGCCCGCTCGGTGCTGGCTTCCTCACCGGTCAGATCGACGAAAAGACAAAGTTCGATGCAACAGACTTCCGCAATCTTGTGCCGCGCTTCTCTCCCGAGGCTCGCAAAGCAAATATGGCCTTGGTTGAAGTTGTGAAGGCGGCGGCAGAACGAAAGAAGGCGACTCCCGCCCAAGTCGCCCTCGCATGGCTTCTTGCTAAGAAGTCTTGGATCGTACCGATTCCTGGAACGACGAAGCTCCATCGTCTGGAAGAAAATCTTGGCGCGATCAGCCTTACGCTGAGCGAGAGCGACATCAAGCAACTGGACGAGTCGGCTGACGCACTCGCTTTGGAAGGCGCTCGACTTCCCGAAGCGGCCTTGAAGATGACGGGGCTCTAGGTTGCCAGCGAAGACAAGAAAGGACTGAGTGCGTGAAATCAATATTGTCAATGCTTGGCTTGTGACTCGTGATGGCTGCACCGTCAGTGCTTTCCCAGACGGACCCCGGCACTGGCGCTAACGCCGCCGAGCCAACTGCGGGACCGACTGTTCGCATTTCTAGTGGCGTCGTGCGCGGCGTAACCGAGGGTGACGTATCAAGCTTCAAGGGAATCCCGTTCGCTGCTCCGCCGGTCGGCGAGATGCGCTGGCGTCCACCCCAACCTTTGGCACCGTGGCAAGGAGTGCGCGATGCAACTAAGTTCGGAGCGGATTGCGCGCAGGCCGGATTCACTCCAGCCCGCACTGCGGTATCGATGTCACCGGCGTCATCGGAAGACTGCCTGTTTGTCAATGTGTGGCGGCCTTCGGCTGCCGCGCCGAATGCAAAGTTGCCGGTGATGATGTGGATTTATGGAGGCGGATTTGTCGGTGGTTCGAGCGCCGCGCCTTTCACCTCGGGCATTCAGTTCGCGATGCATGGCCTTGTGCTGGTCGCCCCGAATTACCGCGTCGGGCGTTTCGGGTTCTTCGCTTTCCCCGCGCTCACCCGAGAACATCCTGACGAGCCAAAAGGCAATTACGCTTACATGGATCAGATTGCAGCCCTCAAGTGGGTGAAGCAGAACATTGCCGCGTTCGGAGGCGATCCGAACAACGTCACGATCTTCGGATTCTCTGCAGGCGGCGTGTCAGTACACAGCCTCATGACTTCGCCCATGGCGCGCGGCCTGTTCCAGAAGGCAATCGTCGAGTCTGGAGGTTCGCGCGACAGCGTGCTCACCGCGCGGCCAATGAGCAAGGATGGTGTCGATCCGAACTATCCGGTCTCCGCAGAGACGATAGGAATTCAATTCGCTCGTTCCATGGGAATCGAAGGGACAGATGCGCCCGCCCTGGCGAGACTGCGCGGGCTCAGCGCCGAGGAGGTTGTGCGCGGAAACCCGGGCAGTGCTGCCCAAAATTACGAGACGACGCCGATCCTTGACGGCAAGCTAATCACAGAAACCGCCGAATCCGCTTACAAGGCAGGCCGCGAGCCGCGTATCCCGCTAATGCTCGGCAGCAACAGCGCCGATACTGCCGGTCCCCGTATAAAGGCGACGACCAAAGAGCAGTTCTTCGCTCGATTCGGCCAGTGGAGCGCGCAGGCGAAGGCGGCTTATGACCCTAACGGATCGAAGGATTTGGCGACGCTGATAGCTGAGGCCAACAATGACTTCGGTCAAGCCGAGGCCGCCCGCTTCGCAGCGCGTGCTTTCGCGACGAACGGTTCGCCGGTATACCTGTATCGCTTCTCTTATGTTCCAACTGCCATGAAGGAACGGTTCCGGGCAGGCACGCCACATGGCGGCGAAATCGGCTTCGTATTCGGCACTTTGGGTGTCGGTGGCTTCGGTCCCCCTCCTCCGCCGCCCACAGCGCAGGATCTGGCGGTCTCTCGTATGGCGCAAAGCTATTGGGTCAACTTCGCAAGGACGGGGAATCCAAATGGTCCGGGTTTGCCGGCCTGGCCTCGTTACGATCCGAATAAAAATTTGATCTTCGACTTTCTTCCTGATCGGTCGGCCGCTGCGATCCCAGACCCCTGGAAAGCGCGGCTCGATGTGATGCAGCTAGCCACAGAATCCGGGAAGCGCGCCGATTTTTGAAGTGAAATTAATTACCCGCTGACGAATAGGAGAGAACAGACAATGAAGACGGCACTCAGAATCATCGCTCTCGCAATGGGGCTCGGATGCCTCATCCACGCTCAGGCACAAACAAGCGAGTCAATCTTTCCGAAGGGAGAGCTTTCTCCTGCGAAGAATCACACCGGCAATATCTGGCTGAATGAACTGGTCGTCGGCGACAGTACGTTCGATCCGGGTATTGCGGTAGCGACCTACGACCCTGGTGCAAAGCTGGATTGGCACATCCATCCCGCCGGACAAGTTTTGCTCGTCACGGAAGGGGTCGGCTACTACCAGGAAAAGGGCAAGCCGGGACGGATCGTTCGCAAAGGAGATGTGATCAAGTGCCCTCCGGGAGTGGAGCATTGGCACGCCGCAGCACCGAACAGCACCTTTGCCTACATAGCCGTTACGCCGACGTCAAAAGGGAAGACGATTTGGCGAGGGCCGGTCAGCGATCACGATTATCAAAGCGTGAAGCAATGAAGCAGCGCCTTCGCTAAAGCGGGGTGTGGGTTCTCCGACGCTCCTGCATTTTGATCAGAAATGCGGCCAGATGGTCATCAAGTGGTGTTTCTCTGCCGAGTACGACGGAACCAATGCGAAGCAAGGAGCAGGATAGCTATCACGAAAATACATCGCCTGTAACGGCCTACCGTTTAGTAACCGCATCGGTCGGAACACTCAGGATTCCTCTATGCATACCGACTCATGTTCGGAGTTTTACTTTCTGCATCGCCGACCATGCACTCGGTAGCTCAGCGGCGGTCTCTCCGACGAAAGATGTTTCGAGCCAGTCCGCCCGTCTGCCGGCCAGTGCTGCCGACCGGTCAACGATGACAAATTCACGGCGTCCTTTTGCAACAGACATTTGCGACTTCGCTCAGTCACTGTTCCAAGCCCGGACGCGGGCATGCGAATGCTTGCGGAGTCCGCCCGAAGGTTAAACCGTCACGATCAACTTGTAACTGAGATCTGCGACCTTCGAACCGCTGATTTCGTTGAGCTCCGGTGCGCTTTGTTGAAACGCGCCCTGTAACCTTGGCCGCTCTTCGTCATTCTCATCGTGTTGCGCTCAGCTGAGTTCTTGGGCGAGTCCGATGAGAAGCCCTTCAGGCCTACGGATTTAGCAGAGCCGATTTAAAAGAAGCGTTGGAAATTTACTTCGAACCGCCGCACTACGGAGCATTTTCAAGCAACACATATAGATCCCGACAAATGGGAGCCGTTGCGCTGATTTCTCCCTACCTCAGAACCGCAACCGTCCCGGACCGGCACCCCCCTCCAACGCCCGCGCCAGTTACACTAAAAGTACCGCTCTCTTAATATGCTCGAAGGTACGCTCGCCAAAGTATTTGGCACGAAACACACTCGCGAGATCAAGCGCATTCGCCCACTGATCTCGGCGATGAACGATCTCGAGCCCTCGCTCCAGAAGCTCTCTGACGCCGATCTAGCCGCGAAAACGCAGGATTTCAAACAACGGCTCGCCAATGGGGCTTCGCTCGACGACATTCTCATCGAAGCCTTCGCCGTCTGCCGCGAAGCCGGCCGCCGCGTCCTGAACATGCGCCATTTCGATGTCCAGCTCATCGGGGGCATCACCCTCCACCGCGGGCGCATCGCCGAAATGAAAACCGGCGAAGGAAAAACCCTCGTCGCCACCTTGCCCAGTTATCTGAACGGTCTTGCCGGCCAGGGCGTCCACGTCGTCACCGTTAACGATTACCTCGCCCGCCGCGACTCCGAATGGATGGGCCGCATCCACCGCTTCCTCGGCCTCTCCGTCGGCACCATCGTCCACGATCTCGACGAAGACCAGCGTCGCACCGCCTACAATTCCGACATCACCTACGGCACCAACAACGAATTCGGCTTCGATTACCTCCGCGACAACATGAAATTCCGCCTGTCGGATTATGTACAGCGCGATTTCAATTTCGCCATTGTCGATGAAGTCGATTCCATCCTTATTGATGAGGCGCGAACGCCGCTGATTATTGCGGGGCCAAGCGAAGAATCCACCGACAAGTATTACCGTGTCAACCAGATCATCCCGTTCTCGAACGCGGCGAAGTGATCGAAGGCAAAGAGCCCGGCCAGTCTTATACAACCGGCGATTTTACTGTCGATGAGAAACATCGAACCGTCGCCTTTACCGAAGAAGGCGTCCTGAAAGTCGAAAAGCTGCTCGATTCCGGCAATCTTTACGATCCCGCCAATATCGAAATGAACCATCATGTGCAGCAGTCGCTGCGCGCCCATATCTTCTATTTGCGGGATCGGGATTACGTCGTCCAGGAAGGCCAGGTCATCATTGTCGATGAGTTCACCGGCCGCCTGATGCCCGGCCGGCGCTGGAGCGATGGTCTGCATCAGGCCGTAGAAGCGAAGGAAGGCGTGAAAATCGAGCGGGAAACCCAGACGCTCGCCAGCATCACCTTCCAGAACTTCTTCCGCATGTATAAGAAGCTCTCCGGTATGACTGGTACCGCCGATACCGAAGCGGCGGAGTTCAGCAACATATATAAGCTTGACGTCACCGTTGATTCCCACCAACCAGCCCATGATCCGGACAGAACACCCGGATATGGTGTATCGCACCGAAGACGAGAAATTCCGCAATGCCGCGAAAGAAATCAAAGAGCTCAACGAGCGGGGGCAGCCTGTCCTGGTCGGTACCATCTCGGTCGAAAAGTCTGAAAAGCTTTCGAACATCTTAAAGAAGATGGGCGTCCCGCACGAAGTCCTGAACGCCAAGAATCACGAGCGTGAAGCGCATATCGTCGCGCAGGCCGGACGCAAAGGCGCCGTCACCGTCTCGACAAACATGGCGGGCCGCGGAACCGACATTCTGCTGGGCGGCAACCTGGATGTTTTGCTCGAAGACCGCTTGGCGAAGTTGGGCAAGTCGCCCGAGACCATGCCGCCCGGCG
>CAVYDZ010000018.1:0-43585 GCA_963767485.1 Terriglobia bacterium | reverse complement strand
CAGATAATGTACGCGCGTTCAGGATGCAGCCCTCGACGATTTGAGCAGTGTGGGCGAACAGGATCAAGCCCCAGCGGTGACGCTCTACAGGGCCTGGTCGGAAGTTACTCCCGGATCGGTAAACCCTTCCGGACCACGCGCGAGTAATCTTCCTGCAATTCATCGACTGCCGACTCGCCCAAATGCCAAAGGAAAAAGGGTTTCCGGCGTCGATGCTTACGGGGTAAATTACCTAGAGTTTCCAGCCCTTAAATTGCTCGCGCGCACTTCGCACAACTTCCATCAGAGGTCAGTTTGGTTTCGACGTCCGATGGATTTCTCGCCAGTCACTTGGCGGCACTCCCTCCCAAATGCGAAATGCTCGCCCGAACGAATTGGGATCTTCGAAGCCAAGCAGGTACGCCGCTTCGTTCAACTCGAGGGCGGAGTTGCTGAGGTAGTAGCGAGCCATCTGGTGACGCGCGTCGTCGAGCAGCCGTTGATAACTGGATCCCGAATCCCGCAAACGGCGTTGCAACGTACGCTGTGTCATATGCAAAGCTTCAGAAACCGAGTCGATAGATGGACGGTGCCCCGTCAGCTTGTCCTGGATGGCGCGACGCACCAGCTCTAGGAAACTGTCTTCTTCCCGGTATTGCTTCAACTGTTCCTCGAACTGAGGCGCGAGCAAATCCAGCAGCTCGGCATTTCTCGTGACAAAGGATTTGATAGCATCTGAAGCGCGAAAGATGATCACGTTACACGATGCATTTAAAACGGAGTCGCAACCGAGGCTGCGCTCGATCTGCCTCTTGTTCGGGCGCTCTTGAATGTATCCACCAGCGGGTTCAGCCTCCGTCCAGTCCCATGTCGTGCCAAGGAGCGCATCCATGAAAAGCAATAGTCCGTCAGCGCTGGCTGGCTCACCTTCAACGGCAAGCAGCCATCGGAAGCTGACCCTAAATTCGTCCTGATCGAGTTGCACCAGAATCTCTTCCGGTGCGGTCAGTTTCTTATAGCGAGCCATGTGCTCGGAGGCGGCGACGAGGTTCTCTGTAGACAACGCCGCGATCGCCATTGGGTGAAAACGTTCTGTCTTGGTTTCGATTCCAACCTCGATACCGATTAAAGGATCGGAGCTGACTTGGTCGATTGATCGCCAGAGGGCGAACAATTCATCAGTCGAAACGAGAATCCTGGTTCGCTCGAACATATCGCGCGGAAGTCCAGCTTTGCGAAGGACTGTAGGGACGGATATGCCCACCTCCTGGAGTTTGACCCCGAGGCGACCTGGAACGCGAAAATGCTTCAACATGCCTGAACCCTGCCCTGATCGAAGGATAACGGAACCCGACCCGACGCCCCCCGCCAAAGACGACAACTTGCCTGCGAAATACGTCATCGTGTTCCCCGAAGGTGGCGTAATTGACAGAGATATTGACGTGTTTCGCAGGGCGCGTCTCACTGAACACCGCTACCGTTGGAAATGTTTGCTCGAAAAATTCGGACGACTAGGAATTAAAGAGGTCCGGATGATCACGCTCAAAATCAACGGAAAGCCACAACGTTACGACGGTGATCCCGAGATGCCGCTTCTTTGGGTCTTGCGTGATGAGCTAAACCTAAAAGGAACGAAGTTTGGGTGCGGCATGGGACTTTGCGGCGCTTGCACAGTTCATGTGAACGGCGAGCCTATCCGTTCATGTGTCACTAACGCTTCGGACGTCGACAGCTAAATCGATCACAACGATTGAAGGCATCTCGCCTGATGCTTCGCATCCCGTGCAGGCGGCATGGGTCGCGCTCGATGTACCGCAGTGCGGTTATTGCCAAGCCGGACAGATCATGTCGGCCTGCGCTTTGCTGGCGAAGAAAACCGCATCCAACGGATGCTGAGATCGACTCTGCAATGGCAGGCAACTTATGCCGTTGCGGGACCTATATACGAATTCGCGCTGCCGTGCATCACGCGGCGCAACTATCGAAGTCAACGGCGGGTGGAGGGGGCGAGCGCCGGAGCACGCGACAAGAACAACTACGAGGGGACGCTGTGAAAGTGGATCCGTCGTTTCTTCCTGCGCGCATCGGCTGTTGTCGGCGGCGGCTTTATGCTCGGTACATACTCCGCGCCTGAAGCGAAGGCCCAAGGCTTCACCTGGTCAGAACCAGGTCTTATCACCCGCGCTTTGTCACGATCGGGGCCGGACGGCACAGCGACGATCGTTGCACGTCACCCGGATTTAGGGCAAGGCACCCTGAATCTTCTCCCGATGATGGTCGCGGAAGAACTCGATGTGGATTGGAAGGCCGTTAAGGCGATACGTTCTGGTGTCGGACTCCGAAATACGGTATGCAGTTGACGGGCGGCAGTTTGGCGACCCCAGCCGGTTGGGAGCCCATGCGTCAGATCGGCGGAACTGTGCGGCAATGCTGATCGCCGCTGCCGCGCAATCCTGGGGCGTGAGCGCCCGAGGAATGCTCGACCGCGAGCGGCTCGTTTACCATGCCGCGTCCAACCGCTCGCTAACCTATGGCGAACTGGCATCGAAAGCCGCGACATATGGCAGTGCCGGTCTTCGCTTTGCTGAAGCTGAAGGACCCGAAGGATTACAAGATCATCGGTAAATCCACTGTTGGCGTCGAAACGAAGGATATAGTCGACGGGAAACCGATCTTCGGAATCGACGTGACCTTGGCGGGTATGCTGTACGCAGTGTTGGAGAAGACACCGGTTTTGGGTGGCAAGGTGGTCAGTGCCAACCTCGACGCGATCAAGTCGATGAAGGGCGTTAAACATGCTTTCGTGATCGAGGGCCTGCCGATTGCGAACACTTACCCGAACTACCTGTTCGAAGGACCCGGTTTCGAGGCTGGCATAGCAATCGTGGCGGACAGTTGGTGGGCAGCGGAATCCGCTAGACAAAAGCTGCAGGTGAAGTGGGACCTCGGCAGATGGGCGGCTCAGGACACCGATGAGAATGCCCGGAAAGCGGACGAATTGTGCAAACAACCACCCGCCAGAATGTTGCGTCACGACGGAGACGTGGAGGTAGCGTTCAAGCGTGACGACGTCAAAGTAGTCGAAGCACGCTACGCCTTTCCGTTCATCGCGCACGCCACGATGGAACCGCAGAACTGCACAGCGCATTACAAGGACGGCAAGATGGAAATCTGGTCCACCAGTCAGTTTCCTGCGCCCGGCCGCACCTCCGTTGCCCGCCTGCTTGGTATTCCTGAAGCTGACATCGCGGTTCACATGGTGCGCGGAGGAGGAGGATTCGGGCGCCGGGCCTACAACGATTCGATGTGCGAAGCGGCATGGATTTCGAAGGCCGTCGGAGCTCCCGTCAAGCTGCTATGGACTCGCGAGGACGATATCCGGCATGACTATTATCGTTGCGGCGGCTTCCAGTATTTCAAAGCGGCAATCGATCGCACCGGCAAAATCGTCGCTTGGAAGGACCATTTCGTCGCTTATGGCGAAGGAAATGCTTTCGTTCATGACGGTGGGTTTAACCCAAACGAGTTCCCCGCGGATTATGTAGAAAATTTCCTCGTACAGGCATCGACGATGCCGCTCGGTTTGAAGACCGGCGCACTTCGCGCTCCGGGCTCGAACAGCATGGCCTGGGTGATTCAGTCCTTCCTTGACGAACTCGCGCATGCCGCAGGCCAGGATCCCGTGCAGTTTCGCCTGGACCTGCTCAAGCGGCGTGTACCGCCAAAGGCGGAAGCGGCCCCAACAGCGGCACCTCACAGGGGACCGGGTGGTCAGAGGATGTTGAGCTTCAATGCCTCCCGCGTGGCCGGCGTGATTCAACTCGCAGCCGAAAAGTCCGGCTGGGGCAAGCGGCAACTGCCAAAGGGCACGGCACTCGGTTTGCGTTCCACGCCTGTCAGGGTGGCTATTTCGCCGAGGTGGCCGAGGTTTCATTATTAGCCACAAGAAGCTGAAGGTGAATAAAGTCTGGGTCGCGGGAGATATCGGGAGCCAGATCATCAATCCAAGCGGAGCCGAAAACCAGGTCAGGGCGCCATCATGGATGGGCTGAGCGAGATGATTCAAGAGGTCACGATGAAGGAGGGCCGGGTCGTGCAGTCGAACTTCCATGACCATCCGATATTGAGAATCTCGCAAGCCCCTGCGGTCGAAGTACATTTTCTCAAGAGCGATAATCCGCCGACCGGACTGGGCGAGCCTCCGTTACCGCCGATTCTGCCCGCCGTATCGAATGCGATTTTTTCCCTTACTGGCGAGCGGATTCGGACGCTGCCGATTACAAAGCAGGGCTTCAGCTTCGCATAAAAGCTGTCGTGATCGGAAGAATAATTGACGTGTTCCGCAGGGCGTGTCCTAAGCTAAGCCGCTAGCTTTGGAATATGCAGAAGCGGACATTGGGCAAGAGCGGGCTTGAGGTTTCGGCTCTCGGGTTCGGTTGCATGGGGCTCAGCTTTGGCTATGGGCCTGCAACCGAAAAAAAGCCGCCATCAACTTGATTCGAACTGCCTATGACGCCGGCGTGACCTTTTTCGATACCGCCGAAGCCTACGGCCCCTTCCAGAATGAAGAGCTGGTTGGCGAAGCGTTCGCAACGGTTCCAGACAAGCCGGAATCGCGACCAAGTTCGGCTTCGTGAATGGCGTCCCTTCGCAAGGGCTCGACAGCCGTCCCGAGCGTATCCGCGAGGTTGCGGAAGCGGCCTTGAAGCGGCTGAGGGTGGAGGCGATTGACTTACTGTACCAGCATCGTGTCGACCCAAAGATCCCGATCGAAGATGTTGCGGGTACCGTGAAGAACCTCATTCAGGAAGGCAAAGTAAAGCACTTCGGAATGTCCGAAGCTAGCGTGGAGAATATTCGCCGCGCCCATGCTGTTCAGCCTGTGACCGCGCTCCAGAGTGAATACTCGCTCTGGTGGCGAGAGCCGGAAAAAGAGATACTCCCTACGCTTGAGGAGCTTGGTATCGGTTTCGTCCCGTTTAGCCCACTGGGAAAGGGCTTTCTGACTGGAGCGATCTCCGACAAAACGGAGTTCGATAAGACAGACTTCCGAAACACAGTGCCGCGCTTCAGTGCAGATGCGCGAAAGGCGAATCAGGCTATTGTCGATGCAATCGGCGCAATCGCAGAGAACAAGAACGCCACCAATGCACAGATAGCCCTCGCCTGGCTGCTGGCGCAGAAAGCGTGGATCGTACCGATACCCGGCACCACAAAACTCCATCGCCTGAAAGAGAACCTCGGCAGCGCTTCCGTCGAACTCAGTCCCGACGATCTGGACGCGATAGGCGATGCGCTGAGTGGAATCAAAGTGCAGGGCGACAGGTATTCCGCTCATCACCAGCGCCTTAGGAATCGTTAGAAGTACGAGGGAGTTTCATGCAGTCGCAGGCTACGTAGAGAGGTAGGTTCTTATGGAAACGCGCACATTAGGAAAATCCGGGCTCAAGGTATCGGCTCTTGGGCTGGGCTGCATGAGCATGACTTCGGTCTATGGGCCGCCGGCGGATAAGAAGCAGATGATCGATTTGATTCGCGCGGCTCACGATCATGGTGTCACCTTCTTCGACACCGCTGAGGCGTATGGCCCTTTCAAAAACGAAGAGCTGGTCGGCGAGGCGTTGCAGCCCATCCGCGAGAAGGTTGTCATTGGGACCAAATTCGGTTTCGACATCGACCTTGAGACCGGAGAAAGACGCGGTGGCACCAACAGCCGCCCGGAGCACATTAAACGGGTCGCTGAAGCGGCGCTCCGTCGCCTCAGGACCGACCGCATTGACCTCTTCTATCAGCATCGCGTCGATCCTCAGGTTCCGATCGAAGACGTGGCCGGTGCGCTGAAGGATCTCATTGCGGAAGGTAAGGTGAAACACTTCGGCTTATCGGAAGCGGGAGTCAGCACCATCCGGCGCGCTCACGCGGTGCAGCCTGTAACTGCTGTCCAGAGTGAATACTCACTCTTCTGGAGAGGACCGGAGGCAGAATTGCTCCCCGTCCTCGGAGAGTTGGGGATTGGATTCGTCCCGTTCAGCCCGCTCGGTGCTGGCTTCCTCACCGGTCAGATCGACGAAAAGACAAAGTTCGATGCAACAGACTTCCGCAATCTTGTGCCGCGCTTCTCTCCCGAGGCTCGCAAAGCAAATATGGCCTTGGTTGAAGTTGTGAAGGCGGCGGCAGAACGAAAGAAGGCGACTCCCGCCCAAGTCGCCCTCGCATGGCTTCTTGCTAAGAAGTCTTGGATCGTACCGATTCCTGGAACGACGAAGCTCCATCGTCTGGAAGAAAATCTTGGCGCGATCAGCCTTACGCTGAGCGAGAGCGACATCAAGCAACTGGACGAGTCGGCTGACGCACTCGCTTTGGAAGGCGCTCGACTTCCCGAAGCGGCCTTGAAGATGACGGGGCTCTAGGTTGCCAGCGAAGACAAGAAAGGACTGAGTGCGTGAAATCAATATTGTCAATGCTTGGCTTGTGACTCGTGATGGCTGCACCGTCAGTGCTTTCCCAGACGGACCCCGGCACTGGCGCTAACGCCGCCGAGCCAACTGCGGGACCGACTGTTCGCATTTCTAGTGGCGTCGTGCGCGGCGTAACCGAGGGTGACGTATCAAGCTTCAAGGGAATCCCGTTCGCTGCTCCGCCGGTCGGCGAGATGCGCTGGCGTCCACCCCAACCTTTGGCACCGTGGCAAGGAGTGCGCGATGCAACTAAGTTCGGAGCGGATTGCGCGCAGGCCGGATTCACTCCAGCCCGCACTGCGGTATCGATGTCACCGGCGTCATCGGAAGACTGCCTGTTTGTCAATGTGTGGCGGCCTTCGGCTGCCGCGCCGAATGCAAAGTTGCCGGTGATGATGTGGATTTATGGAGGCGGATTTGTCGGTGGTTCGAGCGCCGCGCCTTTCACCTCGGGCATTCAGTTCGCGATGCATGGCCTTGTGCTGGTCGCCCCGAATTACCGCGTCGGGCGTTTCGGGTTCTTCGCTTTCCCCGCGCTCACCCGAGAACATCCTGACGAGCCAAAAGGCAATTACGCTTACATGGATCAGATTGCAGCCCTCAAGTGGGTGAAGCAGAACATTGCCGCGTTCGGAGGCGATCCGAACAACGTCACAATCTTCGGATTCTCTGCAGGCGGCGTGTCAGTACACAGCCTCATGACTTCGCCCATGGCGCGCGGCCTGTTCCAGAAGGCAATCGTCGAGTCTGGAGGTTCGCGCG
Source organism: Terriglobia bacterium (assembly GCA_963767485.1). Classification (GTDB taxonomy): domain Bacteria; phylum Acidobacteriota; class Terriglobia; order Bryobacterales; family Bryobacteraceae; genus Bog-105. The sequence continues at coordinate 36,386 of CAVYDZ010000018.1, read as the reverse complement.
ACAGCGTGCTCACCGCGCGGCCAATGAGCAAGGATGGCGTCGATCCGAACTATCCGGTCTCCGCAGAGACGATAGGAATTCAATTCGCTCGTTCCATGGGAATCGAAGGGACAGATGCGCCCGCCCTGGCGAGACTGCGCGGGCTCAGCGCCGAGGAGGTTGTGCGCGGAAACCCGGGCAGTGCTGCCCAAAATTACGAGACGACGCCGATCCTTGACGGCAAGCTAATCACAGAAACCGCCGAATCCGCTTACAAGGCAGGCCGCGAGCCGCGTATCCCGCTAATGCTCGGCAGCAACAGCGCCGATACTGCCGGTCCCCGTATAAAGGCGACGACCAAAGAGCAGTTCTTCGCTCGATTCGGCCAGTGGAGCGCGCAGGCGAAGGCGGCTTATGACCCTAACGGATCGAAGGATTTGGCGACGCTGATAGCTGAGGCCAACAATGACTTCGGTCAAGCCGAGGCCGCCCGCTTCGCAGCGCGTGCTTTCGCGACGAACGGTTCGCCGGTATACCTGTATCGCTTCTCTTATGTTCCAACTGCCATGAAGGAACGGTTCCGGGCAGGCACGCCACATGGCGGCGAAATCGGCTTCGTATTCGGCACTTTGGGTGTCGGTGGCTTCGGTCCCCCTCCTCCGCCGCCCACAGCGCAGGATCTGGCGGTCTCTCGTATGGCGCAAAGCTATTGGGTCAACTTCGCAAGGACGGGGAATCCAAATGGTCCGGGTTTGCCGGCCTGGCCTCGTTACGATCCGAATAAAAATTTGATCTTCGACTTTCTTCCCGATCGGTCGGCCGCTGCGATCCCAGACCCCTGGAAAGCGCGGCTCGATGTGATGCAGCTAGCCACAGAATCCGGGAAGCGCGCCGATTTTTGAAGTGAAATTAATTACCCGCTGACGAATAGGAGAGAACAGACAATGAAGACGGCACTCAGAATCATCGCTCTCGCAATGGGGCTCGGATGCCTCATACACGCTCAGGCACAAACAAGCGAGTCAATCTTTCCGAAGGGAGAGCTTTCTCCTGCGAAGAATCACACCGGCAACATCTGGCTGAATGAGCTGGTCGTCGGCGACAGTACGTTCGATCCGGGTATTGCGGTAGCGACCTACGACCCTGGTGCAAAGCTGGATTGGCACATCCATCCCGCCGGACAAGTTTTGCTCGTCACGGAAGGGGTCGGCTACTACCAGGAAAAGGGCAAGCCGGGACGGATCGTTCGCAAAGGAGATGTGATCAAGTGCCCTCCGGGAGTGGAGCATTGGCACGCCGCAGCACCGAACAGCACCTTTGCCTACATAGCCGTTACGCCGACGTCAAAAGGGAAGACGATTTGGCGAGGGCCGGTCAGCGATCACGATTATCAAAGCGTGAAGCAATGAAGCAGCGCCTTCGCTAAAGCGGGGTGTGGGTTCTCCGACGCTCCTGCATTTTGATCAGAAATGCGGCCAGATGGTCATCAAGTGGTGTTTCTCTGCCGAGTACGACGGAACCAATGCGAAGCAAGGAGCAGGATAGCTATCACGAAAATACATCGCCTGTAACGGCCTACCGTTTAGTAACCGCATCGGTCGGAACACTCAGGATTCCTCTATGCATACCGACTCATGTTCGGAGTTTTACTTTCTGCATCGCCGACCATGCACTCGGTAGCTCAGCGGCGGTCTCTCCGACGAAAGATGTTTCGAGCCAGTCCGCCCGTCTGCCGGCCAGTGCTGCCGACCGGTCAACGATGACAAATTCACGGCGTCCTTTTGCAACAGACATTTGCGACTTCGCTCAGTCACTGTTCCAAGCCCGGACGCGGGCATGCGAATGCTTGCGGAGTCCGCCCGAAGGTTAAACCGTCACGATCAACTTGTAACTGAGATCTGCGAACTTCGAACCGCTGATTTCGTTGAGCTCCGGTGCGCTTTGTTGAAACGCGCCCTGTAACCTTGGCCGCTCTTCGTCATTCTCATCGTGTTGCGCTCAGCTGAGTTCTTGGGCGAGTCCGATGAGAAGCCCTTCAGGCCTACGGATTTAGCAGAGCCGATTTAAAAGAAGCGTTGGAAATTTACTTCGAACCGCCGCACTACGGAGCATTTTCAAGCAACACATATAGATCCCGACAAATGGGAGCCGTTGCGCTGCTTTCTCCCTACCTCAGAACCGCAACCGTCCCGGACCGGCACCCCCCTCCAACGCCCGCGCCAGTTACACTAAAAGTACCGCTCTCTTAATATGCTCGAAGGTACGCTCGCCAAAGTATTTGGCACGAAACACACTCGCGAGATCAAGCGCATTCGCCCACTGATCTCGGCGATGAACGATCTCGAGCCCTCGCTCCAGAAGCTCTCTGACGCCGATCTAGCCGCGAAAACGCAGGATTTCAAACAACGGCTCGCCAATGGGGCTTCGCTCGACGACATTCTCATCGAAGCCTTCGCCGTCTGCCGCGAAGCCGGCCGCCGCGTCCTGAACATGCGCCATTTCGATGTCCAGCTCATCGGGGGCATCACCCTCCACCGCGGGCGCATCGCCGAAATGAAAACCGGCGAAGGAAAAACCCTCGTCGCCACCTTGCCCAGTTATCTGAACGGTCTTGCCGGCCAGGGCGTCCACGTCGTCACCGTTAACGATTACCTCGCCCGCCGCGACTCCGAATGGATGGGCCGCATCCACCGCTTCCTCGGCCTCTCCGTCGGCACCATCGTCCACGATCTCGACGAAGACCAGCGTCGCACCGCCTACAATTCCGACATCACCTACGGCACCAACAACGAATTCGGCTTCGATTACCTCCGCGACAACATGAAATTCCGCCTGTCCGATTACGTACAGCGCGATTTCAATTTCGCCATTGTCGATGAAGTCGATTCCATCCTTATTGATGAAGCCCGCACCCCGCTCATCATCGCCGGGCCCAGCGAAGAATCCACCGACAAGTATTACCGCGTCAACCGCATCATCCCGTTCCTCGAACGCGGCGAAGTGATCGAAGGCAAAGAACCCGGCCAGTCTTACACCACCGGCGATTTCACCGTCGATGAAAAACACCGCAGCGTCGCCCTTACCGAAGAAGGCGTCCTCAAAGTCGAAAAGCTCCTCAATACCGGCAATCTTTACGATCCCGCCAATATCGAGATGAACCATCACGTGCAGCAATCGCTGCGCGCCCACATCCTCTATTTGCGGGATCGCGATTACGTCGTCCAGGAAGGCCAGGTCATCATCGTCGATGAGTTCACCGGGCGCCTCATGCCCGGCCGCCGCTGGAGCGATGGTCTGCATCAAGCCGTAGAAGCCAAGGAAGGCGTGAAAATCGAGCGCGAAACCCAAACCCTCGCCAGCATCACCTTCCAGAACTTCTTCCGCATGTATAAGAAGCTCTCCGGTATGACTGGTACCGCTGATACGGAAGCCGCCGAGTTCAGCAACATATATAAGCTCGACGTCACCCAGATCCCCACCAACAAGCCCATGATCCGGAAAGAAAATCCGGATATGGTCTATCGCACCGAGGACGAGAAATTCCGCAATGCCGCCAAGGAGATCAAAGAACTCAACGAGCGGGGGCAGCCTGTCCTGGTCGGTACCATCTCGGTCGAAAAGTCTGAAAAGCTTTCGAACATCTTAAAGAAGATGGGCGTCCCGCACGAAGTCCTGAACGCCAAGAATCACGAGCGTGAAGCGCATATCGTGGCGCAGGCCGGACGCAAAGGCGCCGTCACCGTATCCACCAACATGGCCGGCCGCGGAACTGACATTCTGCTCGGCGGCAATCTCGATGTTTTACTCGAAGACCGCTTGGCGAAGTTGGGCAAGTCGCCCGAGACCATGCCGCCCGGCGAGCTCGAAGCCATTCGCGAAAAACTGAAAGGCACTATCGAACAGGAGCGTCAGGAAGTCCTCGATCTCGGCGGCCTTCACATCCTGGCAACCGAACGCCACGAATCCCGCCGCATCGATAATCAGTTGCGTGGCCGCGCCGGCCGCCAGGGCGACCCCGGCAGCTCGCGCTTTTACCTCTCTCTGCAGGATGATCTGCTCCGGATTTTCGGCGGCGAGCGCATGCAGAAACTCATGCTTCGCCTCGGCATGGAAGAAGATGTGCCGATCGAGTCCAAGCTCATCACCAGCCGCATCGCCTCCGCTCAAAAGGCCGTCGAAGCGCAGCACTTCGCCTCCCGCAAACACGTCCTCGAATACGACGATGTCATGAACAAGCAGCGCCAGGCCGTCTACAAAATGCGCCGCGATCTGCTCGAAGGCGAAAATCAAAAAGAACGTATCGTCTCTATCATCAAAGGCGTAACCGGCAGTTTCATCGATCAGTTCTGCCGCGCCAATGCGCGCCCTGATCAATACGACCTGGTCGGCTTGCAAACTGCCGTCCTCAACCAGTTCGGAGCCAAGCTCGATCCCGAACAACTAGCCGACCTCTACAGCGGCGGTGTGGAAGAAACCATCAACAACCTGCTCATCGAGCGCTACGACGCCAAAGAACGCATGATCGGCTCGGAAAACATGCGTCAGGCCGAGCAGATCATCATGCTCAACGTCGTCGACAACCAGTGGAAAGACCACTTGCTCTCGATGGATCACCTGAAAGAAGGCATCGGCCTGCGCGGCTATGGCCAGAAAGATCCGCTGATCGAGTACAAAAAAGAGTCCTTCGATATGTTCAGCGAGATGATGGACCGCATCGAAGACGAAACCATCAAGTTCCTCTTCTTCATGCGCATCGAAAGCGGTATGCAGGAGCCGCCTCTGCCGTATCCGGAACCGGAAGACGAGGACGAGGCTGAAATTTTCGAAGGCGCCGAAACTGCCGATGCCGACCCGCAGCCCGCCGCCGATGCCGAACAGCGGCGTCTGGAAGCACAAAAATCCGTCATCGACCTCACGCGCAACATCCAAAAGAAGAAAGATCGCGAGCTCGCCGGTCTTCAGCTCGGCGGCAACGGAACCAGCCCGGCCCAGCCGGCGTCAAACGTAAATAAGGGACCGAAGGTAGGCCGCAACGATCTCTGCCCCTGCGGCAGTGGAAAGAAATACAAAAAATGTCATGGTGCCGCAGCCTAGCGCTGCTCCCCCTGATCGCCTCCTCTCTCGTATTTGCTGCGGATCAGCCCCTATGGCAGGAGTATGGCCTCGTCCACACCGCCACCTCACAGCAGGGCAAGCTTGCCGTCACTTCCTATCAACTGAAGGATGCGACCGGCGCGCTCGCTGCCTGGGAGTGGATCCGTTCGCCCAGGGGACGCACCTGCGATTTAGCCATTTTGTGCAATCAGGAAGGCAAGCGTACCGTTGTCTCCGAAGCCAACTACGTCCTTGTCCTCGACGGTCCCAGGCCCACCAAACAACAAGTCTCCAATCTGTTCGAGCCGCTCCCCGATAAGCACGACAGTTCCTGGCCCGCCATCCTCACCTTCCTGCCTCGTCAGGATATGGTCCCGAATTCCGCCCGCTACCTGCTCGGTCCGGCCTCCGTGCAGGCCTTTGTTCCCGAACTTACCGCGACGAAGCCCGGTTTCGATATGGGAGCCGAAGCGCAACTGGCCGATTACCGCTTACCCGGGCAGCCAAACCCCGTTCGCCTGGTCTTATTCAATTACCCGACGCCCGAAATGGCCCGTCTCCATACCGCGCAGTTCAAATCGCTCTCGAATATGCAGGTAAAGCGCTCCGACGTGCTGGTGGCTCTGGTCCTGAACCCGCCCTCGGCCGCGGCCGCCGATACCCTGCTCAGCCGCGTGCAATATCAGGCGAAAATCACCTGGGATGCGACCCCTCCCCCCAGTCCGATCAAACCGCTTTACCAGTTGCTGGTAAATATCCTCTGCTTGAGTGTTGTGCTTTCGCTGCTTTGCCTGACTGCTGGCCTGATGTATGGCGGCATGCGAATCTACCGCCGCCGCTTCGGTACCCTCGAAGCCGACGAGGCCTTGACCACCCTCCACCTCACCAGTGGGTAACCGGTTTTCCACACCCCTTCTTGAAAAATCATCCTCGCCTATAAATGGTTTGTACAGTGAAACTTAGCAGCGACTCTTTCTTCCGCGTCAAAAATGCCCTTGACTTCACCATCTGCTCGCCCTAAACTCCAATCACAAACAGGTTTTGATGGTTGCGAAGCCATTGAATCTGATTCTCCCATCAAACGTAACCCTTGCATGAAGCAAGGGCCTGATAACAGGAAGAACAATGCTCATTCGAATAGAATGAGCATTTTCTTTTACTTACAAGGCAGCCTGGGTACCCGTTGAGACCGCCTCCGCCCAAATCCACCGAAACGCCCCAAACCTGGCGCGAACGTTTCGCCGCCCTCCGCAACGTTCCGCCTTTGCTGAAGATGGTTTGGGCCACCAGCCCCCCGCTCGTCCTCGCCACGCTCGTTCTACGCTGTTTTACGGCCTTTTTCCCGCTAGCCACCCTCTGGGTTTCGAAGCTCATAATCGACCTTGTGGTGCGCGCCATTCGCCATCAACCGTTTGACCACCGCACCATCTGGAAACTCCTGATTCTAGAGTTGTTGCTCGCGATCGGCTCCGATACGCTCGGCCGCCTCGTTTCGCTCGTCGATAGCCTCCTCGGTGACCGCTTCACCAATCACGTCAGCATCCGCCTCATGCAGCACGCCACCACCCTCGACCTGGTCTCGTTCGAAGATCCCGTGTTTTACGACAAAATGGAGCGCGCCCGCCGCCAAACCACCGCCCGCCTTGGCATGCTCGCCACCTTGGCCGGCATGGGCCAGCAACTCCTCACCCTTATCTCCCTCCTCTCCGCCGTTCTGTTCTACTATCCCTGGCTCCTTCTGCTGCTCGCCGCTGCCACTATTCCTGTCTTCCTGGGCGAAACCCGCTTCGCCATGCTGAACTATTCCATGCTCTGGCGCTATACCCCGGAGCGCCGCGAACTCGATTACCTCCGCTATCTGGGCGCCAGTAACGAGAGCGCCAAGGAAGTCAAAATCTTCGGCCTCGGTCAATACCTGGTCAACCGTTCCCGGGCGCTCTTCGAACGCTTCTACGCCGAAAATAAGCATCTGGCGGTCCGTCGCGCCTGGCATGGAACGCTCCTCAACGTCATTCCCACCGGAGCATACTATCTCGCCTATGCCCTGATCATTCTGCGCGCTTTGGCGGGCCGTATGACTGTCGGTGATCTCACTCTCCTGGTCGGTGCTTTTTCCCGCGCCCGCAGCATCATGGAAAGCCTTGTCGCCAGCTTCATCGGGATTTCCGAGCAGGCTCTGTTCATCAAAGACCTGTTCGAGTTTTTCGAAACGAAGCCGGCCATCCAATCGCTCCCGACTTCCTTGCCCGCGCCCCGCCCCATTCGCGACGGGTTCGAATTTTCAAATGTTTCCTTCGCCTATCCGGAAGCCGCGCACCCGGTGCTGTCGAACATTAACTTCCGGTTCTATCCCGCTGAACGAATTGCGCTTGTCGGCGAGAACGGGGCCGGCAAAACTACCTTGGTCAAATTGCTTGCCCGCCTTTACGACCCTACCTCCGGTCGCATTCTGCTCGACGGCATTGATCTCCGCGAGTACAACGTCGACCAATTACGAAACGAAGTGGGTGTTATCTTTCAGGACTACATGAAGTACGACGCCTTAGCTACTGAAAACATTGCGTTTGGCCGCATAAACGACATCGCAGATCAGGACCGTGTAGTTCGTTCGGCAAAAAAGAGCCTCGCTCATCCGGTGATTGAAAACCTCGCCAGAAACTACGCCCAAATGCTCGGTCGCCGCTTTGAAGGTGGCGTCGACTTGTCCACCGGACAGTGGCAGAAGATTGCCCTGGGCCGGGCTTACATGCGCGATGCCCAAATCCTGATCCTCGACGAACCGACCGCCAGCCTCGACGCTCGCGCCGAGTTCGAGGTCTATCAGCGCTTTGTCGATCTGACTGCCGGGAAAATGGCCGTCCTCATCTCCCACCGCTTCTCCACAGTCCGTATGGCCGACCGTATCCTCGTCCTCGAAAACGGTCGTATCGTCGAACAAGGCTCCCACTCCCAGCTCGTCTCGCTTGGCGGCAAATACTCCGAGCTTTTCGAATTGCAAGCCGCCGGCTACCGGTAGCTCCGCCGCAGTCTACTAACGGTCTACTAAGATGATTTACTAAGATGGTGTACTAAGTGGAAGGTTACCCGCCGATGAAGCTCCCCCTTGTGCTTCTGTTCGCTGCCTGCGCATGTTTCGCCGCGTCGCCCGACGTATATCTGTCTCCCGGCTCTCAAGGCGCTGTCTATACCGACCACGCGGTGCTCGATAGCGGCTCCCTGCGCGTCGCGAACTTCGCCGGTTATGCCGTCGATGCCGGCCAGTTCCAAATCCAGTCCGACAGCCCCTCTACCCGCGCCATCGTCCGCATGAATGCCAGAACCATAGAAGTGGCGTCCCTGGGCGGCGACGTTCGCGTAAGCGATGGCGGCGTCATGATGACCCGCGTCTCCTCCGGAACCCATGTCTCTTTCCAGCAAAGCGGGGCCAGCCCGGCGCAAACCGGAGCCGCCTCCTATAAGAGGCTTCCCTCGGACCGGCACGTCATGTTTTGGCTTATCGGCATCACCGCCGCCGCCGCCCTGGCCATCGGCTTGACTGCCGCCGCCCAAGGCAAGAGCCCGTTCTAAGTTTTGCTCCGTTCTCTTCTCGTCTTTGCAGCGGCCCTCCCGGCGCTCGCTCAGACCTGGGGTCCGCCGCCCGGTTCCCAGCCCGATTATTCGATCATCTATACCGGTAAGCTCTTCGGCTACTATCGTTATCCCGATTTGCAGAGCCGCACCGATCGCGGCTGCCCCGATCTGGCCCATGTCCCGCTTTCCGCGCAAGTCACTCTCTTCCGCGACACGCTAGCCCATCTGCGTTCCGACCATCAGGTCCTCGTTTCGATGGGCGACAATTTCGCCCCCGACCTCCTCGCCCGCGATCTTCGCGTCGGCAACGGCGCGCTCATAGGCAAAGATGTTTTTGCTTCGTCCAAGGTCGCTTCCGATAACGTCGCCTGCTTTTTCCGTCTGACCGGGTTCGATGCCCTCGTACCCGGCCAGGAGGACTTCTACTACGGACCCGAACGCTTGCGCCAGCTCGCTCTATTCCTAGCCGCGCCTGCCGCCGGACCCTATCAGCCGGTCCAAATGCTCGCCGCGAACCTGGTGATTCGCTCCACCGTTCGCAATCAAGTCCCGCGCCTCCCGAACAGTGAATTACCCGCCAACATCCAGCAGGCCCTCGACGGTAACTCGCCCGTTCGGATGCAGATTCCCTCTTCCGTTCTGCCCTCGCTCCAGGAGATCGGGGTTTCGGGCGAAGCATCCCAGTTGAAACTCTTCGATTGCCTTGCCGATCCGGATAACCCCAGAAGATTCCCATTGCCTGCTTCGCAAAATACCCGCTGCACCGAATTGGCGCGTTCTTCCGGCCACCCTCTCCGGTTCACCCTCGACAAGCTCCTCGCGGGAAGTAATCATGCCGTATGCGCGACGTACTTCGATCAGGGCTCTGATAAAACGCATTGTCAGTTGTTCAGCGTCGAGCATCCGTTCTTTGACTCGACTCCCTATTCGGTTCCGCGCGGCGCCAATGCGCCTGTGATTTTCGGCGTTCTCGATCCAACGCTCATCGGTTACATCGGACAGCTCAATGATGTATGGATCAATCGCAATCCGCAGTTTGATACGGGCGCCGGAATCATCGATCCCATGGAAGCGCTGCGCCAGGTGCTCGCGCTCTGCGCATCCGACAGCAATTGCAAGGACCGCCGCAAGGTTCTACTCGCGCAAATGCCTTATTACAGGGCTGCCGAACTCGCCGCCAAATTGAAAGTGTTCGATGTCGTGATCGCGCAACCCGACCAGGAGCATTCGACCGGAAGCGAGGCCGTCAGCCAGGCGGATACCGATGGCGTTCCATTTGTCCTTAACCCCGGCGTCGCCTTATGCCAATCGCCATGATTTTCTGAGCACCAATCTTCGCAAAGCAGATCTCTATCTCACCCAAGGCAATCGTTATCTCGCGAATCGTGTGGAAGATGTGGCGTTTACCTTGCCCGTGTCCCGCAAATGCGTGACTTGTTCCCTCAACTCGGAAGTCGCGAGCGCCGTCTCCGCGGCCGATGCAGGAAATATCGCCGTCAACTATCAAAACCTCGCACTCAAATCGATGCAGCAATTCTGCGGCGCGGACGTCGCCTTGTTGCAGCATCGCGACGTGTTTGCCGGATTTGACAAAGCGGTATCGCTCTGGCCCGAAAGCCTCAAACCGACTCCACAGGACTTCTTAGATGAAGCTCTGTGGAAAGGCGATTTCGCGTTCTGCCTGCCCCTGAAAGGCTCCACTCTTAAAACCGTGCTGCGCGAATCCGCGGATTTCGACCGCCAGGATCAGGACAACCTCTCGATCGAAGTAGAGAAGGGAAGAGGCCTGAGCACGCTCGGCATTCAGAATGATCCCCGCTCAGGACAGCCCCTCATTCGCGGCCAGGCGATTGAAGACTCGAAGCTCTACGGAGTCGCGATGACCGATTATCTGGCGTTCGGCAATACCGGGTATCCCGCGCTATCGAGCCAGGCGATTCAGCCCGCCGTGCGAGCGGTATCGCTCAAAGGCTTGAACCGGCTGACGGGCTTGGCTTGCGAACAATTGTCCGCTCAATTCACCAATGGCACCTGCCATGCCGATGAGATTCCCGCCTCCGAGTACTTCGCCTCCATCGAGCAGCATCCCTTCGATACAAGCCGCGGCCTCACCGCCTGGATTGAGTTCCGCCGCTGGGTCACCCACCCCCTCCAGCCACAACCAGAAGTCACCACCTTCGTTGCGAACAAAACGCGCGTGCCCGAGAACGTGGTCGAACGAAGAGGATTGTGGTGGTTCACGCTCCAGAATATTTCGCTCGCCTACAATCTGAACTTTATCGGAGGCTCCGATCGAACCGTCCCCGGCAATTTCGTCGGCAACAACAGCTTTTCCCAGCTCTCCACTCCTGAATCGTCGCGCATGGATCTATGGGCGCGTATCCGCGGCGGCTATTCGTTTCCGCGCTTTGTCGATTTCTATTCGTCCGCGGAAGTGCGCTACTCCCGCCAGTCGATTCGCACCTCCATCAGCAACGGAAACTTTGGCGATTATCAGACTACGCTTAACAATAATCTTCTCCGCGCCGAAGCGGGCTTCACCACCAAGCCGCTCACCAGCCGCATTCCCGTCCGCTTTCTGCTGTCGGAAAATTTGCTCAGCCAGCCCACTGCGCCCTTTCAACAATTCGTCGCCCCGCTTGCTTGCGGCGATCTCCCCTGTCCCGATCGCAGCTCCCGTCTCACCACCTTCGATCTCGCCAAGAACTACCTCGTCATGACTCGCCTCGGTGCCCGCATCCAGAACGATCAAAGCTGGTTTGAAGCCGGACGCGAGTACGGCGCCAATATCGACACGCCTTTTGAATATTCCATCATCGATGCCTATACACCGGTGCCCTTTACCTGCCCGGCCGCGTCCAGTTCTTTCCTGAGCGAATGCGTTGGACTCGATCCCTTCTTCACGGTCCGCAGCAAAATCATTCCGCGGCTCCGAAACCAATCCATCAGCGGCTGGTTTGCCGATTTTCATACTGCCGTGCCGCTCTGGAGCAGCAAGCTGCAATTGGTTGCCGACAGCTACGGAGAAGTCTTCGATAATCTCCGCGAAGATACCACCTACAACACTCGTTTTTACGAAGATTTTACTCTCGCGCTGCGAGTACCGGTCTGGGGCAATCTCTCGTTTTCGCCGCAAGTGGAGACCTTTTTCTTTCAAAACAAAATAGTGCCCGATCAGCCTGCCGCGTTTAACCACTATGTTTTCGTTACGACCTCGATAGCCCTCCAATACGGCTTCGACTGGCATCGCGGCGTGGGATGGTTGCGCGCGCTTCGCTTCCCGAACGGAGTTTCAAACACCACCAGCGCCACGCTGCCTCGCCCATAGACACCGCTAGCACGATAAGCTAATTAGCTTGCACCGCCTCCTGTTCCTACTGGCAGTCTCCTCCCTGTTTGCGCAGCAGCCGCAAATGCAGGAACAGTATCCCCTGATGCCTTGGCCCGCGAATCTCGCTCCCAAGCCGGGGACTGTTCCGATCAACAGCTCGTTCAGCGTCGGTCTGTCCGGCGCCGGCTCGAAGGACGTCCGTATCGTGCATGCCGTCGACCGGCTCTTCGTGCGTCTTTCGCGGCAGACCGGCATTCCCCTCCAACGCCAGATCGTGGCCCCCGACGGTGCAACGCTAGTCATCATCGTTGAAGAGCGCGATCATCGCGCACCGCAGCGGCTCGGTGACGACGAAACCTACTCTCTCGAAACCAATAACGGACGCATTCGGCTCTCTGCCGACAAGCCGCTCGGCGTAATCCGTGGCCTTGAAACTTTTTTGCAACTGGTCGAGCAGAACTCCTCAAGCATCGGGTTTTCGATCCCGGGCATCAGCATTCGGGACATCCCGCGCTTCCCTTGGCGCGGGCTCTCCCTTGACGTCTCCCGCCACTTCATTCCCCCCGAGCAGATCGAACGCACCATCGACGGCCTCGCTGCCGTCAAGCTCAATGTTCTTCACTGGCATTTGTCGGACGATCAGGGTTTTCGCGTCGAGAGCAAACGATATCCCCGCCTCCAGCGTTACGGCTCGGATCATATGTTCTACACCCAGGTTGAAATCAAACGCATCCTGGCCTATGCTCGCGATCGCGGCGTGCGCATCGTACCCGAATTCGATATGCCGGGTCACGTGTCAAGCTTCCTGCCCGGCTATCCGTATCTCGGCACCGGCGCCAAATCGTACGAAATCGTGCGCGGCTCAGGAATTTTCGCCCACCTGTTCGATCCCACCAAGGAATCTACTTATCGCTTCTTGAACGGCTTTATCGGCGAGATGGCGAACTTGTTTCCCGACGAATACTTTCACATCGGCGGCGACGAGGTCGACCCCAAGGAATGGATGGACAACCCGCGCATTCGAGAGTTCATGCGCAAGCACGCTCTGGCAGACGGCAAAGCCCTGCAAACCTATTTCGAACGGCGAGTGCTCAAGATTGTCACCCGGCATCACAAGCACATGGTGGGATGGGACGAGATTCTGCAACCCGATCTTCCGAAGTCGATCGTGGTGCAGTCCTGGCGAGGGCAGGCATCGTTATGGCAAGCCGCGCGCGGCGGATTTCAGGGCATACTTTCGGCTGGGTACTATCTCGATCTGATGTATCCGGCTCGGTATCACTACTCGATTGATCCCATGCAGGCGCCGCCGCCCGCACCCGATGCCGGCGGTGGACCGAGTCCGTTGCAACCCGGCGAGCTTCCACCCGGAACGCCCGCTAATCTCACGCCCGAACAGGTCAAGCTGATCCTCGGAGGGGAAGCCGCTATGTGGGAAGAGTTGGCCTCGCCGGAAAATCTTGATGCTAAGCTGTGGCCGCGCTTGGCCGCGATTGCGGAACGGCTGTGGTCGCCGGAATCAATAACCGATGTGACTTCCATGTACCGGCGCCTGTACGCTACCAACAACTGGCTCGAGTGGCTCGGGCTGACGCAGCGCTCGAATCTGGAACTGATGCGGCAACGGCTTTCAGGTACGATGCCTTACCAGCCGCTCGATACCTTAGCCTCGATCCTCGAACCGGTAAAAGGATACTCGCGTCATGCCGAAGACTACACAATCTTCTCGCCCCTCAACACACTGGTCGATTCGATTGCGCCGGATAGCTATGCAGCCTGGCAGTTCGGCAAGGATGTCGACAGCTATCTGGCCAGCCAGCCACGGAATTCTGAGGATCTTCGCCGGCGTCTCCACGCTTGGAACTACGCAGCGCAACAAGTAGAAACGATGTGCCCGCGCGCCGCGGTGCTGAACAAAGATAAAGCCGCGATCGATGCCGTCGTACGGCTTACACAAACTGGACTCGATGCGCTCTCTTATCTCGACGCCAGCGCTAAGCCCGATTCCCTTTGGAAGCAAGCGGCCCAAAGTAACGTGTCTCCTTACGTCTATCAGCGTGTGGGGGATCTGGTGATTCCGATCGCACCAGCGATTCAAAAACTGGTGCAAGCCGTGCCGCCTCCTTCAAAATGAGCTCTGTGCGCACCCTGTTTACTTTCGTGCTGCTCAGCGTGGCCTGTTGCGCGCAGCAGTCAAGTATCGTCGTGCACGCGGCGCGGTTGCTCGATGTTGCCGCGGGCCGGGTGATTACGCCGGGCGAAGTTTTGGTTTCCGGCGAGCGTATCACTGCCGCTGGGAACCGCGTCGACCGCCCTGCCGGCGCGCAATTCATCGATCTTGGCGACGTAACGTTGATGCCCGGCCTGATCGACATACACGTTCATCTGTTTCTCCATCCGGGCGCGGAAGATTTGCAAACCGTCGAAGAGTCGGTCCCGCAACGAACCATCAACGCGGTACTCGCCGCGCACGATGATTTATTCGCGGGCTTCACCGCAGAGCGCGACATGGGAACCGAAGGCGCAGGGGCGGCTGATTCGGCCGTGCGTAACGCCATCAACCAGGGGCAAATTCCAGGCCCCCGGCTGCGCGTAAGCGGCAACGCCATCGACATTCTGGGCGGCCATGAAGACGCTGTCCACTTCAACCCGGAACAGCACGTGCTCTCAAACGCCACTTATGCCAATACCATCGATCAAATCATTGCGGTGATGCGCGAACAATACAAGCTCGGTGCGGACTTCACCAAAATGTACGAAACAGGCCGCGATTCGCTGATTGACGGAAAATTCTCGACGCCCTACCAATATTCGGAAGCTCAGTTGCGAGCCGCTGTGGAAGAAGCCGCGCGCCTCGGCAAGCACGTCGCCGTGCATGCCACTGGAGAACCGGGCACGTTGTATGCCGCACGCGCCGGAGTGATCACCGTCGATCACGCCTATCAACTGAGCGAAGAAACGATGCGCATTATGCGTGAGAAGAATATCTGCGCGGTGCCCACGTTTGTCATCTCGGAATACTTCGCCGCTCATGCCGCCTCCGCCCGTTCCGCTAAGCTCGAACAGGCCATGCTCGATTTCCATGCACGCGAATTCCGTAAGCAATTGAGCGCGGGTGTCCCTATGGCGGTCGGCTCGGACGTTGGGCCGTTTCCGCACGGCACCCAAGCTCGCGAGTTCGTATTGATGGTGAAATACGGCATGCAGCCGGCCGGCGTGCTGCGCGCCGACCTGCTGAACGGCGCAAGAATTCTCGGGTGGGACGGGCAGATCGGCGAATTAAAGCCAGGCTATTTCGCGGATGTAGTTGCTGTGCCGGGCGATCCGCTGCGTGACATATCCGCAGTCACGCGCGTGAGCTTTGTCATGAAGAACGGCGTGGTCTACAAGCGCTGAGGAAAAGTCGTGCCGTGGGAGCATAGGATTTGCCGCACATCCAAATTCACTCCCGATCAAACTGCATACCTTCGCTTTTGTGCCTCATGGGCTTGCTGGCTCCCGCCGGCTTATTCGGCCGGCCAGCGAATGCAACCGACGCATTTACGGAGGTTCAGCTCATCGCCCCATTTATCGTTGGCCAGCAACCACAAAGCGGAACGGAAACACCCTCTGAGGAACAAGCCAAGTCTAATAACGCTCCGAATATTCCGCAATCGAAGCGTCAGCCCAAGCGTATTCTCGGCGTCATGCCAAATTACCGCGCCGTCAGTGCGGGTTCGATTCCGCCTCCGCCAACTCTGAAACAGGCCTTTAAAATCGCCACCCAGAATAGCTTCGACTATTCGGCGTTTCTATTTACCGGTTTTACGTCCGCGATCGCCTATGGCCAAGGGGCTCACAAACAGCTTGGAGACTCAGCTTCCGCTTACTGGGGCTACTACTGGCGCGGTTTTGTCGATAAAACCGACGGTAATTATCTAGTCATCTTCGCGCTGCCCACGATCTTCCGCCAGGACGAGCGCTATTACGCGATGGGCACAGGCAACATCGGTAAACGCGCGCTATATGCCGCAACTCGGATTCTGATCACGCCAAATTATCACGGCCATAGCAGCTTCAATGCTTCGGAAATATTCGGCCGCGCCATGGCCCAGGGAATCTCTACCACCTATTACCCCAGCTCCGATCGCACTGCGGGGGCGCTCGCAACGAAGTATGGTTATTCACTCATGCGCGACGCGCTCACGAACGTCTTTCGTGAATTCTGGCCCGACATCGCAACCCACGTGCTCCACCGCCATCCCTAACCGGGCGCAGGACGCCGCGCCACGATTTCCGCCACTGCTCGCTTGTGCGCTGGATCGCCCGGTTTCCCTTCGTACCAATGCTCTATGCTCCACCCGGCGAAATACTTCCGCAATTCACCCGGCCTGAGCCGGTGTGCTGTTGGTTCCTCCCCATCTTCGGTAATGTGAACGATGGTAAGCAAAGTTCCGCCCGGCCGCACAGCCGTTTTCGCTGCTGGAAATAAATCGCGCTGCAGATAGTAACAGATCAGCACGAAATCGAATGCTTCGGGCGGCGGTTTAAACGCTGCTCGCCTCTAAGTCCGCTATTTCGGTCGCGATGCTTAGGCCGGCTCGAACGGCACACTGTCGAAGAATTTCGATGCCAGCCTGTGCTCCGTCGACCGCCGTAACTTGCCAGCCGTGCTCAGCGAGCCATAGCGCGTTGCGTCCGGCTCCCGCCGCTAAATCGAGAGCCGTCCCAGGCTTCAGTCGAGCGGCTGTTTCTTGTACCAGCGGAGTCGGGAGCGCATCCATCCCTTCCCGCGAGCGATAGCGCTCGTCCCAGCCACGCAGGTCCATTCTTATACCGGCAGCAGATTGAGCGCTGCCTCGATCTCGCCCCGCGTGTGCAGATCCCCTTTACGGCTGCAAGCTTCAATGCCGGTTTCGTACATGGTTTTCGCTTCTTCAATATGTCCGAGCTTCTCGAGAGCCTGGCCGCCATGATAATAAGCAGCGACATAAGTCCCGTCTTCGGCTACTAAGCGTTGAAATTCGCGCACCGCCTCCTCAAGTTGACCTGTGTTCGCCAGTTCCATTGCGAGGCCGTAGCGTGCAAACGCGTTATTCGGATCCGACGCCAGCATCTGCTTCAAAATGTCGAGCCGGTTGGTTGCCATGGTTCACATTTTGACATTCGCGCCCACGCGTCGCATCATTTGCGGTCCGTATGCTCGCTGGGCTGTTTTTCCCGTCCGTCCCGGTCTATATTCTTTTCTTCTTCTTTCGGATTTTCGGCGTCTTTGGGCTCCGGCCCTTGCTCCGGTTTCCGGTCGATTTCTGAGCTGGGCATGCGAGCCGTCCTAAGAGGCGTGTTCCTTTACCCGCCGGGCCGCATGTTCCACTGCTTCCGCGGCTTTGGCCGTCGTGGCTCTTGCGGTGCGCGCTGCGTCATCGAACCGGGATTGCGTCCGTCCTGCGAATTCGCCAAGCGAAGCTGCCGCGGTCCCAACGGTGTCCCGCCCCCGCTGCACTGCCTGTCCGATAAGTCCAACGGACCAGTTCATACACGCGGGAACTATCAGGACCAAACCAGCCGCTGTTAAACCGCAGCCAACTCCGATTAACACGGCTCCCAGTACGCCGGAATTCGATTGAGTTTCCATACATCTCCTTTGCATTTGCGTCCTTTCATCAGACTGAAATTCACACCTGGGTGGTTTCACTATACGTGCCGAATACTTTGCGGAAAGCATCGCATACTTCGCCCACCGTGGCGTAAGTTCGAACCGCCTCGAGCAGGTACGGCATAGTATTTTCCTTCGATTCCGCCGCCCGGCTCAACGCGGACAGGGCGTTTCGGGCGGCTTCGTTGTTGCGTGAAGATCGCAATCCGGCGAGTTTGGCGCGTTGCCGTTCGCCGGCTGTCGCATCCACCTGCAGGAGATCGATAGCTTGCTCTTCGGATTCAAATCGATTAGCCCCTACAATCGTTCGTTCGCCTACTTCTATCTCGCGCTGATATCGATAGCTCGCCGCGGAAATTTCGCTTTGCGGAAAGCCCGCTTCAATCGCGGCAATCATGCCGCCCATCTCATCGATTCGATGAATGTAGTCGTTTGCGGCAGCTTCCGTTTCGAGTGTCAGCTTTTCCAGAAAATACGATCCGCCCAGCGGATCCGGGGTATGGATCACCCCCGTTTCATAAGCCAGAATCTGCTGCGTGCGAAGTGCCAGAGTAACCGCCTGCTCGCTCGGCAGCGCATACGCTTCATCGAGTGAATTCGTGTGCAGCGATTGCGCTCCGCCCAGTACCGCGGCCATCGCCTGCCAGGCCGTTCGCATCAGGTTGTTATACGGCTGCTGCCAGGTGAGCGAGCAGCCCGCGGTCTGCGCATGAAACCGCAGCTTCTGGCTCTTTTCCTCGTTCGAGCCAAAACGTTCCCGTATCGCGTGCGCCCACAACTTTCGCGCCGCGCGGAACTTCGCGATCTCTTCAAAGAAATCGTTGTGCGAATTGAAGAAGAAGCTGAGCCGCGGCGCAAACTCGTCGATCGCCAGGCCGCGTTCGAGCGCCCACTCCACATATTCCATCCCGTCGCGCAGCGTGAAGGCAAGTTCCTGCACAGCGGTAGAACCCGCTTCGCGAATGTGATACCCGCTGATCGAAATGGGATGGAATCGCGGCACTTCGCGCGCCGCAAACTCGATCGTGTCCGTCACCAGGCGCATGGAAGGCCGCGGCGGAAAAATGTACTCCTTCTGCGCGATATATTCTTTCAGAATGTCGTTCTGCAGCGTCCCCGAAACCTGCCGCCAATCCGCGCCCTGTTTCTCCGCCGCCACTAGGAACATGGCCCAGATCACCGCGGCCGGTGAATTGATTGTCATCGAGACGCTCACTTCCCTGAGCGGGATCTCGCGGAATAGCGTCTCCATGTCGGCCAGCGAACTAACCGAAACTCCGCATTTCCCAACCTCGCCTTCGCTCATCGCGTGATCGGCGTCGTAGCCCATCAGCGTCGGTAAATCGAAGGCGACCGATAATCCTGTTTGCCCTTGCGCCAACAGGTAACGATACCGTTCATTGGTCTGTTCCGGAGTGGCGAAGCCCGAAAACTGACGCATCGTCCACAGCTTGCTGCGATACATCTCGCGATGGATGCCCCGCGTATATGGGAATTCGCCCGGATCGCCCAAATCGCGCCCCGGATCGAAGCCGCCGAGGCTCTGCGCGTTATACAGCGGTTCGATCGGGACGCCGCTCGTTGTCGGAAAAACAGTTGATTTTTGTTTATTCTCGATCGCCATCCGACACTCCTGCCGCTGCCGCTTCGATCGTACCCCAGCCCGTTCGAGGATGCCCGCAGCACCGGAAAATAAGCCCTCCCAAGCACTTACGGGCACACCCGTTGATACAATAAGGGTTCGTGCAAGCAATGCGGGAGGATGTGTAAATGGCTGCTTTCGAGCGCCGCAAGTCGGTTGCCGTGAATGTCGGAGGTGTTTGGGTCGGTGGCTCGCACCCTATCGTAGTGCAGTCCATGACCAACACGGATACTGCGGACTCCGCCGCTACCGTAAACCAGGTCATGCAGCTCGCCCGTGCAGGTTCGGAACTCGTCCGCGTCACGGTAAATACTGAAGAGGCGGCGCAGGCCGTTCCCGTCATCGTGAATACATTGCGCGATTTCGGTGTAAACGTACCGATTATCGGCGATTTCCATTACAACGGACACATTCTGCTGCGCAAATATCCCGAGTGCGCCCGCGCGCTGGCGAAATACCGCATCAATCCGGGCAACGTAAATATCGGCCGCAAGCAGGACGACAATTTCCGCGTGATGATCGAAGCCGCAATTGAATACGACCGTCCCGTGCGCATCGGCGTCAACTGGGGCTCGCTCGATTCCGTGCTGCTCACGCGGATGATGGACGAAAATTCAAAACTCGCCGAGCCGCTGGACGCGATGGAAGTCACGCGCCGCGCCATTGTCGAGAGCGCCATCCGTAGTGCTGAAAATGCCGAACGCTATGGCCTCTCTCGCGACCGCATCATTCTGAGCGCCAAGGTCAGCAATGTGCAGGACCTGATTTCCGTCTATCAAATGATGTCCGCGCGTTGCGAGTATCCGTTGCACCTTGGTCTTACCGAAGCTGGGCTCGGCTCCAAAGGAATTGTGGCCACCACCGCCGCTCTCTCCGTTCTGTTGCAGCAGGGCATTGGCGACACCATTCGCGCCTCTCTCACGCCCTTGCCGAATGGCGATCGCACCGACGAGGTTGTTGTGAGCCAGCAGATATTGCAGGCACTCAACCTGCGCAGCTTCACGCCGCAAGTCGCCGCCTGCCCGGGTTGCGGGCGCACCACCAGCACCTTTTTCCAGGACATGGCGGATCAGATTCAAACCTATCTGCGCGAACAGATGCCGCTCTGGCGCGAGAGCTACACGGGCGTCGAAGAAATGAAAGTGGCGGTGATGGGTTGCGTGGTCAACGGTCCAGGCGAATCGAAGCACGCCAACATTGGTATCTCGCTGCCGGGGACCTTCGAAACACCGGTTGCCCCCGTCTATGTAGATGGCAAGCTCTCCACTACCTTACGCGGCGACCGCATCGTTGCCGAATTCCGCGCCATATTAGACAACTATGTTGCCCGGCGCTATGGTAAAGAGCAAGTTGCCGCAACCGAACCAGCCGACCCCGTCCTCGCCTGAGGAAGAACTCGCACGACTCCGGGCACAGCTTGCCGCGCTTTCTTCGCGCGTCGATGAATTAGAAAAACGGTCGATTGTTCCGGCTGCCGCAGCTCCCGCAAGACCCGGACTCGAATCGAAATTGGGTTTGACCCTCGTCAATCGCGCTGGCGCCATTACGCTCGCTATCGGCATTATTTTCTTTTTCAAATACGCGGCGGATAACCGCTGGATCGGCCCTGAGGCGCGCGTCACGATTGGCGTGATTGCTGGCCTCCTGATTCTCGCGGCCGCCGAATGGCAGCGCCGGCGCGGCGCCGATGGCATCTTCACCCAAGGTCTGGCGGGATGCGGAGTAGCGGCCATTTACGTTGCGCTCTACGCCTCGGTCGGCTTCTACGAGTTGATCATTCCGCTCGCCGGTTGGGCTCTGTTATTGCTCGTATCGGCGTTGGCGGTTGCGCTTTCCCTGCGCTATGCGAGCTCCGCCATTGCCGCGCTGGGCTTCACGGGCGCTCTGCTCGCCCTGGTGCTGCTCGGCAACACAGCCACGCCCTGGTGGTTTAACTTTGTTTACGTTCTCCTGCTCTCGATTACCGCACTCGCGCTCGGAATAAAACAGAACTGGCCTGTCTTGGTTCCCTCGCTTGCCGTGCTCGCTTCGATTGCCGCCGCATTCTCTTTGAGTAAGCACCCCGGCTCGTTTGTGGTCTTCGCGTTACTTGCGGCCGCTGCCCATTTTGCCGGAGGCCGGCGGCAACCACTGGTGTATCTCACCGCGCACGGCTATCTCTTGATCGCCTTGATGCGGCTCGTTACGCTGGCCGCACATGGGCCGGATCATTTTAGTTTCGTAAGCGCCATGGAATCGCTGCTGCTTGCGCTCTACGGTTCGGCTGTTCTGCTTTACGGCATGACGAAACGCTCCTATACGGACCGCGCGCTCGGTCTTTTCCTGTTGGCGCTTGTGGCCTTGAAGCTCTACTTGTGGGATGTCTGGCAGCTCGGACGCTTCTATCAGGTTTCGGCCTTCGTTGTGCTCGGCCTGCTCCTGCTCGCGGCGTCCTATCTGTATTCGCGCTTCCGCGACCGCTCCACCTGACTACGCCGCCGTATCACCCTCGCGGCAGTATCACCTCGAACCGCGTCCCTTTCCCTTGCTCGCTCCACACATGCACGCGTCCCCCGTGTTCATTCACCACTTTCGCCACCAGCGCCAGACCCAACCCCACGCCCTTTGGCTTCGTCGTAAAGAACGGATTGAAAATGTTTTCCAAATGCTCCCGCGCAATGCCCTCGCCCTGGTCGCTCACCCATATCGTCGCTTCCCGCGCGTCCATTTTCGTGCGCATCGAAACCGTCTGCCCTTCGCCGCTCGCCTGAATCGCGTTCTGCAGCAAGTTTGAAAGCACCACGCGCAGCAAATCCCGGTCGAAGCGAAATACCGTCGAATCGTCACCCGTTTCCATCACTACCGAAACCCCCCGCTCGGCTGCCAGCTGGGACTGCTCCCGCTCCACTTGCCGCAGCACTTCTCCCAAATCCGCCTCCGCCGGCCGAATCTGCAGCGGTCGTGCAAAATCCAAAAAGCTGGCCACCAGGCCGTTCATCCGGTCCACTTCCGAACCGATATACCCGGCCATCTCGTCCATCACTTCGGGCTTCTCTTTCACCGACGGTTTCAGCAGCATTTCCGCTGAAGCTTTGATGGTTCCCAAAGGGTTCCGCAGCTCATGCGCCAACCCCGCCGTCAGTTGTCCAAGCGCCGCCAGCCGCTCGCTGCGCCGCAGCGATGCCTGTGCCTGCCGCAACTCCTCATTTGCTCTTGCCAACTGCGCCGCCGCCTCTTCGGTTCGCTCCATCTCGTCCCGCTTCGCCTTCGCCTGCTGGTACACCAGGAACGGAACAATCGCGTAGAACATCGTCCGTACGCTCATCACGCTCAGGAAATCCCAAATATCAATCTGATTGGAAGGCACAAACACGGGCAAAAATAGCAGGAAGGAAAACGAAGCCGCGCACGCAATTGCCGTCACCCAAAACACTCCGGCCGCCTCGAACGTCGTCGCCGCCGAAATAATTGGGATGAAAAATACCGGAAAATAAAAACTGTTTAACGTGTGCGTAAACCCGATCAGCAGGTAACATAACAGCATCTTCAACGTGATCGAGACCACCTGTCCACGGCGCGACCGAAATATCCTCAGCCGCGGTTCGGTGATCTGAAACGCCCCGATCAGCGGAAGCAGAATCAGCGCGTCATAATTCACTTCCGGCGACGCCGCGATCAGTACGCCCACGAACATCAGCCACGCGAAGTCCTGCGCCTGAAGCCGCCAGCGCCTATTGCTTGTCATGCTTGTTCATCGATAACTGCTTCCTCTTTTAGACCACAAAGGCTATGCCGGATATCGGCGGTAGCTGAAATGTGCTTCGAACTGCCCTACATTCTCCAGCTTGCCCGCTTCAGCCAGGTTCTTCTCGCTCAACTTTCTGAATTCTTCGCCGGCCGCATTCACGGCCTGTTACGAGCAAGGGATCGGGTTGTATACTCATCCCGATGGCGGGAACCGTAAGCACCCAAAACGAATTTTCTGTGGAAAAAAAGCGCGCTGCGCTGGAGTTTGCTGTCCACGGCATTGGGCAGAGTCGACCACCATATTTTCTAACTCGGAGTGAAAAGAGATCGTAAAAAGAGATGATCCAAAAGATGCTGTATCCAGTACTGCTCTTAGCAGTCTTGATCCCCTGCGCGGCCGCCGCTCAAAAGCAGGATGGCGGTCCACCGGCCACCCCAAACCCGCTTCCGGGAAAAGGCCTGAATGAGCATCCGTTTCTCTATTGTGGAGAGTGGCAAAACCAGAGCGTGATGCAACAAAAAATGTACATCGTTCGGGACGGAAAAGTAGTTTGGACCTATACCAATCCCAAGAAAGGAGAAATTAGTGATTGTACGCGGCTCTCGAACGGAAACATCATCTTTGCGAGACAGTACGGCGCAAGCGAGATCACACCCGATAAAGAAATCGTTTGGAATTATGATGCGCCTCCAAAGACCGAGATACATACCGCGTATCCAATGGGCAAGACAAGCGTCTTGATCATGCAGAATGGCGCTCCGGCAAAGCTTCTTGTTTTACGGAAAAGCGATAACTACATCGAACGGCAAATTATCTTGCCGACGAAATCCGCCGGCACCCATGGACAGTTCCGGCATGTGCGCCCAACCAGGGCCGGAACCTTCCTGGTCGCGCACATGGATTTAGGCAAGGTCGTCGAATACTCATCGAGCGGCAAAGAATTGTGGTCTGTCGACGCTCCATCGGCCTGGGCGGCAGTTCGTCTTAAAAATGGAAATACCTTGATCAGCGGCAATGAAAGTGGGTACCTTCGGGAAGTCAACCCGTCCGGCCAAATCGTTTGGGAATTGAAACGCGAGGATTTACCCGAGTATCCGATTTATGTAGTCCAGGAAGTTACGCGACTGGCGAACGGGAACACACTCATCAATAATTGGACTGCCAATCTGCCGCCCGCGAAGTGGCCGGGAACAATTCAGTTACTTGAGGTTACTCCGGCAAAGAAGGTAGTTTGGGCTCTGTCCGATTGGAAGGATCTCGGGCCGGCCTCTTCGACCCAATTGCTGGATCAACCCGGCATCCCCGAAGACGGCGACCTGCAAAGATAGGCGGCGCGGCGCTTTTTGATGGGAATTCTCCTTGTATTGAGTCTGTTTCTCCTTGCGCTATTGGGGGATGCTCAAACGGCCGTCACAATGAATCGCTACGATCGCCGTTCTCTGGGATGGGATACCCACGAGCGCGTCTTGAATGCCAGGAACGTCAGCCCGTCTTCCTTTGGCAAGCTGTACAGCTATTACGTGCATGGAGCTGTTTACGCGCAGCCCTTGTACGTGCGCGGCGTGTTAATTCCCCATCGCGGAACTCATAACGTCGTGTATGTCGTCACAATGAACGACAAGGCGTACGCATTCGACGCCAAGAAAAATGGGCCGCCGCTATGGATGAGAGACTTCTCCGATGAGACGGCTGGCGTAACTCCCGTTCCCATTACCGATATCACCAAAAACAACGATCTTAATCTCGTCGGGAACGTCGGGATCGAGAGTACGCCCGTGCTGGATCTGAAAACGCAATCCATGTTCCTTGTCGTGCGCACCAAAGAAAATGGAAAGTACTTCCAGCGGCTGCGCAAATTGGATTTACGAACTGGCGGCGATCAGATTCCACCCAAGGTCATCGAAGCGTCCGTCCCGGGATTGGCGCGGGACGCGGTCAACGGATTCGTGCGTTTTGATCCAAAGGCTGGCAACCAGAGATCGGCGCTTGCTATATCGGGCGGCAATGTGATCATCGCATGGGCTTCGCATGAGGATTTACAGCCATATCACGGATGGATCATGGCGTACGATACCGGAACCTTGCAGCAGACAGGAGTTCTTTGTATCACCCCCGACGGCGCCGCCGGTGGCATTTGGCAATCAGGAAGAGCGCCAGTCGTCGATAACAATGGCGAGTTCTATTTCGAGGTAGGAAACGGAAGTTGGGACGGTAAACGGAACTTCGGTGATTCGGTCATAAAGGTAAAGCTTGATCATCTAGGCTTGCATGTTGAGGATTTTTACACCCCGCACAACTATGCTCAGCAAAACGAAACCGATGCGGACCTTGGATCCACCGGGCCGCTGTTAATTCCCGATAGCAACCTCTTGATCTGCGGGAACAAACAGGGCGAAATATTCGTGCTGGACAAGAATCATTTGGGCGGATTATCGCAGAAGGACACCGGAGTGCGGCAAGCCCTCGACTTGCGAGGCGGACGAGTTATGGCGGGCCCGTCTTTCTGGAATGGACCGAACGGGCCCGCACTATTTATCTGGAACGAAAGCACCACTGTGGAAGAATTTCGCCTGGAACGCTCCACCGGGAGCTTGTCACGATTCGCTAAAGGCCAGATTTTGTCGCACGGTTCGCCGGGAGGCGCGTTGACCATCTCGTCGGACGGCGCAACCGCCGGCACCGGTGTTTTATGGGCGACAGTTGGAAAGGACCGAAGCGCAGATCACGGCAACGCCCCCGGCGTTTTGCGTGCTTTCAACGTCGAGACGCTCGAAGAGCTTTGGAATAGCGAAGCCGATCGGGAACGGGATTACCTAGGTACTCTTGTTAAGTTTGTTCCTCCGCTCGTCATTAACGGTAGAGTGTACGTCCCAAACTACGACAACGCCGTTAACGTCTATGGGCTCCTCGCATCCGGCAAATGAATAAGCCCGAGTTACGTCTTTCCTGGTAACACTGCGGGCCTTTGGGACCTCAAATGTGCTGAGGTAGCCAGAAAGTTTTATGAGCAATAAATATATCTTTAAAGTTCTTCCAGCCTTACTGGTCGTTGCCGGATGCCTGTTTGCCCAGGACTGGCGTCATAACCGCGACCAATATTTCCAGGGCAATTGGCACGCCCATATCTTCATGCAAGTGCGCAATGACCTCGATCACATTTACAGCGCCGGAGCCGCAGCTCAAAAAGAGCGAAATCGCCTTGAGCGCACCAAACAGGAACTGACCGGTCTGCAAGCCAAGCTGGATCAGGGCGTTTGGGATAACGGCACGGTCAACGACGTGATTGATTCCTTGCGCAAATCCGCAAACGACCAACGCTTGGGGCCTGAGGACCGGCAGGTTCTCGCCGACGATGCCGCGCGAATCCACGAGTACCAGGCGCATCAAAAAGAGTGGATGCGCCACTAGTAAGCAGAGCGAACCACCGCGTATCGATAAGATACGCGGTGAATTTGAATCCAAACACTAGCTTTTCGCCCTGAACTCCCCATTCTCGTCTGCTATGCCAAAATAAGGGGATTCCCCCGCATCAGTCATGAGCAACGAGATTTTTGCTGATTCCCGATTTAGTTCTCTCCCTCCCGAAGAAAGCGCTTCCTCCGAGGAGACGAACTTTGGCGATATCCTTTCCAACTTCGAGTCACAGCACGCCGATGCCGCCGGCGGCCAAACCGTTATCGGTACCATCGTTTCCGTCAGCCCGTCCGGCATTTACGTAGATGTTGGCCGCAAAATCGAAGGCGCCCTGCCTCTCGCCAAGTGGATGGAATCGTCGCCCGCGGATCCCGAAATCGGCTCCCAAGTCACTGTCACTATTGGGCCCCGCAATGAAGAAGGCTACTACGGTCTCTCTCTGCAAAAAGTCGAACGTCCCAAAGACTGGTCGTCCCTTCAGCGCGCTTACGACGAAAAGCAAACCATCGCCGGCACGGTAAGCGAAATGATCAAAGGCGGCTTCAGCGTTGACATCGGCGTCCGTGCCTTTCTGCCCGCCTCGCGCAGCGGCATCCGCGAAATGGCCGACATGCCCTCACTCGTCGGCCAGGAAATTCAGTGCCGCATCACCAAGCTCGACACCGAGAAAGAAGATGTCGTGGTCGATCGCCGTGCCGTCCTCGAAGAGGAAAACGCCAAACGCCGCGAACAGGTTTTCTCTCATCTCGCCGAAGGCGCCGTGGTGCGGGCTCGCGTCCGCAGCTTGATGGATTTCGGCGCGTTCCTCGATCTCGGCGGTGTCGATGGATTGCTCCACGTGGTCGATATGGCCTACCATCGCGTC
This sequence comes from Terriglobia bacterium, assembly GCA_963767485.1. Taxonomy (GTDB): domain Bacteria; phylum Acidobacteriota; class Terriglobia; order Bryobacterales; family Bryobacteraceae; genus Bog-105. The sequence continues at coordinate 9,129 of CAVYDZ010000018.1, read as the reverse complement.
TCGAAAGCTAGCGATCTGGTGAAAGTCGGCGATGAGCTCGAAGTAAAAATTCTCAAAATCGACCCCACGACCAAGAAAATCTCCCTCGGCCTCAAACAGCTTCAGGAAGACCCCTGGACCGTCGCCGCGCGCACCTTCCATATCGGCGACCGCGTCTCCGGCACCGTCTCCCGCCTTACTGATTTCGGTGCTTTCATCGAACTCCTCCCGGGAGTCGACGGTCTCATCCACGTTTCCGAGCTCTCCTGGCACAAGCGCGTCCGCAAACCCTCCGACCTGCTCAAAATCGGGGAACGCGTCGAAGCCGTCATCCTCCAGGTCAACCCCGCCGAACGCCGCATCGGCCTTGGCTACAAACAAGCTTTGGGTGATCCCTGGGATACAATCCCTCAGAAATATCCGGTCGGTTCTACCGTTGAGGGCAAGATCACCAACCTGATGCAGTTCGGCGCCTTTGTGGATCTCGGGGACGAGGTCGAAGGCATGATCCATATCGCCGACATCACCAACGAAAAACGCCTGGATCATCCCCGGGAAAAGCTTGCCAAAGGTCAGACCGTCCGTGCCGTTGTCCTCGAAGTCGATCGGGATAAGCGCCGTATCCGCCTCGGTCTCAAACAGCTCGAACCCACCACCGTCGATCACTACATCTCCGAACACCAGCCCGGCCAAACCGTCAGCGGACGGCTGGTCGAAATTCGCGGCGACCGTGCCAAGGTCGAGCTCGGGGAAGGCGTCATTGCCAGTTGCCAGCTCAAAACCGAACCCGAGCCCGCCAAGTCGGCCGAAACCCAAAAACCATCCGACGTTGGGTCGCTGAGCGCCATGCTCGCCCAGCGCTGGAAGGGTGGAGGGGCTGGAGCTGCAAATGAAAAATCGAACCCAAGCGCCCGTCCCGGCGAAATCCGCTCCTTTCGTATCGCCAGCCTGGACCCGGGTAAACGGCTGATAGAGCTAGAGTTAGCTAGCTAGTTACGCTCCCGGAGTTCGTTTGGCAAAAACACGCCAAGACCAAACCGATGCTTGAACGTCCATTTGTTTGGTGGACACGCAAGCTGCAACAATTGGAACTTTAGCCGTGGGTGGCGCAACCGAACGGACCGACGAACGTTCCCTCATCCGCGCCGCCCAGCGCGGCGATGGCTTGGCTTTTGAGCAGTTGGTCCGCTCCTACGACTCGAACGTGCTCCGGATGGCCTACAACCTCCTCCATTCCGAAGAAGACGCCCGCGACGTCTACCAGGAGGCCTTCCTGCGTGTCTACCGCAAGCTCCCCGATTTCCGCTTCGATTGCGCCTTCTCCACCTGGCTCTACCGCATCGTCGCCAACCTGTGCCTAGATCAGCTCCGCAAACGTAAAGTCCGTAAAGAAGAGTCAACCGCCGTCGAAACCTCCTCGGGGGAAGTCGACCGCCTCCAGTTCCTCCCCGAGCACCGCGCCGACGTCGATCCCCAGCGCCAGCTCATGAGCACCGAGGTTAACAACCGCATTCAGGAAGTTCTCGGCGGCCTCACCCCCCGCGAGCGCCTGGTCTTTGAAATGCGCCACTACCAGGGGATGCGCCTGCGCGCCATCGGCGAATCCCTGGGCGTCACCGAGGAAGCGGCCAAAAACTGCCTCTTCCGGGCCACTCAAAAGATGCGCGCAGCTTTAGGGGACTTCGTATGACCTGCCACGACGTTCAACTCAAGCTTTCCCTTTACCTTTACGGCGAGCTCGAATTCGCTGCGGAAGATGCCGTCGAACGCCACTTGGCTTCTTGTGCCTTCTGCCAGCAGGCTCTCGCCCGCGAAAAAACCTGGCATTCCGCTGCCAGTTCCGAATACCGGGACGTGCCGCTCGATCTGCTCGCCCGCTGCCGCCAGGATCTGCGCCGGGCGGTCGCGAACGGCTCCGAGCTCCGCAAGTCGAACTCAACTCCTTGGTGGAATTTCCGTATCACTCCCACCCGCTGGTCCTACCAACTCGCGGTCGCATCGTTTTTGGTCTTCGTTGGCTTCTCCTGCGGACGGCTATTCAACCACATCAGCTCTTCAAGCGGCTTGGACATTTCCGCCGCCAGCTTATTGAACCCATCCAATGCCAGGATTCGCGACATTCAATCCAATGGCGTGGGCAAAGTGCGCATCATTGTCGACCAGGTCAATCAGCGCGAAGTAATCGGCAGCCCGGAAGATGAAAACGTCCGCCAATGGCTGCTGGTTGCCAGCCAGGATCCCTCCGACCCGGGCATTCGTGTCGATTCGGTTGAAGTTCTTGGCCGCCAAACCGGAACCGATGTGCGCGACGCTCTACTGAAACGCATTGAACACGATCCGAACGCGGCTGTTCGCCTGAAAGCGCTCGAAGCCGTGCGCAGCTTTGCTTCCGATCCAACCACTCGCGCCGTCTTGCGCTCCACCTTGGAACACGATACCGATCCTGCGGTGCGTTCTGAAGCGATCGACGTGCTGGCTCCCGTGAATCAAAAGCTCGAGCTCACGCCGGAGCTTGCGAACACCCTTGAAATGCTGGCCCACTCCGATCACGACGATTACGTGCGAGGACGCTGCCTGCAACTCCTGCGAGCCGTCAATGCTCCAGTCGATGTTTATTAAACGTTTTCTATTCGCCGCGGCCTTGCTTCCGCTGGTCCTGTGCGCGCAAGCCGCCAGCTATCTCGGCGTCGGCGTAACCGGGGTCGATCCCGATCGCGCCACTGTGCTCAAACTCGGAGAACCGCGCGGCGTCGAAGTGCATAATGTCCAGCCGGACAGTCCGGCCGAACACGCCGGCATTCAACCGGGAGATGTTCTGCTCACCTACAACAGCGAAGAAATTCTGAGTCCGCCGCAGCTCGGCCGGCTGGTGAGCGAAACGCCCCCCGGCCACAAAGTGAAAATCGAATACTGGCGCGCCGGCAAAAAGAAAACCGCAATGGCCACCTTAGCCGCTCCCCCGCTGCGTACCAACGACGCTTCCGCGCAGATGGGTTTTGAAACCTTAGGCGTAACCGACATCCCGCGCATGCTTATGCTCTGGGATAACGTGGCGCTCGGCATTGAATGCGAACCGATTGATTCCCAATTGGCGGAATACTTCGGTGTTCCGAACGGCATCCTGGTCCGGCAGGTCGCCAAAGGGTTTGCTGGAGATCGGGCGGGCCTGAAAGCGGGTGATGTCATTACGAGTATCGACGCCAGAAGCATCGCCGGCCCCCGCGACTTGATCTCTTACCTCCGTATGGAACGCCAACCGGGCAAGAGAATCTCGCTCGTAGTCGTGCGCGACCGCAAACCGCGCTCCTTCAGCATCACGCTCGGCGAATAGCCGTCGTGTATTCGTGTCCCCGGGGCCAGTAGTGATCGAAATAGGTTTTAAGCCGGGTAGTGGCTTGCGCCTTTAACTGCGAGATGCGGGATTCGTGTAGATCGACGGACCGCGCGATATCCCGCAGCGTCATGTCCTCGAAATAATAGAGCGTAACAATGGTGCGCTCCAGCCGGGGTATGCGTTCGATCGCGCGCTTCAGTAGCCGGGCCCGTTCCGCCCGTTCAAATAACTCCGATGGCCACCGTTCCCGGGTATCCGGCAAAAAGCACATCATGTCCCTGCTATCGTCCTCCGATTTGCTCGCCTCCAGGCTGCCCATTACCAGTCCGCGCGCATCGGCTTGCCAGTCCTGAAACTCCTCGATCGAGATGCCCAGTTCTTGTGCGGTTTCCTCTTCGCGCGGCATGCGGCCGTGCTTCTGTTCGAGAGCCGCCACCGCAGCCTCGATCAGCCTCGCCCGCCGCCGTTGCTGGCGCGGTGCCCAATCCAACACCCGCAGGCTGTCGAGAATAGCTCCGCGAATCTTATATTCGGCGTACGTCTTCAACTTCACCTCATGATGCTTGTCGTAGCGGTCTATTGCCGCAATCAGACCCACCACCCCCGCCGAAACCAAATCCTCCAGCGCCACCGACTGGGGCAGTCCTTTATGGATACGATGGGCAATCAGCCGGACTTGCGGCATATGTTCCAGGATCAATTCTTCGCGCGACAGCATTCAAGACCTCTGAAAGGTCCTTCGGCTGTTCTTCGCCTGAACTTTACGCTAGAATTTTCCCTCCGGCGCTCGATATGGGTGTAGGAGCAGCTATGAAGATCAGCGACAGCTATTCATATGTAGATCAGACCAGCCTGCGGTCTGGCGTCTCCACCAAGCCGAAAGATCGGCTGGCGAGCGCCGCGCCGTCGTCTGACGAAGATGTCGTCCAGGGAGTGTTCGCCCAAGCGGCCGCCCAGCGCGCCGATAAAGTCGCCCAACTACAGCAGCAGGTGCAGAGCGGGCAGTATAAAGTGAACGACCAGGCGGTCAGCACCCGGCTCGTCGACGCACACCTTACGTAATCACCAGCGATTGTGAACCAGCGGTGCGATCTTGCCGCGATAGATTTCCGCGACCCGGTCCATGGTGTCCGCCGAAAGACCCGGCATACCGGACGCAGCGCAATTTTCGGCCACTTGCGTCCGCTTCTTGCCTCCCGGAATCGCGCATGTCACCGCATCGAACATCAAAATCCAACGTAGAGCGAACTGCGCCATGCTCACGCCTGCGGGTACGAGGGGCCGCAATTCTTCCACTGCCGCCAGGGCTGTCTCGAAATCCACCCCCGAAAACGTCTCCCCTACGTCGAACGCCTCCCCATGCCGGTTGAAGTTCCGATGATCTTGCGGCGCAAACCTGGTCTCGCGCCGGATCTTACCCGTGAGGAGCCCGCTCGCCAATGGCACGCGCGCCAGAATGCCAACTCTTTTTTCGATCGCGCGGGCAAAGAAAACCTCCGACGGCCGCAGCCGGAAGCAGTTGAAAATAATTTGCACAGTCTGCACGTTCGGGTATTCGATTGCTTTGAGCGCTTCGTCCACTCGCTCAACGCTCACGCCGTAATAGCGAACTTTGCCGGACTTCACCAAATCGTCGAGATACCCGAAGACTTCTCCGTGATCGTAGAGCGCCGTAGGCGGGCAATGCAGTTGCAACAGATCCAGGCAATCGGAGTTGAGATTCCGCAGGCTGTTCTCGACCCACCCCATCAAATTTTCCCGGCTGTATCCCGCCACGGTTTGCGAAGCCAGCCGCCGCCCGGCTTTGGTCGCCACCACGATCTCGTCTTTCCGCTCGCGTTTGAGTTGCGCAATGAGCCGCTCGCTGCGCCCCATGCCGTACACATCGGCGGTATCGATAAAGTTCACGCCCGAATCCACGGCTTCATGCAATGCTGCAAGCGACTGTCGGTCGTCTACTTCGCCCCAGTCGCCGCCAATCGCCCACGCTCCAAAGCTTATTTCGGAGACATTCCAGCCCGTTCTGCCTAACGCCCGGTGTTTCATCTGATTTAATAATGCCGGAGACTGCTTACGGGGCAACGAAACCGGCAACTGATTCGTCTTACTATGGCAAATTGTGAGACAAAGTAGCGCACATGCGCTAGAGGTATTGTTCGCCGTCGCAATCCTCATAGCAGCCGCGCCGCCGCAGCGCGCCGTCCGGGTAACCGGCACGGTCGAAGCCCTTCGTTCCGTCACCATCCAGGTGCCCACCATCGCCGGCCAAGGCGGCAATCTCACCCTCGCTAAGCTAATCGACAACGGCAAGACGGTCCATCCCGGCGACCTGCTTGCGGAATTCGATCGCGTCGATCAACTTAAGCTTGCCCGCGAAGCGCAATCGAAATACGATGATCTGAGCCACCAGGTCGAACAGAAAATCGCCGAACAAAAGAGCAACGCTGAAAAGCGAGCTTCAGATTTAGACCAGGCTGAGGCCGATCTGAAGAAAGCGGCTATCGAAATTCGCAAAGGCCCGGTGCTGAGCGACATCGACCAGCAGAAAAACCAGATCGAGCTGAAAAATGCCCAGGATCACGTCGCCAGCCTCAAAAAATCAAGCCATTTCCACGAAGTGGCCGAGGCCGCCGAGTTGCGCATTCTCGAACTGCAGCGCGATCGTCAGAGATACGCCGTGCAGCGCCTGGAAAATAATGCCAACAAACTAGAGTTGCGCGCGCCCATCGCCGGCATCGTCGCTTTGCAGAACGTTTATCGCAATAATTCCATGGGGCACGCGCAAGAAGGCGATCAGCTTTGGCCGGGCAGTCCGCTGCTGCGTCTCTTCGACCCGGGAGCCATGGACCTGGAAATTTCGGTAGATGAACCGGACGGCCGGATTCTCGTCCCGGGCAGCAAAGCTATCGTGCATCTGGACGCCTACCCCGAGTTAACCTTCACGGCGCATTTCGATTCCGCGAGCCCGGTTGCGTCCGGCTCTCTGGGGAGTTCCATCAAAACGTTCGCCGCGAAATACATCATCGATCAGCACGATCCGCATCTCCTGCCCGATCTCTCGGCTTCCGCCGATATCGAGGTGCCGAAGTGAAGCGCCGCGCCGCGCGAATCGTCTTACGCGTCGCGATCGTGTTGTTCATTCTCGCCGGATCGCTGTGGGGCATCAAGCGGTGGCGGCATAGTTCTACTGCGCTCGATCTGCCGACCGCGCCAGTGAAACAAGGCGAGTTTCTGGTAACCGTGCGGACCCGCGGCGAGCTAGTGGCCGCTCGCTCGGTGCAGCTTAGCGCGCCAATGGATGTACCCGACTTGCAGATCGTGTTTCTCGCGCCTCCCGGATCGGCGGTCAAAAGCGGCCAGGTAGTCATTCGCTTCGATCCGAGCAAACCAATGCAAGATTTGAAAGAAAAGAAGCTGGCGCTCAATCAGGCACAAGCCACGCTCGATCAGGAAGTGGCCCAGGCCCGCATCACCGCAGATCAGGACCGGCTCGATCTATCGACGGCCAAATACGCCGAAGAAAAGGCCCGCCTGGAAGCATCGAAACAGGCCATCGTGAGCTCCATGGAAGGCCAGAAGAGCGCCATCGATCTGGACCTGGCAGTTGAGAAAGTGAAGCTGCAGCAAGCGACCGCCGGTTTGCACGCGAAATCCGAGGAGGCGAAGATCGCGTCACTGGCCCGCTTGCGGGATGCCGCACGCGCGGAAGTCGATCTGATCGAACAGCGTCTCAGCCTGATGGATCTGAAGAGCCCGCTCGACGGAGTAATCAATTACGAGTCGAACCGCTCGCAGGGCTGGATGAACGCGCAACCATTCAAAGTAGGCGACCACGCCGTGGGCGGCACGGTGCTCGCTGACATCCCCGATCTCAAGACGTTGCAGATGGAAAGCAAAATCGAAGAGAGTGATCGGGGACGCATCCGCGTGGGAGACGGGTCCCTTGTACATGTCGATGCGTATCCAGAAAAAGTGATTACCGGGGAAAATCACCTCGATCTCATTGCTCACTGAAGAGAGTTTCAATGAATGGCCGCCGACGAGAACCTTTCGCGCTTTTGCCTCACTCAAGAACCCCGACCCGAACATGCGGCCGGGCATGAACGCGGGGGCCGACGTCGTTGAGCGCAAACTCGAAAACGTGACGAGCATTCCCGCAAAGGCGCTGTTCACGTCGAATGGGAAGCCCACGGTTTACATAAAGCAGGGCCGGCAATTTAATGCGCAGCAGGTGAAGGTGCTGGCGCGCAATCCGGATGATGTAGCCATTTCAGGGGTTTCGCCCGGCGCAGCAGTGGCGCTGCTCGAACCCCCGGTGCAGAGATAATGAGCCAGATTATCGCCGCAGTACCGGAATCGAAGCCGCTCGAACCGCCGCCCCAACCGCCGCGTGGGAAACGGGCCTGGATCAAATCCGCTGTATGGCTGCTAAGTCTTCTGCTCGCTGTTGCCGGTGCTTATCTTGCGGCCGTCTGGTATCGATCGCTCAAAACCGGCAGCGTAGGCGTGCCCACCGTCAAGGTTGAGCGGGGCGATTTGACTCTCGCGATCACCGCCAAAGGCGAACTGCGTGGGCAAGATCCGGAAGTGCTCACCGCGCCCATGACGGGAGGCACCGAACTGCACATCACCTATCTGCTCAAATCCGGCACTCCGGTTGCAGAAGGGGATGTTATTGTGTGCTTCGATACCACCGAGCAGGAATACAAATTGAAAGAAGCCGAGGCGGATGTGGCCGAAGCGCAGCAGCACATTCTGCAAGCGCAAGCTACCCAGGAAGCAACCGATGAAGACGACCAGTACGCTTTGCGCAAAGCGAAAACCGACGTGACGCTGGCTGAACTGGATATGCGCAAAAATCCGCTGCTTGCGGCGATCGCGGCCAAGCAGAACCAGTTGGCGCTTGACGGTGCGCGCGACCATCTGGCGCAGCTCGAAAAGAATCTTGCGAACCGGCAGGCTACCAATGCCGCTGCCGCCGAAATCCAGCAAGCCGGGCGCGCCAAAGCGGAAGCGCAGGCTAAAACCGCGCGCGAAAACATCGAGGCGATGACGCTCAAGGCCAAGCGCGATGGTTATGTCTCGGTCGATCAAAACTCGAGCGGCGATTTCTTTTTTTTCGGTATGACCCTGCCGCTCTATCAAGTCGGCGATCCAGTGCATCCAGGTATGGCCGTAGCGGAAATTCCCGATCTCAAAAACTGGGAAGTGGAAGCGAATATCGGCGAACTCGATCGCGGGCACATCGCTCCCCATGACGCGGTGGAGATCAGTGTCATTGCCGTTCCCGACAGCACCTTCACTGGCCGCGTAAAAGATCTGGGCGGTACTTCCGGACGACCCTGGAATCGCCACTTCACCTGCAAGATAGCGCTCGATAAATCGTCTCCCGAACTGCGCCCGGGCATGAGCGCGCTGCTCACCATCACAACCGACCGATTGCAAAATGTGCTCTGGCTGCCTGCGCAAGCCCTTTTCGAAAGCGGCGGCCGCAGTTTCGTGTACACGAAACCGGTAAGACTTTTAGTCCGCACGACGTAAAACTCGTCCGCCGGAATGAGACGCGCGTAGTTGTCGAAGGCTTAAAAGAGGGCCAGGTGGTTGCGCTGGCAAATCCGCTCGAAATGAGCAAAAAGCCGGCGGCGAAAGGCAGCGCGCTGCAGGGGATCGCGAAATAGCGCCGCGCCGATGCTCTTCACCCGCTACGCCTCCGACCTGCTGCTCGCAGCCAAGAATCTCTGGGATCAGAAGACGCGCACCGTGTTGACCGCGCTCGGCATCATTTTTGGAGTCGGCGCGGTGATTGGGATGCTTGC
>CAVYDZ010000017.1:0-112617 GCA_963767485.1 Terriglobia bacterium | reverse complement strand
GAGAGCATCACGACCGTCGCTACATTCGCAAAAGCTGTCCGCGAGGGTGCCGATCACTTTCTTGATCAGCTCGCGCATCGCGCCGTCGTCTTCAACAATCAGGATCGTCAAGAGGTCTGGTCCGCTTCTATTCCTGGCACTGGCTCCAGAATGCAGCGCCGGGAGGGGAAACAGCTAGAGTAGTGATACTCAACTTGAATGAGTACGTTTACTCATTCAACAAGGGAGTTTCGCAGAATAGCCCCGCTCTGTTACAGAAGTTCGGACCTGTGTGTGAGGGCGAAGCGCAAGAGCGCATCCCTTCCTTGCAGACCCAGCCTGCTACAGATGTGGGCGCGGTGATTCTCAACGGTTCGAATGCTGACGGAAAGCTCGCGAGCGATGTCGCCGGTACCCATTTCTGCTGCGATGAGTTGCAGCACCCGGCGTTCAGCGGCAGTGAGTTGATTCAGGCCCGGCCGCTCCTCCACTAAGGCGTCGTGGCGCTTCCGCCGGTTCAGAAGATACGTGGATAGGGAGGGACTTACGAAGTAACGATTGGCGGCAGCTGCCTTGATGCTTTCGATGAGTTCGGAAAAGGCGCTCTCTTTGAGGACATAGCCGCGCACTCCCAGATTCATTGCGCCATTGAAGAGCTCCTCATCCTTGTGCATGGTAAGAAAAACAACGGCGCTGGTGAGATTGCGTTCCGCCATAGCTCGTACCACATCGAAACCATCCTTCTTCGGCATGTCGATATCGAGCACCGCGACATCGGGCCGTTCTTCCTCGATGCGCTGCAGGGCCGCTTCGCCGTCCTGAGCTTCGGCAACCAGCTCGAGGGCGGGATCAGCCACCAGGACCTGGCGCAAGCCACGACCAAAAATAGGATGATCATCGGCGATGAGGACGCGAATCTTACTCATGCGGATGACTGTATGCCTAGCGAGATTTGCATGCTGGACCCGCGGCCCGGAGCGGATTGAATCACCACCCGGCCGCCCAACATGCGAACGCGTTCAGCGATTCCCACCAGGCCAAAACCTTTGCTATCCTGCTGCGATTCGCGACCGTCGGCCGGCGTAAAGCCAAGCCCATTGTCCCCGATTGTAAGGCTGAGGGTTCCCGAGTTGTTGGCGGCCAGCACCCACCCTTCGGTCGCTTGCGAATGCTTAAGCATGTTGTTCAGAGCTTCCTGAACGATGCGGTAAATGCTGATCTCGACGTCCTGCGGGAACATCCCATCGACATTGCCGATTTCAGTGACGAACCGAATACCAGACGAGGCCGCCACGCGGGTAACAAGACCTCGAATAGCCGCCGTGAGCCCAAGCTTTTCGAGTTGATAAGGCCGCAAATTATAGGCGATTTCCCGCATCTCCTCTACCGCGTGCGAGGCCGTATCTGAAATCTGGTCGAGAGGTTCTTTCACCGGTTCAGAGCCGTAAGGCCAGTCAATGCGAGCGCCGCCCAGTTCTTGATAATAAGTAACTGCTGACCCAGACTGTCGTGCAACTCAGCCGCAATGCGCTTGCGCTCTCTCTCCTGAGACGCAATCAACTGACGCGAAAAACTTTGCTGCGCCGCGTAGGCGCGCTGTAAGTGTGAGACACGATATTGCCAGGCGAACGCCGCGGCACCAGTCACTCCCGTTAAAAGGAGGCCAACAAACCACCAGCTCCGATAAAACGGAGGCAGCACGAGAATTGCTAAGCTCTGGCCGGTTTTGTTCCAAACTCCATCGCTATTAGCGGCAATTACACGAAAAGTGTAAGAACCGGGTGGCGGATGCGAATAGAAGGCCGACCTTCGCACGTCCGTCTCCGTCCACTCTGTATCCAGGCCGGCTAACTTATACCGGAAATGCGTCTGCTCTGGGCGCGAGAAATTAATGGCCGTGTACTGGACTTCCAGGTCGATTGTCCGGGATGGATGCCGGATTTCGTGCTGGCAACTCACTGCCCGGCGGTTAAGTGAGCAGCTTTAGATGAAGACGGGCGGTGGACGCGAGTCAATGGTGAGGCGATCCGGATGCAGAACAGCGAGCCCGTTCTTAGTCGGAACAAGTAAGGTGCCGTCTCTAGTTTGAAAACTCCTGGGTGGACCGTCTCCCCGGCAATCCACACTGAGAAAACCGTTGGTTTTGCCCAGGTGTAAGGAAGAGACGCGAGCAACTCGGCCTGCGAAGAAGGCGTTTAACTCCTCCTTTCGCACACGGGAGACGCCTTTCCGGCAGGTCAACCAAAAGAAGCCGGCTCGGTCCTCTACAATGCTGTAGATGTCGTCCGCGTACAAGCCGTTCTGCTGATTGACGTGTTGGAACCGGCCCCGTTCGAAACGGTTCAAGCCGCCATCCGCCGTGCCAATCCAGAGCCGCCATCCTTGTCCTTGTGCAACGTCACAACATGATTCGACGAAAGGCCGTCCGCTTCTTTCCAAACCGTGAAATGGTCATCTTTGAAAAACAGCAAGCCGTCATCGGAAGCAATCCAGAGCCCTCCGTCCGGGTCTTCCAGGAGCTCTCGAATCTGCCCGAAAGGCACACCGTTCACCTCGCGATAACGTTGCAAGGTCGAGCCGTGCCACCGGTACAGTCCTCCTCCGCCCAACCAGAGATCCCCGGCTTTGTCACGGAGGATGGTACCGATTCCACTACGGATGGATTGCAATTCTGGAGGAATAGCTTAGAACTTCCGTTCTGAAAACGGGACAACTGGTCGGGATAACTTAACCATAGCGAGTTGTCGCGATCCCAAACATGCAGGTGGTGACTTGTGCATCGAACCACCTCTCGGGCCAGTGCTTTCGAACAAAGGAACGAAAAACTCCGTCCCTGATTCTGGTGATACCCCAACTGCCAACCCAGATGTCGCCAGCCGGACCGACCAACACGGACCAATCCGATTCCGTACTGGGCCACCGGGAAGGCGAAGGATGCTGACTTCCTGCCGAGCCAGGCGGAAGAGGCCTTCATTGAGAGTTCCTACCCAATACTCGTGATCGCGATCTTCAAAGACCCGGAACAGGGAAGGAGTGGAAAAACCGCTTATCGGCGTGAACTGGCCGTCCTTCCACCAGCCGGCATGGCCGCCCGGGTCCGTGATCCAGAGCCGCCCCGAACGATCCTGGTAACAGGCGAAGCTGCCTTTGGGCACCCCTTTGTAAATGGTTAGATGACCTTGGTCCACTCCGAAGATTTCCTGGTTTCGGCCAATGATCTTGAACCAGATCCGGCGTTGTGAATCCTCCACCAATTGGTCGAGTTTGACCGCTCGCAAGCTCGCGGCATCCGGAGGTATCGGAACGTCCGACCATTGACCATACGCGAACCGCTGCCATCCGAAGGAACACAATCGCCAAAGACCATAGAGGTAAGAGTCGATCCCTAAGTTCAACGGTGGATTGAGATAAGGGTTGAAGGGCGAATTCGGGGCTGGCGCCAGCTTCGTGATTTTGCCGTTCTTCCAGGTGGACAGGCCGGGTTCTGTAAAAATCCAGATTGTACCCGCGTTGTCTTCATCGATACGAACCACGTGATTATTGGGCAAGCCGTCTTTGACGGTGTAGGCCGTGAACGCGCCATGAAAGTAGCGAATGGCCCCGCCTTGCCAGTCGCCGCCCACAAGCCGCCTTCGTGATCGACGACCAGACCGAAAGCTGCGAAGTTCGTGCTTTTGAACGCGGGAGTATTGGCGCGATTGAACACCTTAAACTGAAGCCCGTCAAAGCGCACGAGCCCGCCAGACGTAATTAGCCACAAAAACCCATCTGGGGTTTGCTGTACCCCTAAGGTCCAGTTGCTGGGCAAGCCCTGGTCCACCGTCCAGGAACTAAAACGATATCCCGACGAATCAGTGCCGTGGGCCAGAGACAGAGAGCAGGCAAGAGCGAGGAGTAATTGGGAGGAGCGGAAGAAAAAGGCTCGCAGCAGAGGCACGGTGCAGGAACGATTGTATACGGAGTCTCTGCGCTCAGTCGGCCTGTTGCGACAGAACCGAGCTTATAGGACTCCACTCTATATTCCGCATGTTCCGCCGCGGTTCATGTGGCGCGTCCCACTACCATTTCAGCGGTGGGCATATGGCGTTCCGATCAACGATCAAATCGGGAAGGACTGACGACGTAACGATTGGCGGCAGCTGCTTTACAAAGCGCTTCCCCGGCCGTACTTACTTGATCTAGCCTCGCCCCCGGCCCGCTGCTGCTGCGGCTGGTTTCGCTGAGTCGATCGGCGTTGGAGGCGCAACCGGTGCTTCGGCATTATCCGCTGTCCGAATCCCCAACGTCTTTCTCACTTCCGCATCGATCCGCGCGCGCACGTCCGGATTGTCCTTTAAGAACTGCCGCGCATTCTCGCGTCCCTGTCCGATGCGCTCGCCTTTATAGCTGTACCAGGAGCCGCTCTTCTCTACCACGTTGTGGGCCGCGCCCAAATCCAGCAAATCGCCTTCCCGCGAAATACCTTCGCCATAAATAATGTCGAACTCGGCCTCGCGGAACGGCGGCGCTACCTTGTTCTTGACAATCTTGACCTTCGTGCGGTTTCCCGTCACCACTCGCCATCTTTGATCGCCGCAATGCGGCGAATATCCAGGCGCACCGACGAATAAAACTTCAACGCGCGTCCGCCGGTCGTCGTTTCCGGGTTGCCGAACATCACGCCGATCTTCTCGCGAATCTGGTTGATGAAAATCAAACAGGTATTCGATTTCGAAACCGTTCCGGTCAGCTTGCGCATCGCCTGCGACATCAGCCGCGCCTGCACGCCCATGTGCGAATCGCCCATCTCGCCGTCGAGTTCCGCTTTGGGTACCAGCGCCGCCACCGAATCCACCACCAATACATCGATCGAGCCCGAAGTGATCAGCGCATTCGTGATCTCAAGCGCCTGCTCGGCGAAATCGGGCTGCGAAACCAGCAGATTGTCCACGTCTACGCCCAATTGCTTCGCATACACCGGATCCAGCGCGTGCTCCACGTCGATAAACGCCGCCATGCCGCCCTGCTTTTGCGCCTCCGCGATCACCTGCAGTGCGATTGTGGTTTTGCCCGACGATTCCGGCCCGAAAATCTCGCAAATCCGGCCGCGCGGAAATCCGCCTACGCCCAGCGCGTAATCGACCGAGATCGAGCCGGTCGAAATCGCCGACACCGGCACGATCGCTTCTTTCGCACCCAGGCGCAAGATTGAGCCTTTGCCGAATTGCTTCTCAATTTGTCCCAGCGTCAGGCCTAAAGTCCGGCTGCGTTCTTTTTCGTCCATGGAATTCCTTTCGAGCCTCCATGTTCCTGGAGCGCTGTGGGGGGTTTTCGCGTCCCTGTCCAATGCGCTCGCCTTTATAGCTGTACCAGGAGCCGCTCTTTTCGACGACGTTATGCGCGGCGCCTAAATCCAGCAAATCGCCTTCCCGCGAAATGCCTTCGCCATAAATAATGTCGAACTCTGCTTCGCGGAACGGTGATGCTACTTTGTTTTTGACAACCTTGATTTTGGTGCGGTTACCGGTGACCACATCGCCGTCTTTAATTGCAGCGATCCGGCGAATATCGAGCCGCACCGACGAGTAAAACTTCAGTGCGCGGCCGCCGGTCGTCGTCTCCGGGTTGCCGAACATCACGCCGATCTTTTCACGGATCTGGTTGATGAAAATCAAACAGGTATTCGACTTCGAAACCGTTCCGGTAAGCTTGCGCATCGCCTGCGACATCAGGCGCGCCTGCACGCCCATGTGGGAATCGCCCATTTCGCCGTCGAGCTCCGCTTTGGGTACGAGCGCCGCTACCGAATCGACCACCAGGACGTCAATAGAGCCGGAGGTGATCAGCGCATTCGTGATCTCAAGCGCCTGCTCGGCGAAATCGGGCTGCGACACCAGCAGATTATCTACATCCACACCCAACTGTTTTGCGTAGATCGGATCGAGCGCGTGCTCCACGTCGATAAAGGCCGCCATGCCGCCCTGCTTTTGCGATTCCGCGATCACTTGCAGGGCAATGGTGGTTTTGCCGGACGACTCCGGCCCGAAGATTTCGCAGATGCGGCCGCGCGGCAGGCCGCCCACGCCCAGGGCATAATCCACCGAGATCGAGCCGGTCGAAATCGCCGATACCGGCACAATTGCTTCCTTCGCGCCGAGGCGCAAAATCGAGCCCTTGCCGAATTGCTTCTCAATCTGCCCCAGCGTCAGGCTTAAAGTACGGGCTCGTTCTTTTTCGTCCATGGGATTCCTTTCAAGCGTCCACGTTCCTGGAGCGCAGCGGGGGAGTACTCGCCCAGTATAACCTGAAACAAAAGGCGAAAGACTTGTTTTAACGCAAATTCCGGAGGCTCATGAGATTTCACAAGGAAGTTTTTGGAGAAAACGGTTGAACGATCATTTGCCTCCCATAGCAGTTGGAAGCGGCTTCTGATTGGCAATCCACTGATCGATGCGCTCGGTGAGTACATTCAGCGGCAGGGCACCCGCGCCTAGCACTTCATCGTGGAACAAGCGGATATCGAATCTCGCGCCGAGACTGGCTTTGGCCCTTTCGCGCAATTGCAAAATAGTCAATTGTCCGACTTTGTAGCTGAGCGCCTGCGCCGGCCAAGCGATATAGCGGTCGGTTTCGCTCTGCACCAAGGATTCGGGAGTGCTGGAATGCTGGTGGAAGAAATCGACAACCTGCTGACGCGTCCATTTCTTGTCGTGCAGACCCGTGTCGACAACCAGCCGGACCGCGCGGAGCATTTCCTCTTCCAACCGTCCATAGTCGCTGTAGGGATCCTGGTAGAAGCCAATGTCCTTACCTAGCCGCTCGGAATACAGGGCCCAACCTTCCGCAAAAGCAGTGTAGCTCCCTTGTCGCCGGAATTGAGGAAGGCCGGTCAATTCTTGCGCGATGGATACTTGTAAATGGTGACCGGGGACGCCTTCGTGATACGCAGTGGATTCGGTACCAGGCGTGATTTGTTTTTCAAAAGCATACGTGTTTACTTCGACCCGCCCGGGACGAGAACCGTCCGCAGAGCCAAACACATATTCCGTAGACGATTCCTTCGCCCGGTAATCCTCAATGGCAGCCACCGTCACCTTGGCCTTCGGCAAGTGGGTGAACAGGCTCGGTAACCTGGTGTACATCTGGTCGATGTAGCCGCGATATTGATCGAGCATTTCCTCGGCGGAATGGAAATGAAGTTTGGGATTCGAGTTAATCGACGCCTGGAGAGCTTTCACGTCGGCAAAGCCCAGCTTAGTTGCTATGGCCGCTTCAGCCGCCTCAATCTCCGCCACTTGCCTCAGACCGAGCTGGTGAATTTCGTCGGGCGTCATGTCTGACGTGGTGGAAGTCTTCACGGCATAGGCATAACGCCCCGCCCCATCGGGTAACGACCAGATGCCAACCTCAATTCTGCCGGCGGGGGCGTATTCATCTCGGACGAACGCTTCAAACCGGCGATAAGCGGGGATCATCTCGTTCTGAATCGCGGTTTCCGTTTCCTGGCGAATCGCCGCCCGGTCGGCGCCTGAAATCGAGTCTGGAAAATGCCGTAGCGGGAGCGCGAATGGGCTGTCTTTGAGCGGGGTGTTGGCAACCCGTTCGGCCTGATCCGCCACTTTTTCCAGTAAGAACTTTGGCGGCATCAAGTGGTCGGCCATTCCGGCGCGCATCGCGGTGATCGTCTGGTCGAAGGCGCCGGGCCATTTATGCAGACGGCTGACATAATCCCGGTAATCCTTGACAGTGTGAAACTGGAGCAGGACCGGCAACTGTGGAACGTCAATATGTATCCCGTTCATCTGGTTAACCGGCATCTCCCAATCCTTGAAGCGCTCGCCATCGAGAGTCTCCTGCAGGTTACGTATCATCAGATGCGCACTGAGCATCTCTTGCTCGGGGAAACCGCCGGTATCTATGGCTTTGAACCTGGCCAAAAAACGCCGCGTTTCTCCCAGATCGCGCTTTACTGCTTCGAGCGACGCGTCGGTCACCTGATCGTTGTAGCGCTGATCTCCCAGAAGTGAAGCGAACTCTGGATTCTTCCGAAGGTTATATTGCCATTGCTCATCGAGCGCATTGTTGAGCGCTTTTCTACGCGATTCGAGATTGCCCGGCGATGGGGTTTGACCCTGGTTGAAGGGCGACATCGCAAACACTAGAAATAGAATGCTAAGAGACCTCATTTGGCTCAACGCTCTCCTTAGCGGAACTTTGCGGTCGATGGGACACGAGCCCTCATCCCTAAGGGCTGAGGCCTGGAAAACCGACAGCTCACGGCGACGCCATTGTGGCGAGCGCTTCAGTACGCGCTCAGTCTAACAATAAATGGCGTCGCATGAACAGGCGTTTGCGCGCCAATTTATTCACCTTCGCAGGTCACCCGGTTGTTCCAATCTACGAATGCGCCGTTCGGGTTGTCCCGCCAGGCCCACACGTGCAGTTCGAATAGTGAGGACAAGGCGTACCGGTTCGGGCTATTTATGAATTGGAACATTTGGCCCTCGAGTACTGGAGGAGCACTGTGCTTCGCCAGCCAAGTCGTGTAATCCACGATGAATTCGACGCCCACCAATCGCATAGCGCCGTTCCATGGCTCGTAGATCAGCGCTTGGGGCTGCGAAACGTCGATCTCGCCACGCTTTACCAAATCGAGGTTGATGTAGTGCACACCCATGGCGCCATGGTCGGGGCCGCTGACGCAGCCAAACAGCGGTTCGTAACCGGCCGCGGTGGCAGCGTTAACGTCAATGAACTGCCGGGTTGCCTCGCGAACCATTTGAACGAGCTTGGCCGGAGCGGCGGGATGCTCGTGGTTGGCCTGCGATTGCACTGAGTCGCTTCTCGCGGCTCCTCCCGCCGCGAGAAGCGTCACAGCAGCAACGCCGCTCAGCAGGGCTAGACGCGGGATGCTCATGTTTGATTTGTGCCCAAAAGTCTTAATTCGTGTTGTCATATAGCTTTGTCCTCTAAAACTTTCTTATCTTTGTTTCCGTACGCACGGTTCACTTCGCCGGAATTTCCACCAATACTGCGCGTGTTGCAAGTGCAATTGCGTCCTTTGGTTCGCTCTGCGGCAACTGTAGTCCCGAGCCACCGGAGGCTGCGCTCTGCCAGACCTCAGTCAGATAGCAGGTGCCGCCGTAACAGTGGAAGATAAGCTTGGATTGTTCTCCTCCTTGGCGGTGTCGTAAGGCCGGCGCCACGATAACGAGGCCTGCCTGGGGGTTCTTGTCCCGACCCTGTAGCAAGAGTGAGCTGTTGGGGTTATAAGTTAACCGGTAAGTGCCGGCCGCGTATGTCCTATGTTGCATCTGAAATGCGAATGGGACATGCGCTTCAACGGGCCGGCTTGATTGCGCTTGAAGGGTCGAGAGCGTTAACAGCCCGGAAAGGGCGAGTATCGAAACTGTCTTAAACATTGGGTTGCTCCTTGTGAGTTTTGTTGCTGAAACTGCGGTACCTACCGGATCGTTTCATCACGTCCCGAGCTTGCGCCACCTTCCCCCTTGAGTCGATGGGCAGGAGATTCTCTGTTTGTCTAATGTTTGTCTCCGGATAAATGGCATTCTCCTCTTTGGTTTGCAACCAGCGCTTCTCATTTTTTGGGTGGCTGGCGTTTGGCAGATGCTGGGTGCGGCAGGAAGGTGTTATAGTTAACTCCCAACCGGAGTCTGCGATGAACGGAGCCACAACACGGGATCGTCTGCTCCATTTTTCGGTTTTCGAGCTCGACTTGGCCGCGAGAGAGCTGTTCAAGCAAGGGCGCAAGGTCAAACTGCAAGAGCAGCCATTTGAACTGCTCAGTGCTTTGCTCGAGCGACCGGGCGAAGTCGTCACGCGGGAAGAACTTCAGCAAAAGATGTGGCCGTCGGATACTGTCGTCGATTTCGATCGCGGTTTGAACCGAGCCATCAATAAGGTGCGCGAGGCGCTGGGTGATTCGGCGGATACTCCGCAGCTGATTGAGACTTTGCCGCGTCGGGGTTATCGCTTTATCGGCGCGATTCACGAGAACCGCAGCCTGGAATGTCCTGCCAAACCGGACTCGATCCAGCGCGTCAGCGGACAATATCACCTGCCCGTTTCGCGCACGCCGTTTATCGGACGTGAGCGGGAACTCGCAGCGATTCAGCACCTCCTGCTCGATCCTGCCGTCCGGCTGGTTACGCTGACCGGTTCGGGAGGCTCTGGCAAAACCAGACTCGGACTGGAAGTTATCAGCGAGCTTGTGAAACGCTTTGAAGGGCTGGTTTATTTCGTAGCTCTCGGCTCAGTCAGCGATCCGGCTATGGTTCCCGCCGCGATCGCGGAATCCGTGGGCATCCGCGAAATGGGCGGCCGCTCCCACATCGATCTGCTGAAGCACTATCTCCGGGAGCGTGACCCATCCCCTGTGGTCCTGTTGCTGGATAACTTAGAGCACATTCTGCCCGCTTCTTCGTTCGTCGTCGACCTGCTGGATGCTTCCCAGACCCTCAAGGTGCTCGCAACCAGCCGCGCCCCGTTGCGCGTTTATGGAGAGCATGAATTTCCGGTTCCGCCGCTGATGTTGCCCGACCATACCCAGTTCCATTCTCTCGAGGTATTGGCAAGCAACCCGGCAGTCGCTTTGTTTGCGCAGCGGGCAGTAGCCGTAAAACCCGATTTCAGACTGACCGCCGAAAACGCCCCCGGGGTGGCCGAGATTTGTTCAAGAGTCGACGGTCTTCCCCTGGCCATTGAGCTGGCCGCCTCCAGGGTCAAAATGCTTCCTGTAAATGCGATGCTGCCCCGGCTTCAAAGCCGGCTCCAGCTTCTGACTGACGGAGCGCGCGACCTTCCCCAGCGGCAACAGACATTGCGCAAGACCATCGACTGGAGCTATGACCTGTTAAGCCAAGCCGAACAGAAACTATTCCGGAGGCTGGGTGTTTTTGCAGGGGGCGGGTGTACGCTGGAAGCCGCCGAAGCCGTGTGCAACACGAGCCAGGATCTCGGAACGGATACCTTTGAGGTGATGTCGTCGCTCGTCGACCAGAGCCTCATTCAACAGATCGACGTTGCTAAAGACGAACCGCGTTTTCGGATGCTGGAGACCATTCGAGAGTATTCTCTGGAGCGGCTTCGGCAGGCAGGCGAAGAGTCCGTCACCAGGCGCAACCATGCCGCATTCTATCTGGTGCTCGCCGAAGAGGGCAATCCGGAGCTCGGCGAAGCCGACCGCGCGGCGTGGCTGGCCCGTTGTGACGTCGAGCACGACAATTCTCGCTCTGCCCTCGACTGGCTCTTCCAAAATTCAGATCTCGGCTGGAGCTTTCGTCTCTGCTTAGCGCTTTTCCGCTTCTGGGACATGCGGGAACACTTGACTGAGAGCCGCGCTCGGCTGGAGAACCTTCTACACCTCGCCTGCACGGGATTTTCGAACGCAAGCACAGGCCGCGATGCTGCGCCACCAAACGAAAGAGAAACTGCAGCGGACTTGGGTGCGGATCGAGAGTCCGTTGTGCTGCGAAGGTTCGCAAAAGAACGGGCCAAGATCTCTCATTTCGTAGGCTCTGTCGCCACAGCCCAGGGCGACTTTCCGGCGGCTATTCGTTTCTTGGAACAAAGCCTCTCGATCTACCGGGAAATCGGTGACGAAGCGGGCATCGCCGTGGCTCTCAATGCACTGGCTATCACGGCACGAGACCGCGGCGACTATCTCGGGGCGGAACACAAGTTTGAGGAGAGCCTGATGTGCTGGTACCGGGCCGGGGACCGGCTTGCGAGCGCACGCTGCCTCCACAATCTGGCAAATGTGGCGAAGATTCGCGGTAATTACGCCCGCGCCCGGCTTGCGCTTCGAGAGGCGATTCAGATCTTTGAGGAGCTCGGCGATCGCAGCGGCGCCGCGTGGTCGCTCAATCAGCAAGGCGATGTGGCGCACGAGCAGGGCGACATGGCTGAGGCTTGGACCGCCTATCACCGAGCGCTTTCAGCCTTTCGGGAAGTCGGCGATGGGTGGGGTTGCGCCCGGTCGCTGGCCGACTTAGGTTTAATAGCCTGTGAGCGAGGGGAGTATTCGGCTGCACGCGCGCGCTACCGCGAGAGCCTGTCAATCTTCGCCAGCTTAGGACACAAACGTGGCGTTGCGCGAGTGTTGGAAGGTTTGGCTTGTCTGGCCTTGGCCAGAGCGGACGCCGCGCGTGCCCTTTCTGTAACGGCTGCTGCCGCGCATTTACGTACACTCATTGGCGCGCCTCTGACGCCCGCGGACCAATCAAAGCTCGATCAAAACTTGCAAGGTGCCTGGTCTGTACTCAGCGAGCTAGAAGGCAAAAAGGCTTGGGAAGCAGGTTGGTCAATGACCCAGGAATCTGCGGTCGAGTACTCCCTCGAAGATTGGGCATCCCTTAGTTAACGCGGTTAGGATCAATCAGCCGGCGCACTGCGGCCACACGGTCGGCAGGAATCCCCGTTCTTCGAGCATGCTCCCGGATTGTGTCTTCGTCTGGCGCCAGGTAAACGCAGTAGACCTTATCTTCGGTAACATAACTGTGAAGCCACTGAATCTGCGGCCCCATTTCCTTCAAAGTCTGTAAAGAGCGCAAAGAAACCTCTCGGATCTGCTCCTCGGAAAGCGAACCGGCACCCGGAATGTCTCGCTCAATTACGAACTGCGGCACGATCTGACTAGTCTATACCAATAAGATCGCTATCGCTCAAAACATGCCTTCAACTGCCCGCGCTTTCGCGCCGCGCATAGTATCCCTTGCGCAGGTAGCGCAGCCCTTCCTCGGTTCAAAAGGTCCAAAGATTCACACCGCGCGGCATGATTGGGCGGTGAGGGCATTCGAGGAGTTCTGGGGATGCAGCCCGCATTGCTGCGGGAGCCACAAGGCTCATAACAGCAAACCCGGCTTCGTAAGAGCCGGGTTTGCGATCTACAGAAAGGAGGTACCTTTATGGACCTTCTAGCGTTTGTCCTGATCCTGGTTTTTACTCAGGAGAAGGCGAACCAGATTACGGGTCGATTAGGATCCTGCGCAGATGCCTTTGGGCTGCGCTGGCGCTCTAGAATCCTGGAGTCGAGCGCTGACACGATACCGATGAATCAGCGAAAAGAAGTTCACAAACAGTCGAACGTCACCACAAACATTTAATTGCTGAAGCGTTTTACACGTTTTTCGCTTTGTGCGGTTGCTAAATGGTGTGGTGAGTTGTCAGTACTGACGTATGTTCCGAGGAAGTTCAGCACTGCACTGGCATAAAGGGCAGGGTCGGCGCTGTACGTCGTGTCGTGAACTGCCTTGGGGATCACGACAAGTTCCTTCCGAGCGTCGGGAATGGTTGAGAGAATCTGTCGTGCCTTGCTCGTCGGGACTATCCAGTCCCGCTCTCCTGATATCAGCAGTACGGGAACTCTAATTCGGCTGGCCCACGGAATCACGGACAACAGTTCCGGTCCGAGATAGATGCCGGTGCGGGCATAATACATCAACGCAGTTGCACTAGCGACTCCTGGAAAAGACGAAACCCAGAACAGGGATCGAACCCAAAAGTTCGTTTTGGGATCACGCAGAAAATGACGGCTTATATCGTCTGAAACGCCCTTTCCAGTCGGGAAAGCGCCGTCGCTAATCACCGCCGCAATGTCGGAAGACTCCGCCGCGGCAATCAGACACGCGACTGCACCGTAAGAAACCCCCAGTAGGGCGACGGGTTTGGTGTAGCCACGAGACCGGATGAAGCGCAGTGCACCGAGTACATCGCGCGCTTCAAGAAGTCCGGGCGAGCTGAGAGTTCCTCCGCTCTCACCGTGGCCTCGAAGATCGATCAGCAGAGTGTCGTAACCGCCAGGAACAAGAAAAGCTGCGCGGGGCAACATGACTTGCCGCGTGTGATCGATCCCATGAGCGATGATAATAGCGCCTCGTGAGGCAGCCGAAGCCGGGAGCCACCAAGCCTTCAGGGGAATGCCATCCGTCGACTGGAATGAAACTGTTTCGCTATGTAATCCAAAGTCCGCCGGTCCGCGGTTCATGCCGCGCCAGCGGGGGTGGTCTCCGAACATATCAGAGCAACCGAAATAACCGGCAACCAGGTAGAACAGCAAGACGATGGCCACAATGGCCCAGAGCCCACGTCTGAGGCGAGTGCGGTGCGCCGTAAGCAGAGTTGGCCGGTTGAATGCAGCATCGGCTAAGCGGCGATTACCGGAGTCCATCGGATGTCAGAACAGAAGAGTTAGACCCCGCGGGCGGAGCATAAGTTCCGTTACTTCCGTCCAAGTCGGATTGCTGTCGAATCGCGCATCACGCAGAAATAGGCAAGCGCGGAATCTGCGACCGAAATCGCACCCGAGTTTTTCAACAGCATCGCCCTTCGCCTCGAACGGGAAGAAGGCCATGCGGCCAGATCTCGAATGGCGTAAATTGGTTCCCAATGCTTCGCAGAAATTCGATCTTGGTTATGTGTTGCTTGTTAGGATCTTGCGCTGCAGATTCGTCGAGCCAAGTAATCAAGTCCGGCGCGCCCATCTCGGGCACTGTGCATGGGCTCAATGGAGCTCCGGGCATTGCAGCGGGGGTTTCGCTGTTCTCAACAGATCAAGTGTTTCAGACAAAAGCGGACGCATCCGGGAGCTTCGTTTTTTCTGACGTTCCTACCGGCATATATCAATTGCAGGCACTAGCGCCTGGGTTCAGGAGGAAAATTGTTTCTAATGTGGCGGTGACCGAGCGTCCTGCACCCTCCCTGGAAGTCGTTTTGGAGTTTACGCAATGTGACGCGCCCTTCGTTCCCTCACTTCCCGACCTACACGCCCACTCCAGGCGCAACACCAAAACTTGCCGGGAGTGCCCGGACGCTTGGTCTCAGCAAACCTATTTATGGCGCCAGGGTCGCCATCCTCGACCTCACGGGGAGCGTGTTGGCATCCACAAGAACCGATCGGGATGGCGCATTTGAAATTGCCAATACACCGCCTGGTCAATACCAGATTCGCGTCTCGCCCAGCCAGTACGATCCCATAGTCGTACCGCATATTTGGCTCGTCTCCCGGCACCAGACGAATTTGGTCGTGCAAGTACCTCCATTAAAGGGAAAGAGGGGAACCGTATGCCAATAATTGAATCCTCGATCCGAGGGGCAGGCGTTGTATGGCCCCGGTACGAGGCGATGCTTGAAGTACGAATGTTTCAGGGGCGTTTGAGATGCTCACAACTGCGCTTGTCGTGATTGCGGGATCCCTTTGTAGTCGCAGATCATGATGGTCAGGTCATCCTGCTGACTTGCAGACCAAGCGCTCACGGCATTTAATAGGGCATCGGCCGCCTGCTCCGGGGAGTGCGTTGCGCTTTCTTTCAGAAGCCTGGTGATCCTTTCATAGCCGAACTCCTCTTCGCCGGCGTTGCTAGCTTCCACGATCCCATCGGTGTACAGCAGGATACGGTCACCTTGCTGCAGTCCCCGTGTCGTGGAGGTGTAAATCGCAGAGGACATGAACGCCATCATCAGGCCGTTTTCCTCGATCCGGGTCACGTCGCCATCACGCAACAGGAGCATCGGCGGGTGTCCTGCGGCTGCGTAACGAAGTTCGGCACTCCCGGCGTCGAGATAAACGTACGCCGCGGTCACGAATTGATTCTGGGCATTTCCGCACAATGCCTGATTCACTCCAGTAAGAAGGGACGCGGGATCGTTCTGCTTATGGCGCTGGGACTGAACAGCTACCTTGACCATGGATGCGATTAGAGCCGCGGGTACACCGTGACCTGACACATCGGCCACCAGCAGGCCGAGAGCTCCATTCTCCGCGTTCAGGAACTCGTAAAAGTCACCGGCCACCGAGGTCATGGCCCTGTATCGCGTGGCTACACAGAACTCATCGGAGTTCGGGGAGCTGGCGGGAAGAATCGACATCTGAATGCGGCGAGCGATCTCGAGTTCCTGCTGAATGGAATGCAAGCGTTGGTCGCGGTCGAGTGTTCGCCGAGCAGCAACATAGCCGAGGCAGCATAAGAGTACGGCAAAACCGTAAAACTCAAATGCGACCGCGTGACCCAACAATCTTGAGAGGTTGGTCCAGAGCACTAGAGCAACAAACGCGATCAAACCTGCCCGAAAGACAATCTCATCCCGCGTTGCCGGGGATTGCCGGAAGGCAAGGAACAAGAGCGATGATGAGCCGGCAATGACCACTGAGCTATTTGCTCGATCGAGCGGCAACCATGGAAACCCAAGGAGGGCCGCCGCTATCAGGAACAAGGCAACGATACATACTGAATTGACCAACACGCGCCCTGCGCGGCCTGCAGCTTCGGTTTCACCGAAGAACAAGAACGCCGGTATCGCGACAAAGAAATTGAGCGCCAGCTGCAGCCTCGCGGCAAAGGCCGAGGCGGGCGCCATCAGGTGGTACATGCCGGACTGCAACCACAGGTGAGCGCCGTACACGACCGCGAACCAGGCGAGAAACGCAGTCAACCGATCGAATCTTCTCCGGATTAACGAGAAGCCGACGATCACGAATCCGAGCGCAATCGAGGTTGCTGCAATAAACAGCCGTGGTTCATCGGCGCGGAATATACCTAGAATGTCATTGGCGCTCCCATTGGAGCCGATCCCTACGGACAAGAAATTGACAGGCCTCCCCTTGTGTTACCTCGGGCGTCATCGCCTGGGGTCGCTCGAGATCAGGCCCGATTGTACATCGTCATCGAAAAGCGAGCGTCGTATTCCTCAAGGGCACACCTTCCACTTCTATCCGGCCTTGCGCGAGATACCAAATCGGCGGTAGAGGTCAGGCAACTGTTGCATCGCCAGAGAGCACTTCGGCGATGAAGTTCCGGGCCGTACAGAAGAAGTGTTCAACTGCCGGCGCTTTCGCGCCGCGCATAGTATCCCTTGCGCGCCCGGACCAGTAAGTCTTTCCGGCCTTTCACTTTGATGGTCACCTGATGATACTTACCGTCGTTGTGCAGGGGCTCAGGCCGATAGAACAAATTGTACTGGTGCCGCAACTCGTTGGCGACGTTTTCGAATGACTGGTTCAGGTCCTTCGCCTCGAACGGAAAGAAGGCCACGCCGCCGGTTTGATCCGCCAGGTAGCGCAGCACTTTGTCGCCTTCGGTCTCGATATGGGTGATGTTGGTCGAGATCGTATAGATCACTGTGTCGGCGCGCTGCGCCATTTCGAGCGCCTGCTCGCGGCTCTCGCGGCTGTCGTTATCGTCGCCATCGCTCAGAATGACCATGGCCCGGCGGTATTTGTACATCGGCTGATCGAGCATCAGCTTGTCTTTGCAGGCATAGTAAATCGCGTCGTAGAGCGCCGTTCCGCCGCCGGGCCGCAGATCTCGAATCGCGTTTTCGAGCGTGTTGGTATTGTTCGTGATATCGGCCGCCAGTTCCGCCGAGGTATCGAAACTCACAACTATCGCTTTGTCCTGCGTGCGCATCACGCTGTTGATAAAGTTGGTGGCCGCTTCCTGCTGGAAATGGAACCGCTCGCGGATACTGTTGCTCGTGTCGATCAGAATGGCGAGGCGCAGCGGCAGGTCGGTTTCCGAGGTGAATTCCAGGATGGTCTGCGGCTTTTTATTTTCGAAGACCAGAAAATCATTCTTCCCAAGATCGGTAATGAAGCGACCTTTCTTATCGGTGACGGTGAAGAGCATATTGACGCGGGTCACCTCGGCACGGATCGGGGCCGGCTCCGATTGGGCGGGGGCTGCCGGAGGCGCGGGGCTCTGCCGGGCTTGTAAACTGCTAAGGAAAACGAGGCCGGACGCGGCAGTTAGCGCCAGGGTCGCTGCAGCAAACTTCATTTGAGATGACTATATTCTAGCCGTCTTTTCGGACGCTCTCGAGCCAGGCTGTCAAATCCGGCGGCAATGGGCTCTCGATAGTAATTAACTGGCCGGTGGAGGGGGAACGGAAGCGCAGCAGATCCGCGTGCAGGAAGAATCGCCCGTACGCGGCGGCCGGAGCACCGTACAGCCGGTCTCCCGCGACCGGATGCCCGATGCTCGCCAGCTGCACGCGGATCTGATGCGTGCGGCCAGTTAGAATGCGGACGCCGAGATAACTGAAATGCGGAAATTCCTCGAGCACCCGATACTCCGTCAGCGCCGAACGTCCCGCAGCGACATTCGTTTTCATCCGCGTCCGGCGAACCGGATCGCGCCCGATTTTGGTCGCGTGCACCGCTTGCTTATGTTCCATCCTGCCGTGGACCAGCGCAACATAGCGCTTCTCGATCTCGCGGTCACGAAATTGCCGCGCCAGCTCCTGGTGCGCCCGATCCGTGCGCGCCACCAGCAGCACGCCGCTCGTGTCCTTGTCGAGCCGGTGCACAATTCCCGGCCGCAGTTCGCCATTGATACTGGAAAGTGATCCGAAATGGTGCAGCAGCGCATTCACCAGAGTGCCCTGGCTGTGGCCGGCTCCGGCGTGAACCACCATTCCGGCGGCCTTGTCCACTACCACCACATCCTCATCTTCATAGAGGATGCTGAGCGGCAACTCTTCCGCGACCGCTTTTAACGGCGTAAGTTCGGCAGGCGTAACGGAAACGCTCTCGTTCCCGCGAAGCAGCAGTGACGCCCGCGCCTCGCAGCCCTCGAGCAGCACCCGCCCTGCCTTGATCCAACTCTGCAAGCGAGCCCGGCTATACTCCGGCAATCGCTCATGCAAAAATGCATCGAGTCGCTTCCCGGCATCAGCCGCCGCGGCTTTAACAATCACGCCTCACATGCTAGCGCCCGCGCTAGCGAGAAGCTGAATAATCCGCATGCCCTTGCCCGTAGCGCAGCTCCCCGGCATCTACCGCAAACGGCAGAATGTTTTCTTTGGGCGGCAGCGGGCACGTGGCGTACGGCGTAAAAGTGCAGGGCGGATTGTAAGACCGATTGAAATCCAGATCCACCTTTCCGTCAACCGGCAGCGGCGTGTTCAGCATCCGGCCGGCTTGATAGGTTTGCGTTTTGTTGGTTGTGTCTTTAAACAGGAAGAATAGCGTCTTGTCTTCGTAAATGGGACGCAGGTGATACGGTTTCCCCTGGTAGGTGAACTCGACAATGCCCGGGCTCACCTGCTGCTCCGTTTGCCCCAGGATGTTCAGAATGGGAATTTTCTTCTCGTCCTTCACAAATTTAGCTTCGAAATGCAGCGCCGGGTTCACCGGGAAATACTTCAAATCGTGAAAGTTTTTGAGTACCGGACTCTGGCTGTCCTTAGCCCGAACGGCCAATTTTCCGCTGCGTTCGATCAGGTAAAACGACACCGAACCGGCCTTTACGACATCCGGATTTTTCTCTTCCGGGTCGACGTGCAATTCGCGAGCCGGACCGGTTTCCGGCTGGAAGGTGACCTTATTTCCCTGAAGGCGTAAGGTGCCCACGTGCTCCGGCGCGGAATGCTTTGGCAGGACCAAATCGTTCCCATCGGCCGATCCGACGGTGTTATCGCCCTGTTTCAACCAATACAGCCCAACCAGCGCCAGCCAACTGTCGGGCGAGCGCAATTTCTGGTTGCGGGCGGTCTGCCACTGCCGAATGGACTCGGTGTAGTTATCAGGACTCAAGAACAAGGCCAGTATTCCCGCAATCCCTATCAAGATTCGGAACATAATACCCCAGCATACCAGAAGGGCAGCTACTCGCGAAGTTCGACGACGGTAGCGCCCGTGCCGCCTTCGGCCGGAGTTGCGGGGTAAAAGCGGCTGACGTGGGGGCTGGTGCCCAGGAACTCGTTGACGGCTTTCCGGAGAATTCCCATGCCGTGGCCGTGGATGATCCGGACCCGGTCGACGGAAGCTAAAGCGGCGGAGTCTAAGAATTTATCGACTTGCTCGATGGCTTCCTGGGCGCGTTGGCCGATGACGTTGAGCTCGCGGTAGCTGGTATCCCAGCGCGGCCCGGTCTCTAGACGCACGTTTTTTGGAAGGGGCGAGCGTTCCGTGAAGTTCGCGGGTACGACTTCGATGACGTCCTCGCGCGGCACCTGCATTTTCAGGAAACCGGCCTCGACTTCGACCAGCCCATTCTTCAAAAGCCGCCGCACGGTGGCGATTTCGCGCACATCTTTGAGCCGGACGCGGACGCCTTCGGCCAGGTCGATGCGCGGCGTTGCACCGGCCGGGGTAGCAATTGCCTGAGCGGCTTCCTCGCGGAACTCCCGGCGTGTTTTGGCAACCAGCCGTTGCGCTTGCTCGACCGCCTTTTTGCCTTCGGAATGCTCGGCGACTTGCGTCATCATGGATTGGGCCCGAGCTTCAAAGTCGGCGACGATCAATTCGGATTTGCGCTCCCAGTCGCGCTGCCGCTGCTGTTCGCGGCGGGCGGCTTCGGCTTCGAGGGCCGTTTGGCGCTGCTTCAATTGCGCGGTGGCTTCGGCCATTTCACGTTCGCGGCGGCGGTTATCCTCTACTTGCCGGTGCAGTTCTGTGAGCAGGTTTTCAAAGTCGGCCTGCATGCGCGGGAGCACGGAGCGAGCATGGGCCAGGACTTCCGGCGGGAGTTCCAGACGGGTCGCGATATCGAGGCCGGCTGATTTTCCGGGGATACCGATCCGCAGTTCATAGGTCGGCTGTAGCGTACGTTCATCGAATCCCATGGAGGCGTTCACCACGCCAGGGGTTTGCGCTCCATAAAGCTTTAGTGGGAGCAAGTGAGTGGATGCCAGGCAGAAAGCACCCGACTTGCGAAACTCATCGAGCATGGCGACGCCGAGGGCGCCGCCCTCATCGGGGTCGGTCGCGCGGCCGAGCTCATCGAGCAGCACCAAACTGTCGGGAGTTACAGTTGCCAGCATCTGCTTGACATGCAGCAGATGGCCGGAGAAGCTGCTCAGGCTTTCGGCGAGCGACTGGGTATCGCCGATATCGGCTAACACGTCGTCGAGCAAGGGAAATTGCGCTTCAGCGGCTGGAACCGGAATTGCGGCATGCGCCATTAAGGCGAGCAGCCCGGCGGTTTTCAAAGTGACGGTCTTGCCGCCGGTATTGGGTCCGCTGATCAGCAGGCAGCGTCGCTGCTCATCGAGTTCGAAGGAGACCGGCACAACGGTTTTGCGCTGATTGCGGAGAATGGCTTCGAGCAGCGGATGGCGCGCGCGCTTGAGCACGATGCGGCGCGGGTCCTGGCTGAAGGTGGGGACAACGGCGTCGTAATCGCGGGCGAAGGCGGCTTTGGCAAAGATGCAATCGAATTCGGCGAGGGTTTGGGCGGTGGTTGAAATTTCGGCGGAGTGCGCGCGCAAGCTGGCGGTGATTTCCGCCAAGATGCGCTCGATTTCGCGCAGCTCGTCTTCGCGCAGGCGGACGAGCTGGTTATTCAGATCGATGGTGTCGAGCGGCTCGACAAAAAGCGTACGCCCGGTTCCGCTCGAACCATGGATGATGCCGTTAACGCGTCCTTTTTGGCCGGCCACAATCGGCACCACGTAACGGTCGTCGCGGATGGTGACGAAATCTTCCTGCAACGTGCCATCGCTGCGATGAGAACGCAAAAATTTTTCGAGCGACTGCTCGATATTTTTTTGCTGGCGGACGATATCTTTGCGGATGCGCCCGAGCGCCACGCTGGCGGTATCGGCGAGGGAGCCGTCGGGCTCAAAGACGCGTTCGTAGCGGCGGGCGAGGTCGCGCAGGTCGGCCAGGCGGGCGGAGCGGCCGGCAAGACGGGGAAATTCGCCGGCCACTTTTTGCAGGAGGCCGCGGTATTCGCCGGCAAGGGTGAGCAGTTTGAAGAGGTCCTGAATCTGGCGGCCATCGAGCGAAGCGCCCTCAACTTTAAGGATGCGTTCGGAGGCTTCGATGGAGGGCAGACGGTCGAAACGGAGGGGAGCGGCGGTTGCTTCGCGCAGGTAGAGGATGGCCTCGCCGGCGTCCGCCAAATCCGATTCGAGAGCAGATAAATCGCTATGCGGTTCCAACGCGAAGACGAGATCTTTGCCGGCGGCGCTGCCGGCATAGCCTGCGATGAGGGAGATGAGCTCGTCGAATTGGAGCAGTTCGGTGCTGCTGAAGGGCATATTAAGGGCGCGTTATCAGCGGATGAGTGGCGCGGCTGCGGGCGCACATTTCGATTACGTCGCGGGTGCCTTCGGTGAGCGGTAAGCCGTCGAGCGAAGGCAAATCGAACCAGCGCACGTCGCTCGAATCGTCGCCCGGCCGGAGATCTCCTCCTTTTATTGTGCAGTAAAAGTCGACCAGGACATAGTGATACTCGCAGTGCTGCTCAGTGTCGGGCATGATGCGCTCGAAAACAGTCGCGAGCGAATCGGCGGTGATTTGCAGGCCGGTTTCTTCGCGCACTTCGCGGATGACGGCGTCTTCCAGGCGTTCGCCCGATTCGACGCAGCCGCCCGGCAGAGACCAACAGCCGGCGAGCGGCGGGTTGCCGCGTTCGACGAGCAGAATGCGGAGGCCGTCGAAAATCAATGCGCCGACGCCCACGCACGGGCCGAACCGGGTAACGGCGACTGTTTGCGTCAGCCGATGGCGGCCAGGACTTCTTCGGCATGGCCATCCACTTTCACTTTCGGGAAGATCTTTTTGATTTTGCCGTCCGGACCGATGACAAAGGTGGTCCGCTCAACGCCCATGTACTTCTTGCCGTACATGCTTTTCTCCTTCCAGACGCCGTATTCCTCGGCCGCTTTGTGGCTGGCGTCGGCCAGCAGAGTGAAGGGGAGGTCGAATTTGGTTTTGAATTTGGCCTGATCTTTGGAGACGTCGGGGGAGATGCCGACGATAACGGTGTTGGCTTTATGGAATTTCGCAGACGTGTCGCGGAACTCGCAGGCTTCTTTGGTGCAGCCGGGGGTATCGGCTTTCGGGTAGAAGTAGAGGACGACATTTTTGCCGTGGAGGGAGGTAAGCGTAAAGGGAGCGCCGGAATCGGTGGGGAGGGAGATTTCCGGGGCGGGATCGCCTTCAGAGAGGTTCGGCATAGGACCAAATTAGCAGAGGGAAGGAGTAGGCGGAAATATTTACTTAAATTCGGCATAGTTGCTTGACAATCGTGCGCTCACATCTTATGATTGAGTTGTAGGAGATTTAGACACATGCCACTTATCAAGTACACCGATCTCGAGGATTTCCCCGCCGGCCTCCGCGTATTCCAGGATTCGCTGTCACGCCTGCTGAGCGAACCGGCTGCCCGGCCATGGGCGCCCCCGGTCGACATAGCTGAAACCGAGAATGAACTGGTTGTGAAGGCGGATCTACCGGACGTGGATCCGAAGAACGTCGCGATTCAGCTTGAGAATGGGACGCTGACCCTGAAGGGCGAGCGGAAATTCGAAGAACAGAACAACAACCGTGGATATCACAGGCTGGAACGCTCCTATGGATCGTTTGTGCGGGCGTTTAGCCTGCCCGACAGCGTGGATGGCGAGAAGGTAAAAGCCGACTATAAGAACGGTGTTCTGACGATCACGCTGCCCAAAAAGGAAGTAGCGAAACCGAAAAAGATCCAGGTTGAGATCGCAAATAACTAAGGCGCGTTCCCCTCAAAACTACTGGCAGCGCATCGCTTCGGCGGTGCGCTCTTTTTTTTGGGGTTCACAGGAATTGAAACCTCGCCGGGGCGGAATGGAGTCCAACGGGCGAACGGAAGAGTACTCTCCGGAAAGGTTCCTTATGCGAAAAATCCTATTGAGCAGCCTCTTCGCAAGCGGCTGCAGTTTTCTGGCCTTTACCGCAAGTCCAGCGTACGCGCAAGCGGGAATGCCACAGCAACAACCGCAGCAGCAACCAATGCATGGCGCTCCTCCGAGCGCGGCGAATAATCCGAACAGCCCAAATGGCTCGCAGGACACGATGACGCAGCACGTCGACGACAAGAAGTTCCTCAAAGAGGCGGCTGAGGGCGGATTGCTCGAAGTAGAACTCGGCAAAACGGCGGCGGCAAAGGGCACGAGCGATGGCGTGAAGCAGTTTGGACAGAAGATGGTGGATGACCACTCGAAAGCGAACGATCAATTGAAAGAGGTTGCTTCGAAGGAGAGTGTCGAGATTCCGACCAGCATCAGCTCGAAGAAGCAAGCGAGGATCGACAAGCTGTCGAAGCTTTCGGGTGCGGCGTTCGACAAAGCGTATATCAAAGACATGGTGAAAGACCATGAACAGGATGTGCATGAATTTCAGGTGGAAGCACAGAATGGAACAGACCCGAACATCAAGCAGTTTGCGGCGAGCACGCTGCCGACGCTTGAAGAACATTTGAAAATGGCGAAAGATTTGAGCAAGGAAGAAAAAGGCAAGTAATTAAGGCAAGCTGGTTCACGGCTGTAATACAATGCAGCCGTGAAACATTGCTGGCTGGCAGTATTCGTTCTCGGCGCGGGTGCGTTTGCCGCGCAACTCTCAACAGAAACTCTCCAGACGAAAATCCTTGATCCGGCAGCGCGGCAGATCCTGCCCGCAGGCGCGAAGATCGAGCAGATGGCGACCGGCTTCAAATGGACGGAGGGGCCGGTGTGGGCGCAAGGTCATCTGTATTTCGCGGAAATCCCGAGCAACAGCATTCGCGAGTTAGAATCGCGCGGCGAGGTACGCATTTTTCTGCAGCCCAGCGGCTATTTGGGGAAGGCTCCATATGGCGGCCCGGAATCCGGTTCGAACGGCATGACGCTGGATGCGAGAGGCCGTTTGACGATGGCAGGGCACGCGCGGCGGAACATCTGGCGGCTGGAATCGCTCGATCCACACGCGCAAATCACAGTTTTGGCGGATCGTTATGAGGGCAAGAAGCTGAACAGTCCAAACGATCTGGTTTATAAGAGCGACGGGTCGCTGTACTTTACCGACCCACCCTACGGGTTGCGCACCCAAGGCGATAAAGATCCGGAAAAAGAGCTTTCGTTGAACGGGGTATATCGAATTCCGAATGCGGCGCAGGCGGCACCGGGAAGCGCGCCGGATAATGCGAAACTGCAGCTCCTGATTCGTGATCTGCCGAGGCCGAACGGGATAGCGTTTTCGCCGGACGAGAAGACACTGTACGTGTCAGATTCGCAGAAAAAGATCTGGATGCGCTACGACGTTGAGGCGGATGGCGGGGTCGGGAATGGCCGCGTGTTCTGCGACGCGAATGGAGATGCCGAACCGGGCGGACCGGATGGCATAAAGGTGGACACGGCGGGGAATGTTTATGGGGCAGCTCCGGGCGGAGTTTGGATTATTTCCCCGAGCGGGAAGCACATCGCTTCGCTGCACATTCCCGAAGCTGTGGGAAATCTGGCGTGGGGCGATAAAGATTTCAAGACGCTTTATGTGACAGCGAGTTCGAGCGTGTATCGGATCCGGACGAACGCTACGGGGGAGAAGCCGTAAGAACTAAATTCCTTTCCCAGGCGGCAGTGCGGGGCGAGTTGGCGGCCGAAGCGGGAGAAAGTTTAGCGGCTGGGATTGCCGGGTCGGAGCCGCGGAGGACGAAGAGCCGCTATGATCGCGATTATGGAACCGCAGGTGTTGCACATCACGGAAGCCGACCTGGTTCGAGATGTTTGCGGAATCCTGCAACGGGTCGAAACCGGAGCCGAAATCGTCATCGAACGCGATGCTCAACCAGTCGCTATACTGCGTGCTGCTGTTCCGTCCCGGCGTAAAATTTCCGAGTGCGTTGGATTGTTATCGGACGACTCTCCGGCAACTATCGATCGCGACTTCGCGAAGGACGTTGACGCGGCAATCGCGGCTCATCGGGAACCCCTGGAACCGCCTGCTTGGGATTAATCCTTGACTCGTCCGCTGCTGTTGCAGCTGAGCGGGAAGGCAAGAATCCGAAACAATTACTGCAAGCTATCGCACTCGAAACGGGTGACGATGAGCTGGGTATTTCCGCCCTCAGCGTGCTCGAACTGGCGCACGGAATCGTCGGGGCGGACACGGCAGAACGCCGCGAAAAGCGTCAGCGATTCCTCGACGAACTGATGTCCGTTGTCCCCATACATCCCCTCACTGTCTCACTAGCTTTACGGGCCGGTCAAATCGACGGCCAGAGTCAGGCGAAGGGCATCCGTATCCCGCTTTCCGATCTCCTGATCGGGGTGACTGCGCTCGAGCGTGGCTATCGAATCGCAACTCACAATGTCCGCCACTTCAAACTGATTCCAGGCATCAGCATCATCCAGCTCTGAGCAGCGCCCCCTTTCCCTCCCAATCTACGTTCCGCAGCGGTCCTCGCCGTCAAGGGTAAACTAATTTTTGCTCTCCTATTGCATTCTTATAGGAGGCATGCTCCAATACCTATGGGAGACCCATAGAGGCATGGCGAACAAGACAGACGTTTGGCAGGGGACGCTGGCGCTAATGATCCTAAAGACCCTGGAAGCCCTGGGGCCGTTGCACGGCTATGGGGTTGCACGGCGGATCGAGCAAACGAGCGGAAATCTTCTCAATTTGAATTACGGAACGATCTATCCGGCGCTCCTGAAATTGGAACAGGAGGGCTCAATTGTTTCCGAGTGGGGCTTGTCGGAGAACAATCGACGCGCCAAGTTCTACCAGCTGACCCGCTCGGGCCGGAAGCAACTGGAGCGCGAGACCCGGGATTGGGCTCAGGCGACTGCTATTGTCGGGCGATTCCTGAACACCAAAGCGGATCCGGCATGAGAATTCTGCGTAGCTGGATGATGCGGCTCTCCGGGCTGTTCGGCAAGAATCAGGGCGAACGGGAGATGCAGGAAGAGTTTGAGAGTCACATCGCGATGCATGTCGCGGACAACTTGCGAGCCGGGATGACGGCGCAAGATGCGCAGCGGGATGCTTTGCTGAAGCTTGGCGGTATCGAGTCGTTGAAAGAGGCGTATCGCGAGAGAAGCACGGCACCATTCCTGGAGCACCTACTACTCGATCTGCGATTTGCATTGCGTCAGTTGCGCAAGAGCCCTGGATTTACCGCAGCAGCCGTGTTGGTCCTAGCACTCGGGATGTGCGCGAGTGTCGGGATTTTCGCATTCGTCGATGCGGCGCTCATCAAGCCTCTTCCTTATTCGCAACCAGGGAGGCTGGTGGCGGTCACAGAAAGTAACGCGCTGTTTCCACGCTATAACCTCTCTTACCTCGACTATCTGGATTGGAAGGCGGCGAACAGGGTTTTCGATTCCCTCGAAGTCTCCAGGGGCGGAGGGTTCCTTTTGACGACAGGGCCAGGTGTTGCGCCGGTGCGGGCAGCGTACGTAAGCATTGGGTTTTTTCGGACGCTCGACGTACGTCCGCTGTTAGGAAGGGATTTCGGTTCTCGAGATGGAGTAGCGGGTGGACCGCATACGGTTCTTTTGACGTATTCGGCGTGGAAACGGCGATTCGGCGGACGAAGAAGCGTGCTAGGTGAAAGAGTGAATCTAAGCGGGGAGGCCTACACGATTATTGGCGTGCTGCCGGCGAGCTTCCAATTCGCTCCGCGCGGGGACGCAGAGTTTTGGACAACAATCAATCCGAAGGATGGTTGCGCTCTTCGGCGAACCTGCCACAACCTGGACGGAATAGCGCGACTAAAGGACGGTGTATCCGTTCAACAGGCTTCGGCGGAGATGCGGATCATCAGCAAACGCCTGGAACGCCAATATCCGGGCTCAAACCGAGGACAAGGGGCAAGCGTTATTCCGTTGGCCGAGGCGATCGCCGGAAATCTCCGGCCAATTCTGATGGCCTTAATGGGAGGTGCTGCACTGCTCCTGGCAATTGCGTGCTTCAACGTGGCAAGCCTGGTTCTGGCTCGGTCTGAAAGGCGGCGGCGGGAACTGGCGCTACGCAGCGCTCTCGGAGCATCGGTAACGCGGCTGGTGACGCAGTTCGTAACAGAAGGTGTTGTTCTCGTCATGGGTGGAGCTGTGCTGGGTCTTGTTCTCGGTCAGTGGCTTATTCAAGCTCTGGAGAAATTGATCCCAGCGGAGATGCTCGCTTATCTGCCATTTCTAGCGCACCTCAGTTTGAATGGCCGGATACTCACCTTTGCGGCGGGCTTGTCGGTTTTGGCTGTCGCGGTCTTTTCGGTCACGCCGATTTTACACTTCATGCGATCGACGATGCAGGATGGCTTAACGGAAGGAAGCCGTGGATCCGCGGGCACAGGATGGCGCAGGCTGGGGTCGCGGCTTGTGGTGGTAGAACTCGCGATTGCAATGGTGTTGCTGGTGGGAGCGGGATTATGTGCAAAGAGCCTTTACCGTCTGCTGGAAGTCGATCTAGGATTCCACCCCGATCACCTGGCCACCATAGAAGCAGCGGTGCCCGACACCCAGTATTCGGAGGACCGGAGCAGAGCGTTTGGCCGCGACCTCGTGCGTAAAGTGGCGAGTCTTCCGGGCGTGAGGTCCGCTGCACTTACCACGGTTTTGCCGGTCAGCTTTAACGGGAACACAGATTGGATACGCATTGTCGGGAAGCCCTACGACGGGAAGCATATTGAGGTTAACGAACGCGACGTGAGCTCGGAGTATTTCCGTACGATTGGAGCGACGCTGTTACGCGGCCGGTATTTCAGTGATTCCGAGGATCAATCAAAACCAAAGGTAGTGATCGTTAACGAGACTTTAGCCCGGAAATATTTTTCGGGCGAGGATCCGATCGGCAAGCAAATCGGCGATATCAGTCTGACGCCGAAGTCGATTAAGACGATTATCGGCGTCGTGAAGGATATTCGAGAGGGTCCGCTCGATTCGGACATCTGGCCTGCCGAATATCATCCCTTCAACCAGGATCCGAGCAACTACGTTTCTGTCATCGCACGTACTTGGCAACGGCCAGAACAGATGATGGCGGCACTTCGGCCCGCGATTCGGCAGATTCATCCGGAGGCAGGGACCCAAGGAGAGACGACGATGGAAGCGTTGATAGCAAACTCGATGACGGCCTATCTGCATCGCTCGGCTGCATGGCTGGTTGGCGGGTTTGCAGGGATGGCGCTGCTATTGGGTGTAGCTGGCCTATACGGAGTGGTTGCATATTCCGTGACCCAGAGAACGAGGGAGATTGGCGTACGCATGGCTCTTGGCGCGGAACAAGGCGCGGTGTACCGGCTGATCCTGACGGAAGCAGTCCGGCGGGCAGCGTTTGGAATCTGCGTGGGCGTGGTGGGATCAGTCGCGGCCGCGACGATGGCGCGGAAGATGCTTTTCCACGTGAGTTCCTGGGATATAGAAACCCTATTTGCGGTAGCGGCACTCCTGGGCCTTACAGCGCTCGCAGCAAGCTTTGGGCCAGCTCGACGGGCCTCCCGAGTGAATCCCATCGAAGCGTTGCGAGCGGAATGACCGGGATGCGATAAGCTCCTTACTACTTCGGCCGCGATAGCCAGCGGACGCTTTGCGGTTCGGATTTCTCGCAGCGGATGGAATCGGTGACGCCAGAAGCGATATCGGCGCAGGCGTTTTCGCTCGCCGAGCGCAGGGCCGCCGCTTCACTCTTCGCCGAGACCGTTTTACAGGCAGAATTTCCGTTGAACGACATGCAGACATTCACGCGGTAGCGCGACCCGTGGAGCGAAGAATAGAGCATCCATGCGAGGAATGCGACGACAAAGGCGGTAATGATGATGCCGAATTTCAGAGATGAGCCTCGTGGAAGAAGTTGCCCATCTGGCGGAATTTTTCGTAGCGGCTATCGATCAACTCTCGGGCAGAGGAGCTCGACAGCTCGGCTAAAGCGGCAGCTACGGTTTGGCGAACAGCAGCAATGGCGGTTTCGGGATCGAGATGCGCTCCGCCGGAGGGTTCGGGGACAATACCATCGATCAAGTTCATGCCGAGCAGGTCATTTGCGGTCATACACAAGGCGGCGGCGGCTTCGGGGGCTTTGCCGGCATCTTTATAGATAATGGCGGCGCAGCTTTCGGGTGAGATCACGCTGTAGTAAGCGTTCTCGAGCATGTAGACGCGGTTAGCCACGGCGAGGCCCAAGGCGCCGCCACTGCCGCCTTCGCCGATGACCACCGCGATAACGGGCGTTTTAAGGCGAGACATCTCGCGCAGATTAAAGGCAATGGCTTCGGCCTGGCCGCGCTCCTCAGCATCGATTCCGGGGTAGGCACCGGGGGTGTCGATAAACGTGAGGATGGGCCGGTTGAACTTGGAGGCGAGCTGCATAAGGCGCAGCGCTTTGCGATAGCCTTCCGGCTTCGGCATACCGAAATTGCGCAGCAGTTTCTCTTTGGTATCGCGTCCTTTCTGCTGGCCGATAACCATGACGGGTTTGCCCTCGAAGAAAGCCATGCCGCCGAGGATGGAGGGGTCGTCGCCAAAGAAGCGGTCGCCGTGCAGTTCCTCGAAACCGGTAGTTAGGCCATAGATGTAATCGGAGGAGTGGGGACGTTTGGGGTGGCGCGCCAGTTGGACACGCTGCCAGCTTGGATTGCTGGTGGCGGGAGGCGTAGCGGAGGGGGCTTCTTCCGCGTCGGAGACAACCGGGGGCTCCTGGTCTTCGAGATCGGCCATATCAGCTCGCCAGGACTTCCATAGATTCGGGTCCGCAGATTTTTTCAATTTCAGCGCGGAACTCGCGATCGGGGCGCACTTTCATATTCGGTACGTCCAGGACGATCGAGAAATCGCGGGGTTTTTCGAGACGCAGGCGCACATCGGTTGAGCCGCGCTTGCGGCCGAATAGTTCGTTCAAGGCAGTCACCTTGTCGGCGGCCGATTCATCTTTGAGCCACATGCGAATGGAGATGAGAGAGGGAAGATCGACGCGAGCATCCTCAAGCTTGACCATTTCCTGGATAGAAAGTTTCGGGGGACCGCCTTCTTCGGGCAGAACGGAGGCGCGGATAAAGACAGCGGCGTCTTCCTGGATGCTGGAGAGCAGGTCTTCGTAGCGGTTTGCGAAGACCATGGCATCAGCAGTGCCGCGGCGGTCGTCCAATTTCATGGCAGCCCAATATTTTCCTTCGCGATTGGTTTTGCGCACGACGCTGGTGAGGATGGCGCAGAGCTTGACTTCGACGCCTTTTTCAAGGTCTTCGAGCTTATCAGTGAAGTGAGTAGCCAGATCCGTTACTTTATCAGCCCAGCGGTCGAGCGGATGGCCGGAAACATAGATGCCGAGCAGCTCTTTTTCACCGGCGAGTTTTTGCTCCATGGTCCAGTCGGAAAGATTAGCAAGGGGGTGTTCTTGAGCGTGCAGCTCGGCAGGACCGCCGAAGAGGCCATGCTGGCCGCGCTCCCGGTCACGCGAAACGCGCAAGCCGGTTTCGAGTGCGCGATCCAGGGCTTCGGATAATTGCGCGCGGTTACCGCCGAGAGAATCGAGCGCGCCGGCGCGAATGAGGCTTTCGAGGACGCGGCGATTCACTGCTGCCAGATTGATGCGTTCGCAGAAATTGTAGATAGAAGTGAAGCGGCCGCCCTCCTGGCGCGCGGCGACGATGGCTTCGACGGCGCCGTGGCCAACGTTCTTCACGGCGCCTAAGCCGAAGCGAATGGCATCTCCCGGCGGGCGTGAAGTTGTGATCGCTCTCATTGACATCGGGCGGCAGCACGGGAATCTGCATTTCGCGGCATTCGTTGATGTACTTGACGGTCTTATCCATGTTGCCCGACTCGGAGGTGAGCAAGGCGGACATGAATTCGACCGCGTAATGAGCTTTAAGGTAAGCGGTGACGTAGGCGAGATACGCGTAGGCGGCGGAATGGGACTTATTGAAGCCGTACCCGGCGAACTGCTCCATAAGATCGAAAATTTTGATGGTCTTTTTGGAGGGAAAGCCGCGAGCGGTGGCTCCGGCGATGAAGCGTTCGCGCTGTTGCGTCATTTCTGCGAGGCTTTTCTTGCCCATGGCGCGGCGCAGGATGTCGGCATCGCCCAGGGAATAGCCGGCGATCTTATTCGAAATCTGCATTACCTGCTCCTGATAGAGGATGACGCCATAGGTTTCGGCGAGAATCTCTTCCAGCTCGGGCAGATCGTAGACGATAGGTTTGCGGCCGTGTTTGCGGTCGATGAAATCCGGGATCATGCCGCCCTGAATCGGACCGGGGCGATAGAGCGCGTTCAGAGCGCAGAGATCTTCAATGCGATTCGGCTGGTAACGGCGCAGGATATCCTGCATGCCGGATGATTCGAACTGGAAGACGCCGCTGGTGAAACCGTTACTGAAGATTTTGTCGTAGGTTTCGGCATCGTCGACGGGCAGCTCTTCAACAACGATCTTCTTGCCGCAATATTTTTCGATCAGCTTGAGGGCGTTGTCAATGATGGTCAGAGTGGTGAGCCCGAGGAAGTCCATCTTGAGCAGGCCAAGTTTTTCGAGGCCCAGCATGTCGTACTGGGTGACAATTTCGTGCTTGTTGGTTACGTAGATGGGAACCAGCTCACGGAGCGGAACCGACGAGATGACGACACCCGCGGCGTGCATGCCGGCATTACGGCAGACGCCTTCGAGTTTGAGGCTGACGTCGAGCACTTCTTTGACGCGCTGCTCGCGAGCGGCAAGAGCTTTCAGTTCCGGATCCTCAATCGCTTTTTCAAGTTTGATATTGAGCTGTTTCGGAACGAGTTTTGAAATGCGATCGACTTCGGCGAAGGTCATGTCGAGAACACGGCCGACGTCTTTGATGGCGGCTTTGGCGGCGAGCGTGCCGAAAGTAATAATTTGGGCGACCTGCTCGCGGCCATATTTCTCGGTAACGTATTGAATGACTTCGCCGCGCCGGTTGGTGCAGAAATCGATGTCGATATCGGGCATGCTGATGCGCTCGGGATTGAGGAAGCGCTCAAAGAGCAGGCCATACTGCAACGGATCGACGTCGGTGATTTCCATCGCATAGCCGACCAGGCTTCCGGCGGCGGATCCGCGCCCGGGACCGACGGGAATGCCGCGTTTTTTGGCGAATTGTATGAAATCCCAGACGATGAGGAAGTAACCTGAGAACTTCATCTGCTGGATCATGCTGATTTCGCGTTCGAGGCGCTCGATATACGCGGGAATCGGGAATTTGAGACGGCCCTCTGTGTGCAGAGCTTCGAGGCGGGGGCGGCGTTTCTCCCAACCCTCGCGTGCAACGGCCGCAAAATACGTGTCGGCGTTGTGCGTGGCGGGTACATCAAAGCGGGGAAACGGGTCTTTGACTTTTTCGAGCTTGACGTGGCAGCGCTGGGCGATGTCCCAGGTGCGGTCGAGGGCGTGCTCGACTTCGCCGAATAGCGAGAGCATTTCGGCGCGCGATTTGACGTAGAAATCGGGGGTGGAGAAACGCATGCGATTCGGATCGGACATGGTTTTCCCGGTCTGAATGCAAAGCAGAATTTCGTGCGCGCGCACATCGTCCGACTGGAGGTAATGCGAATCGTTGGTTACGACAAGCGGAATGCCGGTGTCCTGCGACATGCGGCGGACTTGCGGCATAACGATTTTGTCCTGCTCGAGATGATGGTCCTGCATCTCAAGGAAAAAATTATTTTTGCCGAACAGATCCTGATACTCGTTGGCGAGCCGGCGCGCATCAGGATAGCGATCGGCCATGAGCGCTTCGTTGACATCGCCGCGCAGGCAGGCGGAGAGCGCGATGAGGCCTTTCGAATGTTGCGCAAGCAAGTCCTTATCGACGCGGGGCTTGTAATAAAAGCCTTCGACATAGCCGGTTGAGACGAGCTGGATCAGATTCTTGTAGCCTTCCTGCGATTCGCAGAGCAGGACAAGATGGTTGTAGCGATCGGAATCGGAGCGGGTTTTGTGGCCTTGCTGGGAGACGTAGACTTCGCACCCGATGACCGGATGGACGCCTTCCTTCGACGCTTCGTTATAAAACTCGACAGCGCCGAAGAGGTTGCCGTGATCGGTCATGGCGACGGCGGGCATTTGCTGGCGTTTGACTACCTGGATGAGCTTTTTGATATCGCAAGCGCCATCGAGCAGGGAATAATCGGTGTGGCAGTGAAGGTGAACGAACGGGCGTTCGGACATGCTGGTCAATTCATAGTGTAACGGCTGAAGGGGAGCGGGAGACGCGCTATCGGAGCCAGGAGCGCGCTATCTCGCGGCCAGCAACGCCTTATCATTCAAAGCGCGCAGCGCCGCCTGCACCTGCGGGTCGTGCTGGGCCTGAACCTCCTCGCCAGCCGCTACGCCGTGTGCCTGCGTCACAATTTCCTCTTTCAAGCGCTGGCTGACCCAGCCTCGCTCATTACTCCACTCGCCTACGCTTGGCTCGATGGACCGTGACGATAGAAATACCTTCAAATCGTCGAGTAAGGCCGGAATTACGGCGAACGGGTCGGGGACGGGGGAATGTGCAGCAATATAGTTCGTGGCGAATGCGGTAAGTACGCCGCTGGCATCGAGCACTTCTTCTAAGCGGGTAAGTTCCGGCGGACCGACGCGCACGTCGGGCTGAATACCGCCGCCCCCGGTTACTGTCCTGCCGCTATCAGTCTTGTAAGTCGGCGCATTGGCCACAGGCTTATCGTTGAACGTATCCGACAAAGCCGAATTCCGCAACGGATGCTGAATGGAACGGCCGCTCGGGGTGTAATAAAAAGCAGTTGTGATCGCCAGGCCCGCGCCATCCGACAAAGGCTCTACGCTTTGCACTAACCCTTTGCCGTAACTTGGCTCGCCGACAATTACAGCGCGGTCGTGATCCTGCAGCGCACCCGAAAGAATTTCTGAAGCACTTGCCGTCTTGCCGTTAATCAACACGCTCATCGCAAAGTGATACGGTTTCGCCTGTTTCGGTACGGTGGCGCTTTGCGGGTCACTCGAACGGCCCTTGGCGGTCAGGATAAGTTGGCCAGGGGAGAGAAACATCGCCGCCGCATCCAGCGAAGCCTTGACCACGCCGCCCGGATTGTTGCGCAGATCGAGCACCAGCCCCGGAGCGACGTTCCGCCGAGCTTCGTAATCGCATCGCTCAACTGTTTGGCGGTTTGTAAGTCCCAACTGGCAACCCGAATGTAGCCAATGCCGGGGCGCAACATATATGCGCGGTCAACGCTCGGCGAATCCACTAACTCGGGAGTAAGTTGAAACTGGAGGGGGCGTGCCGATCCCTGCCTCCGCACATAGATCGCGACGCGCTGCTGCCGGGCTTCGGTTAATAACTCGATAATTTGCTGCGGATCGAGCTTGCGGATGGCAATGTTATTTACAGCGAGCAACTCATCGCCGGCCTGGATGCCGGCCTTATTCGAAGGAGTTCCAGGAAGCGTCTGGAGAAAG
This sequence comes from Terriglobia bacterium, assembly GCA_963767485.1. Lineage (GTDB taxonomy): Bacteria > Acidobacteriota > Terriglobia > Bryobacterales > Bryobacteraceae > Bog-105. The sequence continues at coordinate 77,530 of CAVYDZ010000017.1, read as the reverse complement.
ATTACCTGGCCGGGCAATACCGAAACAATGCTGCCGAAGCCCTTCTGTTCGGAATCTTCCATCTGCTGCAACTGCTGAAACTGGCCGGGATCGAAGAACTGAGTATGCGGATCCAACTGCCGGAGCATGGAGGGAATCGCGCCTTCGAACAGAAGCTTGTCGACCGGCTGCGGCTCGGCGCTTTCGCTCTCAACAGTGGAAAGGACGTCGACGAATTGCTTCAGGACGGGCGCCAAATCTTTGCTCGGATCGCCTTGGATTTTTCTGGCGGGTCCGTGGAACGCGGGGGCCGGCTGTTGCGCTTGCAGCAATATGGCGGCCAGCCCTAGAAGTACAACCGCCCTCATCGCGAATAACGCGTCTGCCGCCGCTCTGCCGCGCGCTCCAGAGCGAGCCCGATCAGCCGGTCCAACAGGTCGGCGTAGGAAATTCCGGAATACTCCCACATCTTCGGATACATACTGATGGACGTGAAGCCGGGAATTGTGTTTATCTCATTGATGAAGAATTCGCCTGAGGATTGCTCCATCAGGAAATCAACCCGGGCCATGCCTTCGCAATCCATCGCTTCGAAACAGGCTACGGCCAAGCCGTTGCACTTCCGCGATTTGCGCTTCGTTCAGTTTAGGCGGCAGCTCGATTTTCGCCTGATCAAGCAGGTATTTGTCTTCGTAGGTGTAGAAATCCTGCGAGGGCAAAATCTCGCACGGAACGGAAGCTCGGGCCGGCATGCCGCCGAGTACGGCGCACTCGAATTCGCGACCCTGAACCCCTTGCTCGACCAGAATTTTACGATCGAAACGCAGCGCGGCCTCAAGCGCTTCGGCGAGCCTGCAAGCACACGTGACCTTGGTAATGCCGACCGATGAGCCTAGATTCGCAGGCTTTACAAAAACCGGGAAGCGCAGCGGAACCTGAACTTCGGCCGCGTCAAACTGTCCTCGAAGCAGGGTGACATAGGGGACGACAGGCAATCCGGCCTGCTGGCAAAGGCGCTTGGTAAAGGCCTTGTCCATCGAAACGGCCGATGCCAGTACGCCCGCGCCCACGTACGGCAACTCCGCGAGTTCAAGCAAACCCTGTACGGTTCCATCCTCGCCGAAGGTGCCATGCAGTACGGGAAAGACTACGTCAATTTCCGGGTTGGCATGCGGCTCAGGAACGATCGCCCTCGGACGCCCATTTGCCTTCTTCGTTAATGAAGTAGTCCGCTACATCGTACTTTTGCGGATCGAGCGCTGCTCTAACCGATGCCGCCGAGCGGATTGAAATCTCATGCTCGCCCGAACGGCCGCCGTAGAGCAGCGCAACCCGAATTTTCCTTACTGTTCCTGGCAAGCTCCCATTCTCGCAAGCTGCCGTCTGCGAAGCAGTACGGCCGGTATCCGTAGAACAACGTTACTTGCGGGACGAAAGGCGATCCAAAGTGTGAATGAATCCCTGCGCGGCCGAAGGCACGTGAATGCCGCCCTCGACGATTTCTTTATTTGTCAATTTTTTGCCGTAGAGCTCTTGATTCGAGTCTTCGTCCTGGGTGACGGCTGCGCCTGTAATGTCGATGCCGCCGAACACGCCGCGCGAACGGGAATAGGTCAGAATCTCAGCGCGCAGTTCGGCATCCGTCATCGCCGAGGCATCGCGTCCGAGCGGACCTGCGGCAGCCGAAGCTTCGCCGCCCAGTTGCGTTTTATCCTGCAGCATGTGATCCATGCCCGACTTATTCATGACTAGCATGATTACGTCAGTTTCCGCAGCACCAATCAGTAAACCAAATTTGCCGCCCGTGACACGCAGAGAACCGGGAGCACTCCAACCCACGCCGTTCGATTTTCGACAGGTGAAAAATCCTTTACCGTACTCCGCGCCCACGATGAAACCGCCCTTTTTCAGGTTCGGCAGAACCACCACGCAGGTGGCCTTATTCAACAGGTCCTGCGGAATTCCCTTGTCCGACGCATTGAACATTTCGTGCAGATCCGCCGTCGCCGCCTGCAACCGTTCCGACGCGGTTTTTTGTGCAAACATCGGCGCAGCGCACATGGCTGCCCCCGCTAACAGGCTCATAAGTAATTTCATGTTCCAACCCTCTAACCCTTTCCGGTCTCATGCAAGCAGCATTTGTGTCTGCTGCAACCATGTGACGTTGCCGGAGTAAGTTGTGCAACAACTTCATTGGACTGGTTACAGCGTTTTAATCTGGGCTAATATCCGCGGCGGTTTTTTTGGCCTGGCGAACGCAATCGGGAATTCCGACTCCATCGAAAGTATTGGACACAATCCGCAGAGTGTCGAGTTGAGCGAGTTCCGCTTCGATTTTCTCGCAGCGCGCCCGGTGGCCGACGACGTACTGGGGCATGGAGCGCGGCCAGCGATTGACTTTCGAAAAATCGGGGGCGGCGCGGAATTCGACAAAGCGCTCCAGATCCTGGGTCGCGAGTTCGACCAGTTCCCGATCGGCGGCCCGGTCGAGCCGAATCGCTTCATCGCCTACCAGAAACGCCCGCACCGCCACCAGGCCGGGCGCCACACGCAGCGGGAATTTCGTATTGATCCAGGTGGCCGCCGCGACTGTCCGCCGCTCCCGTTTCGGAATGAGCAAGCCCGCGCCCTGTAATGGCTCGGGAACGTTCCGCTCGGCAAAAACCAGCGTCACCAAAATTGCTGAGGAGTATGGAATTTCCGCGAGGAGCCCGGCGAGCGGCGGGGCAGCGTTTTCAAGCAAGCCCGCAGAAACGTGCGCCGGGCAGGCGAGGACCAGACGGTCGGCGAAAATCGTGCCGCTTTCGGTCTGGACGGTCCATCCGGGCCCATTCCGGCCGACTGCAATCGCTTCGGCCTTCACCACGCTGGCTCTTCCGTCAATCGCCGCGGCCAGCCCATCGGTTAAGGACTGCATGCCGTTCCGGAACGAACGAAACAGACTGTCTGCCCGGGGCGCGCGCTGCGCCTGCCGGACACCACGAATCAGGCTGCCAAACCGTTGTTCATATTCGAGGAAGCGCGGCAGAACGCTGGCGGCGCTTAATTGAGCCGCATCGCCGCCGTAGACGCCTGTGAGCAATGGTTCGGCCACATAGTCGATCACTTCCTGTCCGAAATGATCCGCGACCAGATCGCCGACGGAGATGTCCTGCTGGCGTTCAACGGGCCGGCGGAACGGCTCGCGCAAAAAGCGCAGTTTGGTGCTCAGATTGAAGAGCTCGGATCGAAGCACCGGCCCCCATTCGCCCGGCGTCATCATGCTCATGCCCTTCGGCAAAGGCAGGAGTTTGCCTGACCGTACAATAAAAACGCGCCTGTGCCGGTCGTTCGAGCCGATGAGTTCGGCACCGAGTTCGCCGGCCAGCTCCGTTACGGCAGGTTTGGCAGCCAGGTAACTGTCGGGACCGGCTTCGAGCGTGCAGCCGTTCCACACGTCGGTTCGAATCAAACCGCCCAGCCGGTTCGATTTTTCGATCAGGAGGGAATCGATTCCCGCCTGGGCGAGGTAATAGGCGGTGGAGAGTCCCGACACGCCGCCGCCCACGATGGCAACTCGAGCCGCTGTCACCGGACTGTGGAATACTCCCGCACAATTCCAACCACAGCTTTGACGTTTTCGACCGGTGTTTCCGGCAAGATACCGTGGCCCAGGTTGACAATATGCCCCGGCCGCGAACCGGTGCGGCTCAGCAGATCCTGGACTTTCGTGCGCAGCTCGGTAAGCGGAGCGAATAAGGCAACCGGATCGAGATTGCCCTGGATCGCGGAGCGATATCCGATCTCGGACCACACGTGATCGATGTTGATTCGCCAGTCGACACCCAACACGTCGCCGCCGGCGGCGTGGAGCTCGCGGAAAAAACCGCCCGCGCCCGTGCCGAAATGGATTACCGGGACACTTGCCGCCCGCGTGCGCTCAATCAGGGCGCGGGAATACGGCTGCACGTAGCGCACATAATCTTCCGGACTCAAGGCTCCCACCCAGCTATCGAAGACCTGAATGGCGCGCGCACCGGAGCCAATCTGCATCCGGGCAAATTCGCCGAGCACGTCGACCAGCTTGCCCATGAGCCGGCGCCACATGGTTTCGTTGCCAAACATCAACCGCTTTGTTTTGAGAAACGTCTTCGACGGGCCGCCTTCGATCATATAGCTGGCGAGCGTAAACGGAGCGCCCACAAATCCAACCACGGGCACCTTGCCGTTTAAAGCCGCAGTTACTTTCCGAATCGCCTCGCCCACATACCCGAGATCGTCCGTGCGGCTGGTGGAAAGCTCGTCGATATCTTCGGGTTCGGTAATCGCGTTTTCGATATACGGTCCTTCCCCAGTTCTGAATTCAAGCTTCAGCCCCATTGGTTCAATGGGGAGCAGGAGGTCGGCGAAGATGATGGCCGCGTCCACGTCGAGAATGTCGACCGGCTGCAGCGTGACTTCGGCAGCCAATTCCGGCCGCTTGCAAATCTCAAGGATGGAGTGCCGCGCGCGAATGTCACGGTAAGGCTTTAAATAGCGGCCGGCTTGCCGCATGAACCACACCGGGCGCACGTCAGTCGCCCGACGCCGGCACGCCTCGAGGAATCTACCGCCCATTGGTGCAGCCCGGATATTGCCCCCGCTCACTCAGCCAGGTTTTCAGGCTGATGAAAGAAATTTACCTTCTGACTATGTAGAGTGTAACGTTATGTCCGGGAAAGGGCTAGTTTTGTGCGTCACCGGCATCACGGGGACGCCCGCGCCGCACACGCTTCAACAGATGCTCCAGCCGCGCGTTCGTTGAAAGCGTCACATCTGCCTCGAAGTGCAAATCGGGCACGCGAAACAGACTCAGGCGTTCGGCGAGTTGACGCCGCAAGAAGTTCCGTGCGTGATCGAGAGCGGCGATCGTCTCGCGCTGCTTTTCGGGATCGTCGCTCATATGGAGACGCACCTGCGCGCGCTTGCGGTCCGGCGAGACGAGTACTTCTGTGACAACGGCATCGGCTACACGCGGGTCGGAGAGCTCATAGGAAATCATCTCGCTTAACTCTTCGCGCAGCGCTTCGGATATACGCTCCGCCCGGTGGCTATCCATTTTCCTCTCCGCGTTTCTTCCGGTACACTGGCGGCTACAACCACTCCAAGCTAGTGCTGGTTAATGCGCCACCCAGCACTCCCGCCGCATGCGATTCGACCGCCTGCAAAACCTGCTCCGCCCGCACGCGGTCGGCCGAGACCGTTACGGCCGCAACCACTGCATGCTGCCAGGAATCCAAGCCGTCGATCTCCGCGACGGAAACGTTGAACCGTTCCCGGAGGCGATCCTTAAGGCTCTTGACCACATGCCGCTTCTCCTTCAGCGAATGCGAATCTTCGACGTGAATTTCAAGCGTGAGCACGCCTAATGCCGGCATGGCCGCGGTTATTGCGCGACCGGCATCTCAACCGCAATCCGCTCCATGGTAAACGCCTCAAGCACATCGCCTACATGAATATTGTTGAAGTTGCTCAGCGAAATACCGCACTCTACGCCGTTCTTCACCTCGCTCGCGTCATTCTTGAAGCGCTTAAGGGCGTCGATCCGGCCAGTATGAACCACTTCGCCGCCGCGCGTGACACGAATTTGGCTGTCGCGCCGGATGACACCATCGGCCACATAACAACCGGCGACAGTGCCCACTTTGCTGATCCGGAAGGTCTCGCGGACTTCGGCATGGCCTTGAATCGTTTCCTTGTAAACGGGTTCGAGCAAGCCCGTCATTGCGCGCTGTGTTTCGTCGATCAACTCGTAGATGATGCTGTGAAGCCGGATTTCTACCTTCTGCTGATCGGCGGTGGACTGCGCATTGCGTTCGGGGCGAACATTGAAGCCGATGATGAGAGCTTCAGACGCCGAGGCAAGCAGCACGTCGTCTTCCGTGATGGCGCCGACGCCGGTACGGAGCACCCGTACGCGCACCTTTTCGTTCGAAAGCTGCTGCAGCGTGTCCGACAGAACTTCAGCAGTGCCGCCCACATCCGCTTTGATGATGAGGTTAAGATCTTTGAGCTCGCCTTCGGCAAACTTCTGGTTGAGTGAAGCGAGGGTCGCGACGCGAGCGCCTTTGGCCATTGCGGCATCCCGCGCCTTGGCTTCGCGGTAAATCACGATCTGCTTTGCCTTCGATGTGTCGGAAACAACCTGGAAGCTGTCACCTACTTCGGGCAAAGCATCGAGACCGATGACTTCTACCGGCATCGACGGTTCGGCTTCTTTCGCCGGATTTCCGCGGTCGTCGAACATGGCGCGCACTTTACTGAACAACGCGCCGCAGATGAAAAAGTCGCCCACGCGCAGGGTTCCGTTGCGCACGAGCATGGTTGCAACGGGTCCGCGGCCTTTGTCGAGTTTCGCTTCGAGCACAGTGCCGAGGCCTGGACGGCCCGGATTCGCTTTCAGATCCTGAATGTCGGCAACAAGCAGAATCATTTCGAGCAGCAGGTCGAGGTTCTGGCCGGTTTTGGCCGAGACCGGCACCATCACGACGTCACCGCCCCAATCCTCGGCGAGCAAGCCACGGTCAGAGAGTTGCTGTTTGACACGGTCCGGCTGAGCGCCGGGTTTGTCGATCTTGTTGATGGCCACCAGAATGGGAACGCGGGCGGCTTTGGCGTGGTCGATGGCTTCGAGAGTTTGCGGCATCACGCCATCGTCGGCCGAAACCACCAGCACAACGATATCGGTGACCTTTGCGCCGCGAGCACGCATCCGGGTAAACGCCTGGTGACCTGGGGTATCGATGAAGACGATCTTGCGTCCGTTTTTCTCAACGTGATACGCGCCGATGTGCTGCGTAATGCCGCCCGCTTCGCGCCCGGCGACATTCGTTTGGCGAATGGCATCGAGTAGCGAGGTTTTGCCATGATCGACGTGGCCCATGATGGTGACCACGGGAGCGCGGCGCACCATGTTGACGGGTTCTTCGGCCAGTTCGATATCCTGCGTGGCTTCTTCTTCGTAGCTGACCTTGTTGGTGGAGGCGCCGAATTCGCGCGCCAGCTCTTCGGCGAGCTTGACGTCGAGCGTCTGATTGATCGTCGCGAAAATTTTCTTTTCAACGAGCTTTTTGATTACGAGATTGGCTTTGACGCCGAGCTTTTCAGAAAGCTCCTTGACGGTAACGCCTTCCGCTACGGTGATCTCGCGATCGATCGGGGGCGGCTCTATTATGGCCGAGCGCTTAGAGACGCGCTCGCGGAGAATTCCCTCTACTTCCTCGCGCTTTCGTGGGGCTTGCCGGCTGCCGGGCTTGGCTTGGTGACGGCGCTGCTGCTCGGTCGGCATGGTAGCCGGTTCGGGCCGGAGCGCGGTGGGATGCATCGGGCGGAGGCCGCCGGGGCGGCGTGGTCCGGGCTGCGTCGGGTAACCGGGGCCGCCGGGCGAACCGGGGCCGCGCATAAGTGGCTGGCCCGGCCGAATCGGTCCGCGGTAGAGCGGTTGCCCGGGAGCGGGTGTTGCGGGGCGAGCGGGCGCTCCCGGGCGCGGGGCCTGGGGCGCGGTCGGCATGGGGCGCGCGGACGACTGCTGCTGCTTTAATCTCTGGACGATATCCTGGCGCGGCGGGACCACGGGCCGGGCTTGCGGCTGTCCGGCGAGAGCGGGTCTTGTTCCCGCCGGGCGCGGAGCGATGGGAGCACCTGGCGTTAAGCCGGGGCTGGCCGGCCGGGGCGGAATCGGGCGCGAGGGAATGGGAGAGCCGGGCACGGCCGAAGCGGTGGGAGCTCCCGGGGACGCCGCGGGCGCGCCGGGAGCCATTAAATGAGTGGGCGGCTGCACTTTGGGCGCGCTGATAGGGGCGGATGTAGGCGCTGGCTGTGGCGACTGCGGAGCAGCGGGCGAGGCAGGGGCCGCACCAGGACGCGGCACCGCACGTTCGGCCGGAGCCGCGGGTCTCGCTGCTTCCGGCGGAAGCGGCTGCCGGGGCCCAGCTACACCGGGCGCTAATGGATTCGGCCGAGGCGCGGGGGCAGGCAACGGCCGCGCTGGAATCGACACATTTCGATTCACAGGTCCCGGCACGGGGGTCTGCGTATGAGCCAGCGGTGGGTGAATCGCTCCCGCCCCGCTTCCCAAAGGTGGACGAAGCGGACGGAATGAAACTGCTGGCTTCTCTTCGGCCGGAGCCGCCGGGGCATTCGGACTTGTAAGTAACGTGCTCTGTGATCCTTCGCTGCTGGTTGATGGTTGAGCGGCTGGAGCCGCGGGCTTCGGAGTAGCCGGAATAAACGGGAGCGCGGGGGCGCCTTCTCTGGCCGACGGTCGAACCGGCGACTGCAAGGGGGTGCGGCTCACGCGAAGCGGCTCGGTCGATCTGGCGGTTTGGGCTGCTGCGACAGGCGGTTCGGGCCCTCTCGAGCCGGCAGCCGCCGCGACCGTTTCGGTCGCTACACTCTTCCCCTGCGACTCGGTGATGTCATCTTCAGCTTCGTGGTCGAAGTGTTGATCGCCATTCGAATTCTGCTGCCTGGGGGGCGCATCCGGACCGAGAAGCCGCCGGCGGAGTTCGAGCGCAACATCCTCATCCACCGAGCTGGAATGCGTTTTCTTCTCTTGCACACCCAGTTCGGGCAGCATTTCGAGGATCACGCCGGGTTTGACTTCAAGCTCCCGGGCCAGCTCGTTGATTCTAATTTTTTTCATAGAGGAGACTGCTATATAACTCCTTAAAACACCACAGTTTCTAGCCGTTAGTCCGCGTTTTTAATGGTATCAGATACGCGCTCTTCGCCATTTTCACGCTCTTCGACGGCCTGGCGCAGCGTGGAAGGAGCCGCTGACAAGCCTTCCACGAGTCCTAAATCCAGCACATCGCCCCCTGGCGTCGCTTCCAAAACAGCGGGCGCGTGCAGCGCCACATCGCGCTCGAGTACGCCCGTCTCAACATTTTCGAACGGATCGCCGAGCTCGGAGGGCGCGTCAACATTTTCCGCATCGATTGTCTGTTCGATCGCTTCGGCGCTTGCGGGAGCCTCTTCGCTCGCTTCCTGGTCGTACTGCCCATAGAAGCCGACGACGACCGTCTGAATCTGCGTGACGATTTCTTCGTCAATCCCAGGAATCGCTTCGAGCTCTTCGGGCGTCATCGAACCTAAGCGTTCCACCGTGCCGATACCCGCACCCACCAGGGTCTCGACAATTGTTTCGGGCAGTCCGTGATCGATCAGAATAGAAACCGGGGCACCCGAGATCACAAGATCGCCCATACGCGACTCCATTTCCCGCCGCTTTTCTTCCTCGCTCTTGATATCGATTTTCCAACCGAGCAGCTTTGCGGCGAGCCGCACATTCTGCCCCCGCTTGCCGATTGCAAGCGAAAGCTGCAGATCGTCGACCACGACTTCCATGTGCTTGCCGGCCAAATCCACAACCGTCACGCGCGAGATTTTCGCCGGGCTGAGTGCCTTCGTGACGTACTGTATCGGGTCGTCCGAAAATTCGATGATATCGATCTTCTCGCCGCGCAGCTCTCGAATGATTGATTGCACGCGCATGCCTTTCATGCCTACGCAGGCGCCCACGCTGTCCACATCGCGATCGCGGCTGAACACAGCGATTTTAGTACGCTCGCCCGCTTCCCGCGCGCAAGCCTTGATCGAAACGGTGTTGTCGTAAATCTCCGGCACTTCCTGCTCGAAGAGCCGCATCACCAGTTCGGGCGCCGCACGCGAGACCAAGACGCCTGAATTCTTGCCGCCGCGCTCAACGCCTTTGATTACGCAGCGCACACGGTCGCCAATGCTGAAATTTTCGACGCGCGATTGCTCCTTCTTTGGCAGACGCGCTTCCGTCTTGCCCATGTCCACGATGAAATCCTGACCTTCAAGGCGCTTGATCGTGGTATTGACCAGCTCGCCCGAGCGTCCCTGAAACTCCGAATACACGCTGTCCCGCTCGGCCTCGCGCACCTTCTGCAAGATGACTTGTTTTGCGGTTTGGGCCGAAATGCGCCCCAGCACATCGGTTGGCTTCGCCGCGCGCACCGTCGAGCCGATTTCAGCCTGCGGGTCGATCTTCTTCGCCGCCGCAAGGCTGATTTCCGTGGCTTGATTTTCCACCGCTTCCACTACCTGCTTCACGGAAAAAATCTGAATGTTGCCTGTGCTTTCGTCCAGATCGGCAATCAGATCTTCTTGCGTACGGAAATGTTTGCGGGCGGCCGCCAGCATTGCATCCTTCACCGCATCCAGAACGATCTGCGGATCGATGCCTTTCTCTTTGCTCAAAATTTCGATGGACTGATAGATCGAAGCCACGTAACCCTCTTCAAACAATGAACTGAAAAAACTCTAATGTGTCGGCAACCGGGATCCGGTTACCACTCGAATTTCAGATTCGCCTTTTGCACCTGATCGAGCGGAATGTGCAGTACTTCGCCCGATGGAGTCTCCAGCGCCAGCACGCCATCGGCGAACCGCTGTAGCTGCCCTTCCCAGCGAAGTTGGCCCTCTATAGGTTTCAGAAGAGCCAGCTTGATCTTCTGGCCGGTGATGCGCTCGAAGTCGCGGGGCTTGGTGAGCTTGCGCTCGACCCCTGGTGAACTAACTTCGAGTGTGTAACCGTCCTCCGGTATAACATCTTCCTCATCCAGCCGCGTTCCCAGGCGTTCGGAAACAAACTGGCAATCTTCATGCGTAACGCCCCCCGGCTTGTCGATGTAGACGCGCAGCAACCGGGCCTTGCCCGCGCCCTTCAACTGGATTTCTACTAACTCGATAGACGTTCCCTCGACTACCTGCTCCCCCAATGCGGTGAGCCGGTCCACCAATTCGTTTTTTTCCGAAAACGCCATCTTTAGCATCCAGCTTGAAATAAATCGGCCACAAATAAAAAAGTGGGCTTGCGCCCACTTTTCCACGAACTCTACTCCTCCATTAAAGCATCCCGGGGCGCCCGGGCGCAAATCAATGGCGGGACCGCCGCGATAGGTGGAGTTCGCGGCTAGCCGGAGCTAAAGTGCTACTATGTAGCACATGAAGACCACCTCGGTCCGGGATCTCCATATTCGCACTTCCCAGTTGGTGCGTGAAGCCGCCGAGGGCGCCGTGATTGTGATTGAACGCCGCGGCGAGCCGGTTGCGGAGTTGCGCCCGCTTTCGCAGAGACCCATTGGGAACTCACTCCCCGACATGACCGAGCTTTGGGACCGCTTCCCCGAAATCCTTGCCGATAGCGGACGCTTCCTCGAAGAAGACCGCTGAAGCAATGTACCTGGATTCGGCCTATGTAGCGAAATATTACCTCAATGAACGGGACGCGCCCGCGGTACGGAGGCTGCTTCGCAGTGCAGCCTATTTGTGTTCCTCCTCATGGGCGTTGGTCGAGGTCACGTGCGTATTCCAGCGCCATATCCGCGAGGGTTTTCTTACCCCCGCTCAAGGCCACGAGCTGATCGATCTCTTCCGAAGCCACGCGGAATCGGGCTTATGGAATCTGATTCCCACGACCGCTTCTCTGCTGCGCCGAACCGCCCTACTGGTTCGGGGCCTGCCGCCCGATGTTCCCATCCGGGCAGGCGATGCTATCCATCTAGCGGCCGCACTCGAAGCAGGCGAAACAGAAATCTGGACTAGCGATCGCCACCTGCTGGCCGCCGCAAATCAGGTTGGTCTAACAGGCAAAAGCGTCGATTGAACCCGCTGGAGGGTCAAGGGCAAGTAAAGGTCGATACACTGTCCTCGTGTCCAAACGTCCGATTGGCTGTTTCCTTCTGATTGCCGCGGCTGCCGCCGTAACCTCTTTTGCCCAGCAGGTGATCCAACTTCCCCTCCCGGGAGCCTCGAATCCGGCCGGGGCCAACGCTGAAAAACAATACTTTTCGAAGAGTTGGAACACCGAAATCGTCACGAATGTTTCCCAGCCGAGCCTGACGGTCTACAAACCAGCCGCACAGTCGGCGTTAAGTGACGTCGGGATCATCGTTTGTCCCGGCGGCGGCTTCATGGCGCTTTCAATCAACAGCGAAGGAATTGACGTTGCCAAATGGCTGAACGGCAGGGGAATAACGGCGTTCGTATTGAAGTATCGCCTCGCCCCTACCCAAGGCGATGCCGCTGAGGAGTTCCAGCGGCTGTGGTCTACCGACCAGTCGAAACTCAAGGAGATCCTCGAACGGGCAATTCCTGTAGCCGTCGCTGACGGCCACACCGCGGTCGAATACGTTCGAAAGCATGCTTCTGAATTCGGCATTTCGCCGGACAAAATCGGCATCATGGGCTTTTCCGCAGGCGGGACGGTAACCGCTGCCGCGGCGCTGCAGTACTCCGCGGAAAGCCGCCCCGCATTCGCCGCGCCGATCTATCCAGCCATCCCATCCCCGGTGCAAACGGTGCCCGGCGACGCGCCTCCGCTATTCATTACCGCAGCCACAGACGACAATCTCGGCCTTGGGCCGGACAGCGTTCGTCTCTATCAGATGTGGACCGGGGCCCATCACTCGGCCGAGCTCCACATGTACGCCAAAGGCGGCCACGGCTTTGGCATGCGGATAACGGGCTTGCCATCCCAAGAATGGATCGACCGCTTCTGGGAATGGCTTACGTCTGAGGGCGTTCTGCCCAGGTAACAACTCAGATCGTTGCCGTCCGATTCAATTTCGCCGGAGAGCTTTGGCGTAAAGCATGTGCCGCAGATTCACAGAATCGGCGTTGCGAGAGCGGCCGGCAGCATCGGGCGGTAGCTCACTTATGCGCGGCGTGGCATGCAGTCTGCTCTTTGTTCAGGCCATCTGCATAAAGATGTATGCCGCGCGAGCCGACATCCCACCAGATAAACCGGCCGGCCGCATAACGCCCACCGTCAGCGCTCAACACCTCGGCGAAGATCAGGGGACGGCCGTTCATCGGAAGCACGGCCAGAGAGTTGTTGTCGCTGTTCAGGTAGGTTACCGTAAACGGGCCGGAAGGCAGGCCCATTGATTTGGCGTGCTCGTCGCATTGGAGCGTCACCTTTTTCTGCGAGACCGCGCCGGGCAGAGGGATGACCATATCGGCCGCGCGGCTTGCCAGGCCGCAACCAAGTGCGACGACAAAAACACTTGTGCTTCGTAGAACTTTCTTCATGGATGTATCCTTTCTTGTTTGTTCATTAGACTGCTTGTGAGACGAGATGTCCACTCCGCTGGTCGATGAGCGGCCGTCGATCTTCACGCTGTCCAAGGCGACTGATACCTTTTCCTCCCGCCACCATTTGGGTGTCTTCGATCGATACTCGCGAGAACCGGGTTGCTCGGTACACTACTAGTTACATGTCATCTCGCGAGCGCGTTTTTGGGGCGCGCTTCTGGTCGCTAATTGGAGCGACCTTTCTTGGTTTTCTGGGCATGGGCACGGTGCTGCCCGCTTTGGGGCCCCACGTCCGTTACGATCTGGGCGGATCAGACCGCACGGTCGGCTGGGTGGTCGGGATCTTTTCGTTCGTAGCCTTGGGAAGCCGCTTCTTTTCCGGTCCGCTTGCCGATCGCAAAGGACGAAAAGTCACCTTCTTGGCCGGGCTGTTTAGCTGTGCCCTGGCTGGCGGCGCATACCTGCTGCCCTTGCATCTTTCCGGCGCGTATGCGGGAAGAATTCTGCAAGGATTCGGGGAGGCCTGCCTGTACACCGGAGCTGCGGCGTGGGCCGTCGAAGTGGCGGGCGTTGAGCGTGGCAGCCAGGCGCTCGGATATTTGAGCAGCGCGATCTGGGGCGGCATTTCAGCAGGGCCGGCGATTGGGCATCTGCTCGGATCGTTTGAACGAGCCGCTCTCTTGCAAGTAGTGGCGGCATCCACCAGCTTCGGTCTGGCCCTCCTCGTTACAGAAGATTTCAAACCAGCGCTCATCCAAGCGAAGCACCGCTGGTTTCCGCCTCATCTTCTTGCTCCCGGGCTAGCCATTGGCTTTGTAAACGTGCACTATCCCGTAATCGCGGGTTTTCTGATTTTGCACTTGGCCAAGTTTGGCAATTCCGGAGCGGCTGCGTTTTCAACCTACGCGCTGGTCATCCTGTTTTCGCGATTCTTCCTGGGCAGTCTGCCCGATCGCATTCATGCCGGCATCACTTTTTATTTCGGACTGGCGGCCATGGCGATCGGTCTGGTGCTCATTGCTTCGGGGCCTGCTCCGGCGATGGCCATAATAGCCGCCGGCATCCTCGGCTTCGGATTCTCTTTCCCATGGTCGTCCGTAGCCGCGACCGTCTTGCGTCAGACTCCTGAGGCGCAGCATGGATCGACCATCAGTTTCCTGAGCGCCTTCTACGATCTGTTTGTCGGTGTCAGTTCGCTTACCGCGGGCTCGATTGCGTACCGTTACGGCTATTCCGCGGCTTTCTTTATGGCGGCCGCAGCGTTACTGGCCGCGGCGGTGGCGGGCAAATTTGTATTCTTTCCGAAAAAGCCCGCTTCACCCGAGATATTGGACGTGGATGTATGTCCCGAGCCGGGTGTTGTAAGCGAGGTACCAGCCGGGATGGTCGGGATCCTCGTAGAGGACGATGTCATCGCTATTCCATAGCCAGCCGTTGCAGTATGCGTAATCGTAGGGGGCGACGCTGAAGTAGAAGCCGCCGAAAAAGAACCGGCTCGGACCGCCGCCGGCCAACCGATACACATGATCGTGGCCGATCGCTCCGCGAAAATGCCCATGAGCCCAGGGATGATCCAAGTGATAATGCGGATCTTCGCGCCCCGTCTCGTGGCCGACCCATTGGCCATTCGCATGCACGTGCGGCGCATCCGGGTGGCCCGGCTGATCGCGGAAATCCGGATGACCTTCGGCGTGCGGATTCCCATGCGGAGCTTCATGCACCGGCTGCGGACCGTGCGCCGGAATGGGTGGCGCCCCGTGGCCGCCATGCTCATCGTGATCGTGCTGCGCCACTGCCGCAACCGACAGAAGCAGGCAGGCGCTTATCAGGCAGATTGTCTTCTTCATCTAACAAATAAGGCGTGCTCAAGCGCTACTTTGTTACGCAATAGTAAGTACCGCCGGTTGCAGTCCTGCCCCGTACAATCGTAGGAGATGGCTGCCAGCGCTGTAAACGAAGAGATTCTCACCAAATATGAGCCGGTGATCGGCTTGGAAGTACACGTACAATTAGGCACAAAGACAAAAATCTTCTGCAGTTGTCCGGTTGAGTTTGGTGCGCCGCCGAATCAGAACGTTTGTCCCGTATGCCTCGGTCTGCCGGGCGCGTTGCCCGTGCTCAGCCGGCAGGCAGTGGATTTAGCGATCGCCGCAGGTGTAGCGCTGCATTGCAGAATCAATAGCTTTTCACGCTTCGCCAGGAAGAATTATTTTTATCCCGACCTGCCGAAGGGCTATCAAATTTCGCAATACGACCAGCCGCTCGCCGAGCACGGATTTCTCGACATTCTTCTGCCCCAAGGGAAGAAGTGCATCGGAGTTACGCGGGTACACATGGAAGATGATGCCGGCAAGAGTCTACACGACGGCTTTAAAGATTCGGACCGCTTTACCTATGTCGACTTGAACCGCTCGGGTACGCCGTTGATCGAAATTGTCAGCGAACCGGACATGCGCTCGCCGGATGAAGCCTACGCCTATTTGACCGAAATGAAGCAAGTGCTGCAGTACATCGGCGTTTCGGATTGCGATATGGAGAAGGGCCAGTTGCGCTGTGACGCGAACGTCTCTGTGCGGTTGCGCGGAGCGGAGAAGTTCGGGACAAAGGCTGAGATCAAGAATCTAAACTCGTTCCGGTATCTCAAACTCGCCTTGGAATACGAGATCGAACGGCAGGTGGAACTGATCGAATCGGGCGGTAAGGTTATGCAGGAGACGCGGCTGTATAACGTGGATCTGGGAAAGACGATCGGCATGCGCAGCAAGGAGCAGGCGCACGACTACCGTTATTTTCCGGAACCCGATCTGGTGCCGTTGACGATAAGCGAGCACTGGCTGCACGAAGTGCGCAGAAACCTGCCCGAGTTGCCGGCTGAGCGGCGGGATCGGTTTGTGAGCGAATACGGCGTTCGCGAGTACGATGCGCAGGTGCTCACACTCGCGCGCGAGACTGGCGATTATTTCGAAGAAGCGGCCCGGATCTCCGGCGATGGCAAGACTACGGCTAACTGGGTGGTTGGCGATTTGATGGGACTGTTGAAAGCGGTCGGCAAAACGATTTCCGAATCACCCGTTTCCGCCGCTAACCTGGGCGCCCTGCTGTTGCTGATTCACAAAGGCGAGCTATCCGGAAAACTGGCTAAAGAAATCCTGCCGAAGATGTTCGAGACCGGAGAACCGGCGGCTGCAATCGTCGAGCGCGAAGGGCTGAAGCAGATCTCCGATTCCGGCGCACTCGAGAAAATCGTCGATGAAGTGCTGGCCGCAAATCCCAAGCAGGTCGAGCAATATAAAAGCGGCAAGACAGCCGTGATCGGCTTTCTGGTAGGGCAGGCCATGAAAGCCAGCCGCGGACAAGCCAACCCGGCGTCCGTAAACGAGCTTCTAAAAAGCAAGCTGACAACATAACTGATCTGCGACCAGGGGCCCGCTCGGGCCATGTTTTTAATTGGTTACTGCGATGCTCTCTTCGTTGTGGTGCCGGACATCAATGCCCTTCACCAAGAAAAGAACGTCTTCCGCGACGTTGGTCGCGTGATCAGCAATTCGTTCGAGATTGCGCACCACCGATAGTAAGTACAATGCTTGCGGGACCTGCGAAGGGTTTCTCTCCATGAAGCTGATCAGCTCGTGATAACTCGCGGTGCGCATGTTGTCGACCGCATCGTCCGAAGCAAGCACGCTGCGCGCCATGTCAGGATCACGGTTTACGAAAGCGTCGAGGGCTTTGCGAACCATTCCTTGCGCCAGACCTGCGATATGAGGAATATCAATGAGCGGCCGGATTACCGGCTCTCGCATCAACGCGAGAGCACTTTGCGCGATGCTGACGGACAGATCGCCCATCCGCTCCAGATCGTTATTGATTTTGATGGCGGCGGTAATCAGGCGGAGATCGGCAGCGAGCGGAGCTTGCAACGCGAGCAGGCTGATCGCCATGTCGTCGATTTCGATCTCGAGCTGATTGATCCGCGCTTCGTTCTTGAGCACCTGATGCGCCAGCTCCTCGTTCTTCTCGACCACGCCCTGTACGCTCCGGTAAACCGCGCTCTCCACGAGCGCGCTCATCTCGAGCAGCTTGGATTTCAATTTCTCTAGCTCTTGTTCAAAGTGCCGCACATAGACCTCAAATGAAACGTAAGGATCAGCCGAACCGGCCCGTGACGTAATCTTCCGTTTCTTTTTTGCCTGGATTTTGGAAGATCTTCCGCGTGTGGTCGATCTCGATCAGCTTACCCAGCAGAAAAAATCCCGTAACATCGGCTAGCCTTGCCGCCTGCTGCATATTGTGAGTGACGATCACGATCGTCGTCATTTCTTTCAATTGAAAAAGCAGCTCTTCGATCTTGAGCGTGGCGATCGGGTCGAGCGCGGAGCAGGGCTCGTCAAGCAACAGCACTTCGGGCTCAACCGCCAAAGCCCGCGCAATGCAAAGCCGCTGCTGCTGTCCGCCCGAAAGCGCCGACGCCGGCTTATGCAATTTGTCTTTCACCTCCGTCCACAGCGCCGCATGCGTCAGGCTGCGTTCGACCGCCTCATCAACGACGGACTTCCTGTGAATGCCGTTCACCCGAAGCCCATAAGCGACATTGTCAAAAATCGATTTTGGGAACGGATTAGATTTTTGGAACACCATACCCACCCGGCGTCGCACGTAGGTGACGTCCATGGTGAGCAGGTCTTCTCCATCCAGCCGCAGGTCTCCTTCAACGCGCGTGTTCCGGAGCGCCTCGTTCATGCGGTTCATGGTGCGAAGGAAAGTAGATTTTCCGCAGCCTGAGGGGCCGATGAATGCGGTTATGCGTTGCGTTGGAATGTCGAGGCTAATTCCGTGCAGCGCCTGAAATGAGCCGTAATAAAAGTTGATCTCGCGGGCGCTTAATTTTGCAGTGGACGAAACACCCTTTGCCTCCGGCGGGGACGGAATCTGCGGTGCGGTGATGTTGAGCGCTTGTGGACGTGGTGAACTCGCCAAACGTTTTATCTCCTGGAAGACGCGGTTCCTCTGACAATGATCATTCTTGCGGTGATATTCACAACCAGGATCAGTGCTAAAAGAACGAAGCCAGCCGCCCAAGCCTGCTGGTGCAAGTCCTCATCCGGTGCAATCGCATAGTTGTAAATCATAACGGGCAGGGTCGCAATCGGCGCGAGCCAGCCTTTGCTCCAGAACATGTTTCCGAGAGCGGTAAACAGCAGCGGCGCCGTTTCGCCGGCGACCCGAGCCAGATTCAGCATCATACCGGAGATGAGACCTGAAATTGCGGCCGGAACCACTACGGTAAAGGTGGTCTTCGCCTTGGTGGCGCCGAGCGCCATGGCGCCTTCGCGCATGGAATTCGGCACGGCCCGCAAAAATTCCTCGGTAGTGCGAACCGCAATCGGGATCATCATAATGCCGAGCGCCACGCCGCCGGCCAGCGCCGAGTAGCTTTTCATCGGTCGCACCACCAGGGCATACGACACGATGCCGATAACAATGGATGGGACGCCGTTCAACAGATCTACCGTGTAGCGCAACACAAACGCGAATGTCTTCCCGCTATACTCCGCCAGGTACACGCCGGCGAAGAAACCGATCGGCACGCCGATCAACATGGCCACCGACAAAACTTTGGCGCTACCCACGATGGCGTTAGCCATGCCGCCTCCGGTTTCGCCAGCCGGCATCGGCAGCTTGGTGAAGAAATTCCAGTTGAGCGAATGCGCGCCATGCACGAGCAGATATCCCAGAATGAAGAGTAGAACTCCGATCACCAACAACGTACACAAGCCCGAGAGCGAAAGCATCACGATGTTAGTGATGCGCCGTTTTGCGGAGACCTCCATCGTCATGCGCTAGCCCCGCGAGTGGTCGCAACGATCAGGATACGCGCGACCGCGTTAATGACAATGGTCAGTCCAAACAGAACCAGGCCTAGAAAGATCAGTGAAGAAATATACAATTCCCCGCTCGCCTCGGCAAACTCGTTCGCAATCACGGCGGCAATGGAGTAACCAGGCGAGAAAAGGGAAGCCGTAATATTCGCGGTGTTGCCGATCACCATCGTCACCGCCATCGTCTCCCCTAACGCACGCGCCAAAGCTAAGAAGACTGAGCCGATGATTCCCGTACTGGCGGAAGGAATCACGATCTGCCAGGTGGTCTCCCATTTGGTAGCGCCGAGTGCGAGGCACGCCTCCCTTTGCTCCACCGGAACCGCCAGCAGCACTTCGCGCGACACCGAAATAATAAACGGCACGACCATGATCGACAGCACTAAACCGGCAGAAAGGAAGCTCACGCCGTAAAACTCGCCTTTGAAAATAGGAAGGAATCCAAATGCTTTCGAGAGCACCGGAGCAATGTAGTCCCGAATAAACGGAACCAGAATGAAGATGCCAAGCAGCCCGTAGATAACGCTCGGAACGGCCGCCAACAGTTCGATCAGAAAGGTCAGAATGTTCGAGACTCTGGGCGGCGCCATCTCCGCCAGGAAAACGGAGGAGCCAACGCCCAGCGGTACCGCGATCAGCAGCGCGAGAAACGAGGTGATGCAGGTCCCGTAAATAAACGGAAGCGCCCCGAATTTTCCGCTGTTCGGGTCCCAGGTGGAAGTGACCAGGAACTGCCAGCCGAAGGCTTTCACCGTCGGCTGGGAGCGCATCCAGAGTTCACCGACAATCAGCGCAACGATAAACAGCACTAGAGCCGCGGCGGCAAGCGCGATCGAGTAGGCTAATTCGTCGCCGCTCCGCAAGCGCCCAAAGAAAGTTCGGTCTGCGGGCCGGCGAAGCGTGTCAGCGATATATGTGGGGAAACTTGCCATCGGGCAGCGTCGGCCTTTGAATTTTCAGGCTACTTGATAAGGGCGATTCGCTTTTGCTCCTTCGCCACAACAAACGCGGGGAGCTTTGCGTAGTCGAGCAACTCCACTGAATTCTGTCCGGTGGTGACGGCCCATTCCAGAAATCCTGTAAGCGCCTTTTTCTTTGCCGCATCCGATATTTTGGAGGGCACCAGAAGCCACGTGAAGGTGGCAATTGGATAAACTCCGCTGCCCGCTTCGTTTGTGATCGAGACGCGGAAATCAGCCGGCATGTTCTTGAGAGCTGCCGCAGCAGCACTCACCGACTTCAGGTCGGCCTTGATAAATTCGCCCGACTTATTTTGCACTTCACCATAGGGGAGGTGATTCTTCACAGCGTAGATCAGTTCCACGTATCCTAAGGAACCCTTCTGTTGCTTAATCACCCCCGCGACACCGTCGTTTCCTTTCGCACCTAAGCCGGTGGGCCAGTTGACGGACGTATTCCTGCCGATTTTGGACGCCCACTCCGGGCTGATCTTTGAAAGATAGTCGGTCCAACAATAGGTGGTGCCGCTTCCGTCTGAACGATGAACCACCACAATTTTATCGGCGGGAAGGTTAACGCCAGGATTAGCCTTTGTGATCTGCGGATCGTTCCAGGTGGTGATATGCCCGAGGAAAATGCTCGCTAACGTTTGCGGCGTGAACTTCAATGTCTGGAGCACGCCGGGCAGATTATACGTCGGAACCGCCGCGCCTAAAACCGTGGGAAACAGCAGAATGTCAAACCCATTTTTGACCTTGTAGGACTTCAACTGTTCGTCCGTCATCGGCATGTCGCTCGCGCCGAAGTCGACGGTACCTTCCGTAACGGCGCGAATCCCGCCGCCTGAGCCATTTGGTTGATAGTTGATCTGCGCGTTACCGACCGACTGATACTGGTTGAACCATTTCTGGTAAATGGGAGCAGGGAAGGTTGCGCCCGCGCCGGTGAGGCTTATCTGCGCTTCCAGCGGCAGTACCGTCAGAAACGAAATTAGCGCTGTACGCCGCGTGAAGAAATTACGCCATGGCATGAGTTCATCCCATGGTGACGTTCTGCCATAAACGGAGCGTGACTACGCGGTTACAAATCAGTTACGGTCGAAAGAAGGGTTCAGTTCGTTTGGTAGTAAGCGTACTCTCGGCGTCTCTACACCTAGGCGGCTTTCAAGAAAATGACAAATTTGGCGCCTCGGCCAAGCTGGCTTTCCACGGTGATGCTGCCACCCATTCGTTCCACTACTTCTTTCACGATCGGAAGACCGAGGCCCGTGCCGCCCACAGGTCTTGAACGGGCTTTATCCACTCGATAAAACCGTTCGAAAATACGTTTAAGATCCTCACTCGCTATGCCCGGTCCGGAATCTGCAATGGAGAGGCGTACACGACTGTCCGCGAGCGGCGAGCATTCGATTGTGACCTGCCCGTTGTCGCGATTAAACTTTACGGCGTTGTCGAGCAAATTGGTCACCGCCTGTTCCAGGCGAAAGCGGTAACCCAGCACGAAGCATTCCTGACAACCGGCAGTATCCATCCGGATTCCGCGCGCTGCGGCTTGCGCTTCAACCGTGTGCAGGGAGGAATGGACAATCGACAACAACGAGAGCCGCTCTTCGGGCGCCGACGGGGCAATGTTTCGATCCAATTCAGAAATCACCAGCAAGTCGGAGGCGATATTGTTGAGGCGAATGGCATGGGATTGGATGATCTCGACAAACTTGCGGCTATTTTGCTCGTCTTCGAGCGCGCCATCAAGCAGCGTCTCCGCGTAGCCCCGGATCGCGGCGAGCGGAGTTCGGAGTTCGTGCGAGACATCAGCGACGAAATCTTTGCGAAGCTGCTCCTGCCGTTCGATGTCGGTGACATCGTGCAAGACGATGACGCCTCCGCGCCGGGGTTGCTCGCCAAAGGGAAGCGCACGCGCCTCAAACCACCGGCCGGCAGCGCTCGGAAGCTGGAAGCGATCGGTTTGCGGCGCGCCGCTACTTACGACTCGCTCTAAAATGTCGCGAATCAGAGGCTCGCGGACAACCTCGTACAAAATCCGGCCCTCCGTCACGGGCATGCGCGCGCCAAAAGCGCGAGCGAAGGCTTCATTGCAAAAAATCACATGGACGTTTTGATCGACCGCGAGCACTCCTTCCGCCATGCAGGCAAGAATCGCTTCGCGGCGCGAGAGCTCTGAGGTGGCCCGCTCGATCATTTGGCGTCCCCGCTCAGCCATGGCGCGCAACGCGCGTGCGAGCCCTTCCAACTCAAGCGGCTGATATGTGGGGAAAGAGATTTCGGCGGCAGGAAGGGCGCTGGTGAAGCTTTCCAGGCGGTCCGCCGCCACGCGCCACCGGCGGACCAATCGCAGAATCAAAATCAGCGCAACAGTACAAGCGAGAATGTCGGATACCAGTAGTTTCGTAACAACGCTCGCGTAGTCGCCGGCAACCACATCGGATCGTAACCAGAGAGCGGAGCTGGAGAGCGCGAGGAAAAAAATTATCGCGATCGCGATGAGCCTACCGGTAAAGCCGTCGCGCATGCATCCCCAAACAAGCAGGATAGATCAGGCTTCATGCCGCAGAAACCACGTTTGGCTGTTCAGCAATTTTTTTCCGGTCGCCGGAACACGCGTAAACCTGCCGTCCGGCTGCATGATGCGAGCTCCCGCTTCATCTTCAAGGTATTTGGCGAGAATGCGATCGCGCAGGCGTCGAATCAGTCGACGGTTCTCAATCGGAAACAATATTTCGACCCGCCGGTTGAGATTGCGCGGCATCAGGTCCGCACTCCCAACGTAGATCAGTTCCTCGCCGCCATTATGGAAATAGTAAATACGGCTGTGTTCGAGAAAGCGGCCCAGAATGCTGCGCACGCGAATCGTGTCGCTGACACCGGGCACGCCAGGCCGCAGCGAACACACGCCGCGCACAATCAGATCGATTTGCACGCCCGCCTGCGAGGCTTCATAAAGAAGGCGCACCATGCCGGCATCCTCGAGCGCATTCATTTTGAAGATCAAATGGCCGTCGCCATGCGTCTTGTGGCGCTCCATTTCGGCGCGGACCAAGCGCTCCAGGCCGCTGCGAATGCTGTGCGGCGCCACCAGCAGCTTGCGATACGATTTCTTCGCCGAATACCCGGTCAGATGATTGAATAAGTCGCTAACATCTTCGCCGATTTCCGCATTGCAGGTAAACAATCCGAGATCGGTATAGACGCGCGCGGTAGCGGGGTTGTAATTGCCCGTTCCCAGGTGGAGGTAGCGCTTGATGTCTTCCCCTTCGCGGCGCACCACCATTGCCATTTTGGCGTGCACTTTCACGCCCGGTAATCCATACACGACGTGAACGCCTTCCCGCTCGAGCTTTTGCGCCCACTCGATATTGCTTTCTTCATCGAAGCGAGCTTTCAACTCCAGCAGAACCGCTACCTGCTTGCCGTTTTGGATCGCATCCAGTAACGCGTCAACGATAGGCGAATTGCGCCCAACGCGATACAACGTCATTTTGATGGCGAGTACATTGGGATCTTCGGCAGCTGCGCGCAGGAAATCCACCACCGGCTGAAACGATTCGTATGGATGATGGACCAGAATGTCAGTTTCCGCGATGGTCGAAAAGATCTCGCTCGACGGCGTCGCGCCAAATCCTCTGGGTGTTGAAGCGATGAACGGTTTATCTTTAAGCGCCGGACGCTCAATATTGAGGAGCGCGCGGACACGGCTGATATCGAGCGGCCCAGCGACCCGGTAGACATCGTTCTGATCCAGTTCGAGATTCGAAGTTAGCAACTCCACCAAGCGCGTCGGCATGCCGGGATTGATTTGCAGCCGCACCGCGTCGCGAAAACGGCGGCGCCACACGGCTTCCTGCACACTCTCGAGAATGTCGTCCGTTTCGAGCTCCTGAATTGCGAGTTCAGCGTCCCGCGTGACATGAAACATATCACTCTTAACGATCTCCATCTCAGGAAACAACAGGCGCAGATTTGATGTGATCGCGCATTCGAGCCAAACGAACGCGAGTTCGGATGCCTCAGATGGCAGCGGAACCAATTGCGGCAGCGAGTCGGGAACTTTGATGCGCGCGAAGTGCTCGATCTCATCGCCGCCGCTCACAACTGCGGCAATATTCAGGCTGAGATTTGAAATGTGCGGAAACGGGCGGCCCTGGTCTACCGCGAGCGGCGTCAAAACAGGATAGACCACGCGGCGGAAGTAGTCGTCGACTGCCACTTTCTGCTGCGGGTTAAGCTCGTCCAGCCCCAGAATGAAAATTCCTTCTTCGCGCAACTCGGGCATCAGTTCGTCGCGCCAAAGGCTGTAGATCGCGCCCATGATCTTGTTGACCTGGTGGCGAATCAATTCGAGCTGCTCGGAAGGCGAGCGCCCGTCCATGCTAATTTCCGTGGTGCGCGTTTCAATCTGCTGCCATAAGCCCGCCACGCGCACCATGAAAAATTCGTCCATGTTCGATCCGAGAATTGAGAGGAACTTCACGCGCTCGAGCAAGGGAGTCGAAGGATCGCGGGCTTCCTCCAGTACGCGTTCCTGAAACGCGAGCAGGCTCAAGTGAGGATTGAGATAGAGGCCGGGAGCATCGAGCCGGACGGGAGCCTGCGCCGGCGTTGCAACGGTGCGCCGTAACGTAGAGCGCTTTCGAGAAGAGCTGGGGCTGGCCATTTACGTTTGCGTCCGGGACAATCTTTATACTGCAAACATTTGTAGCAAATAGTAAAGCGCGAAATTGAAAAAGAAGACCTTCGCGGTTGACCCCGGGGACTCAGGTTGTTACGATCTAAGTGCGGGGTGGAGCAGTCTGGTAGCTCGTTGGGCTCATAACCCAAAGGTCGCAAGTTCAAATCTTGCCCCCGCAACCAACCGCTTCCTTCCTCTATCTTATTATTCCCGAGCCAGCGTCGAGCAGTTCCCCGATCCGGCGAGATGTTAATCTTCGATCTTCGGCTACGAAAAACAAATGGTCCACGAGCCGCATCGGGGTCTTCAGCCGCGGATGGGGAATAGTTCGCGCGAGTAGAGCATCGTCCAATTCTTCGATGCGATCGAACAGCCGAAGCCTCGCATCCCGCAAGGCTAACATTCGGTCCGTGCGACTCTGGGGTGACTGGCGCTCATGGACGAGAATCTTTCCCCGCTGGTACGGCCGTACTCTACCAAGCGCTTCGAGGAAACGCGGATGCACCGCGTGACCGATGTAGTTGCCGCGGAAGAGCCGCTCGAAATCAGCTTGGCCTACTGGATGAAGGGGCGCCGCCAGACCGAACGGCTTGCGCTCACCATGCGCACTCCGGGACATGATCGCGAACTGGCAGTTGGTTTTCTGTTTTCCGAAGGAGTCGTGCACAGCGCCGGCGATATCTGCGAGGTCCGCTGTCTTGGCCTCGAGCCGTCGAATGAAGTACTCGTCGAAATTGCTCCCGATGTGGATGTCGAAATGTGGCGGATGAAACGCGCGACATTCGTCAATGCAAGTTGCGGAGTTTGCGGCAAGACCAGTGTCGAGGCGCTGCGCGACCGTCTTCCGCAGGCGCTGGGCGGAGCCTTCCAAGTGAGTCCCCGGCTGATTCAGGGTTTACCGCGGCTGCTCGAGAATCAACAGCAGGGATTTGCACAAAGCGGTGGACTGCATGCTGCGGCTCTGGTGAACGCCTCCGGCATCCTCGGGAAGTCGTTCGAGGACATTGGCCGGCACAACGCGCTTGACAAGCTGATCGGGTGGGCTGTCCTCGACCGGCTGGTTCCTCTGGAACAGTGGATCGTATTTCTGAGCAGCCGGAGCAGCTTTGAACTCGTGCAGAAAACAGCCACGGCCGGTGCACCTGTTCTCGCCACCGTTGGCAGCCCTTCGAGCCTCGCTATCGAAACCGCGCGGAGTTGCGGATTGACGCTCCTCGGCTTCGTCCGCGAGGGCCGCTTCAACGTGTATTCCGGCGATTGGCGGATACACTGATAGCAGATGAAGCTTCGATTCCGCGGCAACACCCTGCGCCTTCGCGTGAATCAACGAGAGGTGGCGTCCTTAGCGGACGGGCGTTCGCTTGAGGAAGCAATCGCGTTCCCGAATGACGCGCGGTTCGTCTACCTCTTCGAGCCAAACGCTGAAGGGGAACGCGGCGCAGCGTTCGAGCACGGCAGAATTCGCATCCAGGCGCCATTGCAGGACGTGAGGGCGTGGGCTCAGGGCGACGCAGTCGGCTTGTATTTCGATCTTCCAGCCGGCGCGACCACCCTATTGCGAATTGCCATCGAGAAGGATCTGGAGTGTGTCGACGGCCCTCCCGAAGAGTACGACCCGTACGCTTTCCCTCGCTCAGCGAAAAATTGCTAGCCAAAAATGCTCTACAATGGTTGACCACGAGGCTCCGCTTTCAGAGTCTATGTAGAAGAGGTTCCTGATCCCGACGATCGGAATGTGAGTCAATGATGCGAAGAGCGGCCGACCTGGCAGCCGACCGGCGCTTGGTCAACGTAGATAAGGAATTGCCAAGCAGCCGGACGTGCGTTGGCGGGCGATCACTTTGGAGATGTGGAGCAGCGGGTACTTCTCTGTTGATCTTGTCTTCAGGAGCAATGGCCTTCCCCGCGGCGACCACCTCTCCCGATTGCGCGAATCCGGCAGCTATCATCCGCCACGCGGTGGAAGCAAACACGCGGGACTGGCAAGCGCAGCTTCAGTACTCCTATAACGAGCGCGATATCAAGAGCAAAGTCGACGACAACGGCAAAATTCAATCCCGGCAATCCAAAACGTACCGGGTATTAATGATCGGCGGATCCCCTTACCAGCGTCTGCTCGAGGTGAATGGTGAGCCAATCCCGCGAGCGCAGCGCCAGACTGAGGAGACCAAGCTGCAAATGGAAATCTCGCGCCGCAGCAAAGAATCGCCTAGCCAGCGGCATTCCCGCATTTCCCAGTATCAAAGCAGTCGCGCCGAGGAGCATCTCCTTATGGAACAAATGGCGGTTGCGTTTTACTTCCGCCTGCTCGGTGAGGAAGAGATCGAAGGAACTCCATGCTTCCGGCTCGAGGCCCAGCCGAAGTCTGATTACAATCCGCCGGTCGAAAAGGCCCGCGTACTTCAGGGAATGCGCGGACAAATGTGGATCGATAAGCTGCATTTTCACTGGGTGAAGGTGCAGGCGCAGGTGACGCAGGCAGTAACCTTTGGCTTCTTCATCGCGCGCGTGAAGCCCGGCACGCAATTCGAACTCGACCAGATGCCGGTGGGAGATTTCTGGCTGCCGCGGCATTTCATCGAAAAAGTGAACGCCAGTGTATTCGGACTCTACGGCTATCGCAGCCAGGAGGAATCGTTATACTCCGATTACAAAAGGAACCCCGCTCGCAACGGTGAAATGGCTGCTTTGAATTAGCTCCTCTATTTGGCCATATCCCGGTGGCTCTCTTTGACGGAATAGCCTGCTTTCTTTAGCCTTTTGTTGATTTCGCTGGCGATAAAAACCGAGCGGTGATGCCCGCCCGTACACCCGAAGGAAATCGTCAGATAGCTCTTCCCTTCGCGAATGTAGTGCGGCAGCAGGTATATCAACAGCTCTGAGATTCGATTGATAAACTCGCCCGTTTGTGGATACGACTGGATATACCGAGCCACGCTTGGATGCCGCCCGGTTAGTTTTTTGAACTCCGGAATGTAATTGGGATTGGGCAGGAAGCGCACATCGAACACTAAGTCGCTGTCGGGAGGAACGCCGTGCCGGAACCCGAAACTGTTGACGTAGATAACGATTTTGTTGCTTTCTTTCGAATCCTGAAACTTGGCCGAGATGAACGCCCGCAGATCGTGAACGTTGAGCTTGGACGTATCGATGCATAAATCCGCGATCGCTCGAATGGGCGCCAACTGGTCGCGCTCATTTATGAGACTGTTCAATACAGTGGCTTTGCCGCCGAGCGGATGAGGCCGGCGGGTCTCGCTGAAGCGCCGCCGCAAAACCTCGTCCTCGGCATCCAGAAAGACCAATGAGCAATTGAGCCGCGATTTCAGTTGCCGGAAAAGCTTCGGAAAATGCGTGAGCTGTTCGCCTTCCCGTATGTCGATAATCAGCGCACCGCGCTTTTTCGAGTCATACGTCAAGTCCGCAAACTTCGGCAGCAGCGCAATTGGAAGATTGTCGACCGCGTAAAAACCCAGGTCCTCGAACGCTTTCAACGCCGTCAGCTTACCGGACCCGCTCATGCCGGTGATGATCACCAGGTCATGAGCAGGAGCCGCAACGGCTGTGCTGATTGCGTCGGGATTAGAGTCTTCGGATTTCGATTTGGCCATTCCGCTCGTAGATTGGTTCTGGCTTCAGTGTAACTAGCGAGTAACTGTGGTAGAAACCCAAGCTACGTCAGGATTCGATCAGATCGAAATTTCCGTCGGGGCGGCGCACCAGAACTGAAAGGCAATTGCGGGCCGAATCCCGGTACACGACATAATCGTCGCTTTCCCGCCGCATTTCAAGCATTGCCTCTTCGAGCGTCATCGGCTTCCGGTTCTCGTTGTAATCCACGCGGAAGATCTTAGGCCGGCCGTTGCCGTTCACCTTTTGCGTCAGCACCGCACTGTTTGCGCCTTCGGAAGAACTGGCGCCAGCGCCGTCCCAGGTTTCCTTCGTCGTGCGCACTGCCTTTGCGTCGCGGTGCGTATCGCGCCAGCGGTTCTTCAGCTTCACGACTTGCTTCTCCAGCTTATCTACAGCCTGGCAGAGAGCGGCATCCAGATCGGCATCCACGCCCTCGCCCACCAGCGCGTGGTCGTAAAAGTTTACGATCACCTCGATGCGGTGCAGATGGCGCTCCAACTGGTGAGTCACATGCGCCTCCCGTTCACCGCGCTGCTCGAGCAACTTACCGCATTTCGAAATCCTGGCGGTGATCTTCTCTTCCAGTTCAGGAGTGAAGTCTTTGGTTTTTCCGGAAACGATCAGCTTCATTGGTTCCTCTTTTTCGAGAAAAATCGCGTCGCCGGGGCGCGATTCTCGGGGCTTTTTGCACGTTACAAAAACGTATATTTAGATCTGCTTGTTAGGCGCGAACGCGCCGCTGATGTGTCGAGGGAATTTTCATGTCCTCCCGGTATTTCGCCACCGTACGCCGCGTGACCTGAATTCCTTCAGCCTGAAGGCGTGCTGTGATCTGTTCATCCGTTAGGGGGTGGGCTGAATTCTCATCGTCAATCATTTTTTTCACTCTTCTCTTCACAATCAATAGGGGAGTGGCGCTGCCCGAAGGCCCTTGCACCGCTTCCGAGAAGAAGTATCGCAATTCAAAAACGCCCTGCGGAGTGTGGGCGTATTTGTTCGCGACCGCTCGACTAACCGTGGATGGATGTACTCCAATTTCCTCGGCTACTTCTTTGATCATCATCGGCTTCAATTGATCGATACCGGATTCCAAAAATTCCGGCTGCCGCTGGACGATCGAATGGCAGACACGCAAAATCGTCTGCTTGCGCTGTTCGATATTCTTTATGAGCTGTAGCGCGGACGCGTACCGCTCCTTAACGTAGTTGCGGATATCGCGGTTCGGCTCCTGTTCGCGGTCGATCATCCGCTTATAATCCCCGTTCAAGCGAAGCTGCGGGATCTCGTCATCGTTCAACGTGATCACAAAATCTTCGCCATCTTTGGAAATATAAACGTCGGGCTCAACCTGACGCGCGCCCACGCTCGAATAGCGGAGACCGGGAGCCGGATCGAGGTGGCGAATAACCGCCAGCGCGATTTGTATGTGTTCCACGGGGCGGCCAAGTGCTTTCGCGAGCTGCGAAACCTGCCGCGTTTCAAGCAGCTTCAAATGGTCGGCCACGATCTTCCACGCAACCGAATTGCGCGCCCCGCGCGCATCCAGTTGCAGTAACAAACAGGTGCGCAGATCCATCGCGCCCACGCCGGTCGGATCGAGCGATTGCACTGCTTGCAAACCGGCCTGCACATCGGCCAGCTTCAGATCTTCCGCCGCGGCGATTTCTTCGAGCGGCGTCATCAGATATCCGCTTTCTTCGAGATTGCCAATGATGGTATTCGCCGCCTGCCGTACTCGGTCCGGCAAAATCAAAACACTGAGCTGGCTCTGCAAATAATCGCTCAAGGTAACGGGCGATGAAAGAAAGGTTTCGAACGATGGTTTTTCGACCGACTCCGCTGCGGGGCTCTTAAATCCCGGGTCGAGATAATCATCGAAGAAGCTGCCAAAATCGATTTCTTCGAAGGGATCTGTTTCAGATTTCGCGGCTTCTTCCGGAGCTGCTGTGCCGGCGGCGACTCCCTCTGCTGCCGGAAGGCGCTCCGTCGCCGTCGATGGGTGCGTCGAGCGCGCTCTTACCTTCCGAATTCTCGACGCGGTCCAAAATCGCCTGATCGGCCGGGTCGGCTTGCCGCTCCCGTTCCAGCATCTCTTGCACTTCGGCCGGCGTCAAATCCTCGCCCGCTTCCGTCGCTTCTTCCAGAACAGGATTTTCGGCAATCTCGTTCAGGATCATGTCTTTCAACTCAAGCCGGTTGAGTTGCAGGACCGTGACCATCTGCACGAGGCCAGGCGTGAGTATTTGCTTTTGCTGAACACCGAGGTGAAGGCGCTGCGAAAGCGAACTCATTTGGCTCTCAGTTTAACACCGCGAACGAGCCTCGTAGCTTCAGAAAATCCCGCCCCTGCTCAGGCAACCGGGACCGGCGGGAAGTAGAAATTCTCGCCCAGATAGATCCGCCTCACCTCTGGATCATTGCCTAGCGACTCCGGCGAGCCCGCCCGAAAAATCCGTCCGCTGCTGATGATATAGGCGCGGTCGGTCACCGCCAGCGTCTCGCGCACATTGTGATCTGTTACCAGAATCCCGATGCCCTTCTGCTTCAAATCGCCAATAATGCGCTGCAGTTCGAGCACCTGGATCGGATCAATTCCGGAAAAGGGTTCGTCGAGCAAAATGAAATCAGGCTGCAGCACGAGTGACCGGGCGATCTCAACGCGCCGCCGCTCCCCGCCGGACAACATATAACCCTTACTGTGGCGCACCGTTTCTAAGCCCAGGTCGTCAATCAGCGCATTCATCCGTTCGCGCCGTTCACGGCCATTGAGGGGCAAAGTCTGCAGGATCGCCATCAGATTATCTTCCACGCTCAGCTTGCGGAACACCGAAGGCTCCTGTGGCAGATAGCTTACCCCCTTCCGCGCGCGCAGATACATCGGCAATTCGGTAACAGGCTGCCCATCGAGCAGCACCTGTCCGCTATCCGGGCTGACCAGTCCGACGATGATGTAAAACGATGTTGTCTTGCCGGCGCCGTTTGGCCCGAGCAGGCCTACCACCTCGCCTTGCTCTACCCGTACGGATACGTTATCCACCACCTTGCGGCCGGTATAGGATTTGGCGATTTCGACGGTTTGCAGTGTTCTCAATCGGGGTGTGTGTCTCTATGTCTTATGATACGCGTGAGAATGAAGCCACCGAAGCAGCTCATTTTTGCGCTGGTGGTCGTGCTGCTCGCTTCCCTTCGCTTCTGCCACATTCATCTGTTGTGGGCCGACGAAGATTATCATCTCGCGGCCGCGATCAACATCCTGCATGGTAAGCTGCCCTACCGCGATTTCTGGTACGACAAACCTCCGCTCGATGCGATTTATTATCTGCTCATCGGCGGCCATTCCGGCTGGGCATTACGTTTGCTTGATGCCGGTTACGTACTGCTTGCCTGCTTTTTGATGTACCGGCTAGGGCGCGCCTGGTGGGGCGAACGCGAAGGCCAGATTGCGGCGTTCCTCCTCGCGTTCTTTCTCGCCTTCTATATGCCTTCGGCAGTCATCCCGTTTGCCGCTGATGCGTTGATGCTGGTCCCGCATATCGCGGCCGTCTATTTTGCGTTCACGCGGCGCGCGTTTCTTGCGGGCATCCTTAGTGCGGTTGCGTTTCTGGTAAATCCGAAGGCGCTGTTTGTGCTTGCGGTCTGCGCGGCGTGGCTGCTGAGTGCCATACCCATGTTGGCGCTGGGTTTTATTGCGCCATTACTGGTAGCGGCCGCGGGCGCGTGGGCTGTTGGTTGTTGGTCCGGGTATTGCCAACAAGTTTGGCAGTGGGGCTGGATCTATGCGTCTCAATCGTTCGTTACGCATCCGCTGCACGCGGCATTTACACGCACTGTTCACTGGCTTGGGTTTCACATTGCGCTCCTCGGCGGCGCAGTTGTCGCGTTTCCGCACGTTGGGAAGCGAAACCGTTGGATGCTCTCGTCCTGGCTGCTATTCTCGTTCGCTTCCGTGTGCCTGGGCGAGCGCTTCGAGCCCCGCTATTACTTACAATTGTTGCCGCCGCTTGTCATTGCCGGGTCCCGCGGCATTGCGATTGGCTTCGAGCGGTACCGCCGCGCGACCTCGGTCTTGCTGCCGCTCGCTCTGCTCGTACCGTTCCTCCGCTTCGGCCCGCATTACGCGATTCTGGCCTACGACAATCTGAAAGGCATCCAGCCGAGCTGGAGCGACGTGCAATTAGATCTCGATTCGCAGGCCGCGGCTTCCCAAATCAAAAGCGCGATGCGGCCTGGAGACACGCTTTTTGTATGGGGATACCGGCCCGATATCTACGTGTACACAAGGCTTTCGAGCGATAGCAAATTCTGGGACTCGCAGCCGCTCACAGGCGTCCCTGCCGACCGGCATCTGCATGTGAAGAGCCCCATTTACGGAGGTCCCGCCGCGCTCAACCGTGTGCAGCTCGCCAATACAAAACCAACTTGGATCGTCGACGGCTTGGGCTTGCTGAATCCAGGCCTGAAACCCCAAAATTATCCGAAATTGCGCGAGTGGTTAAGGGATTACCAGGTAATCGGACGAACCCGGTTTTGCCTTATTTACAGGCGTAACCAGAATTAGACCATCGGCCCGTCTATGTACGGGCCAGATGATCTGAGCACGCCTCCTACAACACTGCACACAGAAGAGCTTGCGCTTCTACCTATCAGAGCGGTATAAATAGGTAGAAGCGAAACCTATGGCTGATTCCGCATCGAAATCCGATCTCCCGCAAGGTACGCTAGACCTCCTCATCCTGAAAATCGTTGCCGTAGAGCCGATACATGGCTATGCCATCGCCCAGCGGCTCCAGCAAGTCTCTCGCGATATTGTCCAGGTTCCAGGCGGTTCCCTCTATCCGGCCTTGCATCGATTAGAAAACCGTGATCTGGTCAAATCCGACTGGAAGGAAACGGAAACCGGTCGAGACGCCAAGTTTTATCGTTTGACTAACAAGGGGCGGGCGCATTTGGAGGCACAGGCGGCGAGCTGGCGACGACTAGCTGAAGCCGTTGGCCTGATTCTCAATCTCGCGGAAGAGGGCGCGTGATGACGTGGTGGTCACGCTTCTGGCGACGTAACAAATTGGAGCGGGATCTCGGTCGGGAACTCCAGTTTCACATCGCCGAGAGAATCGCCGCGCTTGAAAGCACCGGGCTGAGTCAAGGCGAAGCGCGCCGGCGAGTGCGGCAGGAGTTCGGCGGCATTGAGCAAGTGAAAGAAGAATGCCGCAGTGCACGGGGCACACTATGGCTCGAATCAACCATTCAAGATGGCCGCTATACCTTGCGGCAGATGCGCAAGAGTCCGCTCTTTACTCTGGTGCTGGTGCTCTCGCTTGCGCTAGGCATCGGAGCCAACTCCGCGATTTTTAGCTTGGTGGACGCAGCCCTGCTTGAGTCACTCCCGGTGACCGATCCACAAGCGCTCCGATTGATCGAGTGGACGAATCACGGTTTTCCGGAAGCACTCTGCAACATGTTGTCCGGTGACTCGAAAGGTGATGAGCACCGCCTGCAGGGGTCGTCCATTGCGGTGCGTGCGTATCGCGACCTGGTTCGGCAGCAAAACGGATTCGCTTCCCTGATCGGGTTCTCCGATCCCTCCATGGCTGCCGTCCTCGTCAACAAACAGGCAGCTGAACAGTTCCGGCTTCAATACGTCAGTACGAATTTTTTCACGGGACTCGGTGCGCCTTTACAATTGGGACGTCCATTTTCGTCGAGCGATGATCGTGTCGGCCAGCCACCGCTGGTTATTCTGAGTGATCGCTTGTGGCGGAAACAGTTCGCGGGGCGTTCCGATGTCCTGGGGCAAGTGTTGCAAGTGAACAGCGTGCCCGTCGAGATTGCGGGTGTCGCTCGGCCGGGATTTTTCGGGCTTCAGATTGGCGAGTGGGTCGACCTCTACGCTCCGCTTGCTGCAGAATGGGCTCTGAGCCCGCGGGCGAAACTGGACCAGAGTTTCAGCAATACCGATCGTTACTGGTGGGTGCGCATGATGGGGCGGCTCAGACCCGGAGTGCCAGAGAGCCAGGCGAGGCAAGAGCTTTCAGCTTTGTTTCGCAGGATGGTCGTTCCTCCCGGAGTTCAGGTCGATAGTGACAAAATCCCGCAACTAATCACGCTCCCCGGCCGCCGGGGAATCGATCCGATGAGAGCCGATGAATCGCGGGCGCTCTGGATTTTGTTCTTGCTGGTGGGCCTGGTATTACTGATCGTTTGCGCCAATGTCGCGAATCTCTTGCTCTCGCGCGCTGTCGTTCGGCAGCGCGAGTCGGCGGTGTGCCTGGCCCTGGGAGCGTCCCGCCCCCGGCTATTCCGGCAGCACCTCACCGAGAGCGTGTTGCTGGCGGCACTCGGCGGCTGCGCGGGTCTGTTGCTCAGCTATCTACTCGCTAACGCCCTACACTCTTTCATCCGTGCAGACCTGAATATCGGCGGCTTTGATCTTCACGCCAGCATGCCCGTCCTCGGGTTTACCTGCGCCGTGTCGCTGGCGACCGCCATGTTGTGCGGAATCGCGCCGGCTTGGACGCAAGCACGGGCCAGCCTGCATGACGCCTTGAAAGCAACCGGTCGCACCGTCGCGGCAGGTCGTCTGCGCCTTCCACGGCTCCTGGTAATCGCACAAATTGCCTTGAGCTTCGCCGTGTTGGTCGCGGCTGGACTGCTCGGTCGTTCTCTCGCAAACCTCCGCAGTCTCGACCTTGGGTTTAACCGAGCAAATCTCGTCTATGCTTCCGTCAATCCGTGGAGCGCAGGCTATCTGCCAGAGCAAGTAAACAACTATGTCGAACGGCTTCGCGGCGTCTTGGCTTCAACTCCTGGCGTCATGCGAGTGTCGACCGTCGAACTGCGTCCCCTCTCTGGAGACTTAAACATGTCGTTCGTTAATCTTCCCGGTCGGCCCTTTCGTCTCTCCGATCCAATTTCGGTGAATCACGTGAGTGACGGATTTTTTGAAACTCTTGGCATTCCGCTGATTGCCGGCCGCACCTTTGCGGCTCGCGACATGGCCAAAGCTTCCGACGCTGTGATCGTCGACGATCTCTTCGTGCATCGTTTCTACAATGATCGGAATCCGCTGGGTGAGCAGTTTGGACTTGGCCCCAAACCAACCAATCACTATCGGATTGTTGGCATAGTAAAGAGCGGCCGGTACTATTCGCTGCGGAAAGCCAGCCACCCCGCCGTATTTTTCCCCTCTGCCACTGCCAGCCATCCCGGATGGCGAATCAACTTCGTGATGCGCGCAAATATCAGCACGGGACAACTCGCGCGGACTTTCCGGCAAGCTTCTTCAACGATTGGTCCCGGAGTTCCCGTCATTGCGATCGAGACCCAGACAGAATTGATCGACGCTCTCCTGCGCTCGGAGCGTCTGCTCAGCATATTCTCAGGCACATTCGGTTTACTGGCGCTGATTTTATCTAGCATCGGCCTGCTTGGCCTGCTGGCGTACATGGTTGAGCGGCGCAGAAGCGAGATCGGCATCCGTATGGCTCTCGGCGCGTCCCGAAAGCGGGTTGCCGGCTTGGTGGTCGGAGATGCCTTCGTGCTGTTACTCATTGGGCTGGCAGCGGGTTTCCCGGCTGTTCTTTTTATTGCGAGAATGCTGAAACACACGCTATTTAACCTACGTCCGCTTGACCCGATTACCGGCCTCCTGGCACTGGCAACAATGATCGTAGTAGCTGCGCTCTCTAGCTGGATTCCAGCAGCACATGCCGCTGGCATCGATCCCATGGTGGCTCTGCGCGACGAGTAACTTTGTGCGGTTCCAGACTGCGCAGGCTACTCACTCCGCAAGGAGATCTGGGGATCAATCCGCGCGGCACGCCACGCCGGAATAGTGGCGCTACCCAGAGCAATGATTCCGACCAGACCTACTACGCTGACAAAGGTCATGCCATCTAAGGGATGAACGCCGTAAAGCATTCCGCGTATCGTCCCGGCCATGACGGAAGCTCCGAGCAGCCCTAATACTGTCCCAATAAGTGTCAGCATCGCGCTCTCTCGCACGACAATGCCAATGATGCCCTTGAGGCTAGAACCGATAGCCAGCCGAATGCCAAACTCTCGCGTACGCTGAAGCGTCAGATACGTTAGCGTTCCATACAGGCCAACAGCGGCGAGCATCAAGGAAGCTCCTGCGAACGCCGTCAACACGAATACCATAAAGCGCGTGTCCCCAATAGAATTCGATACGTAGTCGCGCATGCCACGAATATCCAAAACAGTCTGCCCGGAACGCGCCTCATCCACAGCGGCTTTGATCTGCGGCGCCATCTTCCCGGCGCTGTTCGGTGTCTTTATCACCAGCGACATGCCAGACGGATAGTTACCGTACGGAAAGATAAAATGAGGTGTGTTCTGGTCGCGAACGCGGGTTAGCCGTGCGCTGTTCGTAACCCCGATCACTTCGACTTCGTCCCGCCGGCCTGTCCGATAGATCACCAGTCGTCTGCCGATTGCTCCCTCTGGCCATAGTCGTCTCGCCAATTCCTCATCGATAATGGTCACGCCGCGATCGGTCGCGATGTCTTCATCGGTGAAATCCCGACCTTCCCGGAGAGCCGTACCGATTGTGTGAAGATACCCGGGTAAAGCGAACTGCTGTGTAGCGAGGATCGGTGGAGAGTCGGGCCGGTCCTTACGGCCCACTCGTCGGGTCGCCTGACCCTGGAGCGGCAACGGATCCGCGGCGCTCGCCGATTCCACTCCAGGAATGGCACGGACCTTGTCAATTACGCTCCGGAGTAGTATCCATTTCTGCGCCAGCGTCGGGTAACGTTTTGAATCAATCGGTAAAAAAGCTGTGACAACATTGCTCGGATCGAACCCGAGCGGCGTGTGCAACAAATTCAGAAAGGATCGCAGCATGAGGCCTCCGCAAAGGAGCGGCACTATGGACAACGCGATCTCGACTACCACCAGAGATCGTTGCAAACGTCTCGCCGCCGTCCCTGTGGTCTCCCATCTTCCCGCATGCAATTGGCCCGTTGTAGTCGCGCTCAAGCGCCAAGCCGGTATCAACCCGGACAGGATGCTGGTTACGACGGATAAGAAGAGAGCGAATATCATCGCGGGCCGCTCTATGGCGATCCTGGCTTGCAAAGGAAAATGCCAGGCGTTCTGATGTGCGATTGCTTTGACCGTGACTTGCGCGCTCAGTAGACCTATGGCAGCCGAGATCAGGGCGAGCACCAGGCTTTCCACAAGGAGCTGCCGGATGATTCGATATCGCGGCGCACCCAGCGCCCGGCGAATGCTCAGCTCCCGTTGCCGGGCTAAACCTCGCGCAAGCAGCAGGCTCGCAACGTTCGAGCAAGCGATCAGTAGTACAAACACCACTAAGGCCGAAAGCAGAAACAATCGCGGCCGAATTTCGCTTGTCATGTCATCTTGCAGCAGTCGGGCCGCGAAGTGTACTTTCGCGCCGGGGCCACGGTCAAATGGCGATGCTTGCCATCCGTTCGGGCCTGAATAAAAGCCCGGGTTCTCACGCTCGAACTGGACGGCGAGCGTTTGCAGCTCAGCATTTGCCTGCTCTAGCGTGACGCCCGGTTTGAGCCGCGCTAGGATCGGTACACCGCGGTACGGCACGGTGGGGTCAATACGATACGGAAACCATATGTCGACGCGCTCCAGATCAGTGATCGACGGCGGCAAGAAAAGACGAAATCCTGCCGGCAGCACACCTGCGATTTGCACGTCGATGTCGTTGACGCGAATGCTTCTCCCAATGATGCCGGGATCCGCTGAGAACCGTCTGTGCCACAACTGATCGCTGATGAGAACCGCCAGCGGGTTTTGCGCGCTCGCGTCAACGCGTGAATCGAGTGTCCTTCCGAGTGCAGGGCGTGCGCCGAGCAGCGCGAGAAAGTTATCGGAAACTTCCGCGGCCGTGACGGATTCACTTTCGCCGGCGTACTCGAGATTCGCGTCGGCCCCGTCAATCGTTGAAACTGCTTCTAGACACCGGCTGCGCTCTTGCAGGCTGAGCAGTTCCCTCCTTGTTGCACCCGTGTTGGCGACATTGCGGGCGTCAACCTGGATCTTGACGATGCGGTTTGGCTTCGGATAGGGCAGAGGACGCCATAGCACCGCGCGCATCAGGCTGAAAATCGTGACATTGGCCGCAATCCCGAGCGCGAGGGTTGCTACGACAATCACCGCAAAGCCAGGTGAGCGTACCAGAGAGCGGCATGCATAACGGGCGTCTTGAAATGTGGTCTCGATCCCTTGACCCAGCCAAGCGTCGCGAACCTGTTCTTTGATTTGTTCAATGCCCCCAATTTCGAGTGAGGCCTGACGCCGCGCTTGTTCGGGATGCATGCCTTTGGCGATATTGCGCGCCGCCATCTCGTCCAGGTAAGCGCCCAATTCCGTACTGAGCGTATCCTCGGCACGCCGCCGATGAAACAGATTATCGATAAGTCGCTTTATTCGCGCGTGAGTTCGCATGCTAAGCGGACTCCAACAACGCGGTCATGGCCTGTACAATCCGCGTCCATGTCTTTTTTTCGATCGCCAGCTGTTTCTTGCCTTCGCGGGTTAACGTGTAGGATCGGACCCGCCTGCCTTCAGCCGTTTCTTGCCATTTGCCCTCGACCCAGCCCTGTTGCTCCAGTCGATGAAGCGCAGGAAAGAGTGAGCCTGCTTTTACTTGAAACGTGCCGCGCGTAACCTGAAACATGCGGTCTGCAATCGCGGATCCGTGCATCGGGCGAAGTTCCAAAGCCCGGAGAATGAGCAAATCCAGGGTACCCTTGAGTAGTTCGATCGTGGCCTCACGCATCAGTATAGATGTCCGATATCGGGCCTCTACATGCTACACCCCTGTCACCCTGGTCACCATGTCCGAGTTCGGTCTTACGCCGCCTGTTCCCCAACTTCCAACCCAGTGCCCCCGTTGGGCCTACTGCGAGCCTAGTTATTCTCGCGAAGCGCTGCCATCGGATCAATCCGCGCCGCCCGCCACGCCGGCAAAATGGTAGCCATCGCCGCCGCCGCGCCAATCAATCCGCAAACCGCGAGCAACAATCGCGGGTCCAGCGCATCCACGCCATAAACCAGCGAACGAATAAACCGTACACTCGCTGCCGCCGCGCCTAAGCCGAGCACCACACCCGCCGCCACCACCAGAAGATTTTCCCGCGCAACCGTCCAAAGCACGCTCCGCCGTGTCGCCCCCAAGGCCATGCGAATCCCGATTTCGGGCGTCCGCCGAGCTGTCGTGTATGCCAGCGTGCCATACAAGCCCACAGCCATCAGCAGCAGCGCCAGCCCGCCAAAAAAATTACTGAGTGTGGCAAACAATCGCTCCGTAGCAAGCGATTTATCTACCAGGTGCTGCATCGAAACCGGCGGCCCCAACGGCACCTCAGGAGCCACCCGCCGTAGTTGCTTTTCGACGAGAGAGAGCACCGCGTGGACATCGCCTGTGTACCGCACCACAAATGTGCTTGCCCACCCCTCGTTCGGATGAAAGATCGTTGCTTCTGAATTGCGCAGATTCAGATATTTACTGTTTTCGACTACGCCGATCACGCGGCGTTGCTTGCCGGGCTTCAATTCGCCTTCCTGGATCACCTGCCCTACGGCGCTGCGATCGGAAAACAAGAAGTCCGCCGCTTTCTTACTGAGAACAACAGACATCTTCTGGTCTTCTGGACTGTCGGTGAAATCCCTTCCTTCGAGAAGTCTCGTTCCCATAGTCGCGAAATATTGAGGCGAAACGTCGTTGTCGAAGAGTTCCAACTTGCGCTGCGATGGTGGAGCAGAAATTGTCGTTATTCGAGCATTTCCGCTCAAAGGAAGCATCCCCAGAATGGCGGCCGATTTGACGCGCGGAGAAGACCGTAAGGCTTCCAATATCTGCTCCAGCGCAAGTTGCTTTTGCACATTTGTCTTCTTGCTTTTGCTCCACGAGGAACCGATAACAACCAGGTGATCCGGATTAAAGCCCAGATGCACTTGCCGGAGTTGGAATAAAGAGCCAGAGAAAACCACAGCAGCCACTACCAAAAGCAGCGAGAGCCCAACTTGCCCCGTCAGAAGAATTCGCGAAACAAGCTTATTCCGCCGCTCGACCAAGATAATTCGCGAGCCCGCCATAGACGACCGGCCCGTTAGCCGCAGCGCCGGACTCAATCCCACCGACAAAGTCGTCAGGAACGTGATACCTAGAACAAAAAATAGAATCGCCGCGTTCGGTTCAAGCGAAAGCCGGAACGATTCCGAGTCGGGAAACAAAGAATTGGCGAGCCATTGCGATAACGCATACATCAGCGGAATGCCCAGTAATGCGCCAGCAGCCGCGATCAGCGACGTCTCTGTCAGAATTTGTGCAATTAGCCGGCTGCGCGAAGCGCCCAGCGCCCCCCGCACGGAAAACTCCCTTTGCCGTGCTGCGCTGCGAGCCAGCAATAAAGCGGCGAGGTTGGCGCAGGTTGTTGCGAGAACCAGCAGTGAGAGCCATAGCAGGATCTGTAAGGGATCGGCAAAACGCTGGCGTAAAAAGGAGAATCCGGTTGCTCCCGAAATCGCTCCAAAATGGTTCCGTAGCACTTCTTGTCGGGTGTTACCCCAAAGCCCGTGAACCGACTGCGTGGTGAAATACTGTTGCGATACAACCCTGAGCGCCGCCCTCGCCCGGCTTAGGGACTCGCCATCTTTCAGGCGTCCCATGACGGTGAGCCAGTCGCAACCTTCACCGCAGCTAACCGAGCTGTAGGGACTGTTTAGGAGGGGTTCGGTCGCGAGCGGGGCGAAGATGGCCGGTTGTTCTCCGATCGTTACGCCATGAAATTGGGGCGGCAAAACGCCTGCGATCGTGACGTCGTGACCGTTAAGGCGCAGTATTTTGCCGACCGCCTTGGGATCGCGCCCAAACGCGCTGCTCCAGAAAGCGTCGCTAATGTCGACTAACAAATCGCCCGGCTTATTTTCAGCCGCTCTCAGCAGACTTCCCATTTGGGGCTTGATATGCAGCACCGAGAAATAATCGGCGCTCACCCATGCACCAGGCACCTGACGCGTTCCCTCCCATGTCTGATACGTAAAGGAGTCGTCGCCCGTCGCAAACAGACCCGAAAACTCCCGGTTTTCGCGCCGCAAATATTCAAACGTAGGGTACGAAAAATCGTAGCTGTCCTTAGCAACCAAGCCGTGCATGACGGCGGCCGGTCTCTCGATCCGCAACAGCGCCAACCGCTCCGCATGCGGCACATCGAGCGGCTGCAGCAAAAACGCATGCACTACCGAAAACACAGCCGCATTCACCCCAATCCCCAGCGCTAGCGATAAGACCGCCACCGTTGAAAACGCGGGCGTGCGCCGCAATCCGCGCAGCCCGTAGCCCAAATCCCGCCTGAAATTCTCAAGCCACTGAAAGCCCCGCGTCTCGCGGCACTCCTGGCGCACCGCCGTCAAATTCCCAAACAAACGCGCCGCGCTTCGCTCCGCTTCTTCCCGTGATTGTCCCCTCTCGACCAGCGCATCCGCTTCG
Source organism: Terriglobia bacterium (assembly GCA_963767485.1). Taxonomy (GTDB): domain Bacteria; phylum Acidobacteriota; class Terriglobia; order Bryobacterales; family Bryobacteraceae; genus Bog-105. The sequence goes on along the minus strand of CAVYDZ010000017.1, from coordinate 35,821 downwards.
CGCTGCACATGGAGTTGCAGCTCTTCCCGCATCTCGCGTTCCTGCCGTGCCCGCCAGAACAGTCGCATGCTGCCACCCGCCTCACGAACTCTTCAACACCAGCCCAACGCCCGAAGACAGCCGCTCCCAACTGTGGCTTTCACGCGCGAACTGTTTCCGTCCCGCCGCCGTCAACGAATAGAACTTCGCCCGCCGCCCGTCCGGCGCCTCGCCCCAGTGCGTCTTGATCCAGCCCTTCCCCTCCAGCCGGTAAAGCGCCGGATATAAAGATCCCTGCTGCACCTGTAAGAGCTCTTGCGAACTCTGCTCGATGCGCTTCGCAATCGCCCAGCCATGCAGCGGCTCAAGCGAGAGCACCTTCAAAATCAGCAGGTCGAGCGTCCCCTGTATCAAATCGTTGGAGCGAGTCATCCCTTGTTAATCTACAATATTGCAATGTCGATTAACAAGAACACGACGTGCCAGCGATTCGGAGAGCAATTGCCGAACGAGCCATCCGGGGCTGGCGCCCGGCGCTGCAGGAGCTGCCAATTCCTTGCGTCGCCGGAGCACCTCGGGTGATCTGCTGATGTCTTTCCTGTTCTTCGGAGAGATGCTTGAACGAAACCGGCTCACCGCCTGCTACACCGATCTTTTGCTGGCTTCTCCGCATAGTTCAATGCGTCTGCCCTTGGCCATGCTCGTGACCACTACACCTTGGTGATGTACTGGGAATTGCCGAACACGTAGCGCGCCTGTGCCGGTTGGGAAATGGATAGCCACCCCCTCGTCTTCAAAATGAAAATGGATCCCGCTGGCCACGGCGGAACCTCCGGCCGCTACGAGGCCTGAAAGATACCGCCTTCGATACGCCTGACTCTTTGAGCCAGGTTGGCGTCACCCGGTAGTCAAAGCGAGACGCGAAGGTCGGCCTCGCCCGACGGCAACCATCCCGCGATCAGGGACCGGGCGATGGAGCGGAACCCTTGGATATTTGAGAATCTCTGATAGCGCGGTTTGCCGCTTCCAACGAAATGCGCTTCTGTATCGCCGCAGACTCAACTGCTGAGAACTCCGCCGCCGCCCGGTGCGACATCTGAAAATCCACTCTGGACCAGGTTCCCTTCATAATGCCGCCCCGGCTATGTTCCGTCGTCCCAAGCAGCACGTGTCCAATCTCGTGCGCCATCACATCCCCGAGCACCGTCGCAAGATCTGTCCCGCCCTCTTCGCCTATCTGTTTGATGCGTTCGTAAAAGATCGTGGCATTCACCCCGGCCTGGGCGTTGGGCAGTGCGTATCCCAGTGCGCCGGAATGATACCGGGCAGGAACAGAGCCCACGATGGCAACCACGATATAGCCTCGTCCGTCATACGCTGGCCTCTTGCAAGCCGTCAAATCGAGCACGTGCGCTTCCCGTTCCTCCGGCCGCCGCTCCCAAACGGCTTCGATACCGGCGGTGGCCAAAATCCGGCCTGCATCCCGGGTCGCGCTATCCAATCTCCGCGACGGCACGTTCGCCAGGTTATAGATATGAATTGTGAGCGGCCTCGAATCGCCCTGCGCCCACGAACTACACAGCGCAACCATCAGCGCAATTCCAACTCCTCGAATCCTGCACATGAGCTGGCCTCCTTTGGGCCAAGCTCAAAATCAGTCAGGACAGCCAGGGTCTCCATAGCGCACAACTCGTTTCTGGCTGTGCAGCACCTGTGCAGCACCTGTCCAGCTAAATGGTTGAAAGCAAGACGTGCGGAAGACTCTCTGTCGCAACGAAGGATCCATTTCCCTCAAGCCAAGGCGGCCGAAGCCCGTTTACTGTGCTAGACTTCGTCCGCATGCGAGACCCCGATTTGTCGGAATCGGTCTATCGTTTCGGAGCGTTCGAGCTGGACCCCCGCACCGGAGAACTGCGCAAACACGGGATCCGGATCAAATTGCAGGACCAGCCGCTTCGGGTCCTCATGCTGCTCTTGGAGCACAGCGGCGAATTAGTGACTCGCGAGCAGATCCAAGCAAAGCTTTGGACCCCAGGCACCTACGTCGACTACGACAATGCCATCAACAGCGCCGTACGAAAACTCCGCGACGCGCTCGGCGACACGGCTGAAAATCCTCGCTTCATCGAGACATTTGCGCGCCGCGGATACCGCTTCCTCGGTCGTATCGAGGCTCCTCACCTGGCGGAAGAGCCCACGCCCCCGTCGCCCCAGCGGCGCAACCGCGTCCTGTTTGGCTTGATGGCCGCTCTACTCCTGGCAATCGTCATCCTCGGAGTCTGGCGATTCTCACGGTCCCATCCGCCCGACAATCGCCTGCAAATCACACCGGTGCCCCTCACTGCCGCCTCCGGCTGGGAGAGTGAACCGAGCTTCTCGCCCGACGGAACCCAAGTCGCCTATGTATGGGACGACCGATTGGGGCGTGACGTCGCTCGCCACATTTTCGTCAAGTTGATCGGTGGCGGCGCGCCTCTTCCCCTTACTTCGAGCCACGATCAGGACAGAAGCCCGGCCTGGTCTCCAGACGGCAACTCCATTGCATTCCTCCGCGTCTCCAAATCCACCCGGGCCATTTACGTCATTCCGGCGCTCGGCGGTACGGAGCGCAAAATTGCCGAAGGTGCCTTCCCGCTCGACTTTCTGTACTCGCGCTCCATATCCTGGTCGCCCGACGGCCGGTTTCTCGCGGTTGCCGAGAGTCAGTCGAAGGACGCGCCCTCAGCTCTCGCGCTTCTGAACGTCGAAACTGGCGGGAGGACCCGGCTTACCACCCCGCCAGACGCCCACACCTCGGATATCAATCCTGCCTTCTCTCCCAACGGCCGCCAACTCCTCTTCACGCGCTGTAGCAAAGCTTGCGAACTGTACCTGCTACACCTCTCGGCGAATTATCGCCCGCTCGGAAATCCCGTTCCGCTGAAACAATCGGGAAAGGAAATCGAAGGAAGCGCTTGGACCGCGGACGGGAAGTACATCGTCTACGCCCTTTATAAGGGCCTCTATGACGCCTCCATCATGCGTGTGCGTGCTGTACCGGGGGCGCGCTCGGAACGCTTCACGTTTACCGAAGACCTGCCCTTCTCTCCCTTCGCCATTGCTGTTGCGCTTAGAGGAAACCGGTTTGCGTACACCGCGCTCAACATCGACGCCCAGATCTGGAAACTTGAGCCCGGCAAGCCCCCCAGCAGCTTCTCCCCTTCCAGCCGGTTCGACTCGAGTCCGGAGTACTCGGCGGATGGCAAACATGTAGCGTTCGCTTCGAACCGGTCCGGCCTGCTCCAAATATGGACCTGCGATTCGTCCGGCGGAACCCCCACTCAGGTCACTCACTTTGCGTCCGGATTCTCAGGCACTCCGCGCTGGTCTCCCGACGGGCGCTTCATCGCCTTCGATCATACGGACGATGAACGATGGGACATCTTTGTAATCGGGTCCGATGGCAGCCGGCTCCGAAAGATCACTCCCGAGGACACGCCCGGCAACATCCCCAGCTGGTCCGCCGACGGAAAATGGATTTACTATCACTCGGACCGGGACAACCGGTCTGAAATATGGAAAATCTCGGCGAAGGGCGGTAAGCCGGTTCAGGTCACCGCTAACGGCGGACGCGTCGCCTTCGAGTCTCCCGACGGGCGAACCCTCTATTACACAAAAAACGAACAACCCGGTCTCTGGGCGTTGTCTTTGGAAAGTGGCCAGGAAAAGAAATTACTGGCCGCCGAAGTAGACATGGAATTTGCTGTAACCAAAGACGGTATTTACTATCTGGCGGCAGACTCAAAATCTGTGCGCTTCCACAGCTTCGCAACCGGCAACGAGAGCGAAATCGCCCATCTAAACGTGAACCTGGGTCAAGGCCTAACCGTCTCGCCGGATCGCAAAACCTTCCTCTTTACCGCCGTTCTCCGTGGCGGAAGCAACGTGATGATCGTGAATAATTTCCACTGAGGAGAACCGCCTGGTCTACTAGTTTGTACAGCTTTTGAACCGCACCATCCTTTCCTATCTCCACTTTTCTCATTCCCAAGTAGTACGTACCCCGCTTCTCCTGGTACTGAACTGATCTCTCAATACATGCGTACTGTATTGCCTTAGATTATTTCGGGATATACCATCAATCCACCAACCGATCGTATTAAATCACTTCCATTCCCGCGAATGTTCTGGCGTTTTTAATAACCATCGGTTTCTCTAGGAGGTTCCATGTTCGGAGAAGGAAAAAATCACTCATCTCGTCCCGGTCGCGTAGCTCTACTATCCTGCTCGGCCCTCACCCTGACCCTCGCTCTGTTCCCCGCTCCCGCGCGGGCACAAACGCGCCGACCCGGTAAGGCCGACTTTTGCGCTCACCTCGGCAAAACATTTCAGGCCTCTTCCGGCATGCAAATGTATTGTTTCGGCGCGCAGGTAAATGGGCCCGCAATCTCGCCCGAAACCGATTTCGCCCTGGCCCGGAAAGCCAAATCGCCCATCACCGGACTGGCGAATGTCGATGCCGCTTCCATCAGCGAAGATCGGACCAACTCGGGAGCCTACCTCGGCGGCCAATCCGAAACTTCGATCGCCGCCTCGGGCAAATACGTCGTAGAAGCCTGGAACGATGCCACCGGCCTCCACGCCGGGTGTGGCTCCCCCAACTACAAAGAGGAGCTCACCGGCTACGGATTCTCGAGCGACGGAGGAAAAACCTTTACCGACCTGGGAGGCCTCCCAAATTTCAACTGTCTCAACGGCAGCCGCTGGCAAGGAGACCCGAGCGTCGCCGTCTATTCGAACTCCGGATTTACCTATTTCTATGTCTCGAGCCTTTATAGCTGTTCCTCTCTCTCCGGCTGCCCCGACATGCCTCTCGGCGGAGTGGCCGTAGCGGTCAGCGCCTGCCAGGTCACCGGCGATACCTTAAGCTGTAGCCAGCCCAATATCGTCGCCACTGGTTTTTGCAGCGGTGTCCCGAACAACGGCGTTACTTCCTGTTTCCCTCTGCTCGACAAAGACTATCTCGCAATTGATCCCGTCCGCAAGCGCCTCTATATGTCGTTTACCGACTTCACCGAAACATTCAACGGCATCAATTTCGCCAGCATCAATCAAATCGAAATGGCCGCTTGCGACCTCACCGATCCCCTCGCCCCTGCCTGTTCCAACGGTCCCACCAGCCCGCAGCCCTACCTCACACTCGCCACTAGCGATCCGAACGGTTGCGAGCAGGAAGGATCGTATCCGGCGGTGCGCGCCGGGAATGGCGATGTCTACGTCGCTTACGAGTACAACTGGGTCACCAACTATGTGGGCCCCGATTTCTGCATAAACAGCGCGCCCACCTCCGTAATCGTGAACCGCATCCCGGCAGCCTGCCTGGTGAGCCCGCTAAGCCCGTCTCCCTCGCCCTGTGCGCCGCCGTTCCAGCAAAACTCGAATATCATCATCTCGACCGATGCGACCGTCGTACCCGGCTATAACCGGTTTCAGATGAATGATTTCCCTCGCATCGCCGTGAGCGAGCCATATCATTCCGTCAGCCTGGTATGGAATGATGCCAGAAATACGCCGCTCGGCGATATCTTCCTGCAAAGCTACGATCTGGACAGCCTGAGTTACCTTCAGCTAGCCCCCGTCCGCCTCAACAGCGATGACAGATTCGAAGACATGCACACCATGCCCGGACTCAAGAACACTTCGAGCGACGGTCTGCTGAATGTCACTTGGTACGACCGCCGCGGCAGCAATGCGGGCACCGGAAAAACCGACGTCTACGGCGCGCTCAATCTCAAGCCCACCACCTCGACGTCTCCGGCTTCCAACACCCGCATCACCAATCAGCCGACCGACTGGCTCGCCGTCACCTCGCAAATCGTCCCTAATTTCGGCGACTACACCGATAACTTCGTCTCTGCTGCGGGCACTCTCTTCGTAACCTGGTCCGATGGCCGCAGCGGCGTCCCCCAACCCTACGAAGCCCACCTGAACGTGAAATAAACCGGAACCCGGGCGGCCCGAAACGCACAACCGCTTCTAAGACCCTATATCGGTGTGCGTGAAATCGTCGCCCTTAAAAAGCAACGGTAAATCTAAGGCCTTAGCGGTGGCATAAGCAAAGCAATCTCCGAAATTCAAACCCGCCTTATGCCGCCCTTTGCCGTAGCGCTTGTGCGCCGCAACCGCCATCGAAGCGATCCTTTCATCGGCGGCAACGATCTCCGGGTTCAAGAACCTCAACAGCGTTTGCAAATCGCCGCTTACGTCCCGATTCGTCGCCAGAATATGAGCTTCCACGAGCACCGTGGCCGGCAGGAATACCTCGTGATCGTTCAGCATCTCGATGAACCCCGCAGCCTCCGGTTCACCCTGCACAATGGCAATCAGAACCGAAGTGTCCACCACGATCATTCGAAAATGCTGTCAGCCTCTTCTTTCGTGACCGGAGACAGTTTTCGCGCTCTATTCTTCGCGGCAATCCGGTAGGCGACCTGCTTGAAGTCCGCCTTTACTTCATTCCGCTTTTGCTGTGCCAGGGCCTCGCGCAGCAACCGGCGCAGCGCCTCCGTCTTAGACATCCCGGTAGCTCCTGCGTACGCCGCCATCAACTCGCTCACTTCAGGATCGGCAATATGCAGCGCCATGTACAATATTGTACATTATTGTAACCGCGGTTTTAATCCCCGGCCAATCCTCAAACCGGCAAATACCCCTTCAACGGATCGAAAAACGCTTGCACAAATGAAACTGCCGTCGCCAGAGCGTGCTTTCTGTCCCCGTTCTGCACGCCTACCACCACCCGCACCAGCGCCGTGTCGCTCCGGTTATATCGGATGGAATCTTCAATTGTGTAAAGCTTTGCCGAAAACTCACTCGCCACCACGCGGTTGTGCGATTGGTACCAGTAAAGGACTACGCTCTCGTTGTCCCCGCGCGCAATCACATAGTCGTTCACCCGGATCGGCCGTCCCTCGCCCCGCACGGTAATCGGCAGCACGCCCGATTGCACCGACGCCCAGCCACTCCCAGGCAGGCAATTCTTCGGAGAATGCGGCGTCTTCCCCGTTCGCTGTGTCGAAAAGTACGCCACGAACAACGTTGCCGTCTGCCCCGTCTTCTGATCTACATAACTGCGCGACAAAATGTCGTCCGCCTTCAATACTTCAAGCGACTCTTTGTCCACCTGCAGTTCCTGCCCCATCGTCCAGTTCGGATTCTGCAGCGCAAACTCCGCCAGCGGCTTATGCGGCGGAATCTTCTCCGCCCGCGAGAATCCGTAAAAGAAAATTACCTGCGCCAGCAGCACCACGCTCAACACCCGCGCGCTTTTGCTCTGCCAGAACGTCGTCATCCCGTTCATGCTCCGCTTCTCGCTTTCGCGGCCTTTGCCGCCCCGAAACTGATGATCTTATGCGTAAGCACCAGCGCTATCATCGCCACAATAAAAACGATGTAGCCCTCCGTCTCGTGATACGCCCCTTCCGCAAACTTGGTGTTGATCTCCGAGACCATTCCGGTCACTCCAACCCGCACCCCGTTCGCCCCGATAGCAATCGGAATCGTCGCCGCCAGCAGCGCCCAGCGCATCCACACCCGCTTGTCCATAAAGTACGCGTACAACAGTGACAGAAATCCCAGCGACATCAACGACCGTATCCCGCTGCAAGCCTCCGCGATGTCCAGCGTCTGACTCGGCAACTGCAGCGTGTTTCCCGCCCGCAGCACCGGGATTCCCGCCGCCGTAATGATCATCTCTCCCAGCCGGCTCGCCAGCATCTGCAGCTTCAGCGTCAACATCGCATAAATAATTGCCGGAATCGGAATCATGAAGAGCAGCAGCAACAGCGGAAAGCCCAGAATCTTCACCCACTTGGTCCCGCCCAGATACAGCAGCACGCCCACCAGCGCAATTACAAAAGCTAAGCGCGCCGTAAACAGTTCCGCCCCAAGTGTCGCCGCCAGCGCTTCCCCGGCTGCGAAAATCACCAGAAATAAACCCCACCCGTTCGACTTCCGCGGCGTCTTGAGCAGTTCCCCTCGCCTCTGCCACGCAATGAACCCTGCCACCAGCGGCACGAAGAATCCGTGGGACATGTTCTCGTCCGTTGCCCACTGCACGGCCATCCGATACAAAATCGGTGCATAGCATATCAGCAGCAGGCCGCCGAACCACGCGATTGGTCCCCACGAAATAGCTGCTGGCTTCAACGGTCTGGTGTCCGTCGAGGCCGCTGGCGCACTCACCATCCATTTCCTCTCTTCATTTCAAAGTGCCTTACACCCCTCGAAACCTCTCACGCGCCGCCCACATCCGTATGTTTACGAAATTCCACGGTCCGAAGATTCACTGTACCCAATTCAATCCGTCCAGAGCTGCCCCTTACCATGAAAGCAAGCTGATTTGAATCGCTCACTCCACTCACGCATCCGTTTGCTTTTTCTCCTGGCGCTGCTTCCCGCCTCGGCTTACGGCCAAAACTTCTTCCCGCTCTCCGCCGTCAAGCCGGGTCTCCATGGCGTCGGCCGGACCGTCTTCTCCGGCGATCGCATTGAAGAGTTCCAAGTCGAAATCCTCGGCGTCCTCCAGAACATCGCCCCCCGCCAGGAAATCATTCTCGCCCGTCTCAGCGGCGGTCCTCTCGCCGAAACCGGCATCCTCCAGGGCATGAGCGGTAGCCCTGTCTATATCGATGGCAAGCTCCTCGGCGCCATCGCCCTCGGCTTTCCATTCTCCAAAAGTCCTATCGCCGGTATCCAGCCTATTGAAAGCATGCTTGCCGGCTCGAACGCGCCTCCTGCCTCCGGTCCTCTTGCGCCCCTCAGTTACTGGTCTTTCTTCCGCCACCACTACGCGTCGCCGCTCCCCTCCGCTCGGGAGACTGCCCTCTCCACTCCCCTTGGGAACCTGTCCCAAATAGACACTCCTGTCACGTTTGCCGGCTTCAGCCCTGCTTCAGTTCAGACGCTCGCCGCCCGATTTCGTACTCTCGGGTTTGCCCCTACGCAAGGCCTTGCCCTCGCCTCTGGTACTAAAGATACGGTTCCCTCGACGAAAATACAGCCCGGCTCCATGATTAGCGTAGGTCTCCTTACCGGCGACCTTAATATCACCGCGGACGGTACCGTCACCTACGTCCAAGGCCGTCGCATCTATGCATTCGGCCACCGCTTCCTCGATACCGGTACCACGGATCTCCCCTTCGCCCACTCGGACGTGATCGCCCTCATTCCCAATCTGAACAGCTCATTCAAACTTTCCGCGCCTCAGTCCTGGGTCGGTGCCATTACCAGCGACCGCGCCACCGCCATCTCCGGCGAGATCGGCCGCTCCGCCCATACCGTTCCGCTCACCGTCTCGGTTCATTCCACCGCCACCGGCAACCGCCAATACCATTTCCAGGTCGTCAACGATCGCTTCCTCACCCCGTTTATCACCCAAGCGGCTCTTTCCGCCGTTCTCGATTCCACCGAGCGCACCCTCGGCCGCGGCACCATCCGCCTCACCGGCACCGCCGAATGGGAAAACCGCCTCCCGTCCCTGGTCACCCGCGATACCTTCGTCAGCGATAGCGGCCTCGTCCAGCAAGCCGCCCTCGATGCTGTCGTCCCGCTTGGTTTTGTCCTCGGCGGCGGCTTCTCCGACATCCATCTCAAGCAAATTTCGTTCCAAATCGAATCCAGCGAATCGAAAAATCTCCTCCGCCTCGCCCAGGCCTGGACCAGCGCCCACGACGTCCGTCCCGGCCAGTCCTTTGCCGTCACTGCCCTTCTCGAAGGCGAGAACGGACTGCAGATGACCCGGACCCTCACCTGGCGCGTGCCCGACGGAACCCCCGCCGGACCCCTCAACCTCACCATCGGCGATGGAAACACATTCAATTACCCGGAATTTTCCGGCTTGAGCCAGTCTTCCGCCCATACCGCGACCGAGCTCATCCAACTCATCAACTCGTTCCGCGATAACGACGCCGTCTACGTCCGCCTCTGGCGCACTCAGCCTGCCTTCACCATCTCCGGCCCATCTCCCACCGGCGAACTCACGGATCCGCCTCCGTCCGCCGCCCTCATCCTCTCCGATCCGTCCGATTCCGCCACCACGAATCCCTCCCTCACCCTCACCCGCGGCTCCCAAGTCGCCGAACTCTCCGCCTCCATCCCCGGCTACGTCGTCAGCGGCGCAAAAACCCTCCAGGTAGAAATAAAGGAATGACTCTCGCCTCGAATGCCACTCGGGGACACTCCGGGCTTATTCGGACACCGCCTCTCCTGTCTACTACGCAGGCGTGTCCCCCGCTACTCATCACCATGCTCCGCCTCTTCCTTCTCTTCCTGACCCTGACCCTCCCCGTCACCGCCGCCACCAGCACCGCCTGGGAGATCAGCGGTTTCAACGACTTACTCAAAGGCCGCCTCACCGGCCTCTCCATCGACGCCAATGGCCGCCTCGGACCCGGACCCGCCGTTCGTTGGACCGCCTCTCTCAACCAGCCAGCCTTCTGGTCCATCCTCCCCTCGCCCGACGGCGTCATCTACGCCGCCACCGGGCACAGCGGCAAAGTCTTCAAAATTACCCCCGATGGCAAGTTCTCTCTCGTCTGGACTGCCCCCCAGTCCGAAGTCTTCGCCCTCTGCTTCGATCAGTCCGGCCGTCTTTACGCCGCCACTTCCCCAAATGGCGGCCTTTATCGCCTCACCGGCGGCAAAGCCGAACTCGTCTGGCATTCCGCCGCGAAGTATATCTGGACGCTCCAACCCGCCCCCGACGGCTCCATTTACCTGGGCACCGGCGACGGCGGCCGCATCTACCGCTACGATGGCCGCTCCGCAACGGACGTCTACTACGAAACCGGCCAGTCCAACATCACCGCCCTCGCCCTCGCCCCCTCCGGCCACCTCTACGCCGGTACCGATCCGAATGGCCTGCTCTATGACATCAGCGGGCCCCGCCGCGCTTCCGTGCTCTACGATTCTTCCCTTCCTGAAATCCATTCCATTGTGGTTGCGCCCGATGGCGCGCTCTATGCCGCCGCTATGGGCGGAGCCGTCGCCAGCCGTACCGCCGCCGCTCAATCCGCCGCCATCCAGACCGGAACCACCCCCATAGTCGCCGGGCCTCCCACCGTCATCACCGTCACCGCCGCCAAAGCCAACGGCCTCCCCGCCGACGAGGAACAAGCCGCCGGCGTTACCGGCAACACCCGGAGCAATCCTCCTGCCGCCGCTAGCTCCATGGGCACAACCCCCGGCGGCGTCACCGAAATCGCCGGCGTCGAAAAGTCCGCCATCTACCGCATCCGCCCGAACGGCGCTATCGAAACCATCCGCAGTTCGAAGGAGGATAACGTCTATTCCCTCCTGCTCGATAATGGCGCGTTGCTCTTTTCTACCGACGACCGCGGCCGCATCTACCGCCTCGCCGACGGCCTCACCAGCCTCATCGCCGAACCCGGCTCCGGGGAAACCACTGCGCTCCTCAAATCCGGCAACTCGCTGTTTGCTGCCCTCAGCAATTCCGCGCGCCTCGTTTCTTACGACCTCTCGGGCGCAAGTCCCGGCAGCTACCAATCCCAGGTCCATGATTCCTCGAGCGTTGCCCGCTGGGGCCATCTCCAATGGCACGGCGTCGGTTCGGGCGTCGTGTTTCGCACCCGTACCGGGTTTTCCGCTCGCCCCGACTCCACCTGGAGTCCCTGGTCCGCCCCCGTGAACACGCTCATCCAAAGCCCGCCCGCCCGCTACATCCAGTTCCGTGCCGAGTGGCCGGCCGGTATCGCCGCCCAAATTGACAGCATCTCCGTCCCTTACCTCGCCCAAAACTCCGCCCCGGTCGTCCGCAGTGTCGCCGTCACCTCCGTCGTCAACAGCAGCGCCTCCAAATCCCCTGCCGCCGTCCAACCGGCCGGTTCCTCTACCTACTCCATCACCGTCACCGACACCGGCGACGCCCCCGCCGCGTCCACCTCCACCTCCGCCAGCCAGACCGCTTCGCGCCTCCAAACCACCCAGACCCAGATCTCCTGGCAAGCCGATGACCCCGACGGCGACAAGCTCGTCTACTCCGTCTATTTCCGCTCCGAAGACGAAACCAGTTGGCAGATGATCCGCAACCACATGTTCGAAAACACCCTCCTGCTCGATCCCGACGTCTTCGCCGACGGCCGCTACTTCTTCCGCGTTGTCGCTTCCGATGCCCCCTCGAACGCCCCCGAATACGCTGCCCATGCGGAACTGATCAGCACCCCTGTGCTGATCGACAACACCCCGCCCGCCATTTCGATCGTCTCTTCGAAGCGCGCCGGCCCAGCCGCCGACATCGAAATCGCCGCCCAGGACGCCACTAGCCCACTGAAAGTTTGCGAATACTCGCTCGACGCCGGAACCTGGCAGCCGATCGAATCGGTCGATGGCATCACCGACTCGCCCGCCGAACATTTCCGCCTGCACTTAGACAAACTCGGCACAGCCGAACACCTGCTCGTCTTCCGTGTCTACGACCTCCCTGGCAACGCCGGCCTCGCAAAGGTGGTGCTGCGCTAAAATAACGGCTGTTGCCGGTGTAGCTCAGGTGGTTAGAGCGACGGTCTCATAATCCGTAGGTCGGAGGTTCAACTCCTCCCGCCGGCACCAGACCCCCTAACCCGCTGCGCTTGGCTCCGATAGCCCGCAATCAGAGCCGCGAGCGAAGCGACCGGAACCGATATAACTGGGACAGTTCACTCATCTTTTCTCTGGCTTTTTGCAGAACAAATGATAGATTCCTTGCGAGAACCAATCATCTAGGAGAGCCGCCATGAACAAACTCTTGTTACTGACAGTTTTCGCAACCGCTGCCATGGGGCTGCAAGCGGATCCCATTGCATTTCCTCCAGGCTTCGTCCCTTTTACTTCAATCGAATATGTCACCAGCGCCTTACCGAACGGCGACCGTCTGGTGCTCGGGAACGCTCCCCTCCCAACCCTTAAGGAGCTCCAGTCCATTCCCTATCCCTCATCCCTCGGCCAAGTCTTTTCCGATTCGCAGATCCAGCTAGCGCCCGGCCAGTACTTCTCGGATGTATATGTTCCTACACCCGCTGACCGTGTTGGATACTATCCGGAGTTCGCAGGACTGTTAATTGATCCCTCGAGCGGAACGCCTTTTCCTGGGGGGATTATCCCGACATCCCGGCTGTTCGGATATTATGCTTTTCGTCTCGCACCGGGTGTGATCACGCCCACCCCGGAACCCACAAGTTTTCTGCTAATCGCTGCGGGCGCAGCGTTGCTCTTCCTGAACCCCTTGCGAAGAATCCGCCGTTTGGGCTTCTTCCGATCCGCTTGAGGACTGAATTAAACCTCGAACCGAGCCGCTAGAAACCTGGCCTGTTTCAACCTACCCTTTCCAGCTTTGTACCGCGACCAGTTGCGGAAGTACGGGCGTATCGCCTACCACTTCCACATGGAGCACCAATTCCAGATTCCTTGTCTCCCAGCCCTTCGGCAGTTGGCGAAGGATCGGATTCAGTGACTCGGGATCCGCCAGGATGCGTCCGGCTTCTTCCGTCCCGGTCATGTTCACGCCGGCCCCGATCATTATGAAATTACCGGTTTCGGAGTGGGGCAGCCGGCAAATCAAAACGTAATCTTCCGCTGAACGCCCATCGGCTTTTTTCGCCAGCGACCAGATGTGGTTACCGCTCGTGTCTAGGATTCCGTAGTTTCCGCCGTTAGAGTGGAAACGAAACCGCATATTCTTCGTCAGCTCCACCGTCCACCGGTTGGTGAAGGCGCCAATCAAAATCGGCGTGGAATCGCGCAGGTCGCTGAATTCCACTTTGCTCGCCAGCCGGAAGCGAGGGTAGCGGGCGTGGCGATCGAGCAGCGTGGTGAACCGGAGCGCGGCCACCGCGTCGCCGAATCCCACGTATTGATCGAGCACAGGTACAAAATCGGAGCCGTTCAACAACTGGGGCGGAAGATTTATCGGCCGTTGTACCGGCAGACGCGAATCGCCATGCAACGCCAGATCGAGATCGGTTGCCCGCGAGGACGGGTGATACACGATCGGATGAGGCAGCACCAGCACGACCGGCGCCTTCGTCTTAAATACGGGCGCCCAGAACGAATCAAACGGCGTAACGCGTCTGGCGAACGACCACAACCCTACCGCCAAAACGGCAAGCGCTGCGAAAACGATTACCGCCGGGAGCAGAAAGCGGCTCGTGGAACCTGCTTGCGCAGGCTTAGGCGGAAGCACCGCCGCCACCAGAGGTCCCTCCGCTGGCTGCGCCGCCTCCGTACCTTCTCCGTAATAATGAAAGCTCGGCACATAGGAACCGGGCGGCAGATCGATCCGCACCGGGTCATGCGCGCCATCGGTGACATAATATTGCGCCAGCCGCTTTCGCACCTCGCGCGCTCCGACGCGCACGATGCTGTCCGCGCCGAGATCGGTCGCTGTGTCCCGGCCGAAAACCTCAATCGCCAGCGTTCGCTCTTTTAATGTGCCTGCTTCGCCCTCCAGCGATTTCGTTGAGACATACCGTAGAAAATCCTGACATCGTTTGCTGCCCCGAAAAACACTGCTGGCCAGAATAAGGTCCAGTTCGCGGCGGATCTCGAACGGCTCCGGTATGCTCGGCAAAACTTGCACTGATTCAACAACCCCCGCTGGTTCTGTGCTCGATTGTACCTCGATCTAACCGGACTCGAGCAGCCCCGGGGCCGCCCTGGAAACCACACAAATACAAAGACTTTAACGAGTGTATAACGGTATTCTCCCTTGCCAGAATCGCCGCCGCGGGTTTGAATAACCTCACAACCCCGCAGCGCTTCGCTGCCAAGGAAAGGTTAGCCTCATGCGCCGTTTATTCTCGATAGCCCCGCTGCTCATTTGTTGTCTCGCGATGAGCACCTTCGCCCAGACACCCACCGGAACTCTGCAGGGGACCGTCACAGACCCGACTGGCGGCGCGGTCGCAAACGCCACCGTAAAGATTACGAACAACGGCACGTCCGAGGTTAAGGAGCTTACCACCGGCGCTGGCGGCCGCTATGTTCAGCCGCTGCTGAATCCAGGAACCTACACAGTCGAAGTAACCGCTCCGGGTTTCGCGCCCGCCCGCCAGGACAACGTCAAAGTAGATGTCTCCCAAACCTACGCGATTGATTTCAAGTTAACGGTCGGCGCGGTCACTTCGACCGTACAGGTCGAGGCAACCACACCGCCCCTCGATTCCAGCAGCGCCACCCTTGGCCAGGTGATTGAAACGCGCAACATCGTCGACCTCCCCTTGAACGGTCGCAATCCGTTCGCGCTCGCCGAGCTGGTTCCCGGCGTCAACAATGTGGGCAACGCCTCCACCCCTCACATCGGCGGCTCGCGCAACGCAGTGAACGAGGAGCAGATCGACGGTGTCACCAACATCCTGCCGGAAAACAACGTCGGCAATACCTCCGCCGCCTATACCCCAATCGTCGATTCCGTCAACGAGTTCAGCGTCCAAACCAACTCTCTTTCCGCCGAATACGGGCGCTTCGGCGGCGGCGTCATCAATGTTGTTACAAAATCGGGCACCAACGAGTGGCACGGCGGCGCCTTCGCCTTCGCGCGCAACGGCATTCTTAACGCCAACGATTTCTTCGCAAACCGCAGCGGCTCGGCGCGTCCCGACATGCATCGTTATCAATACGGCGGAACCCTGGGCGGCCCCATCATCCTTCCCAAGCTGTATAACGGGCGCAACCGCACCTTCTTCTTTTTCGGTTTCGAGGAAACGAAAGAAGCCGATAATGCGGTTGAAACAGACACCGTACCCACCGCGGCCGAACGCACCGGCGATTTCTCGGCTCCGGGTATCCCAACCATTTACGACCCTACGACGGTCCACACCGACGCCAATGGCAATCTGGTGCGCAATCCATTCCCCGGGAACAGAATCCTGCCGGGACTCTTGAGCCCGGTCGGACAAAAAGTCATAAACTACTTTCCGGTTCCGAATACTGGCGGCCCGGGCGCTCTCACCAATAACTACGTAGTCGCCGGCGTTAGCAAGAACGATGACGATCACTGGGATTCCCGCTTCGATCACAATTTCAGCGATAAGTGGCATATGTTCTTGCGCGTCTCGCACGATTGGAACGACTACGCTCCGCTCAACAACTACGGGAACGTGGCTGCGACTGGGTACGGCGGTCCGGACAATGGCGGCGCATGGAGCGCTTCGATGGACCACACCATCAGCTTCACCCCGACGCTTATCGGCGATTTCCGCTATGGCATCAGCCGTTCCTACGTTTCGCGCGTGCCCTATGGTGCGGGGTTCGATCCGTCCTCGCTCGGATTGCCTGCTTCGTTAAGCGCAGTCGCCTCCCAACTTGGGCTGGCTTTCCCCCGCTTTGAAGTCCAGAACACGTCGGGCTTGGGAAATAACGGTTACGTGTTTCTGATCGAAAATCCGCTCGCCCACGATGCCACTGCCAGCTTGACCAAAGTGGTTGGCGGCCAGACCATCAAGTTCGGCGCAGAATTCCGCAAATTGTTCATCAACTTCACTCAGTTCGGTCAGCCCGACGGCCAGTTTGGCGAAAGCCAGCAGTGGACCCAGCAAAATCTTTTGTCTTCGAACGGAACCGGCTCGGGTTACGCCACAATGCTGCTTGGTTTAACGGACTACGCTCAGCAGACCTACGATGCATCGGCGGCGTCATCCAGCGCTTATTGGGGTTTTTATTTGCAGGATGATTGGAAAGTTACCCGCACCCTTACCCTCAACCTCGGTGTCCGGTATGAAGTGGAGCTGCCGCGCACTGAACGCTATAACCGGTTATCGTATTGGGATCCCGACAAGCCCTCCCCGCTCCAGGGCTTGGTTCCCGCGAGCGCCTGCCTATATTGCGGCGATCTGCGCGGCCAAATGCTATTTACAAATCAGCCAGGCAGCAGTATCTTCGGCCGGTCGCAGGCGCCTATTCAATGGAAGGATTGGGGCCCGCGCGTGGGTCTGGCGTGGAGCCCGGGCAGCAAAACCGTCATTCGCTCCGGTTTCGGAATTTCCTATCTTCCTTCTGCCCTGGAAGCGGCCGGTAGCTCGGGAGGCGCCGGCACCCAGGGCTTTAGCACCTCGACGTACGTCAATGGCACGAACGATCAATACCGTACTGCCAATAACAATCTGCAGAATCCGTTTCCCTTTGGCTTCATTCTTCCGCAGGGCCCCGCCGGCGGTCCTGGCACACTGCTCGGCAACAGTATCGATCAATCCTTCTTCGATTCCTACCGCAATCCCTATTCCATCCAGTGGAACTTCAATATCCAACGCGAACTCCCCGGCGGCATCACCGCGGAAGTGGCTTATCTGGGCAATCGCGGACTCTTCCTGGTGGACGGCGATCCCGGCCAGCCCTACGATCAGGTCAATCCCGTCTATCTCTCCCTCGGCAGTCAGTTGATCAATAAGGTAGCGAATCCTTTTTACGGGCTGATCACTGGTTCCGCGCAGAACGGGTTGAATTCTCCCACCGTTCCTTACTACCAGTTACTCGAACCCTTTCCGCAGTACTCTAACGTGTCCAGTTTCCGCAAACCGGTCGCGACCTCCACCTATCACGGCTTCACCACCCGCATCAACAAGCGCTACTCGAACGGCTTTAACTTCCTGCTCGCCTTCACTGCCTCGAAATCCATGGACGACTCCGCTGCCGCCGTCACCTATCTCGGCCCGACCAGCGGAACTCGTGCCGATCAATACAATCGACGGTTGGAATGGGCCGTCTCGCCGCAAGACATTTCCCGAAATCTGGTAGCGAGCTTTACCTACGAATTGCCTTTTGGAAAAGGAAAGGCGTTTGCAAATAGCGCCCCGCGTTTCGCCGACGCGTTGATCAAAGGTTGGCAGGTGAACGGCATCATCACCTGGCAGACGGGAACACCCATCGTGCTCGGCGCCGCCTCATATACCACCGGCTTAAACACCTTCTCCGAACGGCCGGACAACAACGGCCATAGCGCCGCTATCGGTGACCCGACGATAAATCACTGGTTCAATACGTCAGTCTTCTCTACCCCTGCGCCGTTCACGATCGGTAATGTCGGACGGACTCTGCCGGATGTCCGCAACCCGGGCGTGACGAACGCCGATCTCTCGCTGTTCAAAAACAACTACTTCGGCCATAACGAGCGGTATAACGTCCAGTTCCGCCTGGAGGCTTTCAATGCTCTGAATCATCCCTTGTTCGCCGCACCCGACACGAACATCAACGACAGCAACTTCGGCGTAATCACTTCGACCTCCGGCACGGCCGAGCGCCAGGTTCAGTTAGCAATCAAGTTTCTGTTTTGATCAACCGTTTTGATCATCTTCCTTGGGCACGATCAACCGGCGCGTGAGATCGGTCACGATCCCATAAACCAGGTGCGACGCGAGCGACGCCGCCGTTTGACCACGCGGTGGAAATCGTTACAATTGGACGTAGCGAGACGGAGACCCGTCAGAAAGCGGAACAGTCATGATGATCGAGCTTCCAGACGAGCTTGCAGCGGCACTAAAGGCGCAAGCGAACGCACATGGCGTTTCCGCCGATGGGTACGCGCTTGAGCTTCTCGAGCGCGATCTCGCGACCTCACTCGACGCACGATCGTCTGGTGTTCCGTTCAAAACGGGGCGCGGCATGTTCGCAAAATACGGTCAGGCTCCCTCTGCGGAGGAAATTGATGCCAATCGGGCCGACATGTTCCGAAACTTCGGCCAAGACTTTTGATAATTGCTGCCGTTGCCGATACCCATGCGGCCCTTTGGCATTTATTCGACAACGCCAGATTATCCGCAGTCGCCGGGCGGTTTATCACTGAGGCGGCGATTGCACGACAGAAGGTTGCGATTTCGACTATAAGCCTCGCCGAGGTGGTTTATCTGGTCGAAAAGAACCGTCTGCCGCCCTCAGCATATGAGGAACTGACGCAAGCACTGGCCGACCCCGAACATGTTTTCACAGAAGCCGTCTTCACGGCCGCCATCGTTCAATCCATGCGGCAGGTATCGCGCGCCGAGGTCCCAGACATGCCAGACCGCATGGTCGCCGCGACTGCCGTCTATTTCGATGTGCCGGTCATTAGCCGTGACCGGCGTATCCGCGCCGCCACCGTGAAGACAATATGGTAACGAAGCGCGGAGCTGTTTTGATTGCCAAGAAGCCGGGCAATAACGTGAAGCGTATCTCACCGCCAAAGTTTTTCGAACCGGCCCAGACCACCTATTTCACAATCACCGAATAAATCCGGTCCAGATCATCCGCCGAGTAATATTCAATTTCCAGTCGTCCCGCCTTCTTGCCCCTGGCAATTAATCTCACTCGCGTTCCCAACGCCGCCGCCATCTCGTCCACCGCTGCCCGTACATTCGGATCGAGCTCGGACTCGTCTTTCTTACCTTTCTTCTCCCCGCCTCCCCGAATCGAAACCGGCTCGCCTGCTATCTTCTGCTCGATAATCTGATTAATCCAGGCTTCCGTGTCCCTTACCGACAGGCCTTTTTCCTGAATGACCTTGCTAATTTCCGCCTGCTCGCGCTTATCAATGATGTTTATCAAAACCCGCGCATGACCCATCGAGATCGCACCATCGACCAAATCCCTCTTAACTTGATCGGAAAGGCGGAGTAAGCGCATGAAATTCGTCACGGTCGAACGATTTTTCCCCGTTCTCCGCGCGATTTCCTCGTGATTTAGATGATACTCGTCCGCCAATCTCCCAAACGCGACCGCAATTTCCAGCGGGTTTAAATCTTCCCGCTGAATATTCTCGATTAACGCCACTTCCAGCAGGTCATTCTGTGGAATACTCCGCACCAGGGCTGGAATTTCCTTGAGTCCAGCCAATTGCGCCGCACGCCAGCGCCGCTCCCCCGCAATGATCTGGTACCCGCCGCCTTCGACTTTGCGTACCGTAATCGGCTGGATAACTCCGTGTGTCCGAATCGACTGGGCCAGTTCCTCCAGTTTGGAATCGTCGAACAGCCCGCGCGGCTGGTCCTTGCTCGCTTCAATCCGATCGACCGCAATATTCTCGAATTGTTCCGCAGCCGGCTCGCGCACCGGCGGGGGCGGCGCCTCTGCCTTGTTACGAGCCGGCAGGAGAGCCGACAGTCCCTTGCCCAGCGCCTTTCGCTGATTTCGGTCTGGCTCTTTGTTCATGCGCCAATATTTCCTTTGCGAGTTGTATATAGGCCTCCGCGCCGCGCGATCGCGGATCGTAAGCCAAAATGGTCTTGCCAAAACTGGGAGCTTCCGCCAGCCGAATACTTCGCGGAATCACGACTTTAAACACCTCATCCGCAAAAAACTCCCGCAAATCCGATTCCACCTGCCGCGTCAAGTTGGTCCGGTCATCGTACATAGTGAGCAGTACACCCTCGACCTTCAAACCCGGATTGAAGGCCGTCTTGAGCCGGTCAATCGTGTCCATCAACTGCGAAATCCCTTCCAGGGCAAAGAATTCGCACTGAATCGGCACCAGCACCGAATCCGACGCCACAAGAGCGTTCAAAGTAAGCAAATCGAGCGCCGGAGGGCAATCAATCAAAATATATTGATATTCATTCCGGATCGAGGCCAGCGCAGTCTTAAGCCGCTCCTCCCGCTTCTCGGCATCGACCAGATCCAGATTTGTAGCAACCAGGTTCTGATCCGCCGGAACCAGCGACAATCCCTCAAATTCCGTAGAAGTAATTACGTCCCGGATGGGCGTCCCGCTGACCAGAACGTCATAAAGCGTTTTCGCCTCTTCGCCCTTATGCACCCCCACGCCGGTCGTGGAGTTTCCCTGTGGATCCGAATCCACCAGGAGCACCGTCAACTCCGAAGCGGCCAGCGAAGCCGCCAAATTGATCGCAGTAGTGGTCTTCCCCACCCCGCCCTTCTGATTAGCTATGGAAATGACGCGCGCCAAGACTCCCGAATCGTAACACGAGAAGGTTTCACGTGGAACATGGAACAGGGCTACGATAAATCCATGGCCACCACTCGCCAGCTCCTCACGCTCGAGGAG
This sequence comes from Terriglobia bacterium, assembly GCA_963767485.1. Lineage (GTDB taxonomy): Bacteria > Acidobacteriota > Terriglobia > Bryobacterales > Bryobacteraceae > Bog-105. Next base: position 14,841 of record CAVYDZ010000017.1, on the reverse strand, counting down.
TTCCACCAGCAATTCGACGGCAAAAAGCCCTATTACGAATTCCGCCGCGGTGAAGCCATCCAGAAATCTATGCCGACTTGGCTGCACAACCTGTTGGAGCACCTGCTAGTCGATATTTTCGGAAAAGCTGGTTACCAATCCGGCCACGAGATTGAGCTGCGAGTAAACGACCATTGGCATCCTATACCGGACGTAATCGCTCACCCGCATATCCAAGATCCCTACCCGACAACCCCGGTCGATGTTGTGGTCGAGATCCTTTCTCCCCGCGACGAAATGATCGACGCAATCGACAAATGTGCCGATTACCAGAGCCTCGGCATCCCCGCCATCTTCGTTCTTGACCCGATCCACAACCTGGGTTGGCAGTGGATCGGCGGCAAGCTTGAGGCCATCTCAAGCCTCGTTCTCCCAAACGGCGCTTCCATTGAACTCATCAGCGTTTGGGCCGAACTCCAAGCGCCGAAATCAGCGCTAATTCAAGTCGCTGCTATGTTCCACGTGAAACGTTCAGTTCAAACTCAGATAAACATCCAAAACCGCCACCGCCGCCGGCGTCACCCCCGGTATCCTACCCGCCTGTCCCAAAGTCTCCGGCCGCACCCGCATCAACTTCTGCTGCACCTCATTCGATAGCCCCGGGAATCCCCTCGTACACGAAATCTCCTGGAATTACCCGCCCTTCCGACGCCCGCAACTCCCGAATCTGCCTCTCCTGCTGCGCCAAATACCCCGCGTACTTCGCCTCAGTCTCAACCGTCGTCAGCACCCCATGCCGCAATTCCTGCCCAATCTGACCCGCAATCCAGCCAGCTAATGCCTCAATTCGAGCCTCCGGCCGCCGCAGCCAGACCGCCAGCGTCGGATTGTCCGGTGCCTCCAGTCCCGCCGCTCGCACCCGCGTCCCCTCCAGCAACTCCGCCACCCGCACCTTCTGCCCTTGCTTTTCGCTAAATACCCGCCATCGCTCGTCCGAAACCAGCCCCGCACGCCTCCCGATCGGCGTCAAACGCTCGTCCGCATTGTCAATCCGCAAGTGCAGCCGGAACTCCGCCCGCGACGTGAACATCCGGTACGGCTCGTCCGCGCCCTGATTGATCAGGTCATCCACCAAAATCCCGCAATACCCGTCACTTCGCGATAATTCCAACCCCGGTAAACCCCTCACCGTTTGCGCGGCATTCAAACCCGCCAACAATCCCTGGCACGCCGCTTCCTCGTACCCGGAAGTCCCGTTGATCTGACCTGCCAAAAATAGCCCTGCAATTGACTTCACCTGCAAGCCGTGATCCAGTTCCCGCGGGTCCACCGCGTCATACTCAATCGCGTACCCCGGCCGGATCATCTCGGCCCCTTCCAGCCCCGGAACCGAGGCCAGCACCGCCGCCTGCACGTCCACCGGCATGCTCGTCGACATGCCGTTCACGTACACTTCATACGTATCGACACCTTCCGGCTCAAGAAATAGCTGATGCCGGCGCTTTTCCGGAAATTTCACGATCTTGTCCTCAATCGACGGGCAATACCGCGGCCCTACCCCTTCGATCTGCCCGCTGTATAGCGGCGATCGCGCAATGCTCTCCGCCAGAATCCGGTGTGTCTCGTCTGTCGTGTACGCTAAATGACACGAAACCTGCTCCCGTTCGATCTTCTGCGTCAAAAAGGAAAACGGCGTCGGCTCCAAGTCCCCTTTCTGCTCCTCAAATTCAGCCCAGCGGATCGTGCGCCCATCCAACCGCGGCGGCGTTCCTGTTTTCAAGCGTTTCCACGCCAATTTAAGCGTCCGCAACTGGCCGCCCAGCACGTTCGAAGCCGCTTCCCCCGTCCGGCCACAGGCATACTTCGTCTCGCCCACATGCGCCAACCCGTTCAAAAACGTCCCCGTCGTAACCACTACCGCCTCGGCCAGCAAGTCCCTCCCGTCTTTTAGCCGCACCCCGGCGACCCGCCGTCCCCCCGAGAGTTCGTTTGGCGAAAATAGCAGCTCCCCCACTTCCGCTTGCAGAATCCGTAAATTCTCTTCTTGCTCGAGCCACTCCCGCATCCGCAGCCGGTACTGTTTTTTGTCGCACTGCGCCCTCGGCGACCACACCGCCGGCCCCCGGCTCGTGTTCAACAACCGGAATTGAATCCCGACCGCGTCCGTCAACTCTCCCATTACCCCGCCTAGGGCGTCGATCTCGCGCACCAGATGGCCCTTAGCAATCCCGCCCACCGCCGGATTGCACGACATCTGCGCTATCAGGTCGATATTCATCGTCACGAGCGCCGTACGCAACCCCAGCCGTGCGCCAGCTCGCGCCGCCTCACACCCGGCATGCCCGCCGCCCACTACCACAACGTCATATTTCTTTTGCATCGGGAACTCATCCGTTATTCTAGCGGTGAAAATGAGGATTCTGATTGTGGGAGGCGGCGGCCGCGAGCACGCCCTCGCGTGGCGTCTGGCCCAATCGCCGCTCGTCACCGAGTTGTTCGCCGTGCCCGGCAATCCCGGCATTGCCGCCCTAGCCACCTGCCTCGAGGCTCCGGCCGTTCTCGAGGGCTATGCGGACCTCGCCGACGCCAACAAGATCGATCTGACCGTCGTCGGACCCGAAGCCACCCTCGTCGCCGGTATCGTCGACCGTTTCCGCGAACGCAACCTCAAAATCGTCGGCCCCACTCAGGCCGCTGCCCGCCTCGAGGGCTCCAAACTGTTCGCTAAAGTGTTCTTCGAGCGTGCCGGAATCCCCACAGCCCGTTCCAGTGATCGCCTAAACGATTTCAATTACCCGGTCGTCGTCAAAGCCGATGGTCTCGCCGCCGGAAAAGGCGTGGTCATTGCCCAAACCCCGGCCGAAGCGCAAGCCGCCATCGAACGGCTCGGCCCCCGCGTGCTCCTCGAAGAATTCCTCGAAGGCGAAGAAGTCAGCTTCATCGGCCTCTGCAACGGCAAGACCGTCGTGCCATTTCCGCCCACTCAGGACCACAAACGGCTACTCGACCATGACCACGGCCCTAACACGGGCGGTATGGGCGCTTACGTCGACTCTCGCATCCTCACCGATGCCCAAACCGCCGAAATCATGGACCGCATTATGCTCCCGGCCATCGCCCAGCTCGATTTCACCGGCTTCCTGTACGCCGGTCTCATGATGACCTCCAACGGGCCCAAAGTCCTCGAATTCAATGTCCGCTTAGGCGACCCCGAAACACAGGCCCTGCTGCACAACTTCTCGGGCGACCTCGCCGCCGCCCTGCTCGAGTCCGCTACCGGCGGCACGCCCATTCTCACCGCGGACCCGCACTCCTGCTCCGCATGCGTTGTCCTCGCCGCGCAACGGCTACCCCGAAAAAGTACGCACTGGCGACCCGATTACCGGCATCGCGAAGCCGAATCGACCGGAGCCACCGTCTTCCACGCCGGAACCAAGCTCCAAGACGGCTCCCTCGTCACCTCCGGAGGCCGCGTCCTGGGCGTAACCGCCAAAGCCCCGAACTTGAAAGAAGCCATCGCAAACGCCTACCAGGCCGTCGAAAAGATCCACTTCGATGGCATGCAGTACCGGCGCGACATAGGAGCCAAAGGCCTCCGCCGCTGGTAGACTGCCAGTAGCGGGGACGTAGCTCAGATGGCGAGCGCACAGGGCGTTCGGCTGCCCGTTGTGCGCGCTTTGATTAGTCCCCGGCCGCCTCCTAAGCGGCAGGTCGGCAGTTCGAATCTGCCCGTCCGCTGGTAGACTGCCTTGTAGCGGGGACGTAGCTCAGATGGATAGAGCGGCCGCCTCCTAAGCGGCAGGTCGGCAGTTCGAATCTGCCCGTCCCTACCAACACGTCCACTTTTACCCATTCGGTTGCTCGCTGGATTCCAGTGCGATATGGTTGTTACCTTAGATCCACCTGTTCAAGGAGGCTAGGATTGCTGCGCTTTTCCGCTCTGTTCGCGATTTCTCTGCTCGGGCTCGCCCCATCCGCTCTGCTGGGACAGCAAGCCCCGCCCCAAACCGGCGGCGAAGCCAACCTCGTTCTCCCCGATCTCTCGCAAGCCACCTTCTTCGGAGGCATCATCGATGGCCGCGCCCTCCTGCTCTGGGGACTCATCTTCGTGGCTCTCGGCCTCCTCTTCGGCCTGGTCATCTATCGCCAGTTGAAGAACGCCCAGGTCCACATCTCAATGCTCGAAATCTCCGAGCTCATCTACGAAACCTGCAAAACGTATCTCGTTCAACAGATCAAGTTCCTCGTCGTCCTCGAAATCTTCATTGGCGTCATCATCGTCTTTTATTTCGGTGTCCTGCAGCACTTCGCCGCGTTCAAAGTGCTGATCATTCTCGCCTTCAGCATCATCGGCATCTGCGGCAGCTCGGGCGTTGCCTGGTTCGGCATCCGCGTCAACACTTTCGCCAACTCGCGGACCGCCTTCGCCAGCCTGCGCGGCAAACCATTCCCCTGCCACGACATTCCCCTCAAAGCCGGCATGAGTATCGGCATGCTGCTCGTCAGCGTCGAGCTCGTGCTCATGCTGTTCATTCTGCTCTTTATCCCGCGCAACTACGCTGGCCCCTGCTTCATCGGCTTTGCCATCGGTGAATCGCTCGGCGCGGCTGCGCTGCGCGTCGCGGGAGGCATCTTCACCAAAATTGCCGACATCGGCGCGGACCTTATGAAGATCGTCTTCAAAATCAAAGAAGACGATGCCCGCAATCCCGGCGTGATCGCGGATTGCACCGGCGACAACGCAGGCGACTCCGTCGGCCCCAGCGCCGATGGCTTCGAAACCTACGGCGTTACCGGGGTCGCACTGATTGTCTTTATCGTGCTGGCCGTTAACAGTCCGCTTGTGCAAAGCCAGTTACTCGTCTGGATCTTCGCCATGCGCGTCATGATGGTCATCTCTTCCGGCATCTCCTACCTGATCAACGCGGCATGGGCCAAGAGGAAGTTTGCAAACGTCGACAGGATGAACTTCGAAACGCCCCTCACCTCGCTCGTCTGGCTGACTTCTCTCGTCTCAATCGCGGCCACGTATGTGGTCTCCTACCTGATGATCCCGAATCTGTTAGGCGATACCAGCCTGTGGTGGAAGCTCTCGACCGTCATCACCTGCGGCACGCTTGCGGGCGCCGTGATTCCCGAACTTGTTAAAGTCTTCACCTCCACCGAATCGCACCACGTCCGCGAAGTAGTGTCGTCCTCGCAGGAAGGCGGCGCATCGCTCAATATTCTGTCCGGCTTCGTTGCCGGCAATTTCAGCGCGTATTGGCTTGGCCTGGCGATCCTCGCGCTGATGAGCATCGCTTATGGCGTTAGCACGCTCGGCATGGAAAATCTGATGATCGCGCCGGCCGTCTTCGCCTTCGGCCTGGTGGCGTTCGGCTTCCTCGGCATGGGCCCAGTGACGATTGCCGTCGATTCCTACGGACCCGTCACCGACAACGCGCAATCCGTCTACGAGCTTTCGACGATCGAACAAATTCCCGGCATCGAAGCAGACCTTCAGCGCACCTATGGCTTCAAGGTCGATTTCGAGCGCGCTAAAGACAACCTCGAAGAGAACGACGGGGCAGGGAACACCTTCAAAGCTACCGCCAAACCCGTGCTCATCGGCACCGCCGTCGTCGGTGCAACCACTATGATCTTCTCGATCGTAGTTGCCCTGACAAATGGCTTAAGGCCCGACCTGCTGTCGAATCTGTCGATCCTGCATCCCCCGTTTCTCCTCGGGCTGATTGCAGGCGGCTCCGTCATCTACTGGTTCACCGGCGCCTCCACGCAAGCGGTCACCACCGGGGCATACCGCGCAGTCGAGTTCATCAAAGCCAACATCCGACTCGAAGGTGTTACCAAAGCCTCCGTTGCGGACAGCAAGAAAGTCGTCGAAATCTGTACGCGTTACGCGCAGCGCGGCATGATCAACATTTTTCTTATGGTGTTCTTCGTCACGCTCGGATTCGCCTTCGTCGAGCCGTACTTCTTCATCGGGTATCTGATCTCGATTGCGCTCTTCGGCTTGTATCAAGCCATCTTCATGGCAAACGCAGGCGGCGCCTGGGATAACGCCAAGAAGATTGTCGAGACAGAGTTGAAACAAAAAGGAACCCTGCTGCATGAGGCCACAGTTGTCGGCGACACGGTGGGCGATCCCTTTAAAGACACTTCGTCTGTCGCGCTGAATCCGATCATCAAATTCACCACGCTCTTCGGCCTCTTAGCGGTTGAGCTTGCGGTTTCGCTTTCGACCGAACACGGCCCCGGCATCGGTCACATCCTGGCGATCCTGTTCCTGCTCGCGTCGTTCTATTTCGCCTGGCGTTCGTTCTACCGCATGCGGATCGGCGGCGCCGCGGAACAAGTGATCGAGGAGGCACATGAAAGAACCGTTTCCTCCGCGCCTTGATTACTGCAACTGGTCGTTCAACGCCTTGATCTTCTCAACCGGATACTTCGGCTTCCGGTCGTACGTCGCAAGCCCGTTTACTTCCTGCTCGACGTCAGTGATTTGCGTGTAGCAGATGCCCGCGACATTATGCAGTTTCGCCAGCCCGGCATAAAGCTGCGTTAAACGCGCCAGCGCCGACTCTTCCGTTTTCTCCACGCCCGAATAGCCCCAACTCTCGCCCGTCGTTTTCGTCCCCGGAGGAATGTAGGCAATGCCGCCAATCTCCGACAAATACAACGGCGATCCATTGTATTTGTATCCCGGGATCAGCGCGGGCGGTCCGTTCTTCAGCGCCGCAATGCGTTCCGGCGTCATGCCGTTGTATTTCTGGAAAAGCACCTCGCCCGACTTCTCGTAATCGTGAATGGCAAACAAATCCGTGTCGTTTGTGTGCTCCCAGCCTTCGTCGTCGATTACCAGGCGCGTGTTGTCGAGCGTGTGCGTGATCTGGTAGGTATCTTTTAAAAACGCCCGCTGCCGCGGATCCTTCAGCAGGTCGGGCACGCCCCAGCTTTCATTGATGGCGTTCCAGATGATAATCGCCGGATGATTGTAATCGCGCAGCACGGCTTCCGTCCATTCGCGATTGAAACGCGCCACTTCTTCCTCTGTGAATTCATACGCGTCTGCAATCTCGCCTGAAACCAGGAAGCCCTTGCGATCCGCCCAATAGAGGAAACGCGGATCCGCCACTTTCTGATGTTTTCGCACACCGTTGAAGCCCATCGACTGAGCGAAGTCGATATCATGCTGGATCGCTTCGTCGGATGGCGGGGTAAGAATGCTTTCCGGCCAATATCCCTGATCCAGCAAGAACTTCAAATAGACCGGCTTGCCATTGATATTCACGCGATCGTTCGCCACCGAAACCGTGCGAAATCCGACATACGATTGGATTGAATCGAGCGGCTGGCCCGCGCTCAGCAATTGGTAGTGAACCTGGTAGAGGTTCGGCGCGTCGGGCGACCATAGCTTCGCATTCGGCACCGTTATGCTACCGGCCACGCGATCTTCTACGCTTTGCGCAGTTGCCCTCGCAACGGATTGCGTTCCATCGAGCACCGTCACTTCGAGCGTCAACGGCTGCGCGGGATGCTCGGCCAAGAATCCTTCAAAGTGCACAACGCCATCCTGCCCGGCCGTGACATGCACATACTTCAGATGATTTGCCCCAACCGCTTCCAACCAGACCGGCTGCCAGATGCCGCTCGTTCTCGTATAGAAAATCGCGGCAGATCTCGGTTTCCAGTATTGCTTTCCGCGCGCAATCGATTTATCCGTTGGCGGATTGAACGCCCGCACCGTTAAGACATTCCCGCCCGGGCGCAAAGCATCCGTGATATCGAAACTGAACGGCGTATTCCCGCCTTCATGCGATCCGAGAAACTGGCCGTTCAACCAAACTGAGGCTTGATAATACACAGCGCCAAAATGCAGCAGGACATGCTTCCCCCGCCACCCGGCGGGAACTTGAATCGACCGCTGATACCAGGCGACGGGGTGAAAACTCGTATCGGCAATACCGCTCAACGTGCTTTCAAAACAATAGGGAACCGTGATCTGTCGCGGTCCGACGAGCGCCCGGCTGTACCATCTCGCGCCAATTCCGGCGTCGGCATCGTCGAAGGCAAACGACCATGGACCGTTCAAGCTGACCCAGTCAGCGCGCTCAAAGACCGGATTCGGAAACTCCGGTCTGGGAACGGAAGCGGTCAGTAGACAAGCCGAAACCATAAATAAGAGCGCATGCCGCGCACGAAAGAACATGCGGACATTTTAAATCTTTTGAAGTTTCCACTTGCCCCGGCGGAAGAAGATAAACGACGTGCACGTGAGCAGAAGATCTGCAAACAGCACCGCCCAGAACGCGCCGCGCGGCCCGCGCCCCAGATGAATCGCAAGCCACCAGGCGAGCGGAAGTTGAAACACCCAGAACACGAAGAAGTTCAGGAAAGCCGGTGTGACGGTGTCGCCCGCGCCGTTGAACGCCTGAATCAAAACCATGCCCCAGCCGTAACTGACAAATGAAATGCCAAAGATGGTCAAGCAAGCGATTGCCGTGGCAACCACGGCCGGATCAACCGTGAAGACGGCGACTAGCGGCGCCGGAAAGAACAAGAAGATCAGCGAAACCAGGCCGAGATACAGCATGTTGTAAAAACCGGTGCGATAGACCGACGATTCGGCACGCTGCGGCTTCCCCGCCCCAAGGCTCTGCCCGACGAGCGTGGCCGCTGCGTTGCTCAAACCCCACGACGGCAGAATCGTGAAGATCAGTAGCCGCACGGCAATGGTGTACCCAGCGACGGCCGCGCTGCCGAACACCGCGACAATCCGCACCAGCGCCATCCAACTCGCGGTCGCAAGAAGAAACTGAATGATGCCGGTCGAAGAAACTTTGAGCAGCCGCAGCATCACCGGCACGTTCAGGCGGACCTGATCCGGCCGGATGGTGAGGCGGTGACGCCCGGAACCAAGCTGCCAAATTTGAAAAAGCACGCCAATACCGCGGCCGGTAGTGGTCGCAACAGCGGCTCCGAAGACACCGAGATGCGGGAACGGGCCCCAGCCGTTAATCAAACACGGATCAAGGACCAGGTTGATGCCGTTTGCGAGCCACAGCGTGCGCATGGCAAGCGCTGCATCGCCCGCGCCGCGAAAAATGCCGTTAATCAGAAACAACAGAAAGATAACGGCCGACCCGCCGAGCATCAGGCGCGTGTAGCGCGCGTTTGCCTCTATTTCGGGTGTTGCGCCCATCATGTGCAGCAACTGCGGTGCCTTGGTAAACCCAATAATCCCGACGAAAGCCGATAGAAGAATCGCCAGCAGAATCGATTGCACCGCGCAGTTGGCCGCGCCATCGGGATCTTTCTCCCCCGTCCGCCGCGCGACAAATGCAGTAGTCGCCATGCTCAAACCGATCGCGACGCCAAAGATCAAAGTGAGCAGCGATTCGGTGAGGCCGACGGTCGCGATGGCGTTCGCACCCAACCGCGCGACAAAGAACACATCGACGACGCCGAACAGCGACTCCATGACCATTTCGAGAATCATGGGAATCGCGAGCAGCACGATCGCGCGGTTAAGATTGCCTTCGGTGAAGTCCTGATGCGTCCCGAAGAGCGCTTCTTTCAGCATGGCCCCTCCTGCTACGTTAGCGAAGTCGGATATATTCGAAGCCGTGCCTCGTAAAATTAAAGACCCGCTCGATTTCATCCATCCGTATCAGGTGACGGATGGCCGCAAGTTCCGGCTCAAGCATTTCGATACCGCCGATACGCAAGGCCTCGATCTTAAGAACGAATCGAGCGAGCTGCTGCGCGAGAGCGTCGAGCGCCTGAGCGATATGCAGCAGAAGCTCTACGCGCAAAACCGCTGGTCGGTGCTGCTAATTTTCCAAGCAATGGATGCAGCCGGCAAAGATGGCACGATCCGGCATGTCATGTCCGGGGTGAATCCGCAGGGCTGCCAGGTCTACTCGTTCAAGACGCCCTCCGCGGAGGAGTTGGATCACGATTTCCTCTGGCGCTCAACGAAGGTGCTGCCGGAGCGCGGCCGCATCGGCATTTTCAATCGTTCCTATTACGAAGAAGTGCTCGTGGTGCGTGTCCATCCGGAGATATTGCAGAGCCAGCAGATTCCCCCGGAACTACTCAAGAAGAATGTCTGGAAGCACCGGTTCGATGATATACGCGGGTTCGAGAAACATCTGGAACACAACGGAACCGTTGTGCGTAAGTTCTTTTTGAACATTTCAAAAGACGAGCAGAAGAAACGTTTCCTAAGCCGTCTGGATGAACCGGAAAAGAACTGGAAATTTTCGGATAGCGATGTCCGGGAGCGGGCATTTTGGGACGACTATATGGCCGCGTATGAAGACGCAATCCGGCACACAGCTTCCGAAGGCGCCCCTTGGTATATCGTGCCGGCGGATAACAAATGGTTTGGCCGGCTGGTGGTGGCCAACGTGGTGATCCACACGCTCGAATCGCTCAAGCTGGCGTACCCGAAAGTCGACGCAGCGAAGAAAGAGGATTTGGCCGCGGCGCGCGAGCATTTGCTGGCGGAGAAGTGAACACGTAAAGGCATGCTGCTCGGGCTCTTGTTGTTTGCCGCAATCCATTTCGACAATTTTGCCGGGATTCAGGAGCTCAACCTGGTGGGCGATGCGCGGCTTTCCGGCGACGTTCTGCGCCTGACGCCGGCCCGGAGAAATCAAACGGGCGCCGCTTGGTACCGGGAGAAACAGCCGGTGCAATCTGGCTTCGAAACCACCTTTCAGTTCCAGTTGACTCACGAAGCCCGGCTGCTTGGTGGCGCCGACGGATTCGCTTTCGTGCTACAGAATTCCGGGCCGGAAGCGTTGGGCGGCCGAGGGAGCGCGGGCGGTTTCGGGGTTGCCGATCCAGACAATCCCCACCATCCGGGTATTCCCTGGAGTGTCGCGGTGTTTTTCGATACCTGGCGTAATTCGGACGAAGGGGATCCATCGGCGAATTACATTGCCGTACGGGTTGCGGGCAAGCCCGCCGACATGCAGTGGCCGGCGGCGCGCCTGGCGTTCACGCCAGAGCTCAAATTTCGTTTACAGGATCGCAAGGTGCACAGCGCGCGCATCGTGTTTCAGCCTCCGGTGCTGTCGGTTTTTCTTGATGGCTCTGCGACTCCGGTCCTCGAAACCGCCGTGGATCTGTCGATCGTAGCGGACCCGCGCGGCGCCGCCTGGGTGGGATTTACCGCATCGACCGGCTTCGCTTACCAGAACCACGACATACGGAACTGGCGCTTTGTGAGTACGACCGTGTCTTCGAGTATGGCTGTCGTTTCCTCCGACATCACTTTCCCGATGTCCGACTGTCTTCCCGAGCGCAATCTATGCACGCCTGAGCGCGCGTTTGTCGAACGCAAAACGGGCGGGTATCATATCGTTCTCCCTGGCAATTTGGAATGGGGAGTGAGCGTTCCGAACGCGTTCGGGCGCACTGTGAAGATAACCGATTCTCACGGCATCGTTTGCTGGGACCTGAAGGCGCGCGGATCGAATGGGTGCGGCGGGCCGGCAGGAAGCGGCGCCCAGGCGGGTCCGGGATTTCTAGCGGCAGATGCACCGGCCGGCGCTTTAGTGATGAACACGCGCCAGGGGCGCACCTGGTTTTCAGTAAACGACCGAAGCGGCGCCGGATTCAACGACAACGAAGGTTTCTATGAGTTCGATGTTGCAATCCAATAACGGAGAGAAGCCAAAGTTTTTCGCTGCGCCTGCCGAGTTTCGGTCGTGGTTTGAAGCGCATCACGCGAGCGAAGCGGCGCTATGGGTTGGCTTTTATAAGCGGGGTTCGGGGAAGCCGAGCATTACGTGGCCGGAATCGGTGGATACGGCGCTTTGCTATGGCTGGATTGACGGTATTCGCAAGAGCATCGATGAGACGAGCTATAAAATTCGATTTACGCCGCGCAAACGAGACAGCAATTGGAGCGCTGTTAATTTGCGGCGGATTGCGGAACTGACCGCATGCGGGCTGATGCATCCGGCGGGACAGAAATGCTTCGAAGAGCGGACGCGCAGAGAAGCCGCCGGGTACACGTATGAGCTCAAGCATGAAATCAAGCTCGAACCGGGGCACGAGAAACAATTCAAGCAGAACAAAGCGGCCTGGAAGTTCTTCACGGAGCAAGCGAACTGGTATCAGCGAACAGCAACGCGGTGGGTAGTGAGCGCAAAGCGCGAGGAAACGCGAGAGAAGCGGCTCGAAGAGTTGATCGCCGATTCATCCACCGGAAAAGCCATCAAGCAATTACGCAGGAATGAAACGATGCGGCGAAAATAGTTCAATCGGATGTGCGGTCTTACCCGAGACAGCTAGGTCAGCAAGAATTTCGCCCACTACGCTCGAGAATTTAAAGCCATGTCCGGAGAAGCCCGCAGCAACGGTTACCTGAGGCAGCTGGGGGAGAGGCGAAATTACGAAATGTTCGTCGGGCGTGAGGGTGTACATGCAAGGAACCGCCTGCAACAGTTCGCCATCGAGACGCGGAAGAAAGCGCCGGATATAGCTGCGGAGTTCGTCGACCTCAGAAGCTGGAATCGCATTCTGCAGTGCATCGGGCGTGCATGGCTCGCCGCCGCTATGCATAGCGATTTTGACGCCTCCGGCTGAGCCATCGATAGCCGGAAAGCCGTAGAACACATTTCGTCCGTCGACATCCCAGATATAAATCGGAAAATGATCGGGCGCGAAGGGCTCGACGCCCGCGGGGGGTTGGAACCAGCACATAGCGTGGCGGCGTACCTCGAAGGGAACGTGCGGTTCCGGTAACAGTTTCGACGCCCAGGCCCCCGGCGCCAGGATGAGGCTGCGCGCCTCGTAAGTTGCGCTGCTTGTGACGACTTCGACGCCATCGCCCGAGGGAGAGGCGCTCCAACGCAGAATGGGTTCCTCGAAATGCAATTCGCCGCCATGAGCGGCTGCGAGTTCGAGATGCGCTTGGACGGCGATTTCGGGACGCACAAATCCGGCGCGCAGTTCAAAGACGGCGATGTCGGTCGAGCGCGGCTGAAGAGCTGGAAATCGCTGCTGCAACTCGCCGGAGCTCAAAATTTCATACGGCAACTTATGCTGTGTGGCGCTCGCGAGCGTGCCGGTCACGATCGAACTCTCAGGCGCGCCGATCATCAGGCCTCCTGTGAGCCGCAATATCGGTTGTTCCACATCGCGCTGCAGCTTTTCCCAAAGCTGGTACGCGCGCTGCACGAGGGGAACGTAGGCGGGATTTTCGTGATAAGCCTGGCGAATGATGCGCGACGCTCCATGGGACGAGCCGCGGTCATGAACCGGCGTAAACTGCTCAAGCCCAAGCACGCGCTGGCCGCGCGATGCGAGATGATACGCGGCGGCGCTACCCATACCGCCGAGCCCGGCAATGATGACGTCGTGAGTTTGCGAGGACATGCTTTCAGTGAGTCGTTGGTTGCTTCATCAAGAGCAATATCACGCTCGCGAGCACAAGCGCCGCCCCAATGAAGATTTCAAGCGTGAGGGCTTCGCCACCAAACCAGTATCCAATGCCGAGCGCGATTACTGGATTAACGTAAGCGTAGCTCGAGACTTTCGTTGCCGACATGCGGCCGAGCAGCCAAGTGTAGGCGGTGAAAGCGAGAATGGAGCCGGCCACAATGAGATAAAGAAGCGCAAGCGCCGCCGGGCGGTTCAGGTGCGGCCAGGGACGAAGTTCACCCGCGAATCCTGAGGCGATCAAGAGAAACGCTCCCCCGGTGATCATCTGGCCGGCCGCGCTCATTCCCTTATGGGTGGGAAGCGCGAAATTCTTCGACAAGACTGTGCCGAGCGACCAGGAGACTTGGGCGGCGAGGATGGCGAGGCACGGCAGCAGGGCAAGACCATGAGCGCCGGTTCGACAGTCGCACATCGTCGAGCGCGAGATCTCGACGCCGGACCGCTGGAAGATCCCTTCGAGGCGATAGAGCGGCAAGTGATCGGCATATTTGCTGACCGCGACGTAAGCCAACAGCCCCGGGCCGGGCAGCCCCTTGTCGATCGGTTCGGGGAGCACGTCGGCGATCACGACGTTGGCCTCGCAGGCCTGGCAGGCATATTTGGGGCGGATGTGCTCGATCACGACCAGGGACGCGGGGATGTATTCGAGTTGCTCGCGGACGTCCCGGCCGATGCAGGTCCGCTCGGCGCCGCAGTCGGGGCAGGTGCGCTGTTCGGGCGGGACGTCATGCAGGACCGGCTGGCGGGGCAGGCTCGCCGGCAGCGGCTTGCGGCCGTGGCCATCCTTCTTGGGCGCGCGCCGGGTGGCGCGGTCGGGGCCGGCTCCGGGGTCGAGGGGGGTCCGGCGCGGGCTCGGCCTGCGCCAGGATCTCCCGGGCGAAGAGCAGGAGCTGGGCCGGGTCGATCTGCTCCGTCTTCGGGCCGTAGCGCTGGCGGAGGAGTTGCTCGAGCTGGTGCCGGAGCTTCTCGTTGAGATGGACCTGCTGGGCCAGCGTCTTGAGCAGCTCACGGATGAGCTGATGAGCCGTCTCCAGGTCGTCCGGGAGTGGGTCCGCGAGGGTGATCATACCCTATACTACGTTAACGTGTGCTCGATTGTTGGCGCAGTTTTCTCCGAATTTTGAGAGGGGGTGCTCGGGCCGGGAATAGCGGGCCCGCCGCCGGGCCGTGTTCAGGTCGATGCCGGCGAGGAAAGCGGCGAGTTCGGCGGTGGTCATCTCGACGCGATCGGCCCCGGCGGGGAGGGAAGGTCCCGCGTTCGAGCCGTTTGACGTTGGCATCACGATACCCTCGTTCTTGGTGCGTTACACGATCTTCGCGCACTCAGTCGGCCGACACCATGAGTCATCGGCCCCTATGGCAATCGGCCGGGACGGCTCTTGGGGATGACCAGCTCGGGGT
>CAVYDZ010000016.1:0-83863 GCA_963767485.1 Terriglobia bacterium | reverse complement strand
GCCCGTTGGCAAAGTGGCACTCGGCACAGCGCGCATCGCCAAAGAACAGTTCCCTGCCCTTTGCGGGGTCGCCCGGTGCGCTTGCGGCTGGGCCGTTGCCCTGTAAGGCCCGGAGTTCTTTCAGCACTGCCGTAATCTCGTCTTCTTTCAGGATCGAGCCGAAGGCCGGCATACCGGCGGCAGAAATACCGTGCCGTACGATGCGCGCGAGGTCCGCATCGCTCAGTTTCTTGACTGTCGCATTCGTTGCAATATTCGGCGCGTGCTCGCCGCCGCGCCCGTCAAGCCCGTGGCATCCTGCGCAATGCGAAGTGAAAACTTGCGCAGCACAGGGTGCGCAGAACAAGAGGGCTAGCAAGCAAACCCGCATTCGCTATGCGATTACTATAGCTAAGATGCCGTTCGGTGGGTGGTCTCTTGTTGCAGTGATCTGTTCGGTTATTCCCGGAATTGGACCGAACTGGCTCACGTATCACGGCGACTATACTGGGCGGCGCTATTCGAGCTGGCGCAAATCACGCCGCAAAACGTGAACCAGCTACGGGCGCAATGGGTTTTTCATTCGTCAAATTCCAGCAATCTCGAACTTACTCCATTAGTGTCCGACGGCTTGATGTTCATTACTTCTGCTAATGACGCCTATGCGGTCGATGCGCGCACCGGCCGCTCAGTGTGGCATTACTCTCGCGCCGTCACGGAGGGGCTAGTGGATGATGCGTCGTCTCATCATAGCCGCGGAGCCGCATTGTGGCACTCGCATCTATTTTTGGAAACCGATAACGCTCATCTGGTTTGCCTTGACGCGCGTTCGGGTAATTTAATTTGGGATGTCGGCTACGCCAAGGGAAACAAGAATTATGGCGCAACCAGCGCTCCGCTGGTCATCAAAGATAAGGTTTTGGTGGGCACGTCTGGCGGGGACGATGGGGTACGCGGCTTCATCGCGGCATTCAATGCTGATACCGGTGAGGAACTGTGGCGATTTTGGACCATTCCCGGCCCGGGTGAATTGGGCTCGGAGAGCTGGCCCGGCGACATGTATCTGCGCGGCGGTGCAACCACCTGGATGCCGGGCACGTACGATCCGGAATTGAATACGGTGTATTGGGGGACGAGTAACGCTGCGCCCGATTTCGACGGGACAGTACGGCCCGGCGACGATCTCTATACCGCCTGTGTGCTCGCGCTCGATCCCGATTCCGGCAAATTGAAATGGCATTTTCAATTCACTCCGCATGATTTATTCGATTACGACGCGACTGAAACCGCTGTGCTGGTTGACACTCACTTTCGCGGAGCCGAGCGAAAACTTCTGGTTGAGGCGAACCGCAATGGTTTTCTGTATTTGCTGGATCGGACGAACGGGCGCTTTCTCGAAGCCGTTCCTTTTGTTAAGAAGCTGAATTGGGCGAAGGGGATTGACTCGAAGGGGAGGCCTGTTCGCACCGGCATCGAGCCTACGGCCAGCGGGTCGCTAATCTGTCCGGACATGGTGGGAGCAACGAACTGGTTCTCGCCTTCTTATAACCCGGCGACGCACTTGTTTTATTTCCTGGCGCGCGAGAATTGCCAGTTATTTTTTCTAAAACAGCAGACCTTCGCAGAAGGGCGTGAGTTTTATGCCACCGGCGTAAAGCACGCACCGGGCGAGCACGCACAAAAAGTTCTGTTAGCGTATGATCTGGAAACTGGCAAATTCGTCTGGCGATATCCGCAGACCGGCAATGGGCAGTCCTGGGCTGGAACAATGGCTACGGCCAGCAACCTGGTCTTTTTCGGAAACGATGCTGAGTCGCTCGAGGCAGTCGATGGCACAACGGGTAAGTCGCTTTGGCATTTCAATACCGGACAGCCGCTGCATGCTTCCCCGATTAGTTACGCGGTGAATGGGAAGCAGTACGTCGCCGTAGCGTCGGGCAGCGATATCTTTGCATTCACCCTCCCATAAGCTCGCTTACAAAATTCCTCCAAAGCTTGTGCCCCAGCTAGCGGTTTTCGTGTATCCTGGTTCTACCCTAATTTTGAATTAGTACGTAATCTGACGGAGGCGTCTGGATGACAACTCGCCCACATGGCATGCGGGCCTTTGCGGCTGGTATGTTTCTTTTTTCTTTCGCGGCACCCCTGCTGGCGGGACCTGGATTCTCCATGTTGCGGAAGAAGGTAATCGAACTGCACTCGCGCCAGCCCGCGCTGATCCGGCTGTCCGACACTTCCATAGCTTTTACAGGGGCCGCCACGAATCCGGAATACGCGCCGGTGGAGGCCAGCCTGCTCGCAACGCTTGAAACCGAATTGTTGAATAACGAGAAGTCTCTCGTGAAAAAGAACAATCCGGCCGAAGCGAATTGGACCCTTCATCTCGAAGTGACTGGCTACTCGCTGCCGCAGCCGGCGCGCAGAACGGAGGGATCGGGCGCAACCGCGGCTCAGTACACCCGCTGGACTGGATCGTTGAACGTCGCGTATCAGGTGCTGGATCGGGCGGGCAGAATTCACGACGCGCAAAACGTGAGCACCAACTACGACAAGGAATTCAGTTCGAATAGTCTCACGAGTATTACAGGCCATCTGCCCTTTGGCAGGCATACTGCTCCGGGTCCGGATTCGAAGGCCAAACCTCCTAAAACGACGGAAGACGTCAAACAGATTCTGATTAGCGACGTGGTGAATAAAATTGGCGCGAACCTTGGGAACACCACGACCGCGATTAACGTTCTGGTCGCAACCGGGGACGACCACCTGAACCAGGCAGCGATCTTCATGGATGACAGACTCTGGTCGCGCGCGCTCGATTTGCTGAATAGCACGCCGGCATTTGCTAAGCCCGCGGACGAATCGTACCGGCAGTATGACCTGGGCCTTGTGTATGAGGCGATGTCCTACGATTCTAAGGATGCAATGGATCAACGCCAGAATATTTACAAGGCGGCTGAATACTACGACAAAGCGCTCGAACTGAATCCGCGGGAACGGTATTTTGTGGATTCGGTGGCGCGCAGCAAGGAAGCCATCTCCAGATACAAAGCGATCGACGATCAGGTAGAGGCCGCGAAGAAGAACGGCGGGAAAGCGCGACAGCCAAACGTTGTAGCGGCCTCGAACACTACAACCAGCGGGAGCACTCCTTCACCGGGGGCCAAAACGCCAAGTGTCCTTACAGCAAATGACGCGATCGATCTGTACACCAACCATGTGTCAGAAGAGCAGATTATCGATATGATTCGACATTCGCCGGTACAATTCGATCCGCTCGATAAATCAACTGTACTGGCGATGGCTAAGGCGAAGTTGCCGTTGTCGATTCAAAATGAATTGCGTAAGAAGGTGGGCGCTGCCCCGCTGGGCGGCGGCAACACAACCACGGCACACCACACCCCGGCGCATAAGAGCGCGGCCGCTGCACAGTAATGACGCGGCGTCAGTTTGTAGCATTAGGCGCTGGCGCGGCCGCGGTCAGCCGTCTGCCCGCCCAGACGGTTTCAAATCGGGTCGGAGCCGCGCAGGACCTCGTGTGCCAGGGACTGGAAGTGCTGTCATCGCGCTCCACGCCGGGCCAGATCTCGCAGGCGGTGGAGTTTTTCACCATCGCGCTCGATCAGTACGAAAGCTTTTCCGACGCGCACTACTACCGCGCTCTTTGCCTTAAGAAGCTGGGGCAGCGCGCGGCGATGCAGGCCAGAGACATGGAGGCGGCTCGCAGTTATGGGTCCGAAGCGCTGCGCGATGGGCGCAATCCTTTCGTGCTCGCCGTGCCCAAAATCTACGACAACCTCGCGGAGGTCGGAGAGAAGTGGGCGCTAGTTGTCGGAATCAGCAAATTTCAACCGGACACGGGTGCGCCCGCGCTCCGCTATGCCGACCAGGACGCAACAGCAATCGCAAAGATGCTG
Organism: Terriglobia bacterium; assembly: GCA_963767485.1. Taxonomy (GTDB): domain Bacteria; phylum Acidobacteriota; class Terriglobia; order Bryobacterales; family Bryobacteraceae; genus Bog-105. The sequence continues at coordinate 79,970 of CAVYDZ010000016.1, read as the reverse complement.
CGCGATCCAGCTATCGGCCGCTTCCCTGAAAAGAACGTTGCGCTTCTGACGAACGACGGAGCTACTACCGAGGCGATTAAGGCCAAGCTAAACTACATCGCCAGACGCGCCAAGCCGGAAGATATCGTCTTTGTCTCTATTGCGACCCATGGTTCTTCGCGCTCCAAAGACATCAAACAGGTCAGTTATATTTACACTTACGACACCGATGTAACTGGGCAGGACCTGATCTTCGGGACGGCCCTGCCGATGGTGGATGTTGCCAACATTATCCGCACGCGCTGCGTAGCGCAGCGAACCGTGATTATGTTCGATACTTGCCATAGCGGCTCCGCCACTCCTACCGACGCGCTCTCGACCGAAGACCTCGACCGACTACGTGATGGCGCGGGGCGCTACGTTGTAAGTTCGTGCCAGCCGAATCAAAGTTCTTACGAAGGCAACGGGCACGGATATTTCACTTCCAGCTTTCTGGACGTTTTTGGCAGCCACCAGGGATGTATTCGCACGACCGAGCTATTCGATGCGGTTCAGAAAAACGTAAGCGACACAGTGAGCAAGGTGCTACATGAGGCGCAGCGGCCCGTGATGGCGAAGAGCGATAATTCGTCGGAAATTATTCTCGGCGCGAGTCCGGCGGGATCCGGGAAGAGCTGCGTCGCTACTCAGACTTCTCAATCTTAGGATTTTCATGCCAGAAATCCCAAAATTGTTGAATTATGGCTGCGATGACCACGGCAGCGGCGCTCGATAGATAACCCAGCCAACGCCAAATAAAATAATCGACGACAACGATCACGACGGCGATCGAGGCGCTCACTGATATCATTTTCCGAGCGCTTCCTGGCGACCATCCGCGTCTCTTGAAAGCTGCGAGGATAAGCACAACCAACGAACCGATACCGATATCCAATAGAAAGCTATACGGCTGCTTGATATCGCGAGTGGGAGGAAAGACCCGAGATCTCAGAGGCAATCGCTTGCGCATGTATGAATATTCCTGGAATCTGCCCTTCAGACGTTTCGTGGAAGTCGTTGGAATTGGGGAACGTTCCGCCGATTAGTACAATTTTGTCATCGAAAAGCTGCCCTAGATACTTGTCGAAAGGCAGTTTGGGCTGAACGGTTGTTCCATCTTTCGCCAAAGCAAAAATCGTGTCCAATGAGATACTAGTCGGCCGCGGTCCGGAAGCGCTTAGATAAATATCATCTCCTTCAGTCAGATTGCAAACCGCGCGATGCGACGCACAGTAGTGCGTCGTGATTACCTGGGTGAACGAAGGTCTCGGCAAAGAGCATTCGACTGAGTTAACGTCATCCGATACCCTGATCTCTTTTGGGAACCGGCGGATTTTGAGGTCTCGTTCGGTGGGAGCGAGGGCCGGTCCCCAGCGTATGTGCTCGCGGCAGTTTAGATCTTTCAAACCATACCCTAATACTTCCGTCGGCCGGATTACGGGCTCATCTTCTCTCCCTAACAGCCATGCAAACGGGTTCACAGCATGCGGCTTAAAGTCGTCCGGGCCGGCACTCCAGACGATTCTTGCGGCCTGCTCGGTTTTCGCAATCCTTTTCGCGAAGTCTCGGTAGAATTCGCCGTGACCTGCCTCAGACGTGGTGAGGACATCGACTCCCACGACGGCAGGGGCCGGATTCGCCGAAGCGATCCGGTTTACGATACTCGTCAGAGTAGCTGGAGAGATCGGAGAATTCGAATGGAACAACGTGTCATAAGCCTGTTTGTCGATCTCGAGCACGACAATTTTGCTCATCTCGGGTCGGTTGTGATGGAGGAAAGGAGACCAGTCGTGGAGTCTCCCTTCCAGGCCGGCGAATGCGCCGTAGTATTCGAGCATGGCCATGATGAACGAAATGGCAAGAACGACGATGATGCCAGTTCGGACGTCGTGCTCTTTTCGCTCGATTTTCCGCGCCATGCTTGGATCTGTTACCGATGCAGCGATTTTGATAGTTGCGCTATCGTTGCGTGCTGCATCGTAACGAGGACAGCCGGGTTGTCATCGGTCAGTTCTCTAAACCAGGGCCGGTCGCCCTTCCATTGGGCTTGTAAACTCGGAAACTGATCTTCAGGTGCGATCAAGATCCAGGCGGGGATAGCTTTCGGATCGGTGCTGCAGGTTCCCGAGCTGTCGACGTTCTTCTTTTCCAAGGCATAGACGCCGGGCGATACGCCCGGTAACTTGACGAGCCCCTCCGGTTCATCCGATTTTTCCCATTTCAAATGAAATTCGGTTGGAGGGCGATCCGTAGCCGAATCTAAGGACTTTATTGCGAAGCAGTAGTCTCCTTCGAGGACGCGAATGAGGGCGGGAGCCAGATGGATGTCGCCATCGCGCAGCAGGACCACGGCATCGTTCGGATCTCCTTCGGCGCCGCGTGAGATTAAGGAGGATGGCGGATGCGATTCCCGCGTCAGCATGGCTAGGAAATCGTGGCTTTCGGCAGGTGGTCCGCCCTTATCGATGCGCGTCCCAGGCGGATTATCACCGCAAGGTGTGACATTAAACTTGCCCGTGCCCGAATAGAGGATCCAGCCTTTATTTGGGCAGTCGAGCATCAACTCTCCGTCCCCCTGGCGGCGGTGCTCCAACTCTGTCGTGGGCGATACGGGCTTGGACACAGGAGGTACATTTTCCCAATCGGGTGAGACCATCACCACGCGTATTTCCTGAGCAGCGGATCCATTTCGCTCAGCTATGCCACTCAGGAACAAAAGAACAAAGAACGCTGAAGCTCTACGCATAACCCGAGACGAGTTATGATATCTCGAATTAAGTCCCCTGGCAATCGCCGTCTTGTCCTGTCGCAGACAAATCGTAACGCCTTATTTGTGCCGAGTAGAAATGCCCTGCTTGAGTGTTACATCAGCCGGCTGTGGCGAGGCCGGTCACGGACGCACTTTGCTTGGTGATTGGGGCTTCGGCCGCCGGATATTCGGCAACAGCGTTGCCCCGAAGCCCCATTGTCAGAATCCTAATGGAGCAACTCGATACCCTTAGGTCAATATGCCGCTGTTCAACCGCCCATGGGCGCTGTCAGGTTTTCTATGCGCGGCGTTGCTCGCGGTCCCAGCCGAGAAGACAGAAATCACGGGCGAAAGTGTCATTCAACATCTCAACAACACCGTCGCCTGGTTCGGTCATATCACTGCGGCGGCCGAATCCGGCGCTTTTCCGCAAAATGTCGTATTGCAGGAAAACGTGGGGGAGTCGTCCGCGCAAGTGGTGCAGAAGGCGTTCGCGTTCGCCCGCGCAGAAGCGGCCCAGCTCGCCAAGCAGAAGCCCGCGGCCCTCGGCGGTTCTACCATCAATCTCTCGCAAGTCGCCGAAAAAGCTAGTGCTCGGATCGCGAGGATCCAGAGCGCGATCGATGCCGTCGATCAGCAGATCGCGAAAACCACAAAGCGGAAAGAATTAGCAACCCTCAAATCGCAGCGCGCGGCACTCACGGCGGACCTGGACTTCGCCAAGATGGCTCAATCGTCCTTGAAAGATATGCTCTCGTTCAGCAGCGGCAGCGAGATTAGCGGAGGACTACTGGGGCAGATTAACTTACTTGCAAACTCACCCGCTGTTTCCGCCGCCCTGAGCAAGACTCCCGCAGCAGCCGAACCCATCCGCCCGGTAAACGAAAAAACCAATGTGTTTCACGCTCAAACAGCCGGGATTTTCGGGCTGCTCAGCAATACCTTCAGTCTGCTTCATTCCCGCAGCGAGATCAGTTCGCTCATTGCCGACACCGCCAAATTGCGCTCGTCAACACTCGATGTTGCGGCTCCTCTGCGTGCGAAAGCGAAAGGCTTCATCCTGCAAAGCGACTCTCTCGCAAGCTCGGCAGCCAATGAAACAGATCCAAACGCGCTGAACGCCGCTCGGCAACAAATGCAGCAAATGACCATGCAATTCAAAGCGTTTAGCGGCCCGATGTTCTCGCTCATCGAACAAGGGATAGCTCTGCAGAACACCTCGAGCGGCCTTACGCAATGGAATGACGTGCTGAAGAATCAACTGAATACCACGCTCGGTTATCTTGCGTTCCGTGTGGGAACAGTGCTGGCTGCGATTGCGCTGCTGTGGGTCATCTCGGAAGTTGTGCGCCGCGCAACCTTCAAGTATGTTCGGGATACACGCCGGCGCCGCCAAATCGTTTTGATGCGGCGCGTGATTGTAGCGAGTGTGACTACGTTGATTGTCGTCTTGGCGTGTCTGAACGGCATTGGATCGTTCGCCACGATGGCAGGCTTTGTGACGGCCGGCTTAGCGGTTGCACTGCAGAACGTGATTTTGTCAGTGGTCGCGTACTTCTTTCTGATTGGGCGGTATGGGGTGCGGACGGGCGACCGCGTCACCGTGACCAATCTGACGGGTCAGGTGATTGAGGTCGGGCTGGTGCGCTTTTACCTGATGGAACTGGCCGGAACCGGAACGGATTTACATTCCACCGGAAGAGTGGCTGTGTTTTCGAATTCTGTAATTTTTCAACCGGCGGCGCTCATCAAGCAAGCCCCTGGAACGGAATACGCATGGCACAGCGTTTCTGTGACGTTTTCAGGCGAACTGGCGACGGAAGAGCTCAGGAAGCGCGTAGCCGGCGCAGTTGAAGAAGTGTACAAGAAGTATCAGAAAACGATTCAGCAGCAACAGGCTGTATTTGAAAGGACCGCAAACATCCAATTGTCGAATCCAGCGCCGGTTAGCCGGGCCCGTTATACGGACCAAGGGATCGAAGTCATGGTGCGCTATCCCGTGGAGCTATCGCAAATGTCTGAGGTAGATGAGGAAGTGATGCTGGCCGTAATGCACGAGACGCAGAAAGCCCCGGTTTTGCAACTCGCTCCCGGCGGTTTTCCAAAGGTAACGACGTCGAACTGAACGCATGCCAACTGCAGAGGAAATTCGCGCGGCCGGCGATCAGGTACGCGCAGTAACGCCGCTGCGGCCGACAGTGGGAGTGGTACTTGGCAGCGGGTTGGGTGCCTTCGCGGAAACCCTCGGCAACGCGGCCCGTGTGGCATATCGCGAGCTGAGAGGGTTTCCGGTTTCGACCGCGATAGGGCATGTCGGCCAAGTGGTGATCGGCACCTTGCCGGAGAGCAAAACAGCGGTGGCCGCCCTCTCGGGTCGCTTCCATCTGTACGAGGGCTACAGCGCGGCTGAAACAGTGAGCGGCATTCGTCTGCTGCATGCGCTCGGCATCAAAACCGTGCTGCTCACCTGCGCCGCCGGAGGACTGAACTTGAGTTTTGCAGAAGGAGCACTGGTTTTGCTTTCAGATCACATCAATTTACAAGGCGCGAATCCGCTGGTTGGCGTGAACGATGACACCCTGGGGCCGCGATTTCCCGATATGACGGAAGCGTATTCGAGCCGCCTCCGTCGGCGTTGCGATCGATACAGCGCGCAAGCTCAATATTTCGCTCGGGGAAGGCGTCTATGCGGCCATGCTCGGCCCGAGCTACGAGACCCCAGCAGAGATCCGGTTTTTGAAGACGATCGGCGCGGACCTGGTAGGCATGTCGACAGTGGGGGAAGCAATCGCTGCAAATCATCTTGGAATGGAAGTCTTAGGGATTGCCTGCGTAACGAATCTTGCGGCCGGGCTTGGGCCTCGCAAGCTGGTGCATAGCGAAGTGCTTGAGACGACGCGCCGCGTTTCCAAGACATTCCTGGAGCTACTGGCGCATCTCATTCCGCTGCTCGCATGAAGAACAGCCTGGTCTTGTTTGACATCGACGGTACGCTGCTGCGCGGCGCGGGCCCGCATCATAAGCGGGCGCTGATTGAGGGGATTCGGCGAGTAACCGGTTGCGAAACTACTCTGGATGGCATCGACACCTCGGGCATGCTAGATCGGGATCTGATTGCGAGCATGCTGGCGAATGCCGGATTTGGCGAGCATGCGGCGCAGCGGCTGCCCGACATAATGCAGGGGTGCCAGCACGCCTATCTGGCGAATTGCGCGGATGATCTTTCGCCGTTCCTCTGTCGCGGCGTAAGCCGTCTGCTTGGGCGCCTGCAGGCTGCGGGGGCGGCGCTCGGTCTGGTGACGGGCAACTTGAGCTCGATTGGCTGGAAGAAAATGGAACTCGCCGGAATCCATTTGTTTTTCTCGGTTGGCGCGTTTGCAGAGGATGGGCACACGCGCACGGAACTTGCCAGGATTGCAGCTGAACGGGCGCGCGAGGCGGGGTTGATGGGCGATGGCGCGCGCATTTCGCTGATCGGGGATCATCCGAACGACATCGCTGCGGCAAAAGCAAATGGGTTTCAGTCGGTGGCTGTTGCTTCCGGTGTCACGCCGTATGAACAGCTTCACGCGATGCAGCCGGACGTGCTGGTTCATCATCTGGAGGAGTTGGATCCTCTCATACTGCTTTGAATACAGCGGAGGCTGAAAGCTTTGCATAGGCCAAAAGCCTGCACGCAATGGGATATAACGGACTGTGATGTCGAGACTTTGCTTCTACCTGTCATTCATGAGTATTGCTGCAAATTTAAGTCTGGCTGCTGCTTCGGTGGTGACCACGGCCAACGGACAAGTGCAAGGCACAGCGAGCCGCGATGCGAAGGTCCGCATCTTCAAAGGGATTCCGTTTGCCGCGCCGCCAGTGGGACCGCTGCGCTGGAAATTGCCGCAACCCCCGGCGAACTGGAGCGGTATCCGGCACGCGTCCGAGTTCGGGCCGCGATGCATGCAGGCGCCAGTTTTCAACGACATGATTTTTCGCGACAAGGGGCCGAGTGAAGACTGCCTGTATCTCAACGTTTGGACGCCTGCTGTGAGCGCAACGCAAAAGCTGCCCGTCATGGTTTGGATTTATGGCGGCGGTTTTGTGGGAGGCGCAGCCTCCGAACCGCGGCAGGATGGCGAGCATCTCGCGAAGAAAGGCGTGGTGGTCGTGAGCATGAATTACCGGCTGGGCATTTTCGGCTTTTTCGCTCATCCGGAACTCGCGGCGGAATCGGGCCGTAATGCCGCCGGCAATTACGGCTTGTTCGATCAGGCGGCCGCGCTCGGATGGGTGCAGAAGAATATCGCTGCGTTTGGCGGAGATCCGGAGAAGGTCACGATTTTCGGCGAATCGGCGGGCTCGTTTTCGGTGAGCGCGCAGATGGCTTCACCGCTGACGGTTGGCCTTTTCCAGAAAGCAATTGGCGAGAGCGGCGCATTCTTCGGACCTACCCTCACCGCAAAGACGCTGGCGCGGAGTGAAGAGGATGGCGCAAACTTTGCGCAATCAATCCATGCGCCGAACTTAGCGGCGCTGCGCGCCATGTCGGCTGCCGAGTTGCTCAAGGCGACTACTCACGGAAACCCTTTTCGGTTTACCCCGACAATCGACGGCTATTTCCTGCCCGAAGATGCGTACTCGATTTACGCGGCCGGGAAGCAGCGCCATGTACCGCTGCTCGCCGGCTGGAATGCCGACGAAGGCAGTTATCACTCAATCTTCGGCAAAAAACCCGCGACGCTCGAGAATTACAAGGAAGCCTTGCGGGAAAAATTCGGAGACAAGGCCGATGAAGTGTTGAAGGCGTACCCGGCGAGTAATGATGAACAAGCGAAACGCGCGGCCCAGGATTTGGCGGGCGATCAGTTCACCGGTTACTCCACCTGGAAATGGCTCAATATGCAGAGTAAGACAGGAGCGGCGCCGGTTTACCGGTATCACTTCGAAGATGCGCTTCCACTACCGGCCGGAGAGACGAATCCGGATGCGGCGTGGCGCGGCGCGTATCACTCGTCCGAAATTGAATTCGTATTCGATAATCTCGACTACAAAAATCTGCCCTGGAGGCCGAAAGATCGCAAGCTATCCGAGCAGATGTCCAGCTATTGGAGTAACTTCGCCAAAACGGGAGATCCGAATGGCACAGACCTGCCGCACTGGCCGACTTACGACAAAGATGACGGCTATCAGGTCATGCATTTAAACGCCGATCCGCACGCCACACCCGAGCAACACCGGCAGCGTTATGAGTTACTCGATTCGATGACGAATTACAGCCCGGCCGCGAAGTAGGAGGCGCGGTCCGCGGAAGACGCAGAGCATAGACCGGGCGCGAACTCATGATCGGCGAGGATTTTCGTTGACTCTCATGAGCTTGACGCCATTCGGTCCGGCAACCGTAACTTCCGATGCGAGGCCGATGAACAAACCGTGCTCTACCACCCCGACCACATCGTCGAGCTTAGCCGCTAGCTCACCCGGCGAATCGATCAGGCCGAAGGCGCAATCAAGGATGTAGTGGCCGCCATCGGTAATGTATTCCGAACCGTCCGCGTTGCGCCGCAGGACCGGCTTCGCACCCAGTGCAATGAGCCGCTCCCGGGTGCTTTGCCAGCCGAAAGGAACCACTTCGACCGGTAGCGCATGGGCGCCTAATTTCTCGACGATCTTTGTAGTATCAGCTACGATAGCCAGGCGTTTGCTGGAACTCGCGACAATCTTTTCGCGCAACAAATTGCCGCCCCCGCCCTTAATCAGATCGAGCGTGCTGGACTGTACCTCATCGGCGCCATCAATCGTGAGATCGAGAACGGGATACTCCGCCAGAGTAGACAAAGCGATGCCCAGCCGGCGCGCCTGGTCCGCTGTTTTTTCGGAAGTCGAGACGCCGATGATGCGCAGACCTTGCTGGACGCGTTTGCCGATCGCGTCTACCGCCAGTTCCGCCGTGCTGCCGGAACCGAGCCCCAGGATCATGCCATCCGTTAATTGCTCGACTGCAGCCCGCGCCGCTTCCTGCTTCCATCCGTCCTGCTGAGATTTGCTCACTGATTCATTCATCGCAATTGTCTTAGCCGCTGTCGTCAGTCTCTCAAATTGAAGCTCTGCTCGATGAGCAAGCTACCAGTTTCCAAAGCGCAGCGTCACACCGGTGGTGACACGCAGATTATTCGGAAAATGAGTGCCATTCAAAGAGCGCGCCCAGGTATGGATGTCCGCCACCTCGATTGTATTTATGGCAACGGCCCGATTCAGGATGAAGTTCAATCCGCCGCCGAATTCCAGAGCCAGAGCGTTCGTCTGTTCCTGTTTGGTGTAGAGCGAGTGAGAGGGGTCGGGCACACCGGGCGGAAGTTTTGGAAGCCCGGCAGGAACCAGGTTCGGATAGAACGTCTCAGTAGTGAATTTGTTGCCGCCCGCCAGAGTTTGCAGATAAGGCGTCCAGCGGGCCCACCGTCGCCAACTGAAGCGCGGTCCCAGGAGGTAATTTGTCGAATCGCCAGAGATATTCACTCCAGGCGATTTCATTTTGCAGCCGCCAACGTCCGCCGTCAGGCCGAACCAGGCCGACAAGTTATACGTGGCCTCAGCCCCGCCGCCGTTACAGGCGAGCGTTCCGGGCTTTCCAAGTGCCAGTTGGGAAAAGCTGTAGTTGGTAGCGAGTTCGAAAGTCGGGGTGAGCCCTGGCCTGAGATCGCTAAGCGGCGGACGAATAGACGCGACCGCTTCCGGCTGTGTTCCGAGCGCCCTGCCGCCGCCGGCTGACGTCCCCGTTGGCCGGACGAAACCGGTCACTGGAACGGGCGGCGCAGGACGAAAAATACCAGGCCTCGAATCGCGATGCCACGGAACCTGGAGCCGCATGGCATTCGCCATCGAACGCGAGGGATTCAGGCCTGAACGCAGCATCATTTTCAACCACCTGTGCTGCGTCCGTGTTTCCAGACGCTCGATAAGGTAGCGGTCCATCGCATCTTCAGCCACCATCCAAAGCAAGCCTACAGTGGGCGTGATCACCTGATCTAGGAATCCCTGTTGCGGATAGTACGCTTGAGCGTTGCCGAGCGACGCCTCGCTGAGCGGACCCACCTCGAACTGTTCGCTATAAGCAAACGAATAGAGTGTCGCCCGTGCGCGGCTCTTCCAATAGTTCCGGTCGCGCCCGAATTCGATTTGCCGGTATTTGGGATCGTTTTGCACGAAAATAAAACCGGCCACCGCGCCCTGCATGGGATGGCCGACATAATTCGTCAGAAAAGGATCACCATCACCCCAGCCGTGGAAGTTTCCGATGGACCGGCCCCAATCGGGGAAGAACTTCCCTTTCAGTGCTTGACGGGTGTAGTCCTGCGTCGCGATTCGAAAGCCATGCTCGATGCCCGTGAAAAACAACGACTGCGCAAGCAGCGGAGCCCACTGTATCCCGGGCGTAGCGGTTGCGCTGTCATCTGCGGGCGCGGAGTCCTGCGGATAGACGGCCAGAGCACAAACAATTACTAAAAGGAGCGCTCGAATCCACCGGCAGAAACATAAGCTCATGTTGCAAAATGAGGAGTTCGATTGGGCCGCCCAAAGGCAGTAACCAGCCTAACAAGACACTTTGGAACAAGACTTAGGACTGGCCCCATGCCACAATCGTTTGTAATGGTGTTTCAGTCGGTCAGCTCTGAGCCGGACAGAGAGACAGAGGCAGGGGAGACGAAGGACTCCGCCGCGCAGCATTTCTCCGGGGCCGATTTCCTCACCTGGCTCGATGCGCAGCAAGGCCGCCAATACGAACTGCATTCCCGGCATGTGAATCCGGCCTTCGTCAAGATGCTGCGGACCATCGGCTTCGATAAGCAATATGTGCGCGGCGAGGGTTGCTACCTGTTCGATGGCGAAGGCAACCGCTATCTCGACATGCTGACCGGTTGGGGCGTGTTTGCGCTCGGCCGGAATCATCCCAAGGTTCGCAACATACTCGAGCAAATTCTTTCGCGCCAGATGCCGAACCTGGTGCGCATGGATTGCTCCCTGCTAGCCGGATTGGTCGCCGAGAAGCTGACCGGCTACACGTCGATGAAAGGGCAGAACGGTCTTTCGCGAGTTTTTTTCTGCAATTCCGGAACCGAAACCGTCGAGAGCGCAATCAAATTTGCTCGTTGCTACACGGGGAAAAATCGGATTCTCTATTGCGAGCATGCCTTCCACGGATTGACTACGGGCTCGCTCTCGTTAAACGGAGCTGAGTTCTTCCGGGAGCGTTTCGGTGAACTGATGCCGGGCACCTCATCCGTGGCGTTCAACGATCTGGCAAGCCTGGAAGAGGCTCTGGCGGCGAAAGATATTGCAGCCTTTATCGTGGAGCCGGTTCAAGGGAAAAGCTGTGAAGCCGTGAGCGACGGCTATTTGGCCGAGGCCCAGCGCCTCTGCCGCCGGGCCGGGGCGCTGTTGATCGCGGACGAAGTGCAGTGCGGGTTAGGACGGACCGGGCGCTGGTTCGCCTATCAACATTCGCCAACCGTCGAACCGGATATCGTCTGTACCGCCAAGGCGCTCTCGGGCGGATATGTTCCGGTGGGTGCAGTAATTACCAATCCGAAAATCATGGACGCTGTGTTCAATTCCATGGAACGCTGCGTGGTGCACTCAAACACGTTTGGCCAGAACGATCTCGCCATGGCCGCCGCCTTGGGCACACTGCATGTGATGGAGGAAGATCGCCTGGTCGAACATGCTGACCAGCTGGGCCAGTATGCGATCGCCGAGTTAAAGAAGATTGCGGCTACCTGCCCGTTTGTTTCGGAAGTGCGCGGCCGGGGCCTCATGTTCGGCATCGATTTCAAGCGGCCCGAGCATTCGCTCAAATTGAAGGCTGCCTGGGATACGCTGCATACCTTGAACTTTGGCGTGTTCAGCCAAATGCTCATCATGCCTCTACTGCACCGGCATCGGATTTTGACGCAGGTAGCGGGATATCACACGGAAGTGATCAAGTTTTTGCCGCCGCTGATTATCAACCGGAAAGAAATGGACTCGTTTCTGGGCGCGATGCGGCAAGTGCTGGAAGACGTGCAGAGAGTGCCGGGCACAATGTGGAGCACGTTCGCCGGTTTGGCAAAGGGCGCGTTGCGGGCGTAGTTTCGACTACTGTTCCCGCAGCGCTTCTATCGGTTCTAAATGGGCAGCCCGCCTGGCTGGTAAGAGCGTTGCGATCGCCGCAGTGACGGCCAGCAGTGCTCCAGCCAGAATCAGTGTTAGCGGGTCGCGCGCCTTCAATTCAAACAGCAGGGATTCGGCATAGCGCGACAACAGCAGCGACGCGATCACGCCCAGAACCAGTCCCGCCGATACCATAATGGCCGCATCTTTGGCGATCAAACGGTAAACGTTGCTGCGGCTGGCTCCGAGCGCAAGACGAATCCCGATCTCGCTTCGCCGGCGCACCACGATATAGGACATCACCCCGTAGAGGCCCAGGGTCGAGAGGCAGGCGGCTAATATGCCAAAGGCGACGGAAAGATTTGCCATCAGGCGCTCGCGCAGAACGGATTGGCGGATTTGCACGTCGAGCACCCGGAAATCCACGAGCAAATTTCGATTCACTTGCAACATCTCCCGCTGAATGGCCGCCTGCAGCGCATCGAGCGATCCCCGGCCGCGGATCACGAACGTGACGTTGTCTCTTGGCTGGTCGTCCTGATCGATCGGAAGAAACACGATGCTCGGCTCCGGCTCCCGCAGATCGTTGTACCTGGTGTCGCCCACCAGCCCTACAATTTCATAGATCTCATCGGGCTTGCCCGCTAACGCTTCCACGCGGAACGTTCGCCCCACTGAATTCTTTCCGGCAAAGAACTGTTTGGCGAAGGATTGATTCACCAGGGCCACTTTAGGCGCGCCCAACCTGTCGTGACTCGTAAAATCGCGGCCTGCAAGCAGCGGTGTGTCCATCGTCGCGAAGTAGCGCGGTCCCACGCGGTTGAACCACGACAACTTGCCTCCGGAGCGCGCCGCGTCGTTGTCGGCGTGCACATTTTCATTCCAGCCGAACCCGCCGAGCGGTGTGAACAGCACGGGCGCTGCCGACGTCACACCGGGCAGCGCATCGATCCGGTCCTGGAGTTCACGGAATACTACTCTGCGCTTCTCCGGGTTGTCGAGGCCGGGGCCGTCCGCCGTCACGCTTGCCGATAGAACGTTATGCGAATCGAATCCTAAATTTGTCGCCAGCAATTTCTGCAGGCTCCGGCTGAATAACAAGGCACCCACCAGAAGAACCAGCGAGAGGGCGACTTGCGTAACCACCAGGGCGCGGCGAAGTCCGTTGCGCTCGCGCGTTGCAGTGGTGGTCCGGGCGCCATGCATCGCAGCTCCGGGCGCTCCGCTGCTGGCTCGCAGCGCGGGCGTCAGGCCAAAGAGAATGCAGGTGCCCACGGCCAGCCCCGCGAGAAATCCAAACACGTGCCAGTTCAGTCCGCTAGGAACGGCAATCGGGTTGCCTTGCGTGTTCAGAAACGCGACCAGGGCCCGGCTCAATATCTGCGCCAGGCACATCCCAAGTACAGCCCCTGCTGCGGCCAGGAGAAAGCTTTCGGTCAGGAGCTGCATCAACAGGCGCGGGCGCGACGCCCCGACGGCTTGCCTGAGCGCGATCTCGCGCTCCCGGGCACTGGCGCGCGCAAGCAACAGATTCGCCAGATTCGCGCAGGCAATCAGCAGCACTGAACCGGTAATCGCCATTAAGATCCACAGCGGATCCGCGAATTGCCGCCGCAGAGCCGAAACGCCGGCGCTCGCCGAGATTGCTTTCAATTGGTTTTTCAAGTAGCGCTTCGCGAAATCGGGCCGGTATTCAGCCGGCAGGGTTGCCCGGAAGACTGCAGGCGACAAGTTCGCTACCTCCCTGGCCGCGCGTTCCACCGACCATCCCGGCTTCAGCCGCGCGATAGGGGTCAACCAGAACGCCATTTTGTCGAATTCCCGGCCCTTGCCATCTTTGGCGAACACGTTATCGGCGCAGAGCGGAAGCGCTACGTCGAAGCGCTGCCCAGGTTCAACACCGAAGAAGGACGCAGGCGTGATTCCGCCGATTTGGAAACGATGGCCATCCAGGCTTATCGTCTGCCCGATGGCGTTCAGCTTCCCGCCGAATTCCCGCTGCCAGAATCCGTAGCTCACAATGGCCGGAGCAGAAGGGCAGGCGCTTTTGTCGTCCTCCGGCGGGAACCCTCGTCCGGCAACCGGCGTAACGCCAAGAACCTTTAGAAAATTGGGACTCACCAGCAGCCCTTCGGCGTAACGCGACCGGCCCGCTTTGCTCAGGTTGAAGCGCGTTGGCCAGAAGGTGAGCATGTCCGAAAAAGCCTGCTGCTCTTTCTGCAGTTCTTCCATCTGCGCATAACTAAACGCTTGTTCTCGCGACGTGTAGGCGCCGGCAATAAAGAAATCACCCCGCTTCCCGCCCGGCACGATGGTGACTAACTGGCCCGGATCCTTCACCGGCAGCCCGCGCAGGCGGATCGCATCGAGCAGTTGGAAAATCGCGGTGTTCGCGCCAATGCCGAGCGCCAGCGAGAGAACAGCGACGGCGGCGAATCCCGGGTTAAGTCTCAATTGCCGCAAGCCATACGAAATATCGCCGCGAATTGCTTCGAGCCATCCCATAAGGTTCATTTCTCGTGTCCTCTCTTTTTGTATGGAGTAGTTGCCCAGGCGCCGCCGGGCCTCGCGCCACGCTTCGTCCTGGGCCATGCCCTCGCCCGCCAGGCGATCCGCAGTCTCGGCGATATGAAAGGCCAGTTCGCTATCGAGTTCTTCATTCAGACGTTCCGTCCGAAATACGTTGCGTAACCGTGCGTGCCAGGGCATGATCGCCTCTTCCAATCACGAATAGCGGAGCACGCGCGCAACCCCGCGCGTCAACCGCGCCCAGCGCTCCTGCTCGTCATCTAACTGCTTCCTTCCACGCGCGGTGATCGCATAGACCTTGGCTTTGCGTCCCTTCTCGGTGACTTCCCACGTGGAGGAGATCCAACCATCCTGCTCCATCCGATGTAATGCCGGATACAACGACCCTTCTTCCACCTGCACCAGTTCATCCGAGACCGAGTGAATGTGAGCGCACAGGCCATAGCCATGCAGCGGCCCGCGCGCGTCCAAGGTGCGCAGCACTAACAGGGTCAGCGTCCCCTGGAGCTTATCGTTCTGGCTTTTTGGCATATCTAGCTAGGTATAGCCTAGAGCCTTCGGGATCAGGTGTCAAGAGACGAGCCGGGAAACTGTTCTTATTAGGACTGCGGACGACCGAAAAACAAAACGTAGCCGTCCGTATCTTTGAGTTCGAATCCACGCAATCCATCATCGGTATCTTTGAGTGGTTCGGAAAACTCGACACTGCGCGACGAGAACTCTGCCGCCAGCGCGTCCGGATCGGGAACATAGAGGTAAGCGTCCCAGCGGGCGATGCCTTTTTTAATGTTTCGCGTGTAGTTCGGCATTGGATCGACGCCGACCGCTTTGAACAGGATCATCGCGGCGTCGCGCTGCACAATGCCGAAGAAGATGTCGTCAGGTTCGGGCCCTTGAAACGTGATGTCGAACCCGAGGCGGTCGCGATAAAACGCCAGTGTGGCGGGGACATGATTCACGATGAAAAACGGCGCAATGCCGGAGACTTCCGCTTTAGCCATGTGCCTCCTGTTCTTTTGCCTACTTCAGTCATTGGACCAGACAATTGGCGTGTCGCCGGGAAGATACATGCATACGAACCGGCCCCAAACAGCACCCCGACCGTGAGGGAGGGGACAGCCCTATTTTTTTCACAGTCCCGCAGTAAGCGGTCTGCACCAGCTTGATGCGCATCACCGTTTCAGGCTTAGGACGTCGCGAAGGTTGATACTCTCATATTTCTAAGTGGACCAGCTACGCAGGTCAGGAGCGGCAAACGTCCAGATCGCCGTTCTGGAGAGCCTCACATCCTTTGGTGCGGGGAAGACCGTTTATCGTCAGGAATAAGTCATTGCGAGCCTGAAGATCGCAACTCAGCTTTTGAACGACTTAGAGTAAGACAATCGAACGGCGGCAGAACGCGTTAGAGGCACTGATCACGCAGGTGTGCCTGATTTTGGCCGAGAAGGATTTCTCGCAAATCGTTCCGAATGGTAGCCGCCGAGCCACTGAGATCCACTGTCGCGAAAAAAATCGGGTGGTTCTGAATCACTACACATTCCTGAACTCGCTGATCAATCGCAGGGTGCAGAAACAGTCCTGCTGCACCTGCCATAGGCGGTCCCGACCCTCCTGAGATCGAACGTACGCATACATCTGGTAAAGGTATCCGCTCTTGAGACTGGCATCACCAAAGCGGCCCAATGTCAGAATTGACGAGAATTTCGTGTCGACTACTACGCGGCGACCTCCGTTTGGGGGATCGAGCACAATGTCGGTCACCATGCCGGGAAGAATGCCCGGGAGTCCCTCAGATGCCGATGAAACCTGCCAATTGAGTGGGATACTGCCGCGAACCGACCATCCCAGCGGCTCCAACTCGACTCGGGCGAAGCCGAGGACAGCCTTCTCAAACAACCGACGTACCCAAACCTCTTCCCGATCCGGCTCGAACAGAGTCGTCACTCCTGAACTTTCGGTTGGGAGCGCCAAATCGAAGGCAAGACGCGCAAGCGCGATCATAAAACGATCGGATGAGTCATTGCGCCCGATTTGATCCAGTGCCAAATCGGCGCGGGATGGTCGCCCGCAACCCACGCCCACGTTAGCCAAGCTGGAACTCAACGCGCGGCAGCGTTGACGCAATTCGTGATTTTCGACAACCCGCGCCATCGAGTCCATCGCCGCGCGAACCAGCCTGTTACGTGGGGTGTCACTGGTCAATTCTTCAAATCGACAGAAGACTTCCCCTTTTGACAGCAGTTGCCGAGCTTCGGTGGTCAGAATGTCAATGCGCCCACGAACGCGCGGAAGTACCATCTCGCGATGGCCATAAGCCCTACTAAGATTTCGACGAAGCCTGCGTTCAACGGAGTCCGCCAAAAGTCGCGCGATCATATCCGGCAAATCGTCGGTATCTTTGTCCACCATCGCATTGAAGGCACTTGTTACGCGGGTGAGGTCCGAAGCATACAGCATCAGGAGCCATAGGTTACGAATCGGGATGCGACCGATCACGCGCTCGCCGGGTGACATGGGAGGCGCCGTCACACGAGCCGCGCGAGGAGTTTGGAGCGTGCCGCTTTCGCCGTTTCCGGAGCGTCGTACCAGTATTCATCGAGAAGAGGCCCGATCTCGGTCTCGACCTTCGCCCGAAACCAGGCGCGGCTGTCGCGGATCGTCTCTTCGACGTCGGGTGTTACGTACGAATGCCCGACCCGGAATTGTGGTCCCAGCGAAATGGCAGAAGCGATATCCGCATTAAGGCCATCAATGCGGGCCTTGATCTCCCTCAGTATTGCGTCATCAATACCTCTTTTCATGCACCAAGCATGCCACGCTGCTCCGAGTCTGGGCTCCAAATCGACGAATGCAAATCGGCGACGTAGGGCGAGGTCAACGATGGCGAGCGATCTATCAGCGATGTTCATTGTGCCGATAATGTAGAGGTTTGCAGGTATATGAACGCGCTCGCCCGGCTGCTTACGATACGCGAGCTCCATAGCCTCCGAAGGTCGACGCTTCGTGTCCTCCAGGAGCGTCAGCATCTCGCCGAAAATCTGCGCTGGATTGCCGCGGTTGATCTCCTCAATGACGAGTACGAATGGCCGATCCGGTTCACTTGCTGCGGCCTCAATAGCCTCCATTAGAATGCCGTCCACCAGGGCAAGCTTTCCATCTCCACAGGGCCGCCATCCGCGCACGAAATCTTCGTAAGCGAGCGAGGGATGAAACTGGACTATGCGCAAGCGAGATCGCGTAGTCTCCCTGTCGTTTGAACCGACCAGCGCGAACCCAAGGCGTTTGGCCAGCCAAGTCTTGCCCGTGCCGGGCGGACCTTGGAGAACAAGGTTTTTCTTCGATCGCCAGCGCTCGATGATGTCCTGGAGCTCTTCAGCGCGTAAGAAAACACCCCTCAGCGATGATGTTGCCGACGCCGTAGGGCGGTTCCTCCTCGATTTCGGAGATCTCTTCTTCGTCAATCTCTGGGACCTCCACCGTGGCTGCAGTAGGGCATTTGCCGGTTTTACCCCATACTTTTCGACCCAATATGGTTCCGCCAGAAACCAATCGTAGTCCTGCAGCGACGCCCGGAATGTGAAATCGACCAAACGCCGCGCATGTTCCCTTTCCAATCGGCCTTGACGATTGTTGTCCGATACGTATAGAAGTACCAGTCTCGCGGCGGAAATGGAGGATCCCAGGCCACTTTGACGGTCTTTTCATCACTGAGATTTTCAAGGATCGTACCTGTCGCTTTGATACGCATGCAAGAGACTGGCCTGCCACGTACGTCAAACGGCAACTTAGTGTTCGCACCAAGCTCGCCTTGATCGCGATCGATCACCCGGCTTCATTTGCCGAACAAGGTCTCTATCATGTGTGGACGCCTGCCCGTCAGGCTGGGCGTCTCGGTTCTGCCAGAATTCCGTCCCTTAGAAAGCGAGGTATTTGATCCTCGGTCCCATGCCAGATGGCACCCACAAACCAGAACGACTTCCGATTTTCGTCGCCATTATCGTCAATCCCAGGAGCCGGAATATTCTCGTCAACGGGCGAATTCTGGAGGCTGGAAGCTCGAACGCTAACGCAGAGAGCCTCGGCATCTTCGCGCGTCAGCTGTGTTCCCCGGCCTTTTGGAGTCAAGGCCCAGAGCCCACGCTTCTGCGAACCAATTAGGCCAGCCTTGGCCAAGTAGAATCTTGCCCAGTGGACGTCGTTCTCAAAGATGGACTGTTGTCCTGCTTCTTTACCGCTCCTAATGAATCGCGTCAAATCCTCGGCAGGTACCTCGATATTCGACCGTATCCATTCACGGACCGCCGCCGGTCGCATCGGAGATGGGTCCGACGTACGAAGCGCATCGAGGAGCGGTGCGAAATATCGGGTAAATCGATTACCTTTCTGCTCAAGCATCTTCTCGTTCGGTTTTCCCCACCCTTCGCTGTCGTGTCACCTCGACAGATCCACGCCACCAGTTAATCCGGTATTGGCGGCTTTTCTTTAATGACCTTACCAGCTAGTCCTATGAATTTCATGTAGGCGTGCCGAAATCCGCGTTTCCCAATTTGAGTCATAGCTGCCGTAATCTCCTTGCGACGAACGAGCGCGTCTGGCTGATTTTTACTCATCAGCCCCCGAATTGCGGCAGCTCCCTCATATAGTCACAGGCCAAAAACTCAATGTTTTCGGCCCTTCCACGCTCTAAACCCTTGACAAGCCCCCGTATCCTGGAAACGAACGTATCTCTTTCCATGTCCGCCACCGAAAAACAACTCGCCGCGAATCGCGCCAACGCCCAACTTTCCACCGGCCCCACTTCGTCTGAAGGAAAAGCCAAAATCTCCCACAACGCCCTCAAAACCGGGCTGACCGGACGCACCATCCTCCTGCCATCGGACGATGTCGCCGCCTACCAGGCCCACGTCGAGCGCGTCTCGCGGCAGTTCTCGCCAGAAACAGACGAAGAACAACGCCTCACGCAGTCGCTCACCGATACCCTCTGGCGGCTCGAACGCATCCCCTCGCTCGAAGCCGGCATCTACGCCATCGGCCGCCGCGAACTCGCCGCCCACTTCTCAGACGAAGCCGACGAAACCACCCGCCGCTAGCGATGAGGCCGCGGTTTCTCAGCGAGCCGAAGACTCAAGCCTCGTTCGAAGCCCAGGTCCTGCTCACCTATCGCCGCGACCTCACCAATCTCTCGCTCCAGGAATCCCGCCTCCGCCGCCAATACGAGAAAGACGAAGCCGAGTTAAAGCGCCTCCTCGCCGAACGCGAAGCCGCCGCCAAACAGCGCGCAAAAGAAGAAAAAGCCCGCTGGGACAATGCCATCGTTCACTATCGGACCGCTAAGGACTACGAAGAAGAGTTCGATCCCGCCGAAATTGGCTTTGAATTTTCAACTGAGGAAATCGAACGCCGCCTCCTCGAACGCGACCGCCAGGCCGGCATCATGAACGGCCGCTACTACGAATACAAGGCCGAAGGCTCGCTCAAAGCCGCTTAGGTTAGTAGCCCTCAAAATTGACAGGCAAATCTGGGATTCGCTAGACTGAAGTGTTCGAGTTTTCGAGCGGAGAGAATAAGTCTGTCCATGCGTACCGAGTTTCCGTCCAAGCACGAGATTGCCCGTGCGTGGCACGTGATCGACGCGAATGACGCTGTCCTTGGCAGGGTAGCGAGTCGCGCCGCCATGTTATTGATGGGGAAGCACAAGCCGATATATGTGCCCTCTCTGGATACAGGCGATCATGTAGTTATCATTAATGCCGCCAAGGTGAAATTGACGGGCGGTAAAGAGCAGCAGAAGGTTTATCATCGCCATACGGGATATCCGGGCGGATTGATCGAGACGGGCGCGCGCAAAATGCGCGAGACGCGGCCGGAACGGATGTTGGAGCTGGCTATTTCGGGAATGCTTCCGAAGACCAAATTGGGCAAGCAGATGTATCGCAAACTCAATGTATATGCGGGCGACACGCATCCGCACCAGGCGCAAAAGCCCGTTGCGATGGCGCTTTAGAAGAAAGGAACAATGCCAGCGAAGTTAGTGCAGCAGTTGGGAACCGGGCGCCGCAAGACCGCGACCGCGCGTGTGTTCCTGCGTCCAGGAAAGGGTCAGATCACTGTAAACCACCGGCCCTTCGAAAATTATTTTGCGAATGAATCGGCGCGTGCCTATGTCCGGCAGCCATTGTTGGCAGCGGAACTCGCCGACCGTTTCGATGTTTTAATTCTGGCCGACGGCGGCGGTGTTACAGGCCAGGCCGGCGCGGCTCGGATGGGAATCGCACGTGCGTTGATCGAGTTCAATTCTGAATTGCGCGGCAAACTTAAGCAGCTCGGATTCCTCACCCGCGATGCACGGGCTCATGAGCGGAAGAAGTACGGTCAAAAGGGCGCTCGCAAGCGTTTCCAATTCTCCAAACGTTAATTACTACCTCTTCTCGTTTTTTCAGCAACCACTGCGAGGGACGGGTTGGCAACTTCCCTTCCCTGGCGCAACCGGACGCCGCTTCCATCACGCAAAATTCCGCTTTGGGCCGCGTGACGCTAGGAATCTCGCCCGTGAACCAAAACTAAGGAGGCATATTGCCATCAATTTCAATGAAGGAGTTGCTCGAAGCTGGCGTTCACTTCGGGCACCAGACCAAGCGCTGGAATCCAAAGATGAAAGAGTACATCTTTGGCGAACGTAACGGCATTTACATCGTCGATCTGCAGAAGACGCTGAAGCTCTTCAAAGACGCGATGCGGTACGTGGGCGAAATGGCGGCGCAGGGTAAGACGATTCTGTTTGTCGGAACCAAACGCCAGGCGCAGGAGGCGATCGCGGAAGAAGCGACGCGCGCCGGACAATATTACGTCAACCAGCGCTGGCTGGGCGGACTGTTGACGAACATTTCAACAGTGCAACGTTCGATCAAGCGGCTCAAAGATCTCGACTCCATGGCCTCCGAGAATTCATACGAAGGCCGCGCCAAGAAAGAAGTCGGGCGGCTCGAGCGCGAGCGAAAGCATCTGGAGCAGAACCTGGCCGGCATCAAAGACATGAATGGCCTGCCGGATATGCTCTTCGTGATCGATTCGAACAAAGAAGCGATTGCGGTGAAAGAAGCGAAGCGGCTGGGCATTCCCGTCGTTGCGGTGGTGGATACCAACTGCGATCCCGACGAAGTGGATTATGTCATTCCGGGGAACGACGACGCGCTTCGTGCGATTCGATTGTTCACGACTAAGATCGCGGATGCTGTGGTGGAAGGCCGTTCGCTCGCTACCGAAACGGATTTCGCCGCCGAGAAGATCGTCAGCGAAGGCGAGGACGAATCGGGCGTGGAAAATACGCCGGAAGAGTACACGCAGTATCTCGATCCGAAGTACGCGGAGCAGTTGATGTCGGAGAGCCTGAACGCGGGCAATGCCGGCAATGCCGCAGTGGAGGACTCGGGAACGCCCGCGGGCGGAAACGAGGCGCCCCCTCGCAAAGGACCGGGCAGCGAAGCTTCTGAGGAAGCAGTCGGCAGTACAGTCAGCGAACATTAACTTCCTGGCTGGTTCGGATTCGCGCAGGCGACCCGGCTGTTCATCGATCTTCTCCCCAAAGCGGGTAAAGCTCGATGAAATCAGACCGGGTCGCCTTACGTGTGTATAGAGATCATAAGTTTAAAGGAATTGGGATGGCTGAGATTAGCGCACAGTTAGTAAAGCAGCTTCGCGAGCGCACGGGCGCGGGCATGATGGAGTGTAAGAAGGCGCTTCAGGAAGCGAACGGCGATTTGCCTGAGGCGGAAGTGATTCTTCGCAAGCGGGGCATCGCAGGGGCTAGCAAGAAGGAATCGCGTTCCACCAGGCAGGGTTTGATCAGTTCGTTCATCGGCAAGGACGGAAAGCTGGGCACTCTGGTCGAAGTGAATTGCGAGTCGGATTTCGTGGCCCGCACCGAGGATTTTCAGAGCCTGGCCGCTGATATCGCCGCGCACATCGCCGAAACCAAGCCCAGGCGAGTCCGTTTGGAAGACGTCACCGAAGCGGAGCGCGCGAATTTCAAGCAGCACGAAGCCCTCTACGAACAGAAGTTCAGTAAGGGTACCGAAGGCACCGTCGGAGACCTGGTAAAGGCCAAAATCGCTAAACTCGGCGAGAACATCAACATTTCACGATTCGTTGTCTACGAAGCGAACAGTCACGGCACGATCGGCTATTACATTCACACCGGCTCGCAGATCGGCGTGTTGCTCGAAGTCGGAACCGAAACCGGAGCGGCTTTCGACAAGCCGGAATTCCAAACGCTCCTGCGCGACCTCGCCATGCAGATCGCCGCCGCAAATCCGCAATTTGTTAGCCGGGAAAGTGTACCGGCGGAACTGGTTGAAAAGGAACGGACGATCCAGCGCGAGCGCGCAGTCAACGAAGGCAAGCCGGAAAAGATGGCCGACAAGATCGCCGAAGGACGTATGGGCAAGTTCTACGAAGAAGTCTGCCTGCTCGAACAACCCTTCATTCGCGAGAACACCGTCTCGGTAAACGAACTGCTTCGCACAGCGGGGGCCAAGCTCAACGAGACAATCACCGTTGCGCGTTTCGTCCGTTACAAAGTCGGCGATGCGCAGGACGCTCCCGGCGTGGAAGAGAGCCCTCTGCCCGTAACCGCCTAGGGGATCGAATGGCTCAATACCGGCGAATTCTGCTTAAAATCAGCGGCGAAGCGCTCGCCGGGGCCCTCTCATTCGGGCTTGATCCCGAGCGGGTCAAGGGACTCGCCTGTGAAGTCGCAGAGGTCGCCCGTAAGGGCGTGCAGATTGGGTTGGTGCTGGGCGGTGGCAATATCTTTCGAGGCGTTGCTGCCGCCGCGCATCACATGGATCGCGTCAGCGGCGATCACATGGGCATGCTGGCTACCGTCATCAACGCCCTCGCTTTTCAGGACGCACTCGAACAGCTCGGCGTTCCAACCCGTGTCATGACCGCCATTCAGATGCACCAGGTAGCGGAGCCGTATATTCGCCGCCGCGCGATTCGCCACTTGGAAAAGGGTCGCGCCGTCATCTTCGCCGCCGGCACCTCCAATCCCTATTTCTCGACCGACACTGCCGCCACGCTGCGCGGCCTTGAGATTCACGCCGAAATCATCGCCAAAGCCACCAGCGTCGATGGCGTTTACGATAAAGACCCGAAGAAACACAGCAACGCGGTCAAGTACCCGGAGGTAAGTTACACGGAGGTGCTCTCGAAAGCGCTCGGCGTCATGGATGCGTCTGCGGTCGCGATGTGCCGCGATAACGATATGCCAATCATGGTATTTGATCTCAAAACACCGGGCAATATAATGCGAATGGCGATGGGTGAGCAGATCGGAACCATCATCCGCTAAGCCTCCGCCCAGACCAACGAAATCTCGAACGCAATATGAAACAAGAACAGACAGCCGCGTCCAGCACTAGCACCTTTAAGAATGTGAAAGAAGTCGAAGCGCACGCCCGCACTCGCATGGAAAAAGTTCTCGTCGAATTACAGCATGAGATCACGACCATTCGGACCGGTCGCGCCTCCATTTCCCTGCTCGATAACGTGCGCGTGGACTATTTTGGGACGCCGACGCCGCTCAATCAGGTAGCGCAGTTGCACGTGCCTGAGCCGGCCATGATTACGGTGCAGCCGTGGGATTCGTCGCTCATCAACCCCATCGAAAAATCGATCCGCAACGCCGACCTCGGCTTGAATCCTTCGAACGACGGCAAGCTGATTCGCATTCCGATTCCACCTCTCACCGAAGAACGCCGCCGCGATCTTGCCAAAAAACTAAGCCACATTGCCGAGGAACGGCGGGTGGGCATGCGGAACGTCCGCCGGGACGCCAATGAAGAGCTGAAAAAACTGCTCAAAGACAAGGTGATTAGCGAAGACGAGCAGCGCCAGGCCCTCGACTCAATCCAGAAGCTCACTGACGGGGAGATCGGCAAAATCGACACCGTCGCCAAGGCAAAAGAAAAAGAGCTGTTGGAGCTGAAGTAAAATCACGATACGATGAACTCGCGGAGGTGCAGATGCACTGGCGAGTCTCTCTCCCGGCCCTTTCCTGTCTGGTATTTCTGATGGCCGTTCCTTCGGGCGCTTTCGGGCAGGGCGGTCCCGACATCTTTGTTACGCCCGTCCCCAACGCGCCTTTTAGCGCCATGGTGGACGTAGAACGCACGATCGTTCAGCAGAATGGCGTCGTGACGCATTTGAAGACCCTTCGTAATGTCGGCCGCGACGGTCATGGCCGCATTTATACCGAGCGCAGGCTGCTGGTACCTGCCGCGAGCACTGCGACTCCGGAACTTCTCGGGGTTCATCTCTACGATCCTCAAACCAGGATCTCGACCATGCTTGATCCGCAGCAGAAGACCTTCTGGACGCAAGTAGTGAATCGGCCGCCGGCAACGCAGCCGCCGGGCAGCAATCTCCCGCCCAGCCAGTTCACGAAAGAAGAAGATCTGGGCACTCGCCAGATTGATGGAATGGCGGCCCATGGAATGCGGGAGACGCAAGTGATTCCGGCCGAGGCTAATGGCTCAGGCAAAGAGATCGTCACGACAGACGAACACTGGTATTCAGAGGATCTCCGTATCAATCTGGTGATCAAACATGACGACCCGCGGCATGGAAGTGTCGCGATGACGGTGACCAATGTGAGGATCGGCGAGCCCGATCCTGCGCTGTTCAGAGTTCCAGAAGGTTACGGTCCGGCCGGATCTCAACCGGCAAACTAACTTTAAACCGGCAGTTCCCAAAGCGTCGGCCAATTGATCATCTCTCGACTGCCGCCCAGGCTTTTCATCCCGAGCACCGCGATAGCCTGCTTCTGCGCCTCCGGGAGGACGTGCTATTCAAAGCTGCGGAAGGTCGCATCGAACGCGCTCCCCGGTGTTCCCGAATGTGCGAATGGGCATTGGAGAGCCATTCGCCATGTTACGTGTGATATCAGATGCGGCAACTGGTTTCGCCCCGTAGTATTCGCGGACGTCATTGCGGGAGGTCGAGCTGGTAACCGGCGCGCGCGTGCGTTACTGCGCCCGGAATGTTGGTCGTGACGGCGATCGAGTGATAGCCGGGCCTTAAGGGATCCGGCGAGTAGGTCAAAGTGTACGTAGTGTGGAGCGCACCGCCCATGGCGATAATGTCGTTTTCGAGATCGCGCTGGTTGCGAAACTGAAGTTCGATGCCGCCAGTCTGGCCTGTGAGTAGAACAAAGGGATCGGATTTCGAAGCGCTTTTGACAGTGTGCTTGAGAGCGGGTCCGAGTTTAGTCAATTCCACTGAGGCGACATAACCGCCGCGGTAAAGATTGTCCGGAAGGCCGCTCAGAGTGAAGCTGTCGGATATAAAGTTCTTGCCGTAGAGGGGGAGGACGAAGGCGAAGACCGAAATGTTTTCATGCTGGGCGGCCGCAACGAGGGTGGCAAATTTCGCCGCGCTGCCACTGTCGTACGGCTGGCCAATAAAGACGAGCAGTTTGGCGTAATCCTTTGGACGGGATTTTAATAAATTGACGCCGGCGAGCCCCGCGTCCAGCATGTGGGCTGGCTCGCCGCCCAGCTTTATCTTTTTCACTGCGGCTTCGAGGTCTCCGGCCGTAAACGGCTTGAGAGTCTCAACGTCGCTGTCATACGAGAGCACGGCGCTCTCGCCATCCTGGGGCTAATTAACGAATTCTCGAGCGTGCTCCCGACTTTCGCAATAAAGGGCAGATAGGCGCGAACGCTTTCGCTCGCTTGCACGGCAAGCACGAGCGAAACCGGCGGAGTTGCAACCTCCAAGCGGAACTGTTGCGGCCGATTGTTATCGAGCAGCGTGAAATTCGAAGCGTCCAGTTCGGGAAGCAGATCGCCCTTACTGGAGAACACCAGGGTAGGTACAGTAACCAGCCGGACGGGCACTTTGATTTGGCCCGAAAGAACGAGGCAGAACGCGGACCGGCAAAACCGTCCGCGCCAACCAATTTATATGGCGCCTAGAGGCGGACGATCTTCTCCGATTGAATGCCCTTGAGCGCATTGCGCGTATCAACAATCAGTTTGCTGCGGTCGATGATCGAACGGTAGTCAACGCCGGTATGATCCGTGATGATCACGACGCAGTCCGCCGCTTCGACAGATCGACGCGCGTCCGCGGCTTCGAGTTCCTGATCGTTGATGCGTATTTTCTGCACATGCGGATCGGAGAACGTAACTTTTGCGCCGAGACGCTGCAATAGCAAAATAATGTCGAGCGCGGGGATTCGCGCACATCGTCGATATCGCGCTTGTAAGCAGCGCCGAGGATGTGGACATGGGAGCCGCGTACCGGTTTCGTTGCATCGTTGAGCGCGTGCTGCATTTTTTCGACGACAAACTCGCGGCATGCGTCCATTGATATAGCCCGCCAGTTCGATGAAGCGCGCCTCGATACCGGCTTCCTTGCTTTTCCAGGAAAGGTAAAAGGGATCGATCGGGATGCAGTGTCCGCCCAGGCCCGGGCCCGGGTAAAACGGCATAAAGCCGAACGGCTTAGTGGCCGCCGCGTCGATCACTTCCCAGACATCGATATTCATGCGGTCGCACATCAAGGCCATTTCGTTGACGAGCCCGATGTTGATCATGCGGAACGTATTCTCGAGCAGCTTAACCATCTCGGCAACCCGCGTGGAACTGACCGGGACGACAGTTTCAAGCGCCTGTTTGTAGAACAAAGCGCCAAGCTCGGTACAGTCCGGGGTGATACCGCCGACCACTTTGGGAATGTTGGCGGTCTGAAATTTCGGGTTGCCCGGATCGACGCGTTCGGGCGAAAAGCACAGGAAGAAATCCTTGCCGACCTGGAGGCCGCTCGCTGCGAGCTTGGGAAGCACGAGCTCGTCGGTGGTGCCGGGATAAGTGGTGGATTCGAGCATCACGAGCAGGCCCGGATGGAGGTGTTCGGCGATGGCGTCGGAAGCGGCAACCACAAAGCTCATGTCCGGATCTTTGGTTTTGCGGAGCGGCGTGGGGACGCAGATGTCGATGGTATCCAGTTCGCGAATGACGGAGAAATCGGTGGTGGCGCGCAGCTTGCCGCTTTTAACAAGCGGCGAAAAGACGTCGTCCTTGACGTCTTTGATATAGGAATGACCGCTATTGAACTGGTCGACTTTGGATTGCTGGACGTCGATGCCGATGACATCGAAGCCGGCGTGAGCGAATTCGACCGCCAGCGGCAAACCAACGTAGCCGAGGCCGAGCACGCCAACGCGCGCTGTTTTGGAGGCAATCGTTCCCGTAATTTATCTTTGGCAGCCATGTTCTGAGCGGGCTGCTGCAGCAGTTTCAGTACTCAACGAAGAATCTCCCTTGTCCAATTGCTTCGGCCGGTCCAGTTAAGATAGACGCTATCCTCCCACCGCAGATGGAGGATGCCAGCAGGTGTTTCGATTTCAACCGGACTGTTACACACATTCCTGAGAATAGCAGCGACGGCGGCCCCGGTAGAGCCAGTTCCGGAACTGCGGGTTTCTCCAGCGCCCCGTTCGAAAAAACGGCATCGATAGTGTGCCGGTCTATGAACCGTACAAAAGATACATTGGAGCGGTTGGGAAAGCGCTGGTGCGCTTCCGCTTCCCGGGCAGCCGCCAGCCAATCGAGGGTAAGGCGTCCACAAAAATCGCGCATTGCGGATTGCCGACATTGAGGATCGTCGCGTCGTAGGCGCGGCCGGCGAGTTGCAGGTGGCGTGGAGGTC
Organism: Terriglobia bacterium; assembly: GCA_963767485.1. GTDB lineage: Bacteria > Acidobacteriota > Terriglobia > Bryobacterales > Bryobacteraceae > Bog-105. Next base: position 51,829 of record CAVYDZ010000016.1, on the reverse strand, counting down.
TTCGACGTCTGGTTGGCCCATATCCATTTCGAAGGAGAAGCGGGTCCGGCCTGGCGCTCGATCAGACGCAGGCGTTTCGGTCCGGCGGCGGTCGAGATGACAACGTCATCCGGCTGCGGTGGATCGTCATGAGAAGCGCAAAGGCCGCGGCGCAGCGGGTGCCATTGCCGGAGATTTCGGCCTCGCTGCCGTCGGAGTTGAAAAGGCGCGTACGAAGGCCGCCGGCGCGGAGTTCGCAAGCATCCAGCCGTCCGCCCCGATGCCGGTTGTGCGAGCGCAGATGCGGCGGGCGAGCTTCCGGGAGATCGGCGGCCGCGGCATGTCGGCGGCCCAGGTGAGCAGGAAATCGTTTTCCGCGCCTGCAGTTTAGTGAATGGAATTTCGATCATGGAGTTTCGAGTCTAGATCTGTAGGTCCGGGCTGTATTTGGTAGTCGAGATGTCTAGGACTTTCGAATATGGTTTTGCGCCGGGGGCTTTCGCCAGCGAACGGAAGAGCAGATCACCATTTTGCATGATCGCCCAAGCGTTCGGGTGAAACAGGTCGGGACGTCGAGTGGCCTCAGCCAGAGCGGGCCGTTGCCAATGTTGATGGTTTCGGAGAGGTGGATGCGGGCACGGCAGTAAATGCCCGTGACATCGCCTGCCGAAGATAGGATTCCCTCGCCCGGCGTAATGCGCTTTAAGAAAGCGAGCGGCGCTTCGGTCCAGGCGCGGCGATCCACCGAATTTACTTCAGACTCTTTCCAGCAGATCCAGTTCTGGCGGGAAGGATGGATTAGCCAGGGCGCGACCGCGAGCAGCGGAATGACGACGCTGAATTTTCGTGCCACGCTCGCGGAATGCGACGACAATTGCGCCTGCAGCGAACGCGCAAAGCGGATGACCGCCGTGCCGTAGCGGGTGTTGTAGTAGCTAAGGGCCAGAGCAGCGGCACGTGGATCGGGAGTTTGGAGGAGTGGATGCTCCAGATATAGAAGAGCGGTGTTAAGAGCAGAAACAGCAAGGGCGGCAGCTTGCGGGTTTATAGCGCGCAATAAACACCGATGAGCGCCGACCAGCAACAGCATGGAACCTGCGCAGAGCCAGCAAGCTGGTGAAGTAATAGCCGGCAGCGGCGAGCCAGTCATGATAGCCGGGATACCAGGCTGGCCCCTTGAATGGCTCCGGGCGAGTAAGGGCCATTGTAGAAATCGAGCGGGTTGCCGGTTTCCCACCAATTGTGAGCGAGCCAGTAGAGCGGCGCGAGGGAGAGCGCGGCGGCAACGGCGATGAAGACGAGGTCTTGCGGCTTGCGAGCTCAGCGCCAACCACAAAGCAAGGAAAGGAATGAGAAACCACCCATCGTAACGGGTTAGCGAAGTAAACCAGGAAGCAATCACGGCTAAAACGATCCAACGAACGTGCTGGGTTGCGCTAAAACGAACAGCGCGAGAGCAGGGCTACACCCAAGCCGGCAAAAAAAACAGCTTCCGTCATCGGGATAACGGCGAGATAGAGGATGTTCGGATTCAGCGCGAAACAAGCGGCAGTTACGACGGCCGCGGCATTGCTAGCGTAGTATGTGCGAGCCGCCAGGAAAAAGCATGCGCCTGCGATGACGAAGCAGCAAGCGGCCGGGATCGTTCCGGCGAGCCCGGTAGACCAGAGAAAATCGTTGCCGACGAAGGGCAAGCAAAGAACGTGAAGCATGGCAGCCAGGCGGTACCGAGCTGGTCGTAACCAGGCGTGCGGGAATCGATGATCCCGCGGCTGGTATTCAGGTGAGCGGCGGCATCGCCATAGTAGAGGATGAAGCCGTGAAGAAAGCACCACAGGGCGAAGCACGAGACCAGCAGGGCGAGCGCGAGCAGCGACGCCAGCAGGCATTAGAACGCGGTGAATCGCCGAAATTCTTCAAAGCGCCGGTCAATTTCTGAGCGGGTTAACGTTTTAAAGCGCTCGACACCGAACTCTTCGCAACAGAAGCTGCCCATGACGGAGCCATAGATAACAGCGCGATGGAGTTCCTGCACATCGAATTTGCCGTGGCGGAGATCGAAATCACGCTCGGCGAGATAGCCGGTGAAGCCCCCCGCGAAACAATCTCCGGCGCCAGTGGGATCGAAGACGTCCTCAAGCAGATAGCCGGGGACCATGAACAGTGAATCGCGCCGAAACAGCATGGCGCCAAATTCGCCGCGCTTGATGACTAGAGTGTGCGGCCCGAGGTCGAGAATTTTCTGAGCGGCTTTGCGGAGGTTAAATTCACCCGAAAGCATACGCGCTTCGCTATCGTTGATGAGCAGAAAATCCCAATCGCGGATGGCTTCGAGCAGCGGAGCGCGAAAATCGCTGATCCAGTAATTCATGGTGTCACCGCCCGCAAAATGCAGGTTCCCCATCTGCTTTTGCACGCCGCGTTGCAAATCGGGTTGAATATTGCCGAGAAACAAGTAAGGCTGATCGGCGTAAGATTTCGGAAGCTTCGGATCGAAATCGGCGAAGACATTCAGATCGGTACGTAACGTTGTGCGATCGTTCATGTCCTCTGAATAGACCCCGGACCAGAAGAAGGTCTTGCCGGGCACTTGTTCCAGGCCTTCCAGATCAATTTGGCGGTCAGCGAGCAGCTTGCGATCCGCAGGATCGAAATCTTCCCCAACAACAGCAACGATCGAGGCTTTGGTGAAATAACTGGCACTCAAAGCGATGTAAGTGCAGGCGCCCCCGAGGACGCGATCTTTTTTTCCATGTGGTGTCTCGATACCATCGTAGGCAACGGACCCAATTACGACTAGCGACATCGCCTTGCATTGTAACCGCTCAGGCGAAAAGGAAAGGGACCCAAAGGGAAAATATGGCAAGCGAAAACGTGATTGTGACGCTGCGAGTAAAGAATAAGCCGGACGCGGCAGAGAAATTAGACCGGTTGTGCCGCGAGTTCTTCCTCGACACGCGGCAATTCGAGGGATGCCTGTGGGTACACGCATATCGCAAAGAAGGCAGCCCGCAAGAAGTTATTTTTTTAGAGGAATGGCGCTCGATCGAACACTACAACAAGTATTTGGACTGGCGGAAAGGAAATGGGACGTTAGAACGCATGACGGACCTACTGGATGGTCCGCCGGTGATCGAATATTGGCCGCGGAAAATTGATTAAGCTCGCAAAATCGTGCGGTTCTTAATTATCAGCGATACTCATGCGAACTGGCGGGCTCTGGAGTCTGTTCTGGAGGATGCCGCGGGAGAGTATGAGCAGGCGGTTTGCTGCGGCGACCTGGTCGGTTATAATCCGCAACCGGCTGAGGTGGTCGAGTGGACGAGAGCGAATTGCGCGGCGACGGTGCGCGGGAATCACGACAAGGCGGTGTGCGGGCTCGAAAGCCTGGAATGGTTTAACGAGACAGCAGCGGATGCGGCTCGTTGGACGACGGAGCGGCTAACTCCGGAGCAGACCGGCTATTTACGTGAGCTTCCCGAGGGACCGCTTAAGTTGGAGCATTTTCATCTCTGGCACGGATCTCCGCGCGACGAGGACGAATACGTAACGTGTGCGCGCGAGGCAACGCCAGCATTCGATTATGTGGAATTGCCGCTCGCCTTTTTTGGCCACACGCATTTGCAGGGAGTGTTCTTTTCGACACGGCGGCATGTGGGCAGCAAACCCGCCGTCGCGAAGAACAAAACGGAGAGCGTCTTTGAACTCGAGCCTGACGTGCTTTATCTGATCAATCCTGGGTCCGTGGGCCAGCCGCGGGACGGGGATCCGCGGGCCGCTTATGCGCTATTCGATTCCAACGAGCGATTGGTGCGCCTGAAACGCGTGCCATACGATATTGCGGCAACGGCGGCCGATATCAGACAAGCGGGATTACCGAACCTCCTGGCGGAGCGGCTGTTTCACGGATTCTGACAGAATAGTGGGTTGCGCATTATTGCAGACGGGATTTATTATGCCTGCGGCTTGACCATAGCCGGGCTGGCGCTTGGATATCTTTTGAACCCGTGGCTGGGGCTGCCGCTCTATGTGCTGGCGGCGTTCTGCCTCTATTTTTTTCGTGATCCGGAGCGAGCCGCTCCAGCCGGAAAATGGATGGTGGCACCGGCCGATGGCAAGGTAGTGGCGATTCGGAAGCTGGAGAGCGGCGAAACCCGGATCAGCATTTTTTTGAACATTTTCAACGTGCACGTAAATCGGAGCCCCATCCCCGGCAGAGTGGCGGCGGTTGTCTATCAAAAGGGCAAATTTCTTGTGGCAAGTCACGAGGCGGCTTCGTTGGAGAATGAGCAAAATACGTTAATTGTGGAAGGTGACGGAACCCGCGTGTTGTGCAGGCAGATCGCAGGCTTGATCGCTCGCCGGATCGTCTGCTATAAGCGGGCGGGGGACGAATTGAAGCCGGCGGAGCGCATCGGGTATATCAAATTCGGCTCGCGGGTGGATGTAATTTTTGGCTCCGAATGGACTCTTGCCGTGAAAGAGGGAGATAAGGTAGCAGCAGGCACGAGCGTGCTGGCCAAGTGGTCGGCGAGCAAGGAGATAGTCTGACAAATCAGGAGAACGGCGGGGACGTAAAGCCGGTAAAGAAGCGTAGGCGAGCGGCGTATGCTCTGCCGGCCCTGTTTACAAGCGGCAACATTTTTTTGGGATTCCTCGCCCTGGTACAAGCGTTCCAAGGAGCAACACAGGCGGCCGTTGGGTCGCCCACCGCGAGTTTACGCTTTGCAGTGGCGGCTAAGGCTTTGGGGTTTGCCATTTTGATCGACGGGCTGGATGGTCGGATTGCGCGCATGACGCACACCACCAGCGACTTCGGACGAGAGTTGGATTCTCTGGCAGATTTTATTACGTTTGGCATTGCCCCGGCCATGCTGGCGTTCGTCTGGGGCGTGCGCTACGTGGCAGTGGCACCGGCCAGCGCGGTTGAAAGTCATTTGATTCGTGCCGGCTATCTCGTGGCATTCGTTTATTTGTTATGTGGGGCGATCCGGCTGGCAAGATTCAATGTGCAAACGAGTCCAGTGCCGAAGAATCCGGGACGTGCGGACCGTAAATATTTCGTGGGAATGCCGAGCCCCGCAGCGGCCGGGTTAGTTGCGGCGATTGTATTTTTCGATCCTACTCCGGTGCGCTCTCTCTGGTTTTCGATTGGATGGATGTGTGTAGTAGCGATCGCCGGCCTGTTGATGGTGAGCACTTGGCGCTACCCCAGCTTCAAGCAGATCAGCGTGACAAAACCGCGCACCCCTTTGATCGTTTTAATTGTGGGGGTGGTTGCGTTTCTAATCTGGGAGTGGGCTCCGCCATTTCTGCTGGCAAGCGCCCTGACGTACGGGTTGACGGGTATTGTGATCCGGATAGGAGGATTATTGAGGCGCTACAGGAAAGTGCGCGCGAATTCCGGATACGCGGAGCATCGAGTTGGCTAAGCACGCTCTAAGCTCGGAACTTACGGTTGCCGTCATAGGCGAGGAGACTCTTTTAGGCAAAGACCTGGGTGAAGTGCTGGCGAGCCGACTACCGGACGCGGTGGTAAAGGGATTCGCGGCCAGCGGCGAAGGTAATTTTGGCGAGACTGAAGGAGAAGCGGTTTATGTCGAGCCGTTATCGGAAAGCGCGCTGCGGGGCGTAGGGGCGCTACTGGTGGCCGGGACGCCGGGCGGTGCGCAAAAGACGTATGACTTGGCGAAAGCCGCAGCGCAGCGTCCGGTAGTAGTCGATTGCTCAGGTTACCTGGAACATCTGCCGGACGCGCGGATAACAGCTCCGCTATTTCAGGAACCAGACGTGCGCAAGGGGTGGCTGTTTTCAATGGCGCATCCGGCGGCAAGCGCGCTCGCTCTGGTGCTGAAGCGGCTTGAAAAATACCGGACGTTGCGGCAGGCGGTAGTAAACATTTTTGAGCCGGCGAGCGAATACGGCAAGAAGGGATTGACGGAACTGCATCAGCAGACCACTGGATTGCTGGCCTTTAAGCCGCTCGAAAAGGCGGTTTTCGATGCGCAATTGAGCTTCAATCTGCTGGCGCAACTGGGAGAAGAAGCTCCAGCGAAGCTATTTGCGACAGAGCAACGGATCGAGCACCATCTGGCGATGCTGCTAAGGGATCCGAAGAGCAGCAGCGACGTCACCCTGCCTTCGATACGGCTGATTGCCGCTCCAGTGTTCCATGGTTTTACGTTTTCGTTGTGGGCGGAGTTTGCCGATCCGATTGACGCTCAGGAATTACGCGAAGCGCTCGCGTCAGCACAGATCGAGGTGCGCGGCGCAAGCGAAGAGCCACCTCACAACGTGGGCGCAGCCGGCCAGAGCGGATTGTCCGCCGGCGACATACGGCTGGATCGAAATAATCCACGCGCGGCATGGATTTGGGTGGTTGGCGATAATCTGCGGCTCATCGCGGAGGATGCGATCGGCCTGCTTCGCACAATTACAGAGGCGAGGCGTTGACGCGGAGGACGGCGTTCGCCGCAATTACAACAGGCGTAGCAAGCGCGCTCTCCTGTGGATATCACGTGGGCGGCAAAGCGGATCTGATGCCGGCAAGCGTACGCACCATCGCGATTCCACCGTTTTCTAATGTTTCGGCGCGTTACACGCTGGTGGATCAGTTGCCGCAAGCGATCGGCCGCGAATTCAGCAGCCGAAGCCGCTTCGTGATTGTGCCTAAAGTGCAGGAGGCGGACGCCGTTTTGCAAGGGGCGGTCAATTCGGCGAGTTCGCTTCCGACGATTTATGATCCGACATCAGGCAAAGCAACCAGTGTTGCCGTATTCGTCACGATCACGGTGACACTAACAGATCAGAAGACAGGCAAGATTTTGTATTCGCGGCCGAACTGGCAGATTCGCGAAGATTACCAGCTAGCAGTGGATCCGCACCAGTTTTTCGACGAGAGCGGACCGGCGCTGGACCGCTTGTGTGAGGACGTAGCACGGGATGTAGTGAGCGCGGTGCTTGAGAATTTTTGAAACGAAGGAATGACTCCAGAACAGTTTCTCGCCAAATTGAGTAAGCAAGCGCCGGCGCCTGTGTATTTATTCCTGGGGCAGGAGGGATATCAGCGACGGATTTGTAAGGAAGCGCTCGTGAAGCGCGCGCTTCCGGAGGAGGCCAGAGCCGAGGGGCTCACGGCAATAGACCTGGATGAGACGACGCTCGCGGCCGTACTCGATGACGCACGCTCGATGTCGTTGTTTGCGGCGGAGCGGGTGATCTGGGTGTGCAGCGCGGAGACCGCGTTGCCGCGCAGGCTCAATGCCGCAAGCGAGGACGAAGACGGAGGCGATAAATCACAGACAGGAGCGCTGAGCGACTATCTGTCATCGCCTACCCCGGGCACAGTGATTGTATTCGAGTGCAGCCGGTACGATTTCGCAGGAGATGACCGGCCGAAGATGGAACGCGTGCAGAAGTTTTATTCGGCGGTTCCGGCGGTGGTGGAGTTCAAACAGTACACCCCGGAATCGAGCCGGTACCTGGCGCAAGAACTGGCCAAGCAATTCAAAATCAAGCTGGCCGGCGCGGAACTGGCGGCGCTTCTCGAGTACGTAGCAGGGGATGCCAACAGGCTGGCTGCGGAAATGGAAAAGTTGGCGCTTTTCGTGGGCGAAGGCAAGAACATAACCATGGAAGACCTGCGCGCCCTGGTGCCGAATGCGGGACAGAGCACAATTTTTGCGCTGGTGAATGCGTTGGGAAAGGGCGATCGAGCGGGTGCGCTCAAGTCGCTCGGCATTCTGGTGCGCGAAGGCGAATATCTCCCACTCGCGTTGACGTTTTTGAACACGCAATTTCGACTGGCTCTCGCGGCGAAAGAGGCGAAAATCAGCTCTCCTCAACAAGCGCAGGCGTTTTTCACGAAATTGGGCGTGCGTATGTGGCGAGATCGAGCCGAACAGGTGATGGCCACGGCGATGGCATTCAGCGAGCAGCGGCTAAGTAAGGGGCTGGCTGCGATTTACGAAACGGATAAGAAGTTCCGCGAAGGCTACCGCGACGACCGAGTGGTGATGGAAACGCTGGTGCTGGCGCTGACTGGGAAGTAGCTCAAGGGATATCGTTGAGCGTGAGGCGCGCTCGTTCGAATGCGGCTGAGGAGACGTGGACCGATCCCTGGAAGGGGCGGTTGATGTCGGCGATAGCCACCAAAATAGACGATATCAGCAGGGCAAGCATAATGACCTGGATGAGATGAAGCCGAAAATCCGAAGCGCCAAAGAGACACGCGGACATGATGGTCACAGAAGCGCCGAGAATCAGAACAACCCACAGGATGCCCGGCAAGTAGGCGTTTACCTGTAACTGCCGCAACCGGCGGAATTCGGTCATTTTGGCGAGCTCGGTAAGCGTATGGTCGACGCTGGTTTGCTCACGCGGGGTCCGCGTCTCGGTGGCTGCCACCGTTGCCCACAATTGGCGAACGATGGGATGAGACTCGGGGCTAATTTCCTGGCGGCTCATGTCCGGCCATTCTACTGTGAGCATCAGATTGACATACTGGCGGGCGAGAGCCAGTATCTGCCCGCGCTCACCGGCAGAAAGCCCGCGCGAGGCGCGCACAACGTCTACCAGGCAGTTCGCTTCGTATTCCGCATTTGTCTCCGCTGTTTCGAAGTTGGTCCAAACGGCGAATAACATGAACCCGATAATCACAGCATAGGTGCTGCCGAGAACACTGACGTGCCACCCGATCAGCTCATTGTATTGACGCCGCAACTCGCTCGGCCAGAGGCGCCGTAGCAGCAGGAGGAAAGCAGTCGAGGCGGCCACGGTGGCCAGCATGATGAGCAAGCTTTGGAAACTATCGAGCACGGTTGTCTGCTGCTTTCGGGCGATCAGTACCCAAGTGAGTTGACGACTGAGCGTATGCGCTCTGCGCTCCCTTTGAGCCCGGTTTCTTCCGCAGGGGACATAGGCAACGGGATCACGCTTTCCACTCCGCAGCGGTCCACAATGGCAGGCACCGAAAGACAAACGCCAGAGATGCCGCGGTAATTGTCCACTCTTGAACTGACTGGCAGTACGCGCCCTTCGTCGTGAAAGATGGCCTCCAGAATGCTTACAGTCGCCAGGCCTATCGCATAATTGGTTGCTCCCTTTCCGGCAAGAACCTCATACCCGGCCGTCTTGACGGTATCGAAAATGTGATCCTTTTCGTCTTGCGAAAGCGGCTCGCCATAGCCGCTCACGTGCCAAGCATCCAGCAACACGTTTCCGATATTGGCGCTGGACCACAGGGGGATTTCGGAATCGCCATGCTCGCCCGCGATGTAGGCGTGAACGCTTTGCACAGAAACGCCGAAATGCTTTGCCAGCAGAAACCGAAAGCGCGAACTGTCGAGCACCGTCCCCGACCCAAAAACGCATGCGCACTCATGGCCGGTGATTTTAATCGCGATCTCCGTCATAACATCAACCGGATTTGTCACCATGAGAATGAGAGCGTTGGGAGCGACCTTTTGGATTTTCGGAAGGAGATTCAGGCAGATCGCGGCGTTCGCCCCGGCGAGGTCCATGCGCGTCTGGCCTGGAAGGTGGGTGGCACCTGCTGTGAATACGATGACATCGGATCCGGCGAGCACCTGGATATCATCTGAGCCTTCGACAGAAGCCATCGGTACAAACATCAGGCCGTGGTTGAGGTCGAGCACCTCGGCGTTTACTCTGGAGCGGGTTGGGTCGTAGAGGCTGATCTGTTTAGCAACACCGCGGATAAGCGCCGCGTAAGCGACAGTGCTGCCAACCCGGCCGGCGCCGACAATACCGATCTTGTTTCTGCGCTGGGCAGGTTCATGACGGTGGCGGGGTGACTGGATATCTGAGGCCGGAGCGATGACATCTGACATATTTCGGCGGTTGAAGGCGCTTTCGGCGCTGAGTGAAAGTATATCGGACCAGAAAACGTGAGCCGGGCCGAATGTCGCCTCGTTCAATCAGGATTGATTTTGGCGGCGCCACTCGAACAAGGCCACTCCGGCAGCGACGGAGACGTTTAGAGATGAGACCGGACCGGCCATGGGTATGCGCACCAGCACATCGCAGTGTTTTTGCACTTTTTGGTGAAGGCCTTTCCCTTCCCCGCCGAGCACGATAGCCGTGGGCGAAGTAAAGCGGACTTCGTTATAGATTTCCGTCCCGCTCTCATCGAGTCCGTAAATCCAGAAGCCTCTTTCTTTGAGATGTTCGAGGGCTTGCGTGATGTTAGTAACACGCGCAATCGGGAGGTACTCTAAAGCCCCGGCGGCTGCGCGATCCACGGTTTCGGTGAGCGGTGCTGCGCGCCGTTCGGGAACGATGATAGCGTTCGCTCCAGCAGCGTGCGCGGTACGAACAATGGCTCCGAGATTGTGCGGATCTTCGACACCGTCGAGCACGAGAAGCAGTTTAGCGTTCTCGACGATGGCGTCAAATTCTACGTATTTATGCGCCGAGCCGAATGCCAAGACGTTCTGGTGAGGGGCGCCCTTAGCGGCCCGGTCGAGCGATTCGCGCGGCTCGAATCGGACGGGAACGGAATTTGCGCGAGCGAGTTCGATGATCTCCTGCACCCGCGGCCCGGCCCACCCTTTGGCGATCAAGATTTTATCGAGCGGATGCAGCGCGCGCAAAGCCTCGCGAACCGGATGGATACCGGCCAGGATTCGAACCATTTCTCCAAGCTACATCTTCGCGGGAAGAGAGAAAGCCACGACGTAATCGCCGAGCGGCTGGTTGCCTGCGGGCTGGTGCCCCCCGGCGCAGATGACCAGGTATTGGCGGCCATCCGGTCCGCGGAAGGTCATGGGTGTAGCGCGGGCGCTGGTGGGGAGAACACCGCGCCAGAGTTGCTTCCCGGTCTCGACGTCGAAGGCATAGACGGCGTTGTCGAGAGTGCCGGCGATGAAGGCAAGGCCGCCCGCGGTCGCGATCGGTCCGCCGAGTGAGATCGACCCCCAAGCGGCGGGCGTGGGAGGCTTGCCGGGGGCGCCCGCGTATAACAGGCCGAGCGGAACCTCCCATTTCTTTTCTCCTGTGCTTGGGTCGATCGCGAGCAATGTGCCCCAAGGCGGCGCCGTGCACGGCAAGCGCTTAGGGCTCAACAGGAGCCGCCGCATCATGCCATAAGGCGTGCCGTGCTGCGGAGCAAATTCCCAGTCGCCATCGAGCTTACGGCCGCGAGTGTTACGGGTGCTTTCGAAATCGGCGCGGGGTATGAGTTTAACCTCGGCAGCGATGTGGTTCTCGGGCAGAATCAGCAGATTTGCTTCGGGATCGTAAGCCATGCCACCCCAATTTTGGCCACCGATATTTCCGGGTAAGTATAGCGAACCGTGGATTGAGGGCGGCGTGAAAATACCTTGGGCCCGCAGCTGGCTGATCTCTTCGCGGCACCATTTGCGATCGGCCTCATCAATACCCCAGGCGTCGGCCGCGGTCATCTTTTGCTTGGTAACGGGCGCGGGAAGAACCGGGAACGGCTGGGTCGGCGAAGTAAATTCGCCAGGCACATCGCTCTGCGGCACTGCCCGTTCTTCGACTCCGAAGATGGGCCTGCCCGTCTCGCGATTTAGAAGAAACAGATTGCCGGTTTTGGACCCGATCGCAATAGCAGGAATCGCGCGGCCGCCGCGGCGCAGCGTAAAAAGCAGCGGCGGCGTCGCAACGTCGTAATCCCAGAGGTCGTGATGGACCGTTTGGAAAGACCAAACGACTTTCCCGGTACTGGCGTGCAGAGCGACGACCGAATTGGCATACAGATTGTTGCCTAGGCGCTCGCCGCCATAGTAATCAGGGCTGGCACTGCCGGTAGGAACAAAAGCGAGATCGCGCGCGGCATCAACCGCGATAACAGACCAGGCGTTGGCGGCGCCTGTACGATGCGCGCTATCGCCCAGCCAAGTGCGGGCCGCCGGGTCGCGGGAGTCTTGCGGTATTGGATCCCAACTCCATTTGAGTTTGCCAGTGATTACATCGAAGGCGCGCACTTCGCCGCTGGCCTCATCGGCCCAACCGTTGTCGGCAATCGCGGAGCCGACAATGATAGCGTTGCCGATGATGGCGGGAGGCGACGTTTCCTCATAGTCACTGAAGTTGTGCGGGGCCAGCCGCAAACCGTGTCGAAGATCAACCACGCCGTTGTCACCGAAATCGCGGCAAGGTTTGCCGGTGGCGGCACTGAGCGCGATGAGGCGAGCGTCTTCAGTCGCGACGAAGATACGCCGGCTGCCCTTGTCCGTGCCGGCCCAGGTGGAGACCCCACGATGGGAGTAATCGCCGTAGCCCCTATCTTTGGGTACGTGTGAATCGTACGACCAGAGTTCACGCCCGGTTTCGGGACTTAGAGCGATCACGCGCCCAAGTGGAGTACCGATATAGAGCGTGCCGTCCACATAAAGCGGGGTGGTTTCAAACGCGGTCGGCTTGCTGTGCGCGGGTTGATAGGCATCTCCGGTGCGAAATGTCCAGGCGATACGAAGATCTTTTACGTTCGAGCGGTTGATATTCGCAAGCGGGGAAAATCGCTGGCCTCCTCCGTCATGACCATAAGCTGGCCAGTCAAAATCGGCGGCTGATAGCCATGCGCCCGCGAGCGAGCAAGCAGCAATCAGAATGTAGGAAAGGAAGCGCGATCGCATATGCAACAGGATGAGTTAATTGCGCGAAGAAGTCATTTCGCTTGGGACAAACGGGTCTTTCAGCGGGACCAAATGGTTCGCTCGCTTCGCAGCCACATTGGAACACGGTAAGATAAGCCGCAGAGTTACATTTTCGCAGTTATCATCCGAGTAATTCATTTATATAAGTTCAATTCTGTGAAGATTTTTACTAGATGAGCCGTGTCTTTCTACTAGCATTCGTATTTGTGGCTGGAGCGTTCGGCAATGCGCAATCGCTCGGCAATGCCGGCACTGTGACCATTACCGCGCTCGACCCGAGCGGCGCGACGGTAGCGGCAGCGAAAGTCACGCTGCGCAATCCCCTGACCGGCTACGAGCGGACTGAGACGACGGGGCCGGATGGAACAGCACGGTTTGTAAACGTGCCGCCGAATCCCTATCATGTGGTGATCGACGCGGCGGGGTTCCAGCCCACCACCGAAGATGTGACAGTTAGAAACTCGGTGCCGATTACTGTCAAAGCGAACTTAGCCCTGGCTGGCAGTTCAACAACGGTGAATGTAGAGGCTTCCGCAAACGATCTGGTGGAACTCGATACTTCAGATCACCAGGATGTGGATCGCAACGCGTTCACAAAGCTACCGGTGTTCGACCCAGGTTCCGGGTTGAGCCAAGCTATTACTTACAGCACGGGCGCGGTCTCGTCGGATGCGAACGGCTTCTTCCATCCTTTAGGCGATCACGCGGAAGTGACCTTTGTGATCGATGGCCAACCGATCAGCGATCAGCAGAGCAAAGTCTTCTCGACGCAACTGCCGACGAGCGCCATTCAAAGCATGCAACTCACGAGCGGTGCCCCGCAAGCAGAGTTCGGCGACAAGACCAGTCTTGTGGACCAGGTTACGACGCGATCCGGTTTGGGCGCGGGAAAACAGTTTGGGAGCGTGGAGACCTACTACGGCACGTTCGGCTCGGTGGGGGGTGACGTCAGCTACGGAGTGGGCAATGAAAAGTTCGGAGATTTTATAGCAATCGACGGCACGAGGAGCGGACGGTTCCTGGATTCTCCGCAATTCACGCCCTTTCACGACGTTGGGAATAACAGTACGATCTTCAACCGGTTTGATGCGCAACCGACGAATGTGGACGTGTTTCATCTCAACCTATTCGTGGCACGCAACTGGATACAGATCCCGAACGACTACGATCAACTGGCGCAGGATCAGAGGCAACGGGTTTTGACCTGGAACGTAGCGCCGGGCTATCAGCATACGTTCAATGCGCACACCCTGCTCACGATCAATCCCTACGCACGCAAAGATCAATTCAACTATTACCCGAGCCGAGATCCGCTGAACGATACGCCTTCCACCCAGAGCCAGAGCCGGGACCTGTTCAACTACGGAATCCGGGCCGATTTAGCAACAACGATCGGAAAGAACGATATTAAGATCGGCCTCGATATCAAGCAGACGAGACTGCTTGAGTCGTTCGATTTCGGTGTTACCGACCCAACTCTGAACGCGATATGCAACGATGCGGCGGGGAATGCTGTTATCGATTCCCCGATTACAAATCCCGCGGTCTGTGCGAGCCAGGGCTATGTAGCAAATCCAACATTTCAGCCCGGACTTCTGCCTTTCGATCTTACGCGCAACGGAAGGCTTTTTCAGTACCGGGCAACTCACAACATTAATCAATACGCGGGTTACATACAGGATTCAATCACGCTGGGTAAGCTGCTGATCACGTTGGGACTTCGCGGGGATGGCTATTACGGGCTGGTCTCCGACGCGGCGCCGCAGCCGCGGGCAGCCGTAGCCTACAACATCAAGAAAACGAACACAGTTTTGCGCGCGGCTTATTCGCGGACGTTTGAAACACCATTCAACGAGAACCTGCTCCTTTCAAGCGCGTCGGGACTGATGAACGGCACGGCGCAAGCGGTGCTCGGAGCAAGCCAAGCTCCGGCAATCCGGCCGGGTAGACGAAATCAATACAACGTTGGATTTCAGCAAGGGATTGGCAAATATCTTCTGGTGGACGCCGATTATTTCTGGAAATACACGACGAACGCATTCGACTTCAGCGCACTGCAGAACACCACGATCACTTTTCCGATCGCCTGGAACAAATCGAAGCTGGATGGCGTGACGGGCCGGATCAGCACAACTAATATTCACGGATTTACGGGTTACTGGACTGTGGGCCACACGCGAGCGCGCTTCTTCCCTCCGCAAGCGGGCGGGCTGCTCAACACCTCGCAGGCCCCGCCCGGCGTCTTCCGGATCGATCATGATCAGGCGCTGCAATCCACATTCACAGCGCGCTATCAGCGGCCGAAGAACGCCGAGTATGTCAGCTTCATCTGGCGGTATGACAGCGGCATGGTGGTGAGCGGAGTGCCGGATGTGGCAGCGGCGCTGGCGCTTACCGCGCCGCAACAGGCCACGATAGGATTTGCCTGCAATGGTGTGTATGCCGGTTTCGGCGCGCCTATTCGAAGTTGCACTGGGATTGGCACGTCCACTCTGCTGACCCTCCCGCAAACCGGAACGGAAAACGATGATCACAATCCGGATCGGGTTAAACCGCGAAACACGTTTGATCTGTCCATCGGAACGGACAATATGTTTCATGCCGAAGGCACTAAGCGATTTACTGCGTCCCTGCAGATCGAGAACCTCACAAACTTAGTGGCGGTTTATAACTTCTTGTCGACGTTCAGTGGCACGCATTTTCTTGCTCCGCGGACAATAATCGCACGCGTTGGTTTCAAATTCTAAGCACTCGTAAAATTACTCTTTCGCCGCACTTGTAACGGATATATCCGTTGGCGCTCTATATAGCGGGGAGAGAGTAGACAACGTAGCTTATTATGAAGAAACGAAACGTACTTACTGTTGCGCTGGTGGGTGGGATCCTGGCGCTCGCGACGGCTTGTTCCAGTAACAAGACAGCCGAAACGTCCGAAGTGAAAAGCAGCGGCGCGGGCAGCGGTACGGCACCCGCAGCAGAGACAGCAAAGAAGGCCGACCAGGCGATGGTTCGCTTCGTTAATGCGACAACCACATCGAAGGATCTGGCCTTCGGAGACACGACGCCGTTCGCCAGCGTTGGATCGGAAGATGTAACGGCTTATCAATCAGTGCCGGCGGAGCGGCATGATTTCAAACTGTATGCGAACGGCGACAAAGCTACCGCACTCGATACCAACAGCGAGGGCTTGAGCGCGGGGAAGCACTACACGATTTTGGCGTACACAAAAAAGGATGGCAAAGAGGCGCTCGATCCGATTGATGACGACTTGACTCCTCCCGCCGCAGGACAAGCAAAGATCCGTGTTATCAATTTGGCTCCTGGCATGGAAGATGTGGATCTGTATGCCGGAGGCAAGAAGAGCGCGCTGATCAGCGGTGCGGGACTTGATCATCCGACCGATTACAAAGATGTTTCGCCTTCCGAAGCAGAGCTGACGGTTCGCCACGGTATGAGCAAAAAGAATGCGGTTCCCGTAAAGGACTTAACTTTGCAAGCCGGAAAACTGTATACAATTCTGGTCTTCCAAGACAAGCACGGGAAGCTGAAAGTCAAGAGCGTGGAAGATCAATTCACAGCCGCTCCAAGCGGGACGGCTTCTTAAGCGCTAACGATTGTTCAAGCGGTAATAAAGATCGTTCCAGCGAAGCTGATTCTTGAATTCGCGAATAGATGTATTCTGGTCGATCAAGAGAAACTCGAGTCCGGACATTTCGGCGAAGTCTTCGAGATGTTCGGACGTGAGTGCGCGGCTAAAGCCAGTGTGATGCGCGCCCCCGGCCAGGATCCAGGCGGTCGCGGCCGTTTTCAAAGTTGGCTCGGGATTCCACAGGGCACGGGCCACCGGCAGTTTGGGCAGCCCGTGTTCCGGCTTGACTACGTTCACTCGATTTACAATCATGCGGAAATGAGCGCCCATATCTACCAGCGAAGCGTTTACGGCCGGCCCTGAGCCTGCCGTGAAGACTAGCCGGACAGGGTCGCTTTTGCCTCCGATTGAGAGCGGATGGATTTCGGCTGTAGGCTGGCCTTCGGCAATAGAAGGGCAGATCTCGAGCATGTGAGCGCCGAGTACTTGACCACCATCCGCGAGATGGTACGTGTAGTCCTCCATGAATGACGTACCGCCCTCGAGTCCGGCAGCCATAACTTTCATGGAACGGACAAGCGCAGCAGTTTTCCAGTCTCCCTCGCCGCCGAAGCCGTAGCCATCGGCCATCAAACGCTGCACTGCGATGCCGGGCAATTGAGGCATGGCGTGGAGGTCTTCGAAAGTATCCGTAAAAGCTTTGAAGCCGCCTTCATTCAGGAAGCCGCGCAAAGCGAGTTCAATACGCGCGGCATCGCGCAGGGCATTTCGTTGCGGACCGCCGGGGCGCAATGACTGAGCCACGGAATAAGTGTCGTCATATTCGCTGGTAAGCCGGTCGATAGCGGAGTCGGAGATCTTTGAGAACCAGTCGGTTAGATCGCCAATGCCGTACCCAAGGACGGTGTAGCGCAGCCGTATCTCGGCTTCGACTTTATCGCCTTCCGTCACGGCAACGTTGCGCATGTTATCGCCGAAACGGGCCACTCGCAAATGCTGGGCGTCGTGCCATGCGGCGGCGGCGCGCGACCATGTCCCGAGTTCATAGAGAACCGTCTCATCCTGCCAGAACCCTACGACCACTTTGCGGTTCAGCCGCATGCGCGAACCGATGAAGCCGAACTCGCGATCCCCATGCGCCGCTTGGTTCAGATTCATAAAATCCATGTCGATCGTCGCCCACGGGAGGTCGCGATTGTATTGGGTGTGAAGATGCACGAACGGTTTCTGCAGCGCTTTTAGCCCAGCGATCCACATCTTCGCGGGGGAAAAGGTGTGCATCCAGGCGATCAGGCCGATGCAATTCCGGGAGTTATTAGCCTCGCGGCAGAGATCGAGAATCGCATCCGGAGTCGTGAGGACCTCTTTGAAGAGCACTCGCACCGGGATCTGAGCAGCGCGATCCAGGCTCTTCGAGATTTCGCCCGAGTGGCGCGCTACCTCCCGCAAAGTTTCTTCGCCATAAAGATGCTGGCTGCCGGTAGCGAACCAGATTTCCAGTTCTTTGAAATCAATCATCGAAATCAGGCCAGCTTACCTTTAAGCATGGTGTAGGAATGTTTTGGAAATTCGTAGCGAAGCCGCGAGCCGCTGGCCGTCACACTCTTGTTGCGTACCGCTTTCACGAGCGTCGAGCCGAAGGTGTTCTGAGATTTGATATCAGGCCCATTCACCTCGGCCACTTCGAAAGCTCCATTAAACTGCTTGTCCTCCAACTCGAAGGTGACCGGTAAGGATTCGTCCCGATGGCGGTTGACCACGTTTAGAATCAATGTGCCGTTGTCGTAGGCGGCCGAAGCGTCGAGATAAGGAGTCTTGCTCGAAAGCCTGCTTGTGTAAGTCGGGCTGTCGATAAATAGTTCCAAAGCGTTGCCGAACGAGTTCGATGCAAAGAGTTGCAGCGGATAGTAGATGGTTTGCAGGAATAGACCGGTCTTACTGGTGAAAATTGGCGCGATCACATTCACCAGTTGCGCCATATTCGCGATCTTTACAATGTGGGCGTTATTTAAGAAGGTGTTGAGGAAGGTAGCAACGACGAGGGCGTCTTCCAGGTTATATTTTTCTTCCAGGATTTCGCGTCCACGCTGGCGGTCGCCGCGAGCACGGTACCAGACGTTCCATTCATCCCAGGCGATGTACATTTTGCGGCCGTTGGTATCGGACATTGCGCCGCGAATGATGCCTTCCGCGATTTTTGTGCGCTCGGCGAGTTCGAGCGAGCTGGCAAGAAATTCGTAGTAATTATTCTCAGGATTCCCGACGTAGGTGTGGAGCGAAAGATAGTCGGCGTGGTGCTTAAGATACTCGAGGACCGTGCGGTTCCAGCCGATCCAATCGGCGCCGGGATTGAAGTTCGAAGAACCGGCGGCGACCAGTTGGATGCTGGGATCGGTCCACTTCATGAGCTTGGCGCCTTCGAGCGCGAACTTACCGTAATCTTCGGCCGTGCGATGCCCCATTTGCCAGGGGCCGTCCATTTCGTTGCCGAGACCCCAAAGGTCAACTTTCCAGGGTTCTTTCCGGCCGTTCTTCTGTCGCAGACTGGAAGTAGCAGTGCCTCCCGGGAAATTGCAGTACTCTACCCACTGCTGGGCTTCATCCCACGAACCAGTTCCGTAGTTAGCGCACACGTAGGGGCGAGTTTTGAGGCGATCACAATAATCGAGGAACTCGTGCGTGCCAAAGCGATTGTCCTCGATGGTGCCCCAGGCCATTTCGAGACGCTTGGGGCGTTCGTCCCGCGGGCCGATGCCGTCGCGCCAATTGTAATTCGACGAGAAATTCCCGCCCGGCCAGCGCAGCAGTGACACATGCAGTTGTTCGGCGGCGGCTAGAACATCTTTACGAAACCCTTCAGCATCGGAGAGCGGTGAATTCTCGTCGAAAATCCCTCCCTCGATACAGCGGCCGAGGTGCTCGGTGAAGTTCCCGTAGATGCGCCGGTCAATCTGGCCGATAACGCGTTCGGTGTCGATCTTGACGCGCGCTTCCTGACCGGCGGGCTTAGCTGCGGCGAGCAAAGGGGCGGCAAATAGGGCGGCGTTAAATGAGCGGCGCGAGATGGAGCGATTCGACATTTGGGCCGTAATGCCGTTTATACATGCTCTTCCACAGAAAGTCAACAAATATGCAATCGCTTTCATTGGATTTGTCGCGAACTTCCGGGGAGCTTTCCAGACCGAAGAGCAATAATGGGCGTTGTTCGTTCACCGCAATGAGTCTGGAAAAGGTCGCTAAGCAGGCAAAGGTTTCCACCGCCACTGTGTCGCGCGTTTTGAATGAAGTCGGTCCTGTTCGGCCGGCTACGCGGGCGCGCGTTCTGAAGGCTATTGAAGAACTGAAATATCAGCCCAATCTGCACGCCCGGAATTTGGCCGGCGGGAAGAGCCAGACGTTTGGCATGATTGTTTCCAATTTGGAGAACCCGTTTTTCTTCGACGTCTTTCAGGCGGCCGAGGAAAAAGCACGCCAGAAGCGATACGAGATCGTGCTGGCGAATACAGATTACAATGCCGAGCACCTGGTGCGGAACATACGGCTCATGCTGGGACGCCGAGTGGCGGGGTTGTGCCTGGTGATTTCGGAAATGGACCCGGCCCTGATGGAGGAACTCGCGGATACCTCCGTTCCGATTGTGATGTACGACGTCGGCAGCCCGGCGCATAACATCTCCAACATCAGCGTGAACTACGGTAAGGGCATCGAGCGAGTGGTTCGCTACCTGCATGACCTCGGCCATCAACGAATGGCCTTCGTAAGTCACCATTCGAGTCTTGGACCGCTCGGAGTTCGCGAGCGGGTTTTTCGCGAGACAGTTGCGGAATTTTCCCCGAAAATCGATTGGAAAGTCGTAGCAAGCACCGATGGGATTGAGGGCGGACGGCAGGCGACTCGCGAAATATTGGCTTCTGGGTTGAATCCAACCTGCATCGTTTGTGTGAACGACTTTATGGCGCTTGGGGTCCTCCATGAGTTACGCGAAGCCCGGATACGGGTCCCGGAAGATGTATCGGTAACCGGTTTCGACAACATAAAGCTTGCCGCGATCGCCTATCCTCCTCTGACTACGCTGCATATCCCCCGGGAACGTATCGGGCAGACCATGATTCAGGTGCTGACCAGTGCGCAGATGGGCGAGGAATCCGGCGGACGCAAGATATTGATCGATCCTGAGTTCGTTGTACGAGCGTCCACGGGCGCTGCTCCGGAATAGGCCAGTCCCACTCTAAGGATCGCGATTGACGGCGGCGGCAAAGCCCTAGTATGATCGTTTACTGCAAGCGATTACACCATAGGCTAGGGAGTTACCCGCCGGCTGCTCCGATATAATTTGCCCGGTACTCGTCCGCTGTAAAGGAATCCATTGCCGCCCCTTTTTGCTCTTCTCGCTCAAGCTGCTCCGCAAAAGCTCTTGTCGTTGAGTCCGGTCGACCTTGTCGTGATCGGGCTATATTTCGCGATGTGCCTGGGGATCGGCTTTTATCTGAAGCGGTTTGCGAATACCGGAGAAGACTACTTCCTCGCCGGGCGCGACATGACGGCGTGGGTGGCCGGACTGAGTTTTGTCGCGGCAAACCTCGGTTCGCTCGAATTGATGGGCTGGGCGGCATCGGCTTATCAGTACGGCATTCTCGCGGCGCACTGGTATTGGATCGGCGCAATCCCGGCGATGCTCTTTCTCGGCATTGTGATGATGCCGTTTTATTACATCTCCCGGACGCACTCGGTCCCCGGTTACTTGAAGCTGCGGTTTGGCGAATCGTCCCGGGCGTTGTCGGCCATCACGTTTGCATTCATGACAGTGCTGATGAGCGGCATCAATATGTACTCCATGGCGCTCGTTTTGAAGATCATTCTTGGCTGGGACATTTCATTCAGCATCTGGATCTCGTCGATAACCGTGGCGATCTATGTAACCTTAGGCGGCCTGCTCTCCGCGATTTTCAACGAAGTGCTGCAATTCTTCTTGATCTGGCTTGGAGCGATTCTGGTTTCAATTCTGGGACTGATAGAAGCGGGCGGCTGGAGCGGCATGGTGCATCGGATTCATGAGAATTTTCCGCAGCAGGATTTCACGCATATGTGGAAGACGCTGGGCTCTTTCAGCGACAATCCGATGGGCATTCACTGGACGGGGATCGTGTTTGGGCTCGGGTTCGTGATCTCGTTCGGCTATTGGACAACCGATTTTCTCGTCGTGCAGCGGGTGTTAACGGCGCGCGATTTGCGAAGCGCAAAAATGGCTCCGGTAATTGGAGCAGCTTTCAAGATGGCCGTTCCGTTCATCGTGATTCTGCCCGGTCTGCTTGGCTTGGCGGTGTTGCCGGAGCATCTGGTCGGCGAGGCGCAGGCTCAGGCTACTGGCGCGCACAGCTATAACGAGGTTCTGCCGCTGATGCTTGCGCGCTATTGCGGGCCGGGATTGCTCGGGCTCGGCATCACCGCTCTGATTGCGGGCTTCATGTCCGGGATGGCGGGCAATGTGAGCGCCTTCGCCACCGTCTGGACATACGACATCTATCGGGCACTGATCCGCAAAAATGGAACGGACCAGCATTACGTTTCGATGGGCCGCTGGTGCACGATTATCGGCGTGTTGATCAGCATCGGCACGGCGTATTTTGTAATGCAATTCCAAAGCATTATGGATTACGTGCAGGGTTTGTTTGCAACCTTCATTGCGCCGCTGTTCGGAACAGTGTTACTTGGAATGTTGTGGAAACGCGCCACGCCGAAGGGGGGCTTCTGGGGCTTGCTCATCGGCACAGTCTCGTCGCTCGCCATGTGGGTGTGGGTGTATCTCGAGCCATACGCGCTGCGCTATGTAGCTCTCTCCCCGCGGGCAAAACCTATGGCCGAGGATATGTACCGGGCGCTCTGGTCCTGGATAATCTGCGTTGCGGTAACAGTGGTGGTCAGCATTGCAACCACGCCGAAACCGGAACCCGAACTCGTTGGCCTGGTCTATGGTGCAACGGAGGTGCCGCACGAAGCGGGTCTCAAACTCTATCAGAAACCCCTCTTCTGGGCTGGCGTGGTGCTTGCCGTATTCATAGTTCTGCAAGTCATCTTCTGGTAAAAGGTCAAACAGCATGCATGGCAAAGGTCTGATCTCGATTTGGTTTTTTATCGGAGTGCTGCTCACCGCTTATGGCGTGTTGATTACAGCGAGCGGTATTTACGATATCTATTCGCCGCCTGCGCACCAGGTGGTCCTAGCTAAGCTGCACGCGCCGGTGTGGTGGGGCGCGGTGCTGCTCGCCATTGGCTTGTTCTACACGATTAAATTTTTTCCAAAGAAACCTTAATCATGAGCATAGTCGTCGCAGGCGCCGATTTCGGGACATTGAGCGTGCGGGTCTCGATTTTCGATAGCGCGAAAGGCCGGTTAGGGCACGCGATTGCGGAGTATCCGCTGCATCGGAAAAAGAACGATCCGGATTATGCTACCGAGAGCCACGCCGATCACGTTACGGCATTAGCCTTGGCAATGCGGCAGGCGGTGCATTCGGCGGGCGTAAGCGGCACGGAAGTAAGGGCGCTGGCCATCGATACGACCGGTTCAAGCGTAATTCCGGTGGATGAGCGGATGCAGCCTCTCGACGAATATTATCTGTGGTGCGATCACCGCGCCTGGCGCGAAGCGGGCGAAATCACACGGAAAGCGCGCGAGTTCGGACTGGAAGCGTTGGAGTGGAGTGGCGGGGTGTACTCCTCCGAATGGGGCTTTTCGAAGCTGCTGCACTGGCTGCGGCACAATCCGGAAAAACGTGCTCGGTTTGGTTCCGCTTTTGAGCATTGCGACTACATCGCGGCTATTCTCTGCGGCATCGGCGATCCGGCGAAAGTGCGGCGTAGCATCTGCGCGATGGGCCACAAGTGGATGTGGAACCAAGCGCTCGGCGGTCTGCCGCCGGAAGAGTTTCTGGTTTCGGTAGATCCGCTGCTGTCGGGCGTTCGCGACAAGTTAGCCGGCGAATACCGCACGTCCGACGCAATCGCCGGTAAACTCAACGCGGAATGGGCAGAGAAATTGGGGTTGCAGCCCGACATTCCGATTCCGGTAGGAGCCTTCGACGCCCACTGGGACGCGATTGCGGCCGGTGCGCAACTGGGCGACATGGTGAACGTGATCGGCACGTCCACCTGCATTATCGGACTCTCTGATAAGACCACCCTGGTTCCGGGTGTGTGCGGTATCGTGCCCGGTTCCGTCGATCCGAAATTGACCGGAATTGAAGCGGGCCTTTCCGCGGTGGGGGACATTTTCGATGCGATCGCGCGACGCGCTGGGACCACAGTAGCCGAGTTATCGAAGGCGATCTCGGATTATCGCAGCGGACAGACCGGACTGCTGCGCCTGACTTGGGACAACGGCGACCGCACCGTGCTGGTGAACCCCGAACTGGGCGGCATCACGTTGAACTGGCACCTCACCACTTCGGCGGCCGATGAGCTCTTCGCCGCGATTGAAGGGACTGCATTTCATACGCGTATCATTCTCGAACGCATGGAAGAGCATGGCGTCGAGATCAACCGCGTAATCAACGGCGGCGGTATTCCGAAAAAGAACGATCTTTTGAACCAGGTTTATGCGGACGTTCTGGGCAAACCGATTCTGGTGCCGCAGGGCGATGTGACGAGTCTCGGCTCAGCCATTTTTGCGTTTCTGGCAGCGGGCGCATTCCAAACCGTGGCGGAAGCCCAGCAGGCACTCTGTCCACCGCACAAGATTTATTCTCCTGGCGCCGCCCAGCAGGCTGTGAATGAGAACCTTTACGGAATGTTCAAGAAATTGTACTTCGCATTTGGCCAGCGGGACGCGGGCGCCGCGCGGATTGGCGAAGTGTTACCGGAACTGCGCCGAATTGCATCTGAAGTAAGGCAATCATATGCTCCTTAAAGAATTGCGGGAAGAAGTACTAGAAGCGAATTTGGAATTGGTGCGGCGCGGCCTGGTGATCTTTACCTTCGGCAATGCGAGTGGTTTCGACCGGGAGAAGGGCCTGGCAGTGATCAAACCGAGCGGTGTTCCCTACGAGCAGTTAAAACCGGGCGACCTGGTCGTAACCGACATCGAAGGGAACATCAAAGATGGAAAGCTGCGGCCATCGTCCGATCTCCCGACGCATCTCGCCCTCTATCGCGCCTGGGACGGCATAAACGGTGTGGTGCATACGCATTCCCGCTACGCCACGGCATGGGCGCAAGCGAACCTCGCAATTCCCTGCCTCGGCACGACACACGCCGACTATTTTGATGGTGAGCTGCCGGTCACGCGGAACATGCGTCCGGATGAAATCGAATCGGATTACGAGCGCAATACCGGTTACGTGATTATTGAAACTCTGTTAGGAAAAGATCCGCTTGCTACGAATGCGGTGCTGGTCTCCGGCCACGCGCCGTTCTGTTGGGGTGCGACTGTTTCGGACGCCGCGCATACCGCCATCGTTATAGAAGAGTTGGCACAGCTGGCCTTTGTTACGGTGTCGATCAATGCTCAATCGAAGCCGATTTCGGCAGCCTTGCACAACAAACATTTCTCCCGTAAACACGGTGCGGATGCCTATTACGGTCAACCAAAGTGAATTATGTCTGAACTTCTTCGACGCCATTTCTTGTTGTCCGGTTTGGCGCTGGTCGCGCCGCGTGCTTCCTCTGCAGCCTCAAGCCGAATTGAGATCCTGCCGGATGAACCGCTCGGGACGATTTCGCCCGACATCTACGGCCACTTTACAGAACACCTGGGCGGCTGCATTTACGACGGTATCTGGGTCGGTGAAAATTCGAAAATCCCAAATGTCGGCGGCCTTCGCAAAGAGCTTATCGACAATCTGAAGCGCTTGAAGCCGCCCGTGATTCGCTGGCCCGGGGGGTGTTTTGCGGATAGTTACAACTGGCGCGACGGCGTCGGTCCTCGCAGCTCGCGCCCCACGCGCACGAATTTCTGGGCGGATACGGATTACTTGCAGAAGGCGCCGAACGGCCCGCAGAAATATGAGCCGAACGAATTCGGCACTAATGAGTTTGCGCATTTGTGCAAAGCGGTCGGGGCGCAGCCGTATTTCGCCGCCAACGTGCGGAGTCTGGATGCGCATGATTTTTACAGTTGGGTGGAATATTGCAACTCTCCGGCGGGCACCACAACGCTCGCCAAATTGAGAGCGCAAGGCGGCGATCCCGAGCCTTTTCCGGTGAAATTCTGGGGCGTGGGCAATGAGAGTTGGGGCTGCGGCGGAAGTTTCACGGGCGACGAATACGCCATCGAATTTCGCCGCTTCATCGAATGGGTTCCAAAGTATGGACTCGATCTCAACTTCATCGCTTCCGGGCCGAACGTAGCCGATTATGCGTGGACGCATTCTTTCTTGAGTAAGCTGACCGAGAAAGGGAAAGGCGTGCTACGCAATGTGTTTGGCCTGGCACTCCATTATTACTGCGGAACCACGGGAAACGGCCAATCGACCGAGTTCGACGAAGCCGGCTGGTACGAGTTGCTCGAAAAGGCGAATTACATGGAGGAGCTGGTTACGAATCATTGGGCCGTAATGGGCGGCGTCGATTCGCAGCATCATGTGAAGCTGGTGGTCGATGAGTGGGGCGCGTGGCACAAAACCGATCCGAGCATCAGTCCGAGTTATCTGTGGGCGTATTATCCGACCTTGCGAGACGCCTTAGTTTCCGGCATCACGCTGGATATTTTCAATCGCAATCCGGAGAAAGTGGCCTTGGCGAGCGCGGCACAAATGGTCAACAACATTCACACCTCATTCATCGCGGTGGGCGAGCGCTTCACGGTCACTCCCGTATTCCACGTTTTTGAAATGTATGCGCCGCACCAGGGCGGAACGGCGGTGCGCACGGAAATTGCAGCGGCTCCTCTGCGAGGGTTTGGCGGCAAAAGTCCGCTAGCTGGTCTCTCGGGCTCGTGTTCCGTCAAAGGCAAGAACGCGACACTCACGATCGTAAATCCCGATTTGAGGAATGCTCAGGAAACGGAAATCGCGGTCCAGGGAGCGCGGGTCACAGCGGCTCGCGCGACAGTGTTGACTTCGACCGACATGCGGGCGCACAACACGCTCGACCAGCCGCACGCGCTCGAGCCGAAGACCGACAATTCGGTTGCGGCTGGCTCGCCGTTCGTGTACAAATTTGTCCCGGCTTCAGTCACGCGTCTGGACTTAACTCTAAGCTAAGCCAAAACATACGAGAAAAAGGATCCAAAGCCCCACTTTTTTGTTGAAGCCATTCCTAAAGTTTTTTCATTGGTGCGCCGAGAGGGAAGGTAGGAGAAACCTCGGCATCATGAAAAACAGATACAAAGTACGAGCTCACGAGAGCGGAGAGCGGGACGGAGCCACCAGTGACGGCACCATCGTGCTGCACCTCGGTGGAAGCGTAGCTATCGAAGCGGAGAGCATGGACGCCGTTGAAGCCCTGGTTCGCAAGCAGGTTGCGACCGGTAAACTGGCGAAGGGCTCGGTATACCAGATAGCCGTCTGCGGATCGACCGGAGAACGGACGCGGACACTCGCAGTAGACCTGCTGGGCAACATTCGCGACTGCCGGCTGGATCGCGCGGAAGGATTCTATTCAGAGTTCCGGAGAATTCATTATCCGGCACCGGCACCGGTCTTAGCCGAAACTGCGATCGAAGTGGAAGTGCTCGCGGCCTAAAATAGGCAGGGAGCTCAGAATTGGAAAAAACGGTTGTTGCTATCACGGGTGCTTCGAGCGGCATCGGAGAATCTTTCGCGCGCAAGCTGGCGCCCGGCCATGATCTTCTCCTGATTGCCAGGCGCCGTGACCGGCTCGAAGCTCTGGCAGACGAATTCTCTAACAAGTTCGAAACCCATACCGAAGTTCTGCAAGCCGATCTAACCCTGGACGAGGATCTGGACCGGGTTGCCGAGCGCCTCGCTACACAAGAGCGTTTCGCGCTGCTCGTGAATAATGCTGGCTTTGGCACCAGAGGCCGCTTCTGGGAAGCCGATCTGGCCAGTCAGGAACGGATGCACAAGCTGCACATCGGAGCAACCTTGCGCCTCACCCACGCGGCGTTGCGCAACATGGTCCGCCACGATTTCGGCGGGATTGTGAACGTTGCATCGGTCTCGTCGTTTCTTCGCAGTCCGGGAACTACCAGCTATTCGGCGACGAAAGCCTGGATGACCGCCTTTACAGAAGGTCTCTACCTGGAACTCAAAACAGCCCGCTCGAACGTGGTGGTGCAAGCTCTGTGTCCCGGATTCACTTATTCTGAATTTCAGGAAGCGATGGGTGTGAGCCGGCAAAGAACCATGGGACCGGCCTGGTGGTTGACCTCGGAAGAAGTCGTGGACGCTTCGATTGACGGCTTGCGGCGGCGCAAGCTGTTCGTAGTTCCGGGGTGGCGCTATAAGCTCATCACCGCGCTGCTCAGTCGTTTGCCGGTTCCGCTACGAACCCGGATTGAAGGTATCAGCGGCCCGGCTCGTTCCCGCGAATTGCCCCTCCATGTGGACACGCGTAAACGAATCGGCGGCGACGAATAAACTAACTCCTGGATAGAATGGTCGGGCATAAATGATGCCCTTCTTATTTAGTCTGGCAGGACTCGCTCTATCGGTCGCGAGCCCTCCGCCTTACAAGAAAGTTCACGTAGAAGCATTTACCGTAATCGGGATTGAGGCCCGCACTTCGAACGAACTCGAGATGCAATCCAAAGGCGCAATTGCCGGGATCGTGGCTCGTGTACGAAAAGAGGGAGTGCTCCGAAAACTGAATAATCGGGTGGGCAACGATACGTACGCGCTCTACACGAAGTACAAAAGCGACCGGAACGGGCCCTACACATATTTCCTGGGCGCAAAGGTGAGTTCGGCCGGGAGCGCGCCTCGTGGGATGGTGGTCCGCGTCGTTCCATCCGGGGAGTATGCCGTGTTCACCGGTTCCGGATCGCCCGCAGCGAACGTGGTATTGAAGCTTTGGCAGCACATCTGGGCGCTCGAAGACGCTCATCAGATCGATCGCGCTTATGGAACAGATTTTGAGGTGCATCACGGCGTCGACGAAAATCATGATCCCGCCGGACGGGTCGACGTCTACGTAGGACTGAAGAACTGACGCCGATGCGCGGGCGAAGGCGGTGGAGCATTGCTGTCCTGCTGGGCGTTGGCGTGCTGGTCAACTATTTCGACCGGGTAAACCTTTCGGTTGCGCACGAGGCGCTGCACTCCGAATTTGGACTCTCGAACGAAGGCTACGGGTACCTGCTGGGCGCGTATGCCTGGACGTACGCTGCGCTGCAGCTGCCCGTCGGATCCCTGCTCGACCGCTTTGGAGTAAAACTCGTCGAAAGAATCGGCGCCTTCATCTGGAGCATTGCGTCGTTTTGGGCCGCAGCCGCCACAAGCGTAGCGTCGCTTTTCGGAGCGAGATTACTGCTCGGCGTTGGCGAGGCCCCCAGCTTTCCGGCCAACGCCAAGGCGATCGGGTACTGGTTCCCGGGCCACGAGCGGAGCCTCGCTACTTCTTTCTTCGATGCTGCCGCCAAATTTGCATCGGGTGTGGGCGTTCCGGCGTTTGGGTTGGTGCTGATCCATTTCGGATGGCGGCTCAGTTTTGCCGCCACAGGTCTGGTGAGCCTGGTGTACTTCTTGGTCTTTTACTGGATGTACCGCGATCCCCAGGATGACAAGCAGCTCAGCCCCGCTGAATGGGACTACATCAAGCAAGGTGCGGTGGAGAAGGCAGTATCGGATAAGCCGCGGCCGGCACCCCTGTCTTATCTGCTGACGAGTTCCAAAGTGCTTGGCCTCGCAATCGGTTTCGGCGCGTACAATTATTGCTTCTACCTCTTTCTGTTCTGGTTACCCAGCTATTTTGCGGCCCTCCACATGAGCGCACAGAACTCGTTCCTGTTTACCGGAGTTCCGTGGCTTTTCGCGACGGCAACGGATCTATTCGTGGGCGGATGGCTGGTCGATTTCCTGATTCGTCGCGGACATGACGCGAACCTGGTTCGCAAAACGGTTCTCATCGGCGGCACCGTTCTCGGACTCGGCTTAGCGGGTGTGATGTTCACGAAGAATCCGGTAATCGCGACACTCTGGATCAGCTTGTCGCTGGGCGGGTTGTCAGCGGCCGCGCCGGTTGGGTGGTCGATTCCTTCGTTAATTGCTCCGCGCGATAGCGTGGGCAAGGTGGGCGGCATTCTCAATTTCGCCAACCAGATTTCCGGCGTGGTCGCTCCAATTGCGACGGGCTATTTTATCGGCGTCAATAACGCGTACGGGCGCGCCTTTGCAGCTGCCGCAGTCGTCTTGGCGCTGGGCATCTGCAGTTACATATTTGTGCTGGGCCGGATCGAGCGCGTGCCGGAGCCGCCGGGCCGCTAAGCCTTCGGTCTACCTGGCAGAGCGCGTACTGCTCCGGTAGAGATGCCGCCGTCCACCAACAAAATCTGTCCGGTCACGTAGCGGCTGGATTCCGCAGCGAGAAAGACAACAGCGGAATCGAGGTCATCCGGTCGCCCGGGCCGCTTCATCGGGATACGATCGCTGAGATATGCGACCCATTCCTTGTCTTCGTACATGACTTTGTTCTGTTCAGTGCGAAACCAGCCCGGCGCAAGACAATTCACGGTGATCCCGTAATGGCCCCAATCGTCAGCCAGGCTCATGGTCAACTGACGAATCCCGCCGCGGCTCGCGCTATACGGCGCCAACCCCGCGTAGCCAGCCACGCTCGTTACCGAACCGATGTTAATGATCCGCCCGTACCCGCGAGCGGCCATTCTCTTGGCAACCGCCTGCGCCACAAAAAAGCTGCCCCGTAAATTCGTATCGAGAATCTTGTTCCAATCGTCCCAGGTGACCTCGAGCGCGGGCTTGCGAATATTCATCCCGGCGTTATTCACCAGAATGTCAATCTTGCCGTAAGCTTTTTCGGCTTCCGCCACCATCTGCTCGATGCTGTCCTGGCTCGTCACATCGAGTTCAAGCGATACGGCTTTTCGGCCCAGCTTGCGAATCTCCTCTTCGAACGGCTCGAGCGCCGCGCGGTGGCGGCTGGTGAGCACGAGATCCGCTCCGGAACGGGCCAGGGCGCGCGCGAAGTACTGTCCCAGGCCGCGGCTCGTTCCAGTGACAATTGCGACGTGGCCCGTCAAATCGAAAAATGGATTCATGCTTTCGCTCCGGGCGCGAGAATCACTTTCATCAGGTTCGCTTCGCGCGCATGTAAGCGGCTGAACCAGCTCGGTCCTTCTTCAAGCGGAGCAACCATGCTGATCAACGGCTTCAAGTTGATTTTTCCGGCCGCCAACATATCGATGCACTGCGGGTATTCGCCCGCCGAGGCCGCGCTACCTTGTAGTCGAAGCTGGCGGCTCACCACCGCCTGCAGCGGAATTTCCACCGTCGGCGCAATGTTGCCGATTAGCGTGACCGTTCCGCCTTTGCGCACGCTATCGATGGCTGTTTTCACCGTAGGCGTGCTACCCACCGCTTCGAGCGCCACATCTACGCCGCTTCCGTTCGTGTGCTGCTTTACTTCGGCCGGCACGTCGGTCGATTTCGCATTGATCGTAGTGGTCGCTCCCAATTCGGCCGCCAGTTGCAGCCGGGAATCGTCGATATCGCTGACGATAACGCTCGAGCAGCCCGCAGCGCGCAGCGCCTGGACTACCAGCAAGCCAATCATGCCTGCTCCCACCACCAACGCGGTCGCGTGCTCCGGAATTTCAGAAAGCCGCACGGCATGCACGGCCACCGAAACCGGCTCAACCATGGCCGCTTCGGGAAAGCCCAGCGATTCGGGCAAGGTGTAAATCACCCGGCGCGGCACCACTACATACTCCGCGAAGGCACCCTGCCGTTTGAAATCGGCAGTCGAAACCCCAAGCACCTGCCGGTGTTCGCATAGATTGGCCTCACCACGCTGGCAGAATTCGCAAGCGCCGCAGTAAATCGTTGAATCGAAGGTAACGGGTTGCCCTTCCTTCAGGTCTTTCACTTCCGAACCGGTTGCGGCCACCCTTCCCGACGCTTCGTGCCCCATTACCAGCGGAGGAATCCGCCGTCCCGACGAACCGTCGTACCCATGCACATCGCTGCCGCAAATGCCACAGGCTTCCACCTTCACGAGGACCTCGTCCGGACCGGGACGCGGCATTGGAACATCCACCACATCGAGACGGCTATATTCAGAGAGCAAAAGCGCCTTCATGCTTGCGATAGTATCGAACTGCTCCGAGTGCGAGTATGGAAGCGAAAGACCTTGCTGCTGCATGGCCCGGGACACAGGTGACACTTTCGGTCCCAGAACACGACTAACGACTTCTTTTCAGTGTCGGCCGCTGCAACCGCACACTGAAAGTTACTCGCGGCCGGGCAATACACTGGACACTTAAGACTGAGCTACTGCCATCACGCGGGTGATCCCTGCGAACATCTTCTCGAAGCTCGATACTTCGTGCTCCAAATGCTTCCTGCCTGCTTCGGTAAGGCAGTAAATTCGAATTGGTCGATTCTTGGCGGAGACCCCCGTTTCCGACTCGACCCATCCTTCCTTCAACATCCGCTGCAAGGCAGGATATAGCGAGCCCTCTTCGATCTGCAACAGGTTGTCCGAAACCTCCTTGATGTGTTTCGCCAGGGCGTACCCGTGCATTGGTTTGGGCCGTAGGGACTGCAGGATCATCATTTCCAGTGCTCCGGGGAACAGGTCCCGGAATTCAGGGTCTTTCGCCATATCTGACTAGTCGAAACTAGCTTTGTCAAGAATAGCCTAGCCGAACCAGCGATCTGGAGGTTTGTTGCCGAGACAGTCCCGGTTTGAAGCGCAGCGGTGCTACATCCGGGCGCGCGCTGTGAACCGAGTAAGTTACTTGTGGGCTCGCGCCGCTTTGGCCGGGCCGCGGGGGCGCGCTCCCCGGGCGCCCGCCTTCCATTTGGGGTTCCCATTCGCCTTGGAGCGATTGTGTGGATGGGGATGCGCCAGCGCGTGCTCTGCCTTGCGGGAGGCCAAGATCGCTGCTTCGCGATCGGAGCGTTCGGCGATCTCGCTGAGCACTGCCGGGGAAACTTCGCGGCGTTCTAAGCGAACTTTGCACTCGCGCTCAATCCGCTTTACTTCCCCGCGCTCCATGCGCAGAATAAAGGTGGAAGCGGAGCCCCGCTGCCCTGCCCTTCCGGTTCGTCCCACGCGATGTACGAAGTCATCGGGTGCTTGCGGTAAATCGAAGTTGACCACATGCGCCACGCTGTCAACGTGAATACCGCGCGCTGCCACGTCGGTTGCCACCAGCACGCGATAGCGCCCTTCACGGAATCCGGCAAGCGCCTGGTTGCGCTGATTTTGAGTGCGGTCACCGTGCATCGCTACCGAGCGCACGCCATAGCTGGAAAGTTTTTTCGCCAGACGGTCGGTTCCGTGTTTTGTACGAGAAAAGACGAGGAACGAGCCTTCCTCCTGCGAAAGCAAATGCTGCAGGAGATGTACCTTCATGTCGTTCTCAACTTCGTACAAATGAAGATCCACCTGGTCCGGAGTTTTGGCCATCGAGCCCTGCACGGCAATGCGTACGGGAGTGACAGAATGCCTCCGGATCAAGCGCTCGACAGACTGCTCCATTGTTGCGGAGAAGAATAGACTCTGACGCTTTTTTGGAAGGATTGCGAGAATCTTTTCGATCGCCGGAGCGAAGCCCATGTCAAGCATTCGGTCTGCTTCATCCAGAACCACAATCGCGGTGTGGCTGAGATCGATAAGGCGGCGGCTGAGAAAATCTTCCAGGCGCCCCGGTGTGGCGATCACGACTTCGACACCACGGCGCAAGGCATTTAACTGGGTCTGTTCGCTCAATCCACCGACCACAACGGCTGCGCGCAAGGCAGTCGCAGAAGTTAGTTTTGAAAACACATCGGCAATTTGGAGGGCGAGCTCGCGCGTTGGAGCCAGAATCAACGTCTGGATTGCGGGGTTGCGCTTGGGCGCGTCGCTTGCCGCCGGAGTTTGCGTTAATAGGCGGTCGATGATGGGCAGAAGGAACGCAAGCGTTTTGCCGGTTCCGGTCTGCGCAGTGGCTACCACGTCCGCGCCAGTTAAGGCCGGCGGAATCGCTTGTGCCTGCACTGGTGTAGGGGTAGAAAAATTATTCCGCACCAGGTTGTGATGCAGAGAGGGGTGGAGTGTAAGTTCTGAGAACGTGTTCATAAAGGACAAAATGTGCCAAGTACTGGCCGTCAAGTCCTTCATGCAGTAAACGATTCAAGTTTACGAACAAACCGGGAATCCGCTGAGAACGAACAGAACTACGACTCAGACAAAGGACGAGTGGGCAGGAGACTTTCTTAGGATACCAGAGTTCGTAGGCTATTCGCTACGAAAAGCACGGACGTGTAATCCGATGAACAGATACTCGATTGCTTCGCTGGTTCCAGCTTGAAACGAACCTCCTGATACTGTAGCTCGCGCGCGGATCTCGCCTCTTTGGCCAGGGAAGCGGTGGCAAGCTATCATCAGCAAATAGAGGTAGACCCGGCGTTGACAGATCTTTTGGTGATGAAGTTTGGCGGGACGAGCATGGGCACGGCGGCTCGCATGCAAGTAGCGGCGCAGATTATTGCCGCCGAGCGAGCTACTCCAGTGGTTGTGGTGGTTTCGGCCATGTCAAAAGTCACCGATTTGCTGCTGGAAACACTCAGACGGGCGGAACTGGGCGATCGCGCCGCCGTGGAAGCCGATATAGAACGACTGCGCTACCGGCACTTGGAAGCGGCTGCCGAGCTGTTTTCGGAAGCAGACGGCAAGGCGGCTGCTCAAGTTATCGAATCGCTGGTGGCCGAATTTGAGCGGATCGCAAATGGCATTTTGATGCTTGGCGAGCGGCCGCCCCGTTCCGTAGACGAAGCGGTCTCCATCGGAGAGCGTCTGTCCTGCGGATTGCTGGCGAGTTACTTGCGATCGAAAGGCATCCCGGCCGAGCCGATCAATGGCGCGGATGTGATTGTTACCGATGCGGTGTTTGGGAACGCCTCGCCCCGCATGGAAGCGACGCGCGAAAAGTGCCAGGCGCGGATCGCTCCGCTGGCAAGGCAGGGAGTAGTGCCGGTCATCACCGGCTTTAACGGCGCAACCGCGGAGGGACAACCGACCACGCTCGGGCGAGGCGGTTCCGATTACTCTGCGGCGATTGTGGCAGCATCCCTCGATGCGCGCGAACTCTGGATCTGGACCGATGTGGACGGCATCATGACTGCCGATCCGCGACTGGTGCCGGATGCGGCGGTGCTCGACGAACTGACCTATGCCGAAGCTGCGGAACTCGCTTATAACGGCGCTAAGGTACTGCATCCGCGCACGCTTGCACCGCTGGTGGCGAAACAAATCCCGGTGTGGAGCAAGAACAGTTTCGCTCCTGAAAAGCCCGGCACGAAAATTGTTTCTCATTTCGATGAGCCAAAGGGCGCGCGGGCCGTAACCTCGTTATCAAACGTGGTTCTGGTTTCTATGGAACCGGCCAATGGGATGCTCAGCGGAACCAGGCTGGTGTCTCGATCGCTCGATGCCCTGGCCCTCGCTAACGTCGAGATTCTGGTCTTCACCAGCTCCAGCTACCGGCAGAGTTTCTGTTTCCTGATCCGTAAAACTGACTTGGACGCGGCCATGGAAGCCCTTGAATCGAATCTATCGCTCGAACTCGCGCACGGTTACCTGACGGGGATCGACGTAAACGAAAATGTCGGATTGCTAGCCGTCGTCGGGGAAGGCATGCGGGGTACAGCGGGGCTTGCCGGACGGGTATTCACTGCGATCTCACGGGAAGAAATCAACATCATCGCGATTGCCCAAGGCTCAAGCGAGCTGACGATCGGCATCGTTGTGCGGCTGGACCATTTGGATCGGGCCGTCCGGGCCGTACATCAGGAGTGCGCGATGGGCAAACTAGCCAGCGGTTCCATGACCTCGGCCTGATGAGCTTTGAGCCGGCGAATCACGAACGGCAAAGATTGTCGGGCAAAGGTCTCTCGCAAGATCTCTTCAACCCCATCAAGGTTATCCTCCGCCAAAGCCACGACCGACGGTCCGGCGCCGCTCAAGCAAACACCCAGCAGATCCGGGTGCTCGAGCACAAGCAGATCTTCGAGACCGGGGACCAACTCCTTACGAAACGGCTGATGCAAACGGTCCTGCAGAGCTTCGCGCAGTAGAGAGTATTTGCGGGACTGAATAGCCTGCAGAAAAAGCGCCACCCGCTGCAGGTTGAAAATAGCGTCTTCGCGGGAAACATATTCCGGCAGAACGCTACGCGACGAAGCGGTGGCAAGCGAGAACTGCGGCGTCACAACCAGGAAAGTGAGCTCCTCGGGCCACTCCAGGCGCAGGGCGAAGGCGGAGCGGTCCGGCATCTGGCAGCTTACTGTGAGGCCGCCGAGCAGAGCGGCGGAAACATTATCGGGATGCCCCTCGAGCGCGCACGCGGCGTTCAGCAACCCTTGCACCGGCAGTGGTCCGGCGATAGCTTCGAAAAGTCGCAGCCCTGCAACGGTTGCGGCGGCGCTGCTTCCAAGACCGCCCTTCATTGGGATCTCGCTCCGCACCCGCACATGCAGCGAGGGATGCGGCTCGCCGCGCTGATTCGCTAGAAAACGGAATGCGCGTTCGATGAAGTTTTCGCCGTCAACCGTGCAATCGAGAAATTCGAATCGCAACTCGTCTTCACCAGGAAGCACCGAGACATCAAGCCGGAGGTAAAGCTGAACAGCTACCGCCAGCGTGTCGAACCCGGAGCCCAGATTGGCGATCGAGCCCGGCACTTCAACAGCGAACCGATTCCTTACCGGGTCAGGCATCCCGCCGCTTCCACGTCCTGCTGCTTGGCGGATGGCTGCCGCTGCCGGGCTTTGATGATGTAGTCGGTATCTTTGAGCGCGTGTCCTGTGAGGATAGCAACCACCGACGCATCGCGGTCGAGTTTACCGGCTTCCGTGAGTTTGCGGATACCGGCGAGCGTGGTAGCCGAAGCAGGTTCGCAGCCAATACCGTCGTGGCCGATCTGCATCTTGGCTGCACCGATCTCGTCGTCGGTGACGTCCATCACGAACCCATCGGTCAGGGCGATGCCGTGCAAGGCTTTTTTCCAGGAACGGGGATTGCCGATGCGGATAGCGGTGGCGACGGTCTCAGGGTTCGATACCGGTGTGAGTTCCGCGTCGCCCGCGAGCCACATGCGGCTCAGGGGATTCGCGCCCGCGGCCTGTACAATCACCATGCGCGGCACGCGATCGATGAACCCGTAGCGGTGCAGTTCCTCGAAGGCTTTACCGAAGGCGGACGAGTTACCAAGATTGCCGCCCGGAACAAACAGATAATCGGGCGGCTGCCAATCGAACTGCTCTAACAACTCGAACATCGCTGTCTTCTGGCCCTCTACGCGAAAGGGGTTGATCGAGTTTAGGAAATAAAGCGAAGGATCGTTATTGGCGAGGAGTTCGTTGAGCGCATCGTCGAAGCTGCCGCTGATCTGCACTACTTCCGCGCCGAAATCGAGAGCCTGAGCGAGTTTGTTGTTGGACGCCTGTCCGGCGGGAAGATATACTCGGCCAACAACTCCCGCCCGGGCAGCGTAAGCGGCGAGCGAGGCGGCCGTATTGCCTGTCGAAGCGCAGGCCACCACGGTAGCCCCGGCGAATTTCGCTTCGGTCATCCCAGCGGTCATGCCCAGGTCTTTGAACGAACCAGTGGGGTTCCAGCCAAGGTGCTTGAAGCGCAATTGCTTCACGCCGGACCAGGCAGCGGTTCGCACCCCCGCGACCACCGGAGTGTTACCTTCGGCCAGACTGACGATGCCGCTCGCTTCGTAACTGTCAGGCAGCAACTCGCGGAAACGCCAGACACCGCTCGCGTCGCGTGGCTTCCAGGAGCTACGGCGCTCGCGCCATACCTTTTTTAGATCGGCGGGCTCGAATTCCAGCGGCTCGATAACAACTTCAAGAAGGTTGCCACACTTGGGGCAGGCGAGCGCCCGCTCGTGAAGCTCTAGTGTCGTTGCACAACTGGCAACGCTGCAACGCAAATGCGACATGATGCAAGTGTTAGGACCAAAGTAGCACCCGTGCGCGTGATTATTATTGATGTAACTTCTCTGTGATCGTGACGGGCGTAGCGAGCTGGAACGTGAGACGCGATTCATTGGGAATCACAGCTGCCTTGCCGCGCGTCGCGAGTACCACTCCCGTACCGGCCGCCCCGCCTGCGCCCGCGCCGATGGCCGCGCCCTTGCCTCCGCCTCCGAGCGCGCCAATGATTGCGCCCAAAGCCGCGCCTCCGGCTATTTTTGCCGCGTCCTTACCGGCGCCTTTCGCCCCCTGTTTTTCTACCTGGTTAGTGGAAACGCTAATACGCTGTCCGTCGGTGGTATTGATTTCGGACAAAGCGATTCGCAGGCTGGCAACTCCCCGCACGCGTCCGGCCTTATCCGCTTCCACAACGCGGCCCAAGACCTTCGACCCCTTCTCTGCAATAATAAATCCCTCGCGAATGATCGGCTCGTCCAAGGTCGCTCGGAATGCATCATTTGTGTAATTGTCGTCGGTCGAGAGTGGTTCCGCCAACCGCACGACAAGATTGGTCCCAGCGGCTAGCTCGACCACGTGCGGTTGCGGCGGAGGTGGAGCGGCGGGTTGGGGCGTCGGAGTTTCTGGGGCCGCTTGCGCTTGACTCGTGGTTGGGTAACTTGGCCCCGCAGGGGACGTGTTCTGGACGACCTGCACCGGCTCTTCCCGCGGCACAATCGCCGGTTTGGAGGGCTGGATTGGCTTCTTGCGTATTACAACCGCGGGCGAACGGCGCTCTTTTACAGGCATGCGCTCCGGCTCAGGGGCCTGCTGCGGTTCCGGTTCGATCGCCGGCGGTGGACTTGCCGGGGTAGGTGTCTGCGCGGGAACTGAGGCAATCTCCGTCGCAACTTGCGGAACGGGCTGCCGGTCGTGCATCCTGACATACACCACCGCGCTCGCCAGCGCCAGAACCAGGCCGGCGACAAAAGCTCCTATAATCCTGATTAGGCTACCTTGCACCACATTGCCGCTCCCTACACTTGAAACGTAAGCTTACGCAAAAACGTTGCGCCAGCCGACAGTTAAAATAGGAACAATCCGCCATCCCGCATGTCCGATCGAATTATCTCAGGCTTTCCGTCCAGCTACCAAGTGGGCGAAATCGCGATCCGTCCCGCTACCGTGCTTGCGCCTATGGCGGGTGTCACCGACACCGTTTTTCGCCGGCTGATCCGAAACCAGGGGGGCTGTGGGTTGCTGATGACAGAATTTACCAGCTCCCATGGCGTCGTGAGTACCCGTAAAGCCAAGAAACCAAACAAGAATTTCCGTTATCTGTACTTTGAGTCCGAAGAGCATCCGATCACTTGCCAATTGTTCGGCTCCGATCCGGCAGTCATGGCGGAGGCGGCCAAAGTTTGCGAGGACCGCGGCTTCGATATTGTCGATCTGAACTTCGGCTGCCCGGTGAATAAAGTTGTGAAGTGTAACGGCGGCTCCGGGTTGCTCAGGGACCTGCCGCTCGTCAAAGAGATTCTGGAGCGAGTTCGTTCGGCAATTTCGATACCGCTCACCTGCAAATTCCGCACCGGCTGGAACGATCGCGAACTGGTGGCCGTGCAATTGGCGCATATAGCGGAGGATTGCGGGCTAGCCGCAGTGGCCTTGCACGGGCGAACACGGGAGCAGGGGTACAGCGGCCGTGCCGACTGGTCCCGAATCGCCGAGATCAAAGCGGCCGTCAAAATTCCGGTGATCGGCAACGGCGACATCACCACGCCGGAGGACGCCGTTCGCATGCACCAGGAAACGGGTTGTGATGCAGTAATGATCGGCCGCTGCGCTTCCTACAATCCCTGGATTTTCCAGCAGATCGGCGAATATCTGGCGACCGGGGCCTACCGCGTCCCCTCCGACCGGGAGCGCTACGACATGATGAAGACGTATTACCTCATGCTCGAAGAGCACGGCGAATCCGACGCCGTCGGCAAAATGAAACAATTTGCCACTTACTTCACGCATGGCGTCCGCAACGGGGCGAAACTGCGCACGGAGATCTACCGTGCGCACGAGGTACCTCAAATCCTCGCGATTGTGGACGAGTTCTTCACGGCGAACGAACTGGCGTTGGAAGTCGCTTGAAGCAGGTTCTGCTGATCACAGACGGCGCCTGCAAGGGCAATCCCGGGCGCGGCGGCTGGGCGTGTATTTTGCGCTTCGGCGAATCCAAGCGGGAGATCTTCGGCTCCAGCCCGCACACGACCAATAACCGCATGGAGCTTGCCGCCGCCATCGAAGGTCTGAAACGGCTGAAGGAATCCTGTGCCGTCGAAATAGTCACGGACTCCGAATACGTGAAGAACGGTATCACGAAATGGATCCATGGCTGGAAGCGCAACAATTGGCGCAAAGCCGATAAGCAACCGGTAAACAATCAGGATCTCTGGATTGCCTTGGACGAGTTGGTGAACGCGCACCAAACCAAGTGGACGTGGACTAAAGGCCACGCACTCCACGAAGATAATAATCGCTGCGACGAACTGGCCAGCGCGGCGGCCGAACAGCAGATTTCGAGCGACCCGGCGCCCGGCGAGGATCGCTATTCTCTCCATGCCAAACTCCACGCCTAGCGATGGCCGGCGTATCTGCCTTTTTGGCGGTACGTTCGATCCCATTCACTCCGCTCACCTGCGCATTGCCGAGGAAGCTCGCAAGCAGTACCGCTTGGACCGCGTGGTGTTTGTACCGGCAGGTGTTCCACCGCATAAGGTCGCCGCAGGAGTAACGCCGTATGCGGAGCGGCTGCATATGGTCCAGATCGCCTGTGCCCCTTATCCGGAATTTGAAGTCTCGCGTTTAGAAGAAGGTACCGGCCAGAGCTACACGGTAGATACGGTGCAGCGATTTCGGGAAATCATGGCGCCTGGGGATAAGCTGTTTTTTCTGATTGGCGCGGATGCTTTCAATGAGATCGAAACATGGCACCGCTGGCAGTATGTAATTCAACTGATTGAATTTATTGTGGTCACGCGACCTGGCGGAGATTACAAAGTGCCGCCAGGAGCCAAGGTGTGCAAACTTGCGGGTCTAGAGCTTCCCATCTCCAGTTCCGCAATACGCGCAAGATTAGCCGCCCGAAAACCAGCGCCGGAGTTGCCGGACGAAGTCCGTGCCTACATCGACGCGCGCGGACTCTATCTCAAAAAGCCGGAAGTTACTGCTTTGCGGTAACGCAGAATTGATCGAAGGCGGCAGTCAGCATCTTGGCAATTTGGGGCGCTTCACTGCTCTCGATTTGGAACCGATGCAATGTAAAAACAGGCTTGCCATCGCGGAACAAGGCCATCGATGGCGATGAAGGCGGCACGCCGGGCAGCAGTTCGCGGACTCGCTGCACGGCTTCCAAATCGGCCCCGGCAAACACAGCGACTGCGGTGTCGGGACGGTTACTATGCTGCAGGGCCATGCCCACGGCGGGGCGCGCCTTTCCCGCGGCACACCCGCAGACAGAATTCGTAATCATCAGAACCGTGCCGCTCTGCGGCCCAAGTGCCTGATTCACTTCTTCGACAGTTTTCGTCTCCTGAACGCCGTATTGCGTAAGATCTTTGCGCATTGGCGCGATTAGTTGTTCGGGGTATCTCATGAGTTAGTTTGATTCGTTTCGGGGGCCTTTAGGTGCCCGCTCTTCCATTTTGAACCTTAGGACTGGCCAGATAGCCGACGATTGTATCTTTTTTCACCGAATTGACCACAATCTCGTCCGGCTGGTGCGCTTTCGATGTGTAGAACTGGATCGGCTCGTTGATCGTTCTATCTTTCTTCTCTACAGTTTTGTCGTCCACCGTGATCATGATCGTGAACTTATTTCGCTTCACATCGGTTTTCTTCAGGGTCACCATAATATCGGCTACGCGGGTAGCCTTCTTCGATTTGTTAATAGTAAATTCCGTGTAATTGCGTTCGCCAAGTTCCCGGAGAGCTTGCAATTCTTTGCCGTTGGTGGCGATCAGGCTCGAGTGATTATCCAGTTCGCCGGTGGCGCGCTTCAGGCTCGAGATAGTCTGATCGAGCTGGGTCTTGGTATTGCCGAGATCGGTCGAAACGTTGCCGATCTGCGTCGTCGCCGTGTCGGCGGTCAACTTTACCTGGCTGATTGCCTGCTGCTGTGCGGCCTGTTCCTGAGCTACTTTCTCCTGCAGACTCTGCACCTTCTGTTCCGCGTCGATTTTGGCCTGCCCAACAGCCTGTTCGGCCGCGCGGCGTTGTGCCGCCAAACGCCCTTGCAGGACTTCCATCGTGCGCTTCGATCGCTGCACTTCGGCGCTGGAATCGACTCTCATCTTCTCAATCGCGCCATTGAAGTCCGCCGTAAGCTTGCTCATTTCGGTGCGGTTTTCCGTTTTCACCCGATCGAGCTGAACGAACAGATAGACATTGGCCGCCGCCAGCAGCACCAGGACTGCCGCCACCAGCGGCGTCTTCCAATTGGGGCTCGAAGGCGGGGGAATTATATAGGTGGGCTGTTGCGGTGCGCTACTCATCTCTATTTATTATGTTTCAACTCTCAATCGGATGCAGAAGTGTGTTTTCAGCCAGCAGAAAATCTAGGACTTCCTGCCGCGGCGCGCCCGGTTCAAAACAGCGGCGGCAGCGGGCTTCGTAGCAGTCGACGGCTCCCACCAGAATAAGTTCCTTCGAATCCAGTAGCCGCTGGGTATGTTTGGCCGGAGCGCCGCAACGCATACAGATGGCTAACATTTTAGTGGTAGATTCGGCGATCGCCAGCAGATCAGGAACCGGCGGAAAGGGTCGCCCAAGATAATCGGTGTCGAGTCCGGCCACGATGACTTGTTTGCCATTATCGGCCAGTTGAGTGACCGTTTCCACCAGCGCCTCTCCGATGAAATTCGCTTCGTCGATTCCTATCAGCTTGCGTTCGCCAGTCGAGCTTTGTCAAAATCTCACGGGCGGAATCGACCGGCTCGGAGGCCATCCGCATATCGCCATGGCTGACGATCTCGGTTTTCGAATAGCGCGTGTCAATGCCGGGCTTGAATACCTGGACGCGCTTGCGGGCAATGACGGCACGCCGCAAACGGCGAATCAGCTCTTCTGATTTGCCGGAAAACATAGGACCGCAGATTACTTCAATCCAGCCGGAATTTGGAATCAGGATATCCAACGGTTCAAGATAGCAGAGGGGCTCCGTGTTTTCGAGAC
Source organism: Terriglobia bacterium (assembly GCA_963767485.1). Classification (GTDB taxonomy): domain Bacteria; phylum Acidobacteriota; class Terriglobia; order Bryobacterales; family Bryobacteraceae; genus Bog-105. Next base: position 9,350 of record CAVYDZ010000016.1, on the reverse strand, counting down.
GATTGATTCAACCAGAGTTGCTGGACCATGTTTCACCCGAGGAAGCAAGGCCTAACCTCGCTGACCTCATTCGGATCAACCGACGTTTCGGCGGACACTCCGTATTGCGTAAGGCAGTATTGCACGCTACGCGCGGCGAGGCGGGCGGAACCTTTCTGGATGTAGGCTCGGCTTCAGGCGATGCGGCCCGCCAGATTCAGGAGTGCTGCCCGGGCGCAAGCGTCACCTCGCTCGATTACAATCCCACCAACTTAGAAAAAGCACCGCTGCCTAAACTTCAGGCCGATGTGTTCCAATTGCCATTTGGTCCGGTGTGCTTCGACTACGTACTCTGCTCGCTGTTTCTGCATCACTTTCCCGATCTCGTGGTAACAGAGATTCTGCGGATACTCTATGCAGCCGCACGGAAAGCTATTATCGTTTGCGATCTGGAGAGGCACCTGCTGCCTTATCTTTTCCTGCCGGCAACGCAACCGTTTTTTCGATGGAACCGGATTACGGTGCATGATGGAGTCCGATCGGTGCGTTCGGCTTTCCGAGCAGACGAATTGAAGCAATTGGCGCGCGAGGCGGGAATCCCGCAGGCACACGTTCAAATACACCGTCCCGCTTTTCGTTTAACACTGATCGGAGAGAAATAGGAACCGGTGGGCACTCGGAGGAAACGCCCACCGGGCGCGTGCAGTCGCAAGACCCACGCTTGTCTTGGCGATAAGCTTATCACAGGAAAGTCATTGAATTGAAAGGTTGCTCCTCCGATTAGACCTAGTACTTCCGGTGGCATGTTGTTACTGCGCAGGGGCATCAGCGGCTTGGACCGCAGGAGTAGTACCCGCATCGCTTTTCCAGAGACAAACAGCGGGTTTTCCGACGATGAACCAATATCCGAGTACTCCAACCATAAGCACCAGGCAGGCGATCGCGAATGCCGCGAAAAAAGAGTGGGTGGACTGCAGAGCGTAGCCGCTGGCGATCTGTCCGACGACCCCGGCGAGATTACCGATCCCGTTTTGAAAGCCGGTCCATTTGCCAGCAGCTTTGGGACCCGCCAGCAGTTGCGTAAGCGCCCAATGGTTCGAGGACCAGGCGCCGATCGATGCCGACGCAAGCAAGAGTAAGACATTGGCCCAGGTTGGATCGGCTACAACGACGGCCGGAAGCATCAAAACCCCGCAGCCCAGCAAACCGAGACAGACAAACGACTGCCGTACGCGTCCCGCGTGAAAACCGCGGCGGACGAGCGAGTCGGACAAGAATCCAAAGAGCAGCGAAGTCAGCCCGATCACCCAGAATGGAAGGGAGCCGAAGAGCGCCAGGCGGCCCTTGGTGTAATGGCGCTGCGTCTCGAAGTAATACGGCAGCCAGTTGAGGAAAACGAACCAGGTGTAATTGCCGCCGAAAAGCCCGAGAGACGTGCCCCACATCGTGCGCTGCGAAAGAATTTCGCGCATACTTGGGGCGCGCTGCTCGCCCGAAGGCAAGGCAGGCAACTTGCTCGGAAGCCGGCCCGCAATCAGGCACCAGGGCACCAACCACAGCAGGCTGGCGGCTCCGATCACCAGAAACATGCCGCGCCACGTGAACCACTCGATCATCTTGACGCCTAGCAGCACGCCAAGCGCCGGTCCGATTTTCGAGCCCGCGTCTATGAGCCCATTAGCCGCTCCGCGCACTTCTTCCGGAAAGCTGATCACGATAATTTTCGAATACGACGGATAGGCGATCGATTCGCTCAGTCCGAGGAGCAGGCGAAGCAGCAGAATCGTAGTGAAGGAATGAGCGAGCCCGGTAAATCCCGTGGCTGCCGACCAGATCAGAAACGCCGCAGCATATGCCCAATTGATATTCCAACGTTCGAGCAGGTTGCCAGAGACCATTTGCGCGATCGAGTAGGTCAGGGAAAAAGCGGCGAGGAGATAACCTAGCTGGTCCGGTTGCAAATGCAGTTCGAGCGAAATGCTGCGAGCGGCAACGCCAAGGTTTCCGCGGTCGGCGTAGTTAATGCAGACAGAGATGACCAGGAGGGTGAGCGCGAACCAGTGAAGAAACTTTGGTTTGGGCGTCTCGTGAGCCATTCGTCGCCAAATGTATCATGCAAACTGTCAATGCAGATAAAAAAGACTAAGCCGCGGTATGGAGGCCTTTTCGAGCAGAGCGGTGTCCAGATAGCGGCGTTCGAGCATGGCCAGCTGATCGGCGCTCATTTTACTGCGATATGGTTTGAGCTCGCGGGTCAGCGCATCCCGCATCGCGAAGAGTTCTTCCTCCGATTGCCGGGACCGCAAGAGAGCGACGAGTTTTTCTTCGAGCGCGGTCAAGCGGTGCTCCAGGCTTTCGAGATCCTGCAGATGCGTTTCCGCTTCGGCCGCCAACCGATCAAGAGAGTTGGAAATCTCATGTAGTGCCGGGTCTGGTTTCTGCCGGATTGCGGATGCCGCCGCTTGCAGATGATTCCTGAGCTCGAAAGCAGTAAAAGGCGGCTCCGTTGTTGCGCTTTGGCGCTGCTCCTCCGCGGGCGTGCGATGGGCTGCTTCAAGCACCGCTTGTGCGCAATAGGCCACGGAGTTGATCAACCGCCGCTTTTGTTTGCGGCTGCGCCACTTTTCGAATGCCTCATCGATACCCTTAAGAACAACACCGATGGGAATTCCAGCTTGCTTCCACGCTTCGATCAGGGCCCAGTCTAGCGGCGAAAGGAGAAATAAGCCGCTGCCGCGCGCGCGCTGAAAATGCTCCTCGATTTCAGTGAAGTAATTAAAATAATTCCCGGTCCAATCGGCATCCGGTTCGGTTTCGCTCATGAGGAACTCAGGCGGTCGGGACGCACGCCCCCCGAGGAAACGCGCTGTAGTTGACCATCGTCCGAACGCAGCAGCAGAAAACCGTATTGATCGAGTCCGGCGGTTACGCCGCGGGCGCCATTCTCCTCAGTGATCACGCGCCGGTTCCAGACGTACGTGGATGCAGCGGTGAAAGCTCGCAAAATAGCGTCTGGGCCTTTCTGAATCAAGAGATCGGAAAATGTCTCGAGTGCTTCAAGTAAGCGAATGAGTACGGTCTCGCGAGATTGGAGGCGGCCGCTTGCCAGATACAGCGACGTTGCAGGCGTGCGCAGTCCGGGCGGAAAGCCCCGGTTATTGACGTTGATGCCGACACCCGCTATCACGCTCTGATTTACCAATTGTGGAAGAATACCGGCCACTTTGTGCTCGTCAATCAGCACGTCGTTTGGCCATCGCAGATCACAGGCGAGCTCGGTTGCTGTTTGAATAGCTTCCGCTGCCGCGAGGCCAATCAGCAGACTTGCAATGGGCAACTGAGCAGGCGGGAGCGGAAGACGTAGCACAGTCGAGGCGTAGATTCCGGCGTGCTCTTCTGAGATCCAGGACCGGCCGAGACGTCCGATGCCGGCCGTTTGCTCTTCAGCGATTACCACCGTATTATGGGGAGCCCCGTCCTCAATTAGCGCCGCCGCCACGGTCATGGTGGAATTGACTGATGCGAAATAGTGCAACTCATTCTGTGGACGCACACTCCGAACTCTTTCCAGATTGAGCGCACTCATCAGGCTGTATCAAGTTCCAATCGGAAGCTGATATCGACGGCTACGGCGGAGTGCGTAATGGCGCCGCAGGAAATGTAGTCTGGCCCCGCTTCCGCGTAGCTGCGAATGGTTTGTAGATTGATGTTGCCGGAGAGTTCGGTGGCGGCGCGGCCTGCTACCCGGCGAATCCAGTCGCGGGCTTGGTTGGGAGTCAGATTGTCGAGCAGTAAATGTTTCGCCCCGCAATCCAGCGCCTCATCGAGTTCTGCCGGAGTGCGGACTTCGATTTCAACCGGGCCATCAAACGACCGGACCTTCGAAAGAGCATTTCGCACGCCTCCAGCCGCCGTGATGTGATTGTTCTTAATGAGGACCGCGTCGAACAAACCCTGCCGGTGATTGGTTACGCCGCCAGCCGCAGCGGCATATTTTTCGAGCATCCGCAAGCCGGGGGTAGTCTTGCGCGTGTCGAGCACCTTTACGTTTGTGCCCGCCACGGCATCGACATGACGCCGCGCGAGCGTTGCAATGCCACTGAGGCGCTGCAAGAAATTGAGGGAGACGCGTTCGGCGCTGAGCAGCATACGCGCCGGACCCGCGACCGTAGCCAGAGAGTCCCCGGTTTGAATGAGAGTCCCGCTTCCGCGGAGGATGTGCAAATCGGCCCCCCCAAGGCGCTCGAAAATGAGCGGCAGCAATTCGACGCCGGCCAGCACAAACGCCTGCTTCGCGAGGAAGGTACCGCGTGCTCGCAGTTCCGCGGGAACCGTGAGATTGGTTGTCACGTCGCCGCTGCCGATATCCTCAGAAAGAGCCCGCTCGACCGCGCCGCGGATCTCAGGATGGTTCACGTCGAACACAATCAGGCGCGGCCTTCCAGGAGATCTTTATTCTTCTGAAGCTGCAGCTTGTAGTCGGCGAGGTTCGCCCGCAATGTCTCTACAACTTTTGAAGGCGCTTTGCTTAAGAACGCTTCGTTCTCGAGCTGCCGCTCCGAGTTCGCAATAGTACGTTCCAGATTTGCAATCTCTTTTTCAATGCGGACGTTATCCGCCGGCGCCGAAACCGGAGCGAAGATCTGCAGATCGAATTCGGGAGTGGCGCGGACGAACGCCTTCCATTCAGACGACACATTACCGTTGGATTGCAACTCGAGCTTTGCGAGCGCCGCTACCGTCCTTAGGCCGTCTTGTGTCAAAGGTGATCCGTGAAACTGGATGGAACCCACCAGCCTTGCTTTTGGGTCGAGTTTGTTATCGGTACGGAGAGCCCGCGCCGCTGTTACCAGTTGCTGCATGCGCTCAAAATCTTCAGCTCGCACACAATCGCCGGCTTCGCCGGACACCTGTGGATATTGCGCGAGCGAGATCGATGCAGGGTGCTCCGCTGTGCAGCCCGACATCAGCCGTTGCCACAACTCCTCAGTCACAAACGGCATTACCGGATGCAGCAAACGCAAGATGGATTCGTAAACAGTAAGCACTTCCGTCCAGTGATGGTCCTGGCCTGAGTTTTCCTCGAAGCGCAGCTTCTTCACCTCTAAATACCAATCGCAGAAATCGTGCCACACGAAATCCCACAAGGTCTGTCCAGCCTCGTGATAGCGGTGCAGCGCAAGACTATCGTTCACTTTCTTCGCACACTCGTCCAGACACTTCCGGATCCAGGCATCTTCGAAAGTTGGAGCTTCGCGCGGAACGCCAGGAGACCACTTTTCAATTCCCGAGCGCTCCATATTCATGAAGAGCCAGCGTGAGGCATTCCAAACCTTATTGGCAAAGCCGCGGCCAGCATCCATGCGATCTTCCTTCAGCGCGATATCAGCGCCCGAAGCCGCCGAGATCAGAAGCGCAATGCGGCAAGCGTCAGTGCCGTACTGGTCCATGATGAGAAGGGGATCGATCACGTTGCCGCGCGTTTTCGACATCTTCTGCTTGTCGGCATCGCGCACCAATCCGTGAATGTGGACCTCGCGGAAGGGTACTTCACCGGTCATCTCGATACCGAGCATGATCATCCGCGAGAGCCAAAAGAAAAGAATGTCGAAACCGGTAATCAGTAACGAAGTCGGATAGAAGGCGCGGAGATCGGGCGTCTCGTCAGGCCAGCCAAGTGTCGAAAAAGGCCATAGGCCGGAGCTGAACCAGGTGTCGAGTACGTCGGCATCCTGCTCGAGTTCGGTCGAGTGGCAATGGGGACAGGTAGCCGGGGTTTCACGAGCAACCGTGATCTTCGAGCAATTATGACAATGCCAGGCGGGAATTCGGTGGCCCCACCAGAGCTGCCGCGAGATGCACCAGTCGCGGATGTTTTCCATCCACTGAAAAAATAAAGCTTCGCGATCATCCGGCACGAATCGGATCCTACCGCTGCGTACCGCTTCAATAGCCTTTGCGGCGAGCGGCTTCATGTGCATGAACCATTGCGTGGAGACGAGTGGTTCCACAATGGTTTTCGAGCGGTCACATTTGCTGATGCTAACCGTGTAGTCTTCGGTTTTGACAAGCTCGCCGGAGCCGTCAAGCGCAGCGACGATGCGCTTGCGCGCTTCAAAGCGATCGAGCCCGGCATATACACCAGCCGCCGCGGTCATGCGTGCATCTTCGCCGATGACTTTGACAGATGGAAGTTTATGACGTTTCCCTACTTCAAAGTCGTTTGGATCGTGCGCTGGAGTGATTTTGACAACGCCTGTGCCGAATTTGGGATCGACCAGGCTATCGGCAATCACGGGAATTTCCCGGCCGAGCAGCGGAAGGATAGCGGTGCGGCCCAACAGATGGGTATACCGCAAATCGTCCGGATGCACCGCGAGCGCGGTGTCCCCCAGTATTGTTTCCGGACGAGTAGTCGCAACGGTCAGCGACTCACTGCTTCCGGCAATTGCGTATCGTACGTGCCACAGGTGTCCGGGAATTGCTTCGTGAATTGTTTCGAGATCGGAGATGGCGGTCTGGCAAGCGGGACACCAATTTACCATGTACTCGCCGCGATAGATCAGGCCCTGATCCCAAAGGCGGACGAACGCCTCGCGCACAGCTCGAGAAAGGCCCGCATCCATTGTGAAGCGTTCGCGCGACCAGTCCACACTTGCGCCTTCTCGCCGGATCTGCGTGTTGATGCGACCGCCGTATTCTTCTTTCCACTGCCAGACACGGCGCTCGAAGTCGGCACGGCCGAGTTGCTGGCGAGTAATCCCTTCAGAGGCGAGCTGGCGTTCCACAACCATCTGGGTAGCAATGCCTGCGTGATCGGTCCCAGGCAGCCAGAGCGTCGCTTCGCCACGCATTCGATGCCAGCGGACAGCCACGTCCATCATGGTGTGCTCGAACATATGCCCAATGTGAAGCGAGCCGGTGACATTTGGCGGCGGGATGACAATAGAGAACACACGCCGACCCTCGGCAGCAGCTGCTGGAGCGTGATAAATACCGGATTCGATCCACCACTGAGCCCAGTGCGGTTCGAAGCGCTGAGGCTCGTAGACCTTCTCAAGTTGCATGGGAAATCTCAGCGTAACATCTGAAATATATTAGAGAAGCGACACTAACGTGGGTGTGTTTTAATAGAAAAGTCCACCGGCGTGGACGCGAGTTATGTTGCGGACACCGGGCGGAGCGTGATGCTCCTCAGTAGCTCAACGGTAGAGCATTCGGCTGTTAACCGAAGGGTTGTAGGTTCGAATCCTACCTGAGGAGCCAATAGAATCAAATATTTACAGGTCCAAGAGGACCAAATTTTGCGCCTCGGCGGCCCCTTCCCGCCGAGGGCTTGTAGGACGCAACACTCATCGAATCGGTAAGTTGCGCAACTAGCATTCTCACGTTGATCTTATTTCCGCCGACACCCGAAGCCTTATAGCTTTGGCGGCTAGCTCGAATGTCCATAAAATCAGTTACTTAAAAGCCGATAGGCCCTGTTAAATTGGAGTGGGCCAAGACCACTTTGCCCATTTCTTTGCCCCGCGTGAGCGCGAAGAAACATGGATAGGACTGGCCGTTGGCAAGCTGGCTCGGCGGAAATCAAAGTTTATTCGCGGGTCTTCCTTGAAAGGGAACTCACGAACCGCTGGCGGATGCCCAGCTTGCCAAGCTGGTTACACGGGTTCGATTCCCGTCTCCCGCTCCATTCTTTTCAATGGCTTTCCGGGCGAATCGATCTGTATCAGCCCTTCCTTAACGCAGTAATCGCAGTAAAGGGCTGCTGTGGATGTCCTATAAATAAAGGACAAGAAAACGATTGACTGCCAGCCGTACAGGCTGGCAGTCTCCACCCCCTGCAATTCCGCTCCGAACGAATCGATAGATCACATCGCGGCTCGGTACTGAACCTCCATTTGTTGGCCAACCATCAGGAGAGTTTCCCGTCCGTAGAGCGGCGGACGAACACACTGCACGTGCACCCGCGTCGACTAAGAGGGGCTCGAATCGCCTCCGGGGATATCGAGGATGGAATACGACCAGGAAAAGTAGACGATATGGTGCTCGCTCTTTTGTATCTCGGGATGTTTAGCGAGCGCTAGGTGCGGCGAGCGTGGAAGAGTTTTGATGGGGATGCCTTGGACAGATTGCACGAAAAAGGATACATACCCCCCCCCCCCCCCCCCCCCCCCCCCCCCCCAGCATTTTGGAATCGTTGATATCGGCCATTAACTTCAGGTCGATCGCGGGATATGGCGTCGAAGGCAAGTTTCCAGAAACCCGACTTGCCAAGGATTGAGGCGAGATTTCAAATGCTGGGACGTTACTTGCCACGCATACTCGAAGAGGGAGCGGCCTTGCGAACCATTCAGGTGCTGATGGACAACAAGGACATCAAAGCGACGGCTCGTTTTCTGGACCTGTCTCCCAAGCGCTTGCAGGCAGCTACCCATCTTCTGGAGCGGATTGCTGTCGCCATCGCAGCACGCTTACAGCGCTCGCGGAAGTTGCACAAGGCGGAATGACCGGCCCACCGTAGAGGTGGCCTACTTACTTCGCACACGAGGTGATCGCTTCGTTCCAGAGACCGCTTCTGGCTCAGGTATCAGCAGCTGAACTGAAGCTCTTGAAACCCACATTAAAGGATTGATCAAGGAAGAGCGCGAGCGGAAGCAGAACAGGCAAGCCAACGATCTTTGAAAGCCATTCAGAAAGCCTTTCACTTAGGCGATGCTCGCCCTGCCACGCGAGAATACGATGGTTTGAGGTTCAGGGTCGCGCGTCGGGAAAGCGGTACTGCGGCGAAGTCCCCTGTCGACGGTCTTACCAAATCGCGCTGAATGGGGGAGATAGCTGCGGGGGTGTCGCAGACGAAGCCAAGTGATTCGCCGCAGCGGCAGTTCTTCCATTTCGCAGGTCCCCTGTTCAGCGCCCTGGTCTCGCCGGCGGCCAGCACGACACCGCTGAATGAAACGCGAAAGTTTCGCGCGCTGCCGCGCGATCGGTCGCGACGCCGGGTGGTGGAGGCAGCGCGAACTCGCCACGGCGTCTGAGGCGCTCACCACGGTCACGAATACAGTAGAGCGCGATGAGTCCGGCCGCAGTGAATACGCGGGGCTTACCGGGGTATAGGTTTGAGCGTGCCGCCGGATAGCTCTGGCGGTGGTATTTTGACCCGACCGCAATATCATCGTGGGGAACAGTGGGCGCCGGAATTTCGTGCTCGCGACCGCCATCGCGCCCCTGCCGTTACGGTACCTCGTGCGACTCTACGTCAAAGAGCTCGTGCTGAAGACTTGCGCGGGATTGCTCTCCGACCAACTGCTCGAACGTATGGTCGAGAACCACTGTATACAGAAGAAAAACTCAAATCGGGGTGATCGTTC
>CAVYDZ010000015.1:0-19181 GCA_963767485.1 Terriglobia bacterium | reverse complement strand
GCTTTGAGGAACATCGATTGCAATTCGTTCTTGCGCTTCAGATCTTCCTTGAATAGCAACATGGCCGGCAGCGAAGTTGCGAAATAGTCGACGGCGGGTTCCTGCTTAGCTAAATCCGACGCATAAGCGAGCATGCCGCGGAGGGTGCTCTCGGCTTCGGCACTTCGTCCAAGCTTACGCGACGCCAGCCCCCGGTAGTAAGACATTTCGGAAAACGATTTAACGCTCATCTCCTGGAAGTCGCCGTGTGCCGCGGCTGCCCGCGCCCACCAGGCCCGAGCATCGGTTGCATCCCCCAGGCTATCGCTCGCTACGCCCAACCAGTAGTAGATATTCGCCTGATTTGCGAGCGGATGCTTTGCTTCCCCAAGATTCGCGGGAGTTGTCAAAGCGGCTTCAAAGCAGCGCTTCGCTGATGTAGCATCCCCAGTTTGCAGCGCGTTGCGGCCGAATGCGAGGTGAGTACGTACATACTGGCCGATGGCTAAGCCCTCGCCTCCCTCCCACGGTTGAAAAGTGTGAGAGGTCAAGACCCGGAGTGCTCTTTCATGCTGGCCCAGATGGTTGTAGAGCGAGGTCAATTCAATGGACAGATCGTCACGCATATCGACCAGATCCAGGTGCGCAGTGAGTTCTGCGAGACGTTCGGAGGGAAGAATACCCATGCGCCTCCAAAGTTGATCGCGCTCATACAGGACGCGGCCATCCGTTGGATCCAGCCGGAAAGCCCGGTCGAACGCATCATGCGCCCGTGCGGGATCGCTCCGAACGTTCCAATATGCGATGCCGAGATTGCGCCACGCGGTCGGAAACTCGGGCGCAATTTGCACGGAGCGCTCCCAGTGCTCAATGGCTTCGAGATAGCGGCGCCGATCGTAGAAAAAGTTGCCCAGGAAATAATGCGCCTTTGCGTCGGAATCATTCTGTTCAAGCGCCCATTCGAGAATTAGCATCTCGTCGAGCCTGTTGGGAAAGCACAAATCCGGCGAACATTGCGCGGCCTGCTCTAGCCATCGCGCGGCGGTTTGTTGGTCGCCGCATTTTGAAGATAGCCAGGCGAGCGTGTAGCAGAGGATGGGAGCGCTTCCGTCGCTGGCACGAAGATCAGCGTTTTCAAGAATGGTTCGGGCTTCGACGTGTAAGCCCGGTCGGGCATTATCCAGCGCGAGATCGAGCGCCATCTGGTTGTTCACAGGACGAGCGCCCGAGGCGAGATAGCGAGCCCATGGATCGGCCGGATCGGCGGCCAAGTTCTCTGTAAGCCATTCTCCGGCTTCGCCATCGCGCCCCAATTTGCGAAGCAGGACGATGCCCAGATTCCGCGCGTTCGAGTGATCCGCGTTTGTGCGCAGTGCTAGCTTCAAGTGCTCCACCGCTTGGGGAAAGCGATTTGCCGCGACATCCAGTTGGGCAAGCGCATAGTAGGCGCAGCTACGGGTTGCGTAGTTCCAGGCAGCTTTGTAGAACGCAGCGTAGGCTTCTTCGGTGCGTTCACGGTCGCGCAACGTCAGGCCGAGATGATAAAAAGCTTCGCCGTTGGCTGGATTCGGATTGCGCCCGGTGAGGCGGCCAATAGCAGTTCGCAGATAGGATTCGGCCAACCGAAACTCACCGCGGCGGAGATGCCAAACGCCAAGCGCGTGATTCGAGCGGCTGTCTTTTGGATCGCGCCGAATGGCTTCCTGCCAATAGGGAACCGGACTGCGCGTCGCGTGCCGGTATTGTGCGAGATGCTGCCCAATTAGAAACAACTCTTCGGTATTCGCTACGTCCGATGGTTGCGGCGGTTCACTCGCGGGCTCGGGCGGAGGTGCGTCGCCGTTGCGAAACTCGAGCGCGGAATAGCAGAGAATCTTACTGCCGCTGCTGTCCTGTACTTGTACAACAACATCGTCACGCGAAAGATCTACCGGCAACTCTGCATCGGCTGCAAAGGGCTTACCAGGGATTAGATTTGCTTGCCACTGGGCCACGCACGTTTGCGCGACATCGAAAGAAATGGACGCGCCAGGAAATTCTTCCGAGACGCACAATGCAAGATGCACATTTTGGCCGCGATCCTCTACGCGCAGGGCCGCGCGCTGGTTTGCTTTCGTGGGACGCCCATCTGTTGAATCGGATACCAGTATTGGCTGAAGGTTTTGGTCTCTCCCGGAGCGAGAAAAGAAAAATCGGGCTGATTATCGGTGTAAACGCCGGCCATCAGCTCTATGTAAGGCCCATCCCGATCGGTAAGGTTCCGGTCCCAGGCATAGCCGAACTCGCCGTTGCCCCATGTCCACTGTTTTTTCCCGGGGCAATATGGTGATTCGCCACGTGAACAACTCCCGCTTGCCGCCCATGATCGTATCCGCCGAAAAAGTCCCCTTGCGAACCTATCGCCATGTAGCTGGTAGGAACCGGTATATTGGCGTACCAGCTCAAATCGTTCGGCGGATAGTCACCCGGGGGAACGAACTGCGAGGGCTGCTCTCCGGCGATCCGCCTTTTAGCGCGCGCTCACGTAATTCAATACCGTAATAGCTTCCGTCGACAACGGAAACGTGCTGATGGCGCGCTTTGCATGATCCGCCACGAAATGAACGTCGGGCGGGAAGAACGATTGATAGTTTTCGTTCACCCGCACGGCCATGTTTGCCCACCACAAGAACGTCTGTGTCAACAGTGTTCGATTGTAAAGCCGCACCTTCAGCTCGATCTATGCCTTATCAGGATGAAGGCAAACGCCATGCATCGCTTTCAGACGCTCCATCGGATCGTGATCGCTGCACCAGACAGTGGCTGAGCCGTCCTCGTGTTGTTCAATCAACTCTCCGCCGGGCATGTAAGTCGCGGGACGATGATGTTGTGGCCAGTTAAACTCGACTCCTCCTGAAACCCAGGGCCCGGCTAGACCGACTAGCGCCGGTTTTATGACGTTCTGACGGTAGAAGAAATCGTAACCGTTTGTTTTGTCCAGCCCGAGATGTATTCGGCCGCCGAGTTCGGGAAAATCATGACTCGAAGAAACTCGTTCTCGATATGAATGGCACGCCACTTGCGAGTGTCCCGACCTGCGAACGCGATCGACGAACGGAAGCGGATAAATGCGGCCGCTGCTGCCCTGGTACACACGGCTTTCAAAGAACATGGGGTTGCTTTGGGCTGGCGCCGGCTCGTAGGTGTGAATCACGACGGCTCGCCCCAGCATTTCACGGCGCCTGTCAAATAGGCGGGGTGCTGGAGAGGAATCGCATGTTCTTCCGGACCGAACATGCAAGTCGCAGGTGTTTCCGTGTACGTTACCGATTAAACCACAAGGCATTTGCTGTCGCAATAACGAAATTTTATCGTGTACGTTGACAGCCTATTTAGCGATGTTAGTATTCGGCGCCAGAAGGGCTCTCCTATGTCGAGGTTTGTTTATCATCAGTTCGCCGCGCTGGTTCTAGTCGGTGTGGCGGCCCTCTCCGGGGTATGCGCAGGTCGATACGGGAACCATCCTCGGAACGGTGAGCGATGCAAGCGGGGGCGTCGTCCCGAACGCCACGGTCACGGCCACAAACGAAGGCACAGGCGCCACGCAAACCACAAAGACTTCGGACTGGGACAGTACACGTTCTCTCCGCTGCGCATCGGCAAGTATTCGGTAACGGCGCAAAGCGCCGGGTTTTCAATCGCAGAAGAAAACCGGCGTGCAGCTTGATATTCAGCAGCAAGCTGTGGTCGATTTCTCACTCGCGCCCGGGCAAGTGACAAGCACAATTGAAGTTTCGGCGGCTCCCACTCTACAAAGCGAAAACGCATCGGTGGGACAGGTCGTCCAGAGCCACGAAATCAACAACCTTCCTCTGAATGGACGCAATTTCACTTTTCTGGCGCGGCTTGCCGCCGGCGTCACGCAAGGACAGCAAGAGGGCCGCGGACAAAATGCGGAGGATTGTTTACGGCCAACGGCGCACGCCCGGCACAGAACAACTATCTGCTCGACGGCATTGATAACAACACCAACGATGTCGACTTTCTGGCGAGTGTCAGTTTCGTCATCAAACCGCCAGTCGACGCCATCGCGGAGTTCAATCTGCAAACGAGCGACTTCAGTGCTGAGTTCGGACGCGCTGGGGGCGCCGTGCTGAATGCCACGCTAAAATCCGGCACGAACGCCTTCCACGGCAGCCTGTGGGAATTCCTGAGAAACGATAAGCTGGATGCCGCAGACTTTTTCCAAAACGCGAATGGCACGAAGAAAGGCGATTTCCGGCAGAATCAGTTTGGTGCGACGGCTGGCGGCCACATCGTTCGCAATAAAACCTTCTGGTTCGGCGACTACGAGGGCACCCGAATACGCCAGGCCGTCCCGAGACAGCGACTGTTCCCACGGCGCTGGAACGCAACAGTGGATTCACAGATTTCTCTGACCTGGTCACTCTGCAAACAGGCACTTATACGGATGCGCTGGGCAGGTCTTTTCCGGCCGGCACGATTTTCGACCCCGCCACTACGCAAGCACTTCCCAACGGGAAGTTCATCCGGCAGCCGTTTGCAGGAAATCAACATTCCTGCAAACCGGCTCGATCCCACGGCAGTGAAGTTTCTCTCGCTTTATCCCGCCCCGACACAGGCTGGCCTGCTGAATAACTACAGCGTGAATCGGAAGAATACGACTGACACCAATTCGTTTGATGTGCGGCTGGACCAATACTTCTCAGATAAAGATCAGGCGTTTCTGCGGTACAGCTATTCGCACAGCCCTTCCGAATTTCCCGGCCCGTTTACCGGCTACGCGGATGGCGGTGGATTCGCCAATGGAGATCAAACCGCCGATACCCAAGGCGCCGCACTCAGCTACACTCACTCGTTCACCGATCGCTGGTCAATGAAATGCGGGCAGGATTCAACCGCGAGCACACGTTTCGCGAGCAACCGTATGGCTCGGACACCAGCAACATTCCCGCACAGTTCGGAATTCCGGGAGTTTTGCAGACCCCGGGCAATGGCGGCCTGCCGTACATCTCGCTCGGAAATTTGACGGCTCTCGGCGCAGCGGAATGGCTGGTCAGCGATCGATACAGCAACACCATACAATTGACGGAGAATCTGACCAAAATCTATGGCTCACACACGTTTAAAGGCGGCGTCGAATATCAAAACATCAAGTTTCCATGGGAAGCGCCGCCCACTTCGCGCGGCGCGTTCGATTTCAATGGCACTTATACTTCGATCCCTGGGGTGACCGACGGCAGCACGGGACTCGCACAACTGCTGCTGACTCCCATGGCGTCCAGCGTAGGCGGACCCAATCTCGTGGGCGGCTCCGATTCGGTAAACGTGTCCAATTTTGGCGGCGTCGCGGCAAAGCGTTCCTACTGGGGCGGATTCATCCAGGACGACTGGAAAGTCACTTCGAAGCTGACTCTGAACTTGGGATTCGCTACGAGTGGTTCAGCCCCACAGGCGAGACCTACAATGCGCAAGCTAACTTTGTCCCCGGCGATCCGTTCAGCACCGCCGAATACATCATCCCGGCAGCACGGCAAAATAATCCGGCGCTCTCACCGAGCTTTAATCAGTTTCTGCAAAAAGATGGAATCAAGCTCGTTTATACCAACCAGTATGGCTCGGGACTGACCAACGTACAAACTACGAATTTCGCGCCGCGGCTCGGGATTGCATATCGCGTACTGATCGCTTGGTGGTGCGGGCCGGGTACGGCATTTATTATGGGGCGTTTGAAAACCGCGGCGGTTATCCAAGCCTCGGTTATAACTATCCATTCCAGTATTCGTTCAGCTTCCCTTCGCCGGACCCCGCTACGCCGATTCAATACTCGAACGGCACGTACGCGACGCTTGAGAACGGCCTGACGGCGATTCCGCTGACGCCGACTGCGGTGGACGCCAGCGGACTTGCACTGCGCGGCATTCAATTGAATTACAAAACGCCGTATTACGAGAACTACAACTTTTCCGTCGAGCACCAACTGGCCCCAGAACTTCGATTCAAGCGTCCTACGTCGGCGGAGTCTGCGCGGCATCTCGAGACCTTCCCCAGATACAAATCTGCAAACCGACTGCTTCCGCTAACCTGAACCCACAGAACTATGTTCCGTTCCCGGATTTCTCGCGCGGCTCGCCCTATCTCGATACCATCGGTATTTCCAGTTACAACGCGCTTCAAGCCAGGCTCGAGAAGCGTTACTCGAACGGCTTGACTGTCCTGGTGTCCTACTCATGGCAGAAGACTCTCACGGATGCGGGCGATTCCTTAACGGGGGCGGATTGGCAGGGTATCGCGCGCCGGGCATCATCGGCATTCGAGGTGACTACGGTCCCGCCGCCTTTGATGTCCGCCACGCGTTTACTCGGCAAGCGGCACGTATGAGATTCCCGCCGGAAACGGCAAGCCGTATTTGGGCGCTGGCTCAAATCGCATAGCGCAATTCCTGCTTGGCAATTGGAGTCATCAACTGGATTTTGACGGTCGATACGGGCCAACCGCAAACGGTCTCGTGCGCTACCTCGACCGGCGCCGGAACGGGTTGCTATCGCAGATGGAGTGCCGGGCGTGAATCCTTACGCGGGCCAGAACGTCAGCCATTTCTACAATGCTGCCGCATTTGCCACACCGCCCGCCGTCGCGGCGTCGGTCAAACAGATTTGTCCCCGCTTGGAGGCGGCCAAGGCCAGGTCTACGGGCCGGCGTACCGGCGTCTCGACCTCTCGTTTTTCAAGAGCTTTCCCGTGGGCGAGTCAAAGCGCTTTGAGTTTCGCGCGGAATCTTTCAACCTGTCGAACACGCCAAATTTCGCGCTGCCCTCGAACCTGAACTACCTGAACACAGTAAACTTCGGACAGATCACGGCAACGCGCGACAACCCGAACGATGCGCGGGAATTGCAGTTCGCGCTTAAATTTTATTGGTAGTGCGGCTCTCGGTTGCCTTCTTTTTGTAAGAGCGGCGAATCCGCAAGCCGGGGGCGGTGGGTCGTGCGAATCTATCCGGGCGCAGTTGAAGGCGCAAGATCGCGCGGGTCTTCATAGCGCGCTAGGCGATTGCGAAGAAGCTGCGGGAAATTTCCGGGAAGCCGCGAACCAGTATCAGATTGCGGCACGCGCCGATCCGAGCGAACAGAATCTTTTTGCCTTCGGATCGGAGCTCTTGAAATATCACGGGTACTCGCAGGGCTTCCAGGTGTTCACGTATGCGGCCGGCCGCTATCCGGATTCGGCGAGGATCCGCGTGGGCCTGGGCGTTGCGCAATATTCGCTTGGCGATTACCAGCACGCCGTCGAAACGCTCTGTCAAGCAGTCGACCTTGCTCCGGCCGATACGCGCGCCTTAGAGTTTCTAGGCAAGATGATCGGAGTGGCGCCGGAATTGTCGAAACAGATCGATGCGAGGCTGGGGCGGTTCGCGCGGCTCTATCCGAAAAATCCAGCTGTCAATTATTACTACGCGCTCAGTCTGCGCTCGGATGGCGCGACGGATCGAGCGGAAACTTTCCTGCAACGGGCGATCGCGGAAAGGCCAGCCTATGCGGAGGCGCATTACGAGCTGGCTCAAATCTACGCGGAAAGCGGCCGGGCGAAGCGCGCGATTGATGAATACCAGCAGGCGATCCGCTATAAACCGGCATGGAGCGCCGCGCATTACCGGCTTGCGCAGCTTTATTCAAAAGAAGGCAACAAGGAAGAAGCCCGCCGGGAGTTTGCGATTGTCAAGGGATTGCACTCGCAATAGCGGTGCTCATCCGGCGACGCCTAATTCCTCGTAGCTTGCTCCTACGATTTCTAAAAAGAGGTCAAGGTTGCTTTGCAAGACCAGGTGAGGCGGCAGGGGATACACGCGCGGAGGCAGGCGGTGATCGGTGAGGTAGTGATATATCGTCTCGAACGCGATTCTGCCTTGCGATTGCGGGCGCTGATAAATACTGGCCAGCACTTCGCCGCTGCGGAGATAGGGCACCAACTCCGGAAATAAATCCGTAGTGATGACTGCAATCTTTCCGAGGTGGCCGGTTTGCCTGAGCGCATTCAGCACCGGTAAAGAATTGGCAGTGGGGATATAGACGGCGCGGATATCCGGATAGCGGGCGATAGCATCTCTGGTCTTCCGGTCTGCTTCCGCGGGATGATCGTGCGTTTCCAACACGGGCACGAGGGTCAGCGGACTGCCCATCATCGAGAGCCGTTCCGCGAAGCCGCGCAGCTTTTCGGTATGGTCCACTACACGCAGATTGCCGGTAATCACCAGGACGGGTCCGGCGGAACGTACGCAGCGTGTTAATACCTCGGCCGCCATTGCGCCCCCAACATGCGGATCGGCTGAGATGCTGGTGAGGCGCTCGGTGTTCGGTGCATCGGTGGCCACGCAAACCACGGGCGTGCCTCGGTCGGCAGCGGTCTTGATGAGTGGTTGCAACAAGCGGGGATTGCCCGGGGCCATGATGATCCCATCCACCGATTCGCCGAGCGCTTCTTCAAAGGCCGCCACATCGCCCTCATCGAGCGTTGGATATTGCCGGAAGCGCAATTCCACTGTCGATTGGAACGGACGGGCGGCATCGACAATAGAACTCCGCAGCAGATCGAAAAACGCCGCGATCTCTTTCGGAAGATGAACCGATATGACCAGTTTTCGATTGAGCTTCAGGAGGCGGGCCGCAACGTTCGGTTCATAGCCGAGGGCTTTCGCAGTTTTGAGAACTTTGGCGGCGGTCGCAGGCTTGATTCCAGGGCGGCCGTGTAATGCGCGATCCACCGTTCCGATGGAAACGTTCAGCTTCGCAGCTATTTCTTTGATACCCGCGGGTCTTCGCGAATTGCCGCTTGGCCGGGTGGGGATTCTCTTCATCGAGCAGGGGACGCAAGAAGGATCAATATTTCGGCACGGAAGGATCGATTTTATCGCTCCAGGCAGTGATGCCGCCTGTCATGTTGCGGACGTGTTTGAAGCCATTCGCTTTGAGGAGGTCTACGGCTTTCTGGCTGCGGCCGCCAGTCTTGCAGTGGGCTACGATGTCGGCATCGCGATCGAGTTCGTTGAGGTGCTTTGAGAGTTCGCCCAGGGGAATCAATTTCGATCCCGGAATGCGGGCGATCTGATATTCATGCGGTTCGCGGACATCGAGCAGCAGGAAATCGTCGCGGCGATCCAGCTTGGATTTCAGTTCGGCGGCGTCAATAACATCGGCTGACGCAGCAACTGGAGCGGCCGTTGGCGGTCTGATGCCGCAGAATTCCTGATAATCAATCAGTTTCGTCACAGTGGGATGGTCGCCGCAGACAGGGCAGGCGGGATCGCGGCGCAGCTTCAACTCCCGGAAACGCATACCGAGGGCATCGTAGAGCAAAAGGCGACTCTTCAGCGTCTCGCCGATGCCGAGAATGATCTTCACAGTTTCGGTAGCTTGAATCAGGCCGATGATGCCGGGCAGAATCCCGAGGACACCGCCTTCTGCGCAACTCGGAACGAGGCCGGGCGGCGGCGGTTCCGGATACAGACAGCGATAGCAAGGCCCGTCTTCATAGGCGAATACGGTGGCTTGCCCTTCGAAGCGGAAAATCGATCCGTAGACATTCGGCTTGTTCAACAAGACACACGCGTCGTTGACCAGGTAGCGCGTGGGAAAGTTATCGGTGCCATCCACCACAATGTCGTAGTCTTTCAAGATTTCGAGCGCGTTTTCGCTGGTCAGCCCGGTGTCGAATTTGTCGACCTGCAGGGACGGATTGATGTCGCGCATACTGTCGGCGGCGGAGTCCAGTTTTTTGCGGCCGATATCTTTGGTGCCATGGATCACCTGGCGCTGCAAGTTCGAAGTATCGACGACATCGAAATCGACGATGCCTATGCGGCCGACGCCGGCGGCGGCGAGATATAAACCAAGTGGGGCTCCGAGTCCGCCCGCGCCGATCAAAGCGACTTTGGCCCGCTTGAGCTTAGTCTGTCCTTCCATGCCCACTTCCGGCAGGATGAGATGGCGGCTATAGCGCGCGATCTCGTCATTGGTTAAGGCGGCAGCCGGCGGTTCCGCCACGCCGGTGGATCCTCCCGCGATGCTCGGAACGATGGAGATTGTTTCGTTCCCTTCGAGTTCGGTTGCGTCTTTATCCAGGTAGCGGATGTCTTCATCGTTCACATAAACGTTGACGAAGCTGCGCAGCTTGCCCTGATCGCTATACAGGTTCTTTTTAATGTTGGGATAGTGCGCGGTTAAATTTTGGAGCGCTTCTCCGACGGTCGCGCCGGTCACTTCCACCGAATCCTGTTGTTCGGTGAACTGGCGGAGCGCGGTCGGGATCAGGATTTTGGCCATTTCAATTCCTCTTGGTCTGCTTTCGTTTGGTCAATGTCGGGTAAGAAGCTGTTCGCGTGATCGAATTTGCCGCCTTGAATAGAGAGGACGACAAAGGAGTACCACGGACAGGAGTTCTGAAGATCGGTCTTAGAAAAGTAGGCGTCGCAATCGGGATGCGAGTGGAAGATTCCGATGAGGTCGAGCCCACGGGAGCGTGCGAGGGAGTCGGCATTGGCCAGGTCTTCAGGGCGCAGTTTATAGCGTTCGCCTTGCGGACCGGCGTAGGCATTCTCCAGGGCGATCGCTTCGGTCACCATTTTGGTTTCACCGCGGATGTGCCCGAGCATGGCGCCGCAACATTCATTCGGATACGTTCGTTCGGCGTGCAGCACCATGGTTTGCCATGGGGTCATTTCAATCTCAATCATGCGATTCTTAGTCGTTCCAGAAGGATTCGCTCAGGTATTTTTGACCACCATCGCAGAGCACTGTGACGACGAGCCCGCTCTCGCCGGCAGAGGCAAGTTTTTCGGCGACCCGCGACGCCGCAAGCACGTTGGCAGCGGCCGAAATGCCGACCAATAAGCCTTCTTCGCGGGCTAAGCGGCGCGCCATTTGATAAGCATCTTCGGTTTCGATCCACAGATTATCGTCGGCGAGCTGGGATCGTAGATCGTGGGATGAATCGAACTGGGCATGTGTTTGGTGCCCTCCAGGCCGTGTAAAGGCGAGGCAGGCTGCACGGAATAACACTGAACGTGCGGCAGATCCTTGCGCAATCTTCTGGTCACGCCTGTAAACGTCCCGGTTGTGCCTAATGCGGCCAAAAAGTGAGTAATCCGCCCATCGGTTTGCTCCATAATTTCGGGGCCGGTCGTTTCGTAATGCGCTTGCCAGTTGGCCGGATTTCCATATTGGTTCGGATAGAAATATCGGTCCGGGTCTGATTCATAGATGCGCTGACATTCGCGAAAGGCTCCGTCGGACCCTTCTCCAGCGTCGGTTAGCACCAGTTCGGCGCCAAACGCCTTCAGAATCTGTTTGCGCTCGGGCGAGGCATTGGCAGGCAGGCAGAGCTTAACCGGGTAGCCTTTCGCGGCACAAATCATGGCATAGGCGATTCCGGTATTGCCGCTCGTCGAATCAAGCAAGGTTTTGCCTGGGACCAATTCGCCCCTGGTCTCGCCGTCGCGGATCATGTTCAGAGCGGGCCGGTCTTTTACGGAGCCGCCTGGATTGAAAAACTCGGCTTTCGCCCAAACCGTCACGGGTCCGCTCCCGGCCAGTCCGATTTTGAGCAGAGGAGTGTGGCCAATCCGGTCGAGCAGAGTCAGGGAGGCAACCTTTTCCAGTGTGACGGGCATTCTCCTTCTAGTTTATGTCGATAGTATTTCTCGAGAATCGGGCCGATATTTTCTCTTGAGGAGATTCTCAGCTTTTCTATCGGCAACCGAGCAGGGACTATCGCGCAAACTTGCCGCTTCCCGGACGAGAAACGCGCACCATACTTCAGTCGGGCAGATGAAGCGAGATCACCGTCGTAAATACTGGGCCGCCACTCGCGATCTCTCCGGCACCGAGACTTAAATCCACCGCTAGCGCGTTTACGTGAATTTGTGCCAGAGTTATTTCCTGCTGGCAATTCAGGGTCCCGGCGGACTGCGGAAACACGTATAATTCTGGGAGCGAGGAACCATGAAACGCTTGATGATGCTCTTGGCTCTACTCTTCTCCCTCAGCTTTTGCAGCGCCAAAGCGGCAGACGAGAACAAGGTTTATGTCAATTTCCAAGAAGTCATGATTCCCATGCGCGACGGCGTACGTTTACAAACTGTCGTCCTTTCTCCCAAAGGGGCAAGAAAGCCTCTTCCGTTCGTGCTTCAACGAACCCCCTATGGAGTTCCCACTCGCGAGGCGATTGAGAAAGGTGCCCCTGCCTCATTTAGGACCATTATCGAAAGCCGGATACGTGTGATCCAGAATTTAAGGGGTCGCTTCAAGTCGGAAGGACAATTTGTGATGCAACGTCCTCCCCACGCTCGGGATGATCCAAAGGGGGTTGATGAGACTACGGACGCGTGGGATACGGTCGAGTGGTTGGTACATAACGTTACCGGAAACAATGGGAAGGTCGGCCTGCAAGGAACTTCGTATGACGCCTGGACCGCTGTCATGGCCGCGCTTGATCCCCATCCTGCAGTGAAGGCCATCGTCGAGCAGGCCTCGCCTGCTGACATGTTCCTCGGTGACGACTTCCACCATAATGGGGCTTTCCGTCTCAGTTACGGATTTGAGTATTCAGCGCTTCTTGAGACTGCTGCTCAAGAAAACTTTCACTTCAAATTTGACCGCGCTGACACCTATGAATGGTATTTGAACCTTGGCGCTCTAAGCAACGCCGACGAGCATTATTTTCACGGCAAGATTCCTACCTGGCGCGATTTCGTCGAGCATCCGAATAATGACAAGTTCTGGCAACGCCAAACTGTGATCAACTATGTCCACGATGTGAAGGTGCCGATCCTGCATGTAGCCGGCTGGTGGGACCAGGAAGACTTCTATGGCCCGCAGAAAATCTATGCGGCCATGGAGAAGGATGACCGCAAGCATTGGAACTACTTTGTTGCGGGGCCGTGGAATCATGGACAGTGGCAGGGAGAAGGATCACACCTTGGGCCTGTATCGTTCGGGTCAGACACGGCCAAGTACTATCAGGAAAACATCTGGGACGCGTGGTTCGCGTATTGGTTGCGGGACGAAGGTACGTTGCGGTTGGCGGAAGCCACGATCTTTGAGACGGGCACTAATCGCTGGCGACAGTACGATACGTGGCCCCCCATCAAGAACGTCCGCCAGCGCCAACTCTACTTTCAATCCGATCACAAATTGTCCTTCCATGTGCCACCCGCAAACGAAACTGTGGAGTTTGATGAGTACGTTAGTGATCCCGCGAATCCGGTTCCGTATCGGCCGCGCCCTATCGCTCCCACATATCCTGGTCCGGAATGGCCGGTTTGGCTCGTGCAAGATCAACGCTTCGTCGACCATCGGCCCGATGTGCTGTCTTGGACGACGGACCCATTGAGTGCGGATTTGCGCGTGACCGGCGATATTGTCGCAGAACTATTCGCCGCAACTTCGGGAACAGACAGCGACTGGGTCGTCAAGCTCATCGACGTCTATCCTGAGGATGCTGGGTCCGATAAAGAAACGAAGGCAAACATGGGCGGCTATGAGCTGATGATCGCTGACGAGATATTCCGTGGCCGGTTCCGCAACAGCTTCGAACGGCCAGAACCGTTGCCGCCAAACAAGCCGATCAAATACAAAATCGACCTGCACACTAATGATCACGTTTTCCTGAAGGGTCATCGAATCATGGTGCAGGTGCAAAGTTCCTGGTTCCCGGTTTATGACCGCAATCCGCAGAAGTTCGTACCCAACATCTTCGAGGCCAAGGAATCCGACTACTCCAAGGCCGTGCAGCGAATCTACCGCACCGCTGGTCTTCCCAGCGTCATTGTCCTGCCGGTTTTAGACGAGCCTTGATATTGTTATCGCCGACCATACGCGTGAATCCGCGGGTTGCACCTCTGCCGATTGCTTGGGCACGCCATTAAACTCGATGGGGGACCCAATGGCAACGGAAAGCCGCCAGCGTTTGCGATCAGCGTGGGTTCCAGCGGAGGAATGGCCAAAAAAAAACACGAGGAGCCGGTCGCACACTCCGCGCAAAGCGCGGCCATGCCCGCGACCTGCTTCCCGCAATCGCAGGTACTGCTGCCGGTTGTGATCGTCACGCTGTACATTGATCCGAGTCCAGTGACAGCAGGCTTTTCAGACCTTTTGATTGCAGCTGTTTGTCAGGTGCGATTTCGGAGTAGCAAAACTGATAAACAAGGTCTTACCGAGACTTCAGTCCCTGTACTGGCGTTTGAGACGCAACCCTTCTCACGGGATGTTCGTCACGGCACGCTGTCCGTTGAGGTGCAGTTCCTTACAAGGCGTTTGCCACGCCGGGCTTGCGGGGCGCTTCTGGGGACGGAAAACCGGGGCTGCTCCTCTCGGATCAACTGAGTCGAATGGTACAGGACGCTGCTCTTATGTATTGTAAGAAGCATGAATGCTGATCGAGCTGAAGTTTCCTGGGACGCGGAAAAGAAGAAATGGCTGGTTCGGATTATTGTCGGGGAAGAGGTGATCCGGCGGTATTCGAGCGAACCGCAGGAAATTGATAAGACGGCCTTGGCGGATTCGGCGGTAAAGACAGCCGCCGACGAAGGATATACGGTCGATCCGGCGAACGTTTCGGTCAGCTGAGCGATCCTATTCGTTGCGCAGTGCGACGGTGGGGTCGACGAGTGCTGCCCGGCGGGCTGGGATGAGGCAAGCGGCGCCTGTGACCACCAGAATGCCCAAAATGGCGGCAGCCATCGACAGCGGATCGCCCGGTTTAAGGCCGTAGAGCTGCGAGGCGAGCAGACGAGTGGCCCCGAACGCGACTGGCAAGCCTACGGCAATCCCGATTGAGCAAATTAGTAAGCCCTCGCGCAGGATCAGCCAAAGCACCTGGGATTGCGCTGCGCCAAGAGCGATGCGAATGCCTAATTCCGAAGTACGGCGATTCACGTTGTAAGCGATCGTGCCATAGAGGCCGGTTGCGACCAGCACGACAGCCAGCAATCCAAAAAACAGCGCCAGGCGCGCAATCAACTTGTCGCCTGATATGGATTCGTCAAACTGCTTCTGTTCCGTCATGGGCTGGAGCATGGCGAGATCCGGAGCGTAATCCGCCAGGCTCCTCTGCACGGCGGGAAGCAATCGGATGGGATTACCGGCGGCGCGCAGCTCGACGTGCATCGTGCCAAGGCCGCCCAGTTGCGTGTACGGGAAATAAGCCATGGGCATTGGCTGCTCACGGACGTTCGTGTACTTGCTATCTTCCGCGACGCCGACGATCGTGAAAGCAAATTTTGAGGTGAAAGAGACGGTGTGTCCAAGGGCGCGCCGGCCCTTCAAGAAGCGGTTGACGAACGTTTGATTAACGATGGCTACTTTTTCGGATTTTTGAGTATCGGCGTCGTTGATATCGCGTCCGTAAAGCAGCCCGACTCCAAGGGTCTGGAAATAATCGGGTCCTACGGCGTTCCAACGCAGGATATCGGAAGACGTTTCCGGACGCCGGGAATCCACTACTGCGCCAGTATTGTTTGACCAATCCGAGCCGATCCGATTCTGCATCAAGGTCACGGATTCAACACCGGGGAGAGAGCGCATACGATCGAGCAGTTCCCGATAAAAGGCAATGGCCTGACTTTCGTCGTGGTTGCTGAAGTGAGGTGTGACGCCGTAAACCAGCAGACCCTCAGTCTTGAAGCCGAGATTCACGGTTTCAAGATTACGCAGCGAGCGAACGAGCAGCGCCGCTCCGGTAAGCAGTACGAGGCAGAGCGCGACTTGCAGAGCTGTGGTGATCTGGCCGGTGCGGGTTCGGGCTCGATGGCGATATCCGGTGGCGGCCGAGGTCTTCAAAGCTTCGCCGATCTGGATGCTGGCGATCCCGAGGAGGGGAGCCAATCCGGAGATCAATCCGGCGAGCAAAGAAATCGCAAGAGTGAATAGGAGCACGCGCCAATCGGGGGACAAGTCGGCCTCGATTCCGGACCAGCTTCCGAGTGCGCGGCTGGCCGCAAAGGCGAACAACCAGCCGAGTACAGCGCCGGCCACGACGAGCAAAAGGCTCTCGGTGAAGAGTTGGCGGAACAAGCGGCCGCGGCTTCCGCCAAGCGCGAGGCGGACGCTGAATTCACGGCGGCGGGCGGTGTTACGCGCGGCCAGCAGAAGTGAGACATTCCCGCACGCGATCAGCAGAATCAGGCCCACCATGACCAGCAGCATGGTCAAAGGCTTGGCGAACCCATCGCGATAGCCGTTCAGTCCACGAGCTTCGACCAGTGAGAGCACCGTCGGATGTTCGCCACGTTGTGGTTTGCCGCCGAGCGGTTCATAGGCGGAGTGGCGAAAGAGAGGGTTGGCTTGCGCTTCCGCTTGCGTCCGGCTCACGCCGGGGGCGAGGCGCGCAGCCACCAGCAAGCACCACCAGTTTTGATCCTTATACAGGTCGGAATCGGGCATGCCCCAGGCGTGCAGTTCCGGACGTGTTTGCAAAGGAATCCAGACGTCCACCGGATCGCCTGAAAGTCCGGTGAAGTGCGGCCCGGCGACGCCCACAATGGTTAGCGGGACTTGATTAATGGAAATCTGCTGGCCAACCGCGTTGCAATTGTGAGCGAAACGGCGATTCCAGTAACCGTAGCTCACGACGGCGGTGGCAGTGTGCTGGCTTTCATCGGAGGGCGTCAGCAAGCGGCCGCACTCGGGCGTGACGCCGAGGCCGGTGAAATAGTTACCGCTCACCATTTGGGCTGAGGCTTCTTCCGGAAGGCGCCCGGCGCGCACGGCGATTTTGTTCAGGCCGAGCGGAACATAGGCCATGACGTCACTGAAGGCTTGCTTGTCTCGGCGCATCTGATCGAAAACGTGGTTCGAGAAGGAGGTCTCGCTGTCGCCGGTATTGCTTGCGCCGTCGGGTTGTCCGGTGCAACGGAAAAAGACAAGCTGCTGCGGATCGCGAACCGGAAGCATGCGCAGGACAACCGCGTTGAGCACGCTGAAGATCGCAGTATTCGCGCCGATGCCCAGCGCCAGCGTGAGAATTGCTACGGCGGTAAAGAGCGGATTGGCGCTTAAACCGCGAATGCCGTGCCGCAAGTCTTTTTTAAAATCTTCAATCCAGGTCAGTAGGTACATGAGATCCGCTGTTCAAGCTGGCCGCTTTGCGTTGTGAGTCACTCTCCGCCAATCATCGCAAGTTCCACTGACGTTGTTCATGCGATTCCGCTACATTCCGGGTTGCTCCGGGCCTGGCGTTTATTTTTGAGCCGGTTGAAAGCCGTTCACCAGCGCTGCCGTGGTGAATTTCGCCGCGTAAGCCTTTTGCAATCCAGCAGAAATGGTTGCCAGCTGGCTCTCTGATGGCGCGGGCCGCGTCCCCGGAGTTCTCAAAAAAATCCGGTACTATCATTCTGTTACCGGCGCTGGTACAAATCCATTCCCGGGCTGGTTGCGTAAGTGTTAAAGTAAGAAACCTGGTTGGGGGAAATTAGGCAGTGACTCTCTCTTCTGTTGTGCTTTTGCCGGTACTTTGCGCAAGCATTGGGTTTGCGGCGATGCCGGGCGCCGAGTTGCAAAACCAGGTTAGGCAGCGCGAAGCCTCGGGCGATCTGACAGGTGCACGCACGCTGTTGCAGCAACAGGCGGATGCGCCGGGAAACACGGCGGCGGCGGCGGAACTCGCTGAATTTCTCGGCCGGCACGGTAGCGCAGATGCGCGTGCGGCTTACCTGCGCTGGGCCGGGATGGAAAGCGATGCGTCCCGGAAGCGCGCGGCGTATCGGCAGGTAGTCCTCGACGATTTGATCAGCGGCCGGCGCGCCGATTTATCAAAAGATCTGGAGCAATACCGGGCTGCCGGCGGAACCGATTTCGCTGCGCCCCCGCCAGCCAAGGCGAAAGAAGCCGGTTATTCGACGGTCATGATCCCCGGCCCGCTCTCGTCGTTCGCGCGCATGGCTGCGCTTTCGCCCGATTTAGCTCCGGAAGACCTATTGCCATCGCTCGCGCGTAACGTGGTAACCAACGGGTTTCAGGCGACTGGCAACGAACTACTCGAACCCACCGAATATCTAAGGCTACTGACCCGTTACGTCGGACAAGCCAGAGAATTACAGGCGCTGGCCAACAAAGATCGCAAAATCGTGATTCCTAGCTGCGACAGCACGCAAACCGGTGACCTGTTGCGTGTGCTGGGATACCGCATGCGGGGTACCTGCGGCGCAGACATCGTGCTCGAGACGGTGAATGCGACGCGCGCTTTTTTGACGATCGACTCGGGGTTTCCATTGACGGCGCTCGAACAAGATCTGCGGGCGAATCATCCTTTCGAATTGCCATACATGCCGACGGCAGTTCCGGTGCTGTATAACGCGCAGTACTGGCTCTCGGCGGGGGCCGCGCGCAATCGGCAATCCGACTTCATCGATGTTTTTCTTTCGGACCCATCGCTCTGCCGCTTGTATCTTGGACTTTCGCATTTAGATCGCGAGACGGCCGAGATCATAAGGAAACAGGCGCCCGCGCCGAAGCTCAAGATTTACGCGCACGTGCTCGATTTTTACGGCGGCATGTTCCAGGTGAGGAACGGGGCGGCGGTGGTGCCCGGCTCGCCCAGAGCATGGGCATCGCTCGTCGGGGCGTCGCCGAACAACCCCGGCGCCTTTTTTGAAAAGCTGCTGGCGACAGACGACGGATGGATGGCAAGTTATTTCGATGCGCTCTCCCGCATTGACGGGCCGACGGCTGCCTACTTGACGGCTCCCGAGCGCATGAAGCGCTTCTATGAGGCGTTACGCGGGAAGGTGACGAGTCCCGGCCCCGCGCGTCCCGTGTTCCGGTCGAGCACGGAACTTGTGCTGCTGACCTCCTCGCTCCGCATTGATCCCAACGGGCAGCCGCACGTTCCGGGAGATCTGGAAGTATGGCGCGCGCTTTTTATCAAGCATCCGCACGGGAAATATGATGGCAAGCTAACGCGTTCTGCCAATAACTGGAAAACGAATGATGACGTGCTTGAAGCGTTATTTGGTTTGAGCCGGAAGACGGTCGAGAATGAACCGCTGCGCATGTTTCTCGCGCTGAGCGATATCGACCGGGAACGGGCCAGGCCGATTTCGGCATCGCTTGCTTCGCAATTGATCGGCGCTTACCGGACCTTCGGCGACCAATATGTTTTGTTCGCAGATGCTCCCGATCTGAGCGAAAGCTCGATTGAGCACTATCTGAA
>CAVYDZ010000014.1:0-193888 GCA_963767485.1 Terriglobia bacterium | reverse complement strand
GAACATGGCGCCGAGGATATCCGCCTCCGGCGGGGCACCGATTTTTCCGGAGGGCAGCCTCCGGTTACCGTCCTGGTAGCTAGGGAGTCAGCTACCAGGTCACGCCCAATTGCTCTGGCGGCGGGGTGGCCCGCTCGATTGCCTCGGGTCCGGTGCCGGCTGTCACCAGCCGCAGCTCCCACGGGCCGACATTGACGTCCCAGTCCCGGCCGAACCCGGCCCACATCCTGCCATCCGGCGTCCGCCCGGCTCTAGCAGCAGCTGGATGGCGCCCTGGCACACGCTGCCCTGGTAGTAGCCGTCCGGGTTGGTGCGCTCGTTCCATGTGCCGGTCAGGACGGCGCCGTTTACGGTCAAGTCCATCACCACGTCGCCCGGTGCCGATCCGGCGATGGACCGTACAGTCACCAGGTTGCCGGACTGGGTCACCAACACGTGGTGCAGGCCGGTGAACGTCTGCTCGCGCCCGCTGCTCTGGTACTCGTACTCGCTGACCCATATCCCCGATAGCGGGCCTTGCGCCGTCCTGCGGATGCGCGCCCCCTCGGGCAGCGCCATGGCCGCCTCGCGGTCCAGGCCGTAACGCTCGCCGGCGAACCCGAGGTTGCCTGCGGGCTGGCCCATCACGTATTCGAGCGCCCGGAGGTAGGGTCCGCGCGGCGTGGTGACCACCCCGGACTCCCACCGCTGCACAACCCGCTTGGTGCAGCTGTTCGGCTCACCGGCCCGGCGCCCGGCGTCCCTGATGGCCCGCGCGAGGTCATCCTGGCTCATCCGCAGGCGGGTCCGCGCGGCCCGCAGCGTGGTGGTCGGCACTGTCATGGCGTACCACCGTCCGTTAGTCCCTGTCCCGTTGCATACCCAGCATTACGCCGAAATGCCGACGTCGCGCTGCCGTCCGCTCGTGCGTTCTCATGGTGTTCATGACGGGTGGCCAGCTGGCGGCGCAGCGTGCTGTGCCAGCTCGAATGCGAGGGCGAGTTCCGGGCCGAGGTGCCCAGGTGGTGCCCGGATATCTCGGTGACTACGAGGACCCGGAGCCCTCCGGGGACCTGCACGGCTAGTCTCCGCGCTGGTCCCCGTGCCGACCCGATATGACAGCGGCCGGGCTGGCCGGGGTGATACCACTGCCCCTTCGGGGATAAAAAAGGTCCGGCCTTCTGGAAGGGACCCGGGCAGCTTCCCGTTAGCGGCGGGCTCTACTCCGGGATCTCGTACTTGAAGGAGAGCCGCAGCTTGGTCCGGTAGGTGACTTCTTCGCCGTCGTCTTCGATGTGCAGGTCCTGCATCACTACCTCGGCCACCCGCAGGTCGCGGAGCGACTTGCGGGCAGTGTTCACCGCGGTGAGGGCGGCGTCTTCCCACGATTGGGTGCTCGTCCCGATGACGTCGATGACCCGGTATACGCTCACGGCATCCTCCTTGATTCCGCGCGGGCTCGCCGAGGGACACGGCAAGCGCCGTATTGCCTGAGACGATAATCGCTGATGAGGAAAAGCACATCGGTTACCCGGGGGATAATGGCAGGCCTGCCTCCCTGGCCGCCGGGTAACCCGCGACATACACCGAGCTGAACCGCTGGATCGGATCGGCGGCAGTAGCGGTCAACCCGGACCACCCGCGGTTGTCGATCGCACCGGCCATCCGGGCACTGATCCACGCTGCCGTTCAGGCGAAGTAGTCACCGGTGCCGTACCCCGGCCTGCGGCGGCGCGAGCAGGTGAAATCCGCCTGACCGCTCCCGGGGCTCCGCCCCGGACCCGCCATACGGGTTGCCGCCCCTGGCTCAGGGCGCGCCGATCACCGAGATACGGCGAGCCAGCCTCCCAGGCCAGCGCCGCATCACCGGCCGCGTAGCCTCCCCCGGATTGTTCCGCTCTTCAGATCGCGCGTGGCCACGACCGCGGAGCTGTCACTGCTGGTAACGAAGCGCCCGTCGGGCGAGACAGGTGCCCGGCGGGTCAGTCCCGGCACTCCCGCCTGGCCCTCGCCGGCGCCCAGCAGCGCACCACGAGGACGAGGACAGCTCCCCCGTCTGACCAGCACGATCACGATCGTTTTGGGGCTGTTGCTTAGCCCAGGCCACCGCCGGGAGCTTCCCGGACCCGGACTGGCCGGCCCGCCGGGGTCTGCGCACAATACATACGTGCCGACATCGGTCCCGTCCCCAGTGGCCGCTCCGCGGCGGCTGGCGCGGCAGGGCCGGTTGTTCATCGGGCTTGCCGGGCTGCTGGTAGTCCTGGTGGCCGGGACGATCGGCTATGTCGGCTTCGGCATGGGCCTGCTCGACGCCGTGTTCCAGACGGTCATCACCGTGAGCACGGTCGGCTTCGGTGAGGCCCGGCCGTTCGGCCCGGGCGAGAAGGTGTTCACGATCGTATTGATCCTCGTCGGGGTCGCCACCGCCGCCTACACCTTCGGCGTGGCCCTCGACACCCTCGTCGAGGGGTACCTCGGCGGCACCTTCAGGAGGCGCAGGATGGAACGGCAGATCGCGGCCATGCGCGGCCACATGATCCTCTGCGGCTGGGGCCGGGTCGGGCGGGCCATCGCCCGCCGCAGCGCGCCCGGGGCGACCTGGTGGTCGTCGACGCCTCCGCCGAGCGGATCGCCACGGTCAGCGCCCCGTACGTGCACGGGGATGCCACCGACGAGGAGGTGCTGCGGGCCGCCGGCATCGACCGGGCCCGGGTGCTCGTCGACCGCCCTCAACACCGACGCCGACAACCTCTACGTCACCTTGACGGCGCGGTCGATGGCGCCGGAGCCTGTTCATCGTGTCCCGGGCGGCCAGCGAGGCCGCGGTGGGCAAGCTGGTCCAAGCCGGCGCCGACCGGGTCGTCAACCCCCAGGACCTGGGCGGGGCCCGCATGGCCGCCCTTGCCTTCCAGCCGCACGTGGCCGAGTTCCTCGACGTGGTCATGCACGACGGCAGCCTGGAGTTCCGCCTGGAGGAGGTGGAGGTGCCGGTCGACTCGCCGCTGGCCGGCCAGACGCTGCGCAGCGCCCGGGTCCACGACCGGACCGGCACCTTGGTCCTGGCGATGCGCCATCCGGGCGAGGAGTTCCGCACCAACCCGCCGCCCACGGCCGAGATCGTCGGGGGCGAGGTCCTCATCGTGATCGGCGACGGCGGCCAGGTGGGGGCCCTTCGGGCCCTGGCCGCCAAAGCGGGCCAAACCGGAGCGGCCTCCGCCTAGACAAGGAGCCATCGCCCGTCCGCCATTTCCCGCCCCAGGCGGCATCGCGCCCGCCAGCCCGCAAGCCCGCCAGCCCTATGGGAGGACAGCGGCAGCGGCCCATTCAGCCGTCCCCCGCAGTCCGCCGAGGCGCTGAACGAGGCGCGGGGGCGCGCCCGTCGGAGGCGGATTTGAAGGCGTGGGTGAACGGTCAGAACGCCGGCTTGCACAGCGACGTCCGCGTCGCGGATCTCGCAGCGGCCAAGGCGGCCGCGCTGGTCTTGATTCCGGTGTCGTAGGTGCTTGGTGCCCAGCTCGGCGTGCACCCGCCGCCCGGTGGCCGTGGTGGCGATGGTCTGCACGATGACCTCGTGGCTGGCCAGCGGCCGGCCGGTCCGCGCGCTGGCCTGCCAGTGCCGCTGGATGTGCTCCAGTGCCCATCCGTCCTGTGGGCGGATAGTTTCCAGCCCTTGTGCTGCCAAATGCACCCCCGTTGACGGGGTACCGGGTCCAGGCGCCGAAAACCCAACGGATATGTGATGGGTTGGCCGTCACCGGTGCGGGCGTTCCGTTTGGGGGTTCCTCTATCGGGACGCTCAGTAGCGACGGGGTCCTGCGCGATTGGCGGTCAATCCATGTGCAAGTCCATTCAGTCGACGAAGACCGACCAGCAGATGTCGTTGCGGCGAGCTTGATCTTCTAGCACGAGGTCTCGAATCGGGTCCGGAAGCTGTCGGCGCTGCCATTCCCGCTCGATCCGTCCCGCCTCGGCGCTGCTCGGATCGGCAGCTCGAGCAGCTTTGATCGCGTATGCGGCGGCGCCGAGGTCGTGCTCGGGAACATAGCCCACACAGGCGGCTTGACCTGCGGCGTAGGCCGCGAACCGCGCGGCTCCTCGCAGAGGCCGGGCCGCCCCCATCGCGTGCCCGCCGGCCGCTCGCGCCTGCATCATCTTCATTCGACCGTCGGCCCATGCTCGCGCCCGCCTCGATCGCTTGGCGAGGGCGAGGATCTGCCGGCTCTTGTTCCTCGAACAGATGCAGCACGTGCTCAGCGCAGGCGGCGGCCCAGAGGGCCAGCAGCTGGTGTTTAGTGTCGGTGAGCGTGCCGCCGCGGCGGATCGTCACCAAACGCGGGTCACGGACCTGGGGAAGGATCACGCATACAGCCTGGCAGCCGGGCGGCTCGCCTGCGTGCACGCGTCGGTTCTCGAGCAATGACCCCGCTACGCCACATGGTGAGGGAATGGCTGGATGATGGTGGGGTGGGTGATCGGTGGGGTGTCGACGGGCCGCCTCCGGCGGCCTACGGTCGGGTGACGGACCCGGGTCGCTACGCCGTGCTTCACGCCAGCGGGCGGGCGGTGCTTGAGGAGTTGGCAGGTCTTACGACGTGACCCGGCAGACCAGTACCACGGCCGACTCACATAGTGAGACGTCGGCGCCGGTGGTCAGGTTGATTCCTTCTGATCGAGCGAGCTCGCCGCTGGCGATCGTGTTCGATGCGTTTCCTGGTCTGAGCGGCCGGATCGGGGCGCGACGACGAGGCGCACCTGCCGGCCTGTGGTTGCGACGCCTGCGACGAGACCGTCGAGGAGTGCGCGCAGACGCTGCGCCAATACGTGCAAGCTGTTAGCCGGGGTGCCGTGCTGGGTCGACACCAACCAGCCCGACCCCGTAGACGCTGCCCGGTTCTACTCCGGGCTCTTCGGCTGGCAGACCGAGGACGCGATGCCCCCGACGCTGGGGCTCACTACTACATGGCCCGCATCGACGGCCGGGACGCGGCCGCGATCTCCTCGCAGCCCCCCGGTGCGCCACCGCAGGCGGTGTGGAACACCTACATCCGCGTCGAGTCCGCCGATGACGCTGCGGCGCGGGTGCGCGAGACGGGCGGGCGGATGCTCTCCGAGCCGTTCGACGTGTTTGACGCGGGGCGGATGGGCGTGTTCGCCGATCCCGAGGGCGCGGTCTTTTGCGTGTGGCAGCCCGGATTGCATCGCGGCTCGGCGGCAGTCAACGAGCATGGCGCGGTGAACTTCAACAACCTGCACACCGACGATGTCGAGGCCGCTCGGGCCTTCTACGGCGCCGTGTTCGGCTGGACGACGATAGACGCCGGCTCGCCAATGTGGGCTCTGCCGGGCTACGGCGATCATCTCGAGGAGCTCAACCCCGGCCTGCGCGCGGGGATGAAGCAGATGGGCGCACCCGAGGGTTTCGAGGACGTCGTAGCGACGATCTTGCCCCGCGAGGGCGGCCCAGCGCGCTGGAGCGTGACCTTCGCCGTCGACGACGTGGACGCGATCGCTGCGCGAGCGCGCGAACTCGGAGGCTCGGTCCTCGCCGAGCCGCAGAATGCGCCATGGGTGCGATTCGCCGTCCTCGCCGACCCGGCTGGCGCGTCCTTCACCGCCAGCCAGTTCGTGGCGGAGAACCGCTGGACGATCCCTCTCCTGGGACCCCTGCGGTTCATAGTCGGATCTTCGGCTTGTTCACGCTCACGGGGCCTCCGTGGCGGTGGCAGCGCGCAGCGGCCGGTAGCCGTCGGAGTCGAGCTTGGCGAGCTCGCCGTCGACGTCGACGGAGTGGGTGCCGTAGAAGTGGATGTTCTCGTGGTGGGTAGGCCAGATGTGGTGCCTGACCCTGATGGCGAATGCGGTCGTGACCGGGATGACGGAGTACAACGGCCTGGCCGTCACCGCCCTGCGCCGTACCTGCCCGCTTTTGCCGGTGCCCGGGCCTAGTGTGGCGTCCGTGGACGAGCAGATGTATGCCGAGCGCACCGAGTCGGTCGCCGACGGGCTCGCCGAACTCCAGGTCAGCAGGCCGGTCTGGAAGGCTGAGCAGGGTCCATATGCCGGGCAGAATGGTCGCCGTGACCGGTCCCTCCCCGTCGCCCGCTGAGCCGCGCAGCCCGTCGGTGCTGGAGGCGGTGCTGGAGCGGATCACCTACGCCAACGAGGACACCGGCTACACCGTCGCCCGGGTCGCCACCGAACGCACCGGCCCGGACCTGTTGACGGTGGTCGGCGCCCTGCTGGGCGCCCAGCCCGGCGAGAGCCTGCGCCTGACCGGGCAGCTGGAAGTAGCCATCCGCAGTACGGCCGCCAGTTCGTGGTGCATGCCTACACCACGGTCCTGCCCGCCACCATCCAGGGCATCCGCCGCTATCTGGGCTCGGGGATGATCAAGGGGATCGGGCCGAAGATGGCCGACCGGATCGTCGCCCACTTCGATGCCGACACCCTGCGGATCATCGAGGAGGAACCCGGGCGGCTGATCGAAGTGCACGGGCTTGGGTCCCGAAACGGACCAAGAATGATCGCCGACGCGTGGGAGGAACAGAAGGCGATCAAGGAGGTGATGGTGTTCCTGCCGGGGTCGGCGTCTCCACCTCGCTCGCCGTGCGGATCTACAAGACGTACCGGGACGCCGCATCGCCGTGGTGAAGAACGAGCCGTATAGGCTGGCCGCGGATGTGTGGGGCATCGGCTTCAAGACCGCCGACAAGATCGCCCAGGCGATCGGGCATCCCCCACGACAGCCCGGAGCGGATCAAGGCCGGACTGCAGTTCACGCTCTCCGAGGCGGCGACGACGGGCCACTGCTACCTGCCGGAGCCCGACCTGATCGCCGCGGCCGCCAAGATCCTGGGGTGGACGCCGGAGCTGGTCGGACCGTGCCTGGACGAACTCGTCGCTGAGGAGGGGGTGGTCCGTGGAGTACCTCCCCGGTCCCGGCATGGCGGGCAGACCGTCACTGCGGTCTATCTGGTGCCGTTCCACCGCGCCGAGGTGTCCCTGGCCAGCGGCCTGCTGCAGCTGCTGCACTCCGCCGCCGAACGGCTGCCGGCCTTTCACGACGTGGATTGGGACGCGGCGCTGGGCTGGCTGCAGCGACCGACCGGCAGGACCTGGCGCCCGAACAGAGCAGGCGGTCCGCTCTGGCCCTCACCGAGAAGGTCGCGGTGCTCACCGGCGGGCCCGGCTGCGGCAAGAGCTTCACCGTCCGCTCCATCGTCGACTCTGGCGCAGCGAAGCGGGCCAGGATCGTGCTGGCCGCCCCGACCGGGCGTGCCGCCAAGCGCCTGGCCGAACTGGCCGGGATGGACGCCGCCACCGTTGCACCGGCTGCTCCAACTACGGCCCGGCGGCGACGCCGCCTACGACCGCGACAACCCTCTCGACGCCGACCTGGTCGTGGTCGATGAGGCCTCGATGATGGACGTCTTGCTGGCCAACACGCTCGTCAAGGCCATCCCGCCCGGCGCGCATCTGCTGCTGGTGGGCGACGTCGACCAGCTCCCAGCGTCGGCGCCGGCGAAGTCCTCCGCGACCTGCTCGCCGCCGAGGCGATCCCACGGCGTCCGCCTGACCCAGATCTTCCGCCAGGCACAGAAGTCCGGCGTCGTCGACAACGCCCACCGCATCAACGACGGGGCACACCCCCGCAACTGCAGGGGTTCGGCGACTTCTTTCCCTGCACCCGCCGAAGGACGACTACCGAGCGGGTGCCGCCGACCTCATCGTCGACATCGTGGCCAACCGGCTCCCGCGCCGTTTCGGGCTCGACCCGCGTCCGCGATGTCCAGGTGCTCTGACCCCGATGCACCGCGGCCCGGCCGGGGCCGGGCGGCTGAACGAGATACTGCAGGAGGCGCTGACCCCCGCCCGCGACGGGCGCCGGAGAGACGCTACGGCGGCGCGTGTCTTCCGGGTCGGCGACAAGGTCACCCAGCTGCGCAACAACTACGACAAGGGCAAGGCCGGTGTCTTCAACGGCACCGTGGCCACCGTGACCGGGATGTCACTGGAGGAGCAGACCCTCACCGTCATCACCGACGAAGACGAGCAGGTCGACTACGACTTCGGTGAACTCGACGAACTCGCCCATGCCTACGCGGTCAGCATCCATCGCTCCCAAGGCAGTGAATACCCCTCCGTGGTCATCCCCCTCACCACCAGCAGCTGGATGATGCTGCAACGCAACCTGCTCTACACCGGCGTCACCCGCGCCAAGAAACTCCTCATCCTGGCCGGATCCCGCCGAGCCCTCGCCCAAGCCGTCCGCACCCCCGGGTCAGGCCGCCGGTACACAGCACTCACCCACCGACTCCACGTCATCGAGTAGGTCTGCGCGCCGAACCTCGGCCCATTGCGGGTTTCGTGCTTATCTTGGCTGCACCCCAATCAGGCCCGGCTCCTCGGTGATCTTGAAGTTCTACGAGATCGAGGGCCGGTTCCGGGCCTACCCCAAGAGGTCCCGCCGGCCGTGGTGGGTTCGTCGCCTCGCTGGTGAAGGTGAATCCGGGGTTGTGGCGTCCGCTAGGAACATGGCGCTGCCCGGAATGGGCGACTTCACCGGCTATGCCAGTTGCTCCACCGTCTTGCAGGATCACACCGCCAAGCGCCAGGCCCTGGCCGCACTCGGGTAAACGCCGACCCTGACGAGCCGCCGGGACGGACGACGGCCCATCCGCAACCGGGTAAAGAGACTCCGGTCACGTCTGCGGGCCACCGCGTTGTGCGATGGCCCGCAGGAGGAAAGCGGACTAAGCAGCGGGCTGCTCGGGGTCAGCGGGCTGCTGTCCGTCTGTCAGGGGTGTGTGGATGTGGCGGAGGGCGAGCTGGTGGGGGCGTTCGTCGACCTCGGGGGTGGCGTCGGTGCGGCGGTAGCCGGTGACGCCGTGCTGGGTGTTGGGGTTGACGGCGGGTTCGCTGAGCGGGCCGGTGCCCTGGTGGATAGCGCGGCCGGCGTCGATGAGCCGGTCGGAGGCGGCGCGCTGGTGCCCGCCTGGGTGATGCCCTCGGCGGCGGCCCGTTCGGTTTCCCGGCCGGGGACGGCGATCTGCTGTTCCAGGGTGTCGGCCCGCTCGCCTAGCCGGCGTTCCTGGTTCAGCGGGCCGGCTACTGCGGCGCTTAGTGCGTCGAGCCGGTCAGCTTCGGTTGAGCCGTCGAGGGCGTGGACGGCGATGACCAGGGTGCTGGCCAGGATGCTGATCATGGCCAGGGTGAGACCGATGATGATCGCGGTAGCGCCCTGCGGCCCGAGGGTGTCGATGACTTCTGCGTGCATCCTGGTGAACATCAGCGCGGCGAGGACCGCCATGGCGGTGAGCGCCAGCCCCGCGGCCGCCGTGGTGGCCTCGTCGAGGCCGCGCAGCGGGACGGTGCCGGCGTCGTTCTTGTACTGCTGCAGCCGGTCCCCGGCGAAGCTGAAGAACGCGAAGCTGATGCCGGTGACCATTACGGCCAGCAAGATGGCGAAGACCCGGGCAGCGGAGAAGGGGCTGGCCCAGTCGACGTTGGTCACGCCGGAGAAGAAGTACAGCAGCAGCAGCAGCGCGTCGGCGGCGAAGACGAGCCTGGGTACCCGGCGAAGAGCGCTCGGCAGCCGCCGGTGCTTGCGCGAGCCGCTTCGATGTCGGCCGCGATCCCGGCGCGCTGCCGGGCTTCGTCGGCGGCTGTCTCGGTGACGGTCCGCACGCCGCCGTCGGGGTGCGGGACGAAGTCCCCGCCATGGTACCGGGCCCGGGTGCGCAGGCTGGCCTGCTCGGCTCTCACGCCGTCGGCCTGCTTGGCCAGCCCGTTGAGAGTGCGCTGTGGCCGGCTCAGGCGGTGAATGCCGGGTGGCGCGGCGGCTCAGCCAGGCATGGTCGGCGGTCTGCGTACCGCGGTCCGGGAAGGATATTCCGGCGTCCTGGTGGAAGGGCACGATCCCG
Organism: Terriglobia bacterium; assembly: GCA_963767485.1. GTDB lineage: Bacteria > Acidobacteriota > Terriglobia > Bryobacterales > Bryobacteraceae > Bog-105. The sequence goes on along the minus strand of CAVYDZ010000014.1, from coordinate 183,986 downwards.
TGGTGTGGGCGCGGGTGCTGACGGGGCTGCTGGCGTCGCCGGGGCGGGTCGCGGCGCTGTCGCGGGGCGCGGGAGCACGCGTCCGGCTTCGGCTGGCCGACGACGGCCGACCGGCTGATGGAGGTGTACACCGGGGCCATGAATTCCGTCCGGTACGATGCCTCCCTGAGCGAGAGGGAGGTGAAGCGGTGTTTCCTTCCTGCCTGACCGCGGCACATGACTGACACCCTGCCCCCGACCGAGGCCATCGAGGCAGCGCTGGCCGAGCTGGACCTGACCTATGAGAGCCCCCAGCCCGGGGCGTATCTCGTCCGGCTGGAAGGCACGCACAAGCTGGCCACCATGGCGTGGCTCATCGTCGGTGAGCACAGCCTGGCGGTGGAAGCGTTCTTCTGCCGGGCAGCCCGACGAGAATCACGCGGCCTTCTACCGTTTCCTGCTGGAACTGAACGGCCGCATGTATGGGGTCCACTTCAGCCTCGACCCGGTCGGCGATGTGTACCTGACCGGCCGGATGCCGCTGAGCGCGGCCACCCCGGCCGAGATCGACCGGCTGCTGGGCAGCATCCTGTCCTACGCCGACGACAACTTCGACACCGCCCTGGAACGGGGCTTCGCCTCATCCATCCGGCGGGAATGGGCCTGGCGGGTCAAGCGCGGCGAGAGCCTGGCCAACCTGCGGGCCTTCGCCCGTTTTGCCGACCCGGACCGCTGAGCCGGGGCGGCAAGCGGCCCAGCCGTGGTGGCCGGGATCCGCATTCGTTGCGCAAGTTGACTGGGCCTGCCCTTAATTCGATAGCCCGCATAACGGGTAAATTTCTGATCGTGAAGCGGCTGGGTGACCTTGAACGCGCCATCATGGAAGTGCTCTGGGAGAGCGACGCTCCGCTCACGGTGAGAGGTCAGTTCCCGGCTGACCGAACGTAATCTAGCTCACACCACCGTGATGACGGTGCTCGACAGGCTCGCGACGAAAGGTTTCGCCAGGCGGCAGCGCGACGGGCGGCCCTGGCGCTATTGTCCTGCCGCGACCCGAGAGACCTACGTGACTGAGCTGATGCTGACCGCGCTGGATCAAACCGGTGGCCGCACGGCCGCCCTGACCCGGTTCGCCCAGTCGGTCTCCGGCGTCCAGGCCGACGTGCTGCGCGACGCGCTGAATGTTATCGAAGGTGGCGGCGGGGGAGATGACGGGACTGGCTGACGCGGCGCTGCTGGCCGCGGTCGCCATGGGGAGCGTGCTCGGGGCTTCGGCACTGGTCCAGGCCAGCTGGCCACGCCGGTCCCCGGCCGCGGCCATCGTGCTCTGGCAGGCGCTCGGCCTGGCCGCGGGACTGGCGGCCGTCGGCACGCTGGCCAGCCTCAGCCTGCCCGGCGACAACATCGGTGTGGCCCGCTCCCTCCTGCATCTGGGGACGCTCTTCCCCGACACCGCCTTCCGGTCCCCCCCACCCCTGGGGTCGTCGGCGTCTTGGCGGCCATGCTGCTCGTCTTCCGGCTGGCCTGCCTGGCCGCGGGCCTGGCCCTGCTCGCCTCGCTGTGCTGGGTCCTCATCGCCGCGTCCGCGGCGGCCCTGCAGGCCAGGCGGCGACAGCGGGCCCTGCTGGCCCTGCTGGCCCACGGCGACCCGAAGGTGCCCGGCGCCCTAGTCGTCGACTACCCCACCGCGGCGGCCTACTGCCTGCCCGGGCTGCGCTCCCGGATCGTGCTCAGCGTCGGCACCCTGGAGCTGCTCGGCCGGGGCGAGCTGGCTGCGGTGCTCGCGCACGAGCATGCGCACCTACGGGAACGGCACGACCTGGTGCTGCTGCCGTTCACCGCGTTGCGGCGGGCCTTCCCGCGGTCGGCGACGTGCGCGGCAGCGCACCGCGCGGTGGCGCTGCTGGTGGAGACGCTCGCCGATGACTATGCCCGGCGGGGACGGCCTGCCGGGAACTGGTCTCGGCCCTGGTGCGGTTCGGCACGCCGGCCCCCGCCCGGCGCCGGCCGGCGCGCTGGCGGCCGGCGAGGGCGACATGGCCGCCCGGGTCACCCGCCTGTTTCCCCCCGTGCGGCCGCTGCCCGCGGCCGCGAACGTCGCCATCTGCCTCGCCGCGGCCCTGCTGGTCGCGGCGACAGTGGCGCTGCTCGTCCTCTGAGCGGGCTACCAAGGGGCGGTACGGGCCCGACGTGGTTCCTCCGCCGTTGCGGAAGTCCTTCACCTTGGCCCGGCCGTCGGCCAGGTAGACAGCGGCCGCGACGAACGCCGCCCGAGCTCGCGGGCGGCAGCAGCGGTCGGGATGGCACGATCGACGAACGGAAGCGGAAGCTGCAGCCGCCCGGCCAGCGCGCGGCCCACCTTGTCGCCGTGCGCACCATAGGACGCCGACAGCGTCACCGCCCCTCGCATGGGCCCATTTCGGCACATGAGCAGAGGGACCGGCGACGGACAGTCCGGTTGCCCGTCCGGTTGCTGCTCAACCCCCGCGTCGTGGTCCATCGGTCTGCTCAGCATCAACCTCGACCAATGAAAACCGGGCGGGGGCGAGGCGGCGGATCGGCCGTACTATGGACGTATTCAGCCGGGACGTGACCCGCGTCACACGGAACCTGGATTCCGGGTCGCGGGGAACGCCGCGTGTATGAGCGGCAGGAGCCAGCTATGTCATCCGATCCGGAAGTCGCCGGGAACCCGGCCGTGAGCTCGTTCGAGTCGGAGATCGGCGAGACCGCAAGATGGTTTGCCAGTCCCCAGCTCGAGGGCCTCACGCGGTTGTATTCTGCGCGCCAGGTGGTGGAGCAACGGGGCACTATTCCCGCCGACTACACCGTGGCGAGAATGGCGGCTGAGCAGTTTTACGGTCGGCTCCGGCAGCTCTTCGCCGAGCGCAAGCAGATCACTACCTTCGGTCCCTATTCGCCCGGTCAGGCGGTGGCCATGAAGCGGATGGGCATCGAGGGCATCTACCTGGGCGGCTGGGCCACGTCGGCCAGGGGAGCGGTGACGGAGGACTAAGCTTTGCGGCCAGATCCGGGGCATGCGCAACACGCTGCTGCGGGCCGACACGCTCGGGAGTTTCCAGGCGCTGATCGAACTCTGGCGAATTTTTTCGCGCGAAGGAATGATTCCTGCGGCGAAGCAGGACGCGACGTTCGCCCGCCTGATCCAGCCCTTCAACGATGCAAATAGCGATGCCCAGTTATTTGATGCGAGCCGGGCCGGGACCGAGTTGCTGCTGGCCTCGGCCGAAGGCGAGGCGGCCGGACCGCGCCAGCAGCGCATGATCGAGCTGATGGTCGGACGGGTGCAAAACGAGGGCGCGGGGGTGGTTTCGCCAGCCGAGAATTTTGCGCGCATTTTCGATGCGCAGAGCCTTATCCCACTCGATAGCTTATTTGCATTGGCGGACCGGTTATCAGGTAAAGCCGGCGATCCTAAGGCGCTGAAGACGGTAAGTGAGCAGTTGAACCGGCTTGAAGATGCCGAGTCGGTGAAAGGCTCACTTTCGTCTCAGGAGAAGAGCTTCTACACAATCGGCTATTGGAGCGAGCGCCATATCGATCAGGAGAAGAAGCTGGATTTAACCGATCTGGTGAAGAGTCCGGGAAAGAAAGACGCGCGCGGCGAACTGGCGCCGCTTTTGCGGGACACGCTGGTCGGGTTCGTGTACTGCTACTATGCTCCGCCCGGAGCGCAAATCCTGATCACGAATCCGGTGTTTGTGCGGAGCCACGATTTTATCGGTCCGGAAGGGTTGCCCTCCGCCTGGCGAGCCACCGAAGTTTCCGGTCTCGGATGGCCGTCGAGTTCGGGTGGACGGCTGACGGGGTCTCTGATCTCGTTGCCTTACGCGCTGGCCGAAGCCGAGCAAAATTTCCTGACGCCGAAGCGGGAGCAGGCTTTGATCTGGTCCGATCTGGTGCCGCAGATGATTGTGGACATCACAGTGAACCGTTGGCGCGGCGTTACTGAGGATGAATTGCGCTGGGTATCGCTGCATGTGGCGCGCGGACGGGATTTGCTGGCGATGGCAGTGTTGAACCCGTCGCTCGAACCGCAGGTGCTGCAGGCGATGGGGCGCTATCAATCGCCCGGGCGGATTCAGGAAACGGCGGATCTGCTGCACCAAGGCGATATCGACCGCGCGCTATCGCAAGTGCCGACGCAGGTGCTGTATGAAATAGCGGAAGACCGCAAGCTGCAGAGCGATGCGCCCGATTTGCCGGGGACCGAACTGGCCGGATTGGCTGCCGAGCGGATACCTTCGCTGTCGCCAGCCACCATTTCGCATGTCTTCGGCACTCCCAAACCCACGCTGACTCACTCATACCTGCCGGAGCTGCTCCACATGCGCACCTTCCCTACGCTGATGGGGTATTCAAGCCGCGTACTTGCGGAGAGCTGGGAATCGAACAATCTTTATTTCGCGGCGCTGGCGGAAGAAACAGGAGTTCCGGTAGACCGCCTGGATGCTTACATTCCCGAGTGGAATCGCGCGACGATCGAGAATATTTTCGCTACGCATCTGGACGACTGGCCGGCTATCCTGCGCTCGCTCGAGACGGTGGGCAAGCAAGTACGCCAGCATGAAAATTCGACCGTCGCCTTCGCCAGAAACGATTAGAGGTCTTGTGACAACACCTTTTCGCTTAACTACAACAACTGGACTGCTTGCGGGCCTCCTGGCCGCCGGATTCTGGCTGCACGCGCAGGACAGCGATACAACGACTTTCCACGTTAAAGTGGACATGGTTGTTCTCGGGTTCACCGTGACGGACAACCACAATAAGTATGTGAACGGGCTGAAGCCGAAGGATTTCAAAGTCTACGAAGACGATATCCCGCAAAAGCTCAACACCTTCGCCGAAGGAAATCATACGCCGATGCAGGTGATGGCGAATGGCGAGATGCGACCGCTGCACACGCCCTCGCGGACAGCTTCGAATAGCGCGCCGAATCCATTCGTGCCCGGACCCGTCGAGAATCCGAACGTGGTGGATTTGCGCTCGGATGCGGCGGGCGCGAATGTGTTCGTCCTGTTTGATACGAGCAATTACATGTACCGCGGGTTCGTTTATGCGTCGGACGCGATCGCGGACTTTATTCGCGGTCTGGATCGCACCGATGCCGTGGCGGTTTACACATACAGCCGGAATCTGAACCGTGCGGTCTCCCTCGAACGCGACCGCACGAGCGCCATCGCAGGTCTGCGGAAAGCAGTAGCGGGGGACGACTCCGCGCTTTACAATTGCCTGCTGCTGACCTTACGCGATGCGGCGAAAGTGCCCGGGCGCAAGGTGGTCATCGTATTTTCGAACGGACCGGATAACGCAAGCATGGTGGCGCCGGACGATGTACGCGCCGTAGCGGAAGATGAGGGTATTCCGATTTACGTGATCTCGACCAACGAGGTGAATAAGGACCCGATCTCGGCCACCATATTCAAGCGCATTTCGACTAACACCGGCGGCAAAGCATATTTTGCGAAGACCTGGCAGAAGCAGGTAGAAGCATTCGAATCGATCCGTGAAGATTTAGGCAACAGTTATGTAGTTACCTACTATCCGCAGGCAAACCCGAACGAGGGATTCCGTAAAATCCGCGTGGAACTGACAGACGAAGCGATGCACAAGTTTAAGGTGCGGGCGCGGCCAGGATATCGTCCGCAGCGCGGGATTTAGCTGTTGCGCTTTACCGTTAGCGGTCCGAAGGCCTGGCTCACCGGCATGAGCTGCAGGGTGTTGATGTTGACGTGCGCGGGACGGCTCACGATCCAGTAAATGGCTTCTGCAATATCTTCCGGCGTCAGCGGCTGCGTGCCTTCGTAAACGGCGGCGGCTTTTTTTTCGTCGCCCTTGAAGCGCACTTGTGAGAACTCGGTGCCGCCTGCAAGCCCCGGCTGTAAATCTGTAACACGGATGGGGGTGCCTACTAAATCGGCGCGCAGGTTCAAGCTGAATTGATGCACAAAAGCCTTCGCTGCGCCATAGACGTTGCCGCCGGGGTAGGGCCATTCTCCAGCGGTTGATCCCAGATTGACGATGGTTCCGCGGCCACGCTCGATCATGCCGGGCAGCAGCAGGCGCGTACAATAAACGACGCCTTTCACATTGCTATCGATCATCGCGTCCCAGTCATCCAGGTCGGCTTTCTGCGCAGGATCGAGCCCGATCGCACCTCCGGCGTTATTGACCAGGACATCGACTGCCTTGAAATCATCGGGCAAGCTGGCAATGGCCTTCTCGGCCGCTTTCCGATCGCCCACGTCGAAGATCAAAGAATGAAACGGAGCGCCTATTTCGGCGGCGAGTTTCTCGAGGCGGTCCTTACGTCGCCCGGTGCCAATTACTTTGGCGCCCTGGCTCGCAAACTTCTTGGCGGTAGCTTCGCCGAATCCGGAACTGGCTCCTGTTACGAAAACGATCATATTTCCAGCATAGAGTCGAGCGGAGCCGCTGTGCTAGCCTGAGAGCGTTCTCGCCGAACAAACGCTCAGCTCGCCTGTTGCGGGCCGCCACGACCACTTTCATGTCGCTGCAAGTCTTTCTGCAAGCTCAACTGCTCGGAACCGAAGAGTTCCTGACCGTCGCCTACGGGCGAAAGGAGCATGCGGAGCAGGATCTGATTGGACGGTGTTGCTGGTTAAGCTTGATTGGCGAAGTTTTGCCGCGGGCGTTGCTCGCGGAGCTCAAACTCTCGCGTATGTTGCTCGGATCGAGCAGCTCGGAACAATTCTTACTGGTGCTGGCGGAAGATGATATTCCGCGAGCGAACGAATTCCTGACGAAGGCGGCGACGGATTTAGCCCGGCTCTCCGGAAACACACTGCGTTTGGTGTGGGCGAGTACGGAAAATCTAGGCGCATGGCCGGTGGTGCGGAAACGGCTGGATGATGCCCTCACGGCGCGCATCTACTGCCCCTTGCGGGACTGCGGAGGACCTGGTTTGGCTACGCTTTGGGCGCCTAGCTCGGAACCTGACAAGGTGGATGAAGAAGACTACTTCGAGCGTTTCGCAGAAGGGCTGGTCTCGGCCGACACGGTCGGATGGTCGGCGGAAAAGCCAGGGGAATTGAGCTGGGATGCCGGAACGTTTACCTGGCCGCTGCGCGAGCACTCGAATATCGAAGAAGAGGGCATTCTGTTTCCCCGCCGATTTGCCATGAATGACGACGGGTCGGAACCGTGCTCTCCCGCGCAGCTTGCAGAACGGGCGGAAGGCGCCGAGCACTGGGGTATTTTGCGCGGCGATGTGGATCAATTTCAAGCGCAATTACTGCGCGCCGGGTCTGTGGAAGAGCACCTCCAGTTATCAGCGCTGTTTAAGCAATTTTTCGCGGGAGAGCTGGCGATTTTGTGCGCTTTACCGGATTTCTGGCGCAAGGTGACGCTGCTCTATCGGGGAGGCGATGATTTTGCGGTGGCGGGAAGCTGGGATGCGCTCATTCTGCTGGCGCGAGAGTTGCACCGGTTATTTGAAAAATTCGTAGAGCAACATTTAGCCGCGCTGCCGGGCGTGGAAGCGAAAAGCATCAGCATGGCTCTGGAAATTGCTACAGAGGCGGAAACAACCCTCGCCGCTGCGCTGGCGGAGGCGGGAACGAAACTGCGGCTGGCGAAAGCAAGCGAGCTCGGATCGATTCACTTGTTCGGGCGAATCCTCGAATGGAAGCGGTTGGGCGACGCGGAGGATCTCAAGAGCGGGCTGGTGCGGCTGGTGCGCGATTTTCGTTGCGCCCCAGAGTACTTGAACGATCTCGCGGGCGTGTATCGGGAAGCGTTTTCAGCGCGGGCTGCGCGGCGCGGGAAAGCGACACGAATTGATAAGCCGTGGCGCACCTATATGCGTCTTTCACGCGTAATCCCGCAAGGACGTGGGAAAGAGCAGAACAATTTGCGCAATGCCGTGATTGCCAACCTGATTGGCAAGCGGACGGCTGGCCTGAAACTGAGGCCATCGGCGCGGGTCGGTCTCGAGTGGGCGCGTCTGGCGGCGGACGCGGCTTAGCGCCGACCTCCCAGGCAGGCGAAAGGATTCAATACACATGGCTGAAGTGGAAGAGAAGAAGTCGGAAGAGCGCCGCGGCGGCGAGAACCGGCCCCCACGGGAGAACCGGGGCGGGGGAGGAGGCGGTGGTCCGCGCCCGAACGAACGCGGCGGGGAGCGGGGCGACCGCGGCAGGGAAGGGCGTGGCGGCGGTCCAGGAGGCCGTGGGCCGGGCGACCGGCGCGGCGAAGGCCCGCCCGAAATCGACATTGAAAAGCTGATCGCCGACAGTCTCTATCTCGATAACCAGGCGCACGTAGTTGTGAGCCGTATGCGGGATATGGATTCGGGCACAAAGAGCCAGTTGCGGCGCTTGTATAACGCGGTGCGACGAGCTACGCGGGCTCCTGAAAGCGACCGTCAGCATGAGTTTGTGATGGTGCGCGCGCGGCTGGCGTATACCATTGCGCGGCATTCTTTGCGTAGTCTGGACGCCCTCGAGCGCCTGCTGCTGCAAGTCACGCGCAAAAACGATATCCGCGGTTACGAACGGTTCCGCGATTTATTTGAAGCCATCATTGCCTACAACGAATAACCGGGCCTACAACGAATAGCGGACCGGACAGGAAATTAAAGCATGAGTTCTCATACAGCAGAAACCGAATTGACGTTCCTTGGGAAGCTGGTTCTCGAAGGCGAGATCACCTGCCAGACCGGCCTGCACATTGGAGCGGGAAAAGGCTCGCTCGAAATTGGCGGGGCAGATAATCCGGTGGTGAAAGACGCCTTCGGGATCCCTTACATTCCCGGCAGTTCGCTGCGGGGACGTTTGCGGTCCCTGCTCGAACAGACGCTTGGACTCGCAGTGCCGAGCGAATTGGTGTTTCTCTCAAAACGGCGCGGCCAGGAAGTGCGTATCCATCAAAGCGACCGGCCGGATGATGAGATCTGTATTCTGTTCGGACGGAATTCGGGACGTATGGAAAGAGTCGGCGGCGAGGCGACGGAATCGTCTGCCGCGACACCAGCCCGTTTGACTGTCTACGACGCGCCGCTAGTGGTGGATAGCATTACGCCGCAAATGCGTGAAAATCTCGACGACGAATTAACTGAAGTGAAAAGCGAGAACGCGGTCGATCGCATCACGTCGCAAGCCAATCCGCGGACGCTGGAGAGAGTTCCGGCGGGAGCGCGCTTCCGCTTCCGCATGGTGCTCGATGTGCTTTGCCCGGAAGACAAGCCGCTGCTGGCGCGCGTGGCCGAAGGTTTGCGCTTGATTGAGGACGATGCGTTGGGCGGCGGAGGCAGTCGGGGCAGCGGGCGCGTCACCTTTCATTCGCTGAATCTGAACTGGCGCAATAAGGATTATTACGCCAAAGGCGCCGCGGAGCAGAATCTGCTGTCCAGTGCCGATCTTGCCGGATTGCAACAGCTGGCGAGCGCCGAGGATTTGACCGAGAAGCTTTCTTGAAATGCAGCCAGCTCTCCTGATACGTCTCCGCCCGGCGGGACCGTGGCGCTTTGGACCGGGGGACGGCGCGCTCGACCGGACCGACACGCTCTATCGCAGCGATCGCCTGTATTCGGCGGTTACGCTGGCCCTGCAGCGCCTCGGATGGCTTGAGGAGTGGCTGGAGGCGACGGCTCGTGCTTCGAAACCGGCCGTAACGTTTAGCTCGCTCTTTCCGTTTCAAGGCGATACCTTGTTTTCCGTGCCGCCGGCGCTGGTTTGGCCGCCGCCCGTGAACCAGATTCGGGCGCCCAACTCGGTTTTTCTGGCGAAGATTCGGTGGCAGACCGCGCATTTTGTCCCGCTCCCGGTAATCGAATCTTTGATCACAGGAGGCTATATCCTGGCCGATCAATGGCTGCCAGACCCGGAAAGCGGATGCCTGCTGCGCCGAGATCGTCCTAGTTCGCCGCCATTCCGCACGGTAACGCGCAAGAGCGGGGCCGTGGATCGATTGACGTACATTTCCATTCAGGAGCCGAACTCGGCGTGTGTCGAGTTTGAACCGGGCGCGGGATTGTGGGCGATTTGCCGGTTTGCCGGAGAGCGGGAGCGCGACTCGTGGTCCGACAGGCTGCAAGGTGCGTTTCGTTTGCTGGCCGACACCGGCTTTGGCGGCCGCAGGAGCCAGGGCTGGGGTCATGCGGCGGTGCCTGAATTCGTCTCCGGTGACTGGCCCAAGATCTTTCTACCGAAATTAAAAGCGAGTACGGGGGAAAACGGCAACAGCGCCTCGCGCTATTGGCTGCTTTCGCTGTATTCACCGACTGATTCCGACCGGATCGACTGGCAAAGCGGGAATTATGGAATGGCTGTGCGCGGCGGCCGGATCGAGAGTCCGAAGGGCTTCGATGGAGCTAAAAAGACGCTGCGCATGGTGACCGAAGGCTCCGTATTGTTCGCGCCGGCCGAACCCACGGGAGCAGCGGTGGACGTTGCACCGGACGGCTTTGCCCATCCGGTGTACCGGTCCGGTTTAGCCTTGGCGGTCGAATTGCCGGCAGCGGTGGCTCCGGCAGACGAAGCCACAACCGAAGAACCAGCAGTCATTGTAGAGGAACCTTCGGAACCGGAAGTCGCGCCCGAAGCGGAACACGTGCCGGGAGCGGCGCCGGAGGAGACCAGCGATGCGCTTTAATGTGACGACGTTAACGCCCCTGCTGGTCGGCGACGGGAGCGAACTTTCGCCTATTGACTATATGGTCTGGAAAGATCAGGTGAACGTTCTCGACCAGACGCGGATCTTCCGTCTGCTGGCGCGCGGGCCCCGGCTCGACGGCTATTTAGCGCAACTGCGGAGAGCGACAAAGCTCGATTTTGCATCCTGGGGCGGTTTTGCGCAAAACTTCTCGCAGCGGAGGATTCCTTTTGAACACAGCGACTTAGCGGGAATCTGGAACGCCGCTCCTTCCGAGTCGTTGTTCATCCCGACGTTTGCCGCGTCGACGGCGGGCCCCTACCTGCCGGCGTCTGCCCTGAAAGGTGCGCTGCGAACTGGGTTTGTTTTTTCACGTTGGACACCGAACACCCTTGAGCGGATTGCGGGATCTATCGAAGGCGACCGCGTACCGCGCCGCGTGGCGGAACCGGCAGAGGCGAACGCGGGCGCGTCCCAGGTGAAGGTGCTGAGTCTGGCTGACACCGGGACGATTGCCTCGTCTGCCATGAAGGTTTATTTAACGCGGGTAGCCTCACTCGATACGCGGCAACCCGCCAAACCGCAACTGGCTTGGAAAGTGGCCGGTCGCGGCAGCGTTCCAGGCAGCCAGGCAGCCGCCGCGACGCCTATTTTCGCGGAAATGGCAGCTCCGGGTACTTCGGTTTCAGGTACTTGGCAGGAGCGCACGTTTTACGAAAACCCCGAACTGACGCGCGCGCTGGGATGGCGATCCGTGCCCGAGCCGAAAATGATCATCGAAGCCGCCAACCAGTTTGCTGCCGCTCAACTGGAATTGCACGCCCGGTTTGCGGAACTAGCCGGGTTGGGTGTGCTCCACTCGACAGTCGAGCGGCTCAAGACGGACTTGCATGCCGCCCAGGAATCGTCATTAACCTGCCTGCTCGCGCTGGGCTGGGGCGGCGGCTTCCTGGGGAAAGCCGGTTCGCTTGACACCGGCAGCGAAGCGTATCGCAAAATTCTTCGATCCGTACCCGCCGTTGGCCGGTCAATCCGGGAAAACGTACCATTCCCGAAAACCAGGCGCATAGTATTTCTAAAGGGTCAGCCCGCTTCCCTTCCCGGCTGGGTGCGCCTACAATTTGAGTCCTGAGGCCGGTGGCAGCGAAGATTTAATCTATTTGGAATCAGAATTGCCGATAAGTATCAGTATGATGGAATCATTAGGCCCGAATGCGATCATGGCCCAGCAGGCTGTGTCGAGCCGGGTAGGACTGGCATAAACGCATGCAAAATGCGATCTATAACGCGTACTTTGGGCTTTCTGAGAACCCGTTTAATATCAGTCCCGATCCAGAGTTCCTTTACCGCAGTCCGCAGCACGAAGAAGCGCTCGCGAATTTGACATACGGAGTGCGGAGCCGCCGCGGGTTCATTGTTCTGACGGGGGAAGTAGGCACCGGCAAGACGACGATGCTCGAATGCCTGCGCGACGTCCTTGATTCCCAGCGGACTGAATTCGCCTTTATCTTCAACTCGCGGCTTACTCCTGAGCAGTTTTTTGAGATGATGGCCTACGATTTCGATCTGAAATGCGATCGCAAGTCGAAGACCGACGTGCTGTTCGCTTTGAACGCGCTGCTGCTTGAACAGGCGCACCGGAATCGTACCTGCGTGCTGATTGTGGATGAGGCGCATAACCTTGACTGGAACGTGCTTGAAGAGATCCGCCTGCTGGGTAACTTGGAAAATCGCCAGGGTAAGTTGCTGCAGATTATTCTATCGGGGCAACCGGAACTCGACCGCAAGCTCGATACTCCGGAACTGCGGCAGTTGAAGCAGCGAATCGTTTTACGCTGCACGTTGAATCCGTTGAGCATCGACGAATCGGCAGCGTATATCGAAACCCGCTTGGCGCGCGCTGGAATGCCGAACCAGACAGTCTTCTCGCCGGAGTTGCTCGACGAGGTCTACCGCCGGTCGCGCGGCATTCCCCGCGTAATCAACCTGCTTTGCGACAATCTGCTGGTCACCACGTTTGCGCTGGAGCAACGGGTTGCAACCGAAGAGATGCTGGACGAAGTTTGCCGCGATTTGCGCCTGGACTGGCCGGGATCAAGCCGGGACCGGCGCGGGCGTTCGCGGTACGAAACCACCGACGACCAGTATCCGCGCACTTCGGTGCCTAGCTTGGGCGACTGACAATACAACGCATAATTACAGCGTTTCTTTTTAGCCTGATCGCCTGGGCGGCGTTTCAATGGATTGAAACAGCCCTTGCAGTAAAGCATTTCTTCACTACGCTGCCGATGTGGGATTACTGGTCGATTATCGACCATTTCACACGTTACCGGCATTTCGATCTGCGTGTGCTCTGGGAACAGCATAACGAGCACCGAATCGTCTTTCCGGAACTATGTTTCGCGATCGATGCTTTGTGGCTGCATGCGCACCAGGTCCTCCCGCTGGTTTGCAGTTACTTGTTCTATCTTGCGACATTCGGACTCATTTGCTGGGCGGTTTTCGCAGAACGAAAAGCGGGGTACGCAGCCTGTGTGGCGGCATGCGCCGCGGGCGGAATCATCATGGGTTGGCCGGGTAGCGCGCTCGTAATCGGCATACCGTTCCTGCTGCAGTGGACCATGCTCGCATTCTTCGCTGTTGCATCGCTCGCGTCGCTCGCTGTGTATCAGCGCAGCAGGAGCCGTGGATTGCTTATTCTTTCGATAGCATGTGCAGTGATCGCGAATTACTCATCGGCCAACGGCCTGTTGTTCTGGATCGTGTTGCTAGGCGCCGCCGCGGTGCTGAAGGTATCAAAACGGAATCTGGTTCTGCTGGCGGTGGCGGCGATTGTGAGTGTCGGTCTCTATTTTGTCGGCTATCACCGAAACGGTTCGCCGTTGGGCTTCGAGCTATTTAAGGCACCGCTCTACGCATGCGGGTTCGCCCTTGCCTATCTGAGTTCGCCGTTCGGCGCCATGCATCCGGGCACAAACAAGATGGCCGTCCAGGGGATTGAGTTTGGAAGCATCAGCCTGCTGCTGTTCGCGGCTATGGTGTGGGGTTTTCGGAAAGCACGCCTCTTGCGTACGCCTATGGCGGTTGTGTTGATCGGGTTCTCAAGTTTCGCAATTCTAAGCGCAATCGCGACGGCCGCCGGACGGATGAACGTGCATGACCCCAGATTCGGTGCCGCAACCGCGACCCGCTATGTAACGCTTCCGCTAACCAACTGGGCGGTGCTAACGTGCGGCCTCATTTGGCTGGCCAGCCGAAGCCGCTGGCCGCGCGCCCTGCCTCTAGTTCTGGCGCTCCTCGCCCTCCTGATTCCAGAACACTTCTTTTCGCGCCTTGAGAGAAGCGACTGGACGCGCGGAACGGTCGACACCTTCGCCGATCAGCAATGGGCTTCGCTCAGCGTGGAGAACGGTTTAGCAACCCCGGAGGTGAAGCGCATTTTGTTCGGCGATCCGGCAAGCATCGATAGACTACTCGCGATTTTGCGGGATAATCATCTGTCGATCTTCGACCGCGCGGATAACCGGATTTTGGGCAACCGGGTGGATGGTTTGCCGATCGATAAACCGATAGCCGGACAGATCGCTTACACGGTTCCGGTGGAAGGCGGCTGGGAACTCGCCGGCTGGGATGTTGCAGAAAACCGAATCAAGCCGGAGCGGCTGCTCTTGGTAGACGAAACGAAGCGCGTTGTGGGAACCGGCCGCAGGCTAACATCCGGCATCCCTCCTGAGTTGATTTCGTTGTCACTGCCCGCGCCGCTCGCCTGGGTCGGATTCGTAAACGCACAGTATGGGAGCGAAGGCGTCCAAGCGTACGTCTGGGGCAGGCGGGACGCGGTTCTAATTCCGGTCGGCGGTTTCACCGAGCGGCCCTTATTCGAGCGAATTGCGCCTGCGAGCGCGGGGCCCCCGATCGAAATGCAATGGGACGCCGCAGCGAGCAACTGGATAAAAGGCATTACACCGCTAGAAAACGTGGACTCGAATCCGCCGGGGAATTTCTATTCCAGTTGGGCGGGAAACGACGCTGCCACGGGTGGGCTACGATCATTTCCATTCGATACTCCGGCTGGCGGATGTATCGTGATCGCAACCGCGCATGGTCCGGTTGCAACACGGGTCAAAGCGAGCTTAGTCGATGCAGATAGCGGACGGACAATAACTCAATTTCCCATGAATACCCATAGCGACGTGTGGGGTTATTGGAGGATGCGTATTCCGCCCGGCACTCATCATTTGATCGTGCAAGGCGTGGACAACGGGTCGGCCTGGGGCGAGTGGGTTGCAGTTTCACAGCCACTGCGTTGCAGGTAATAAGGTAAAGATCCGCGGGCGCAGCTGTCCAGTGACGTCAATCAGCGGCAGGATTGATGATTTCCCTGAACTCGTCAGCAAGCGTAATCGCAATGCCTTCCACGTCCGTTGCCATCGGAACGGCGATCAGCCATAAGTGAACTGACCGAACGCCGACCGTTAACTCTGCCCGATGGATCAACCTCCCTCGCTCCCGAAGCGAAGTCCAAATTTCCGGGGAACAGGGATATGCAAGGCAGGTGATTACTTTGGATGTACGGGATAAATTGGCGTAGGCAAGAACCTGGAGCAGGTCGTTCCGATGCTGCTCCCGCAACTCTTCTTCAAGGTTCCCCCAGGACCGCCTCTGCAGTTCCTCCCAATGGCGTTTATACTTCGCATCCACAATGAGCGTTGCCGATTCCCATTCCAGCCAGATGTCCGGCACGAGCGCTTTCTGAGAACCCATATTTGGTGGCGTCCAGTTCACCGCGTGAACGGTCTCTCGTTTTCTTCCGACGCGGACTTGAGCGCCGGTTTTTTGCGCCACAACCCGGAATATGGTCTCAATCCAAGCCTCGAAAAATTCATCCATGGGCATGGTCCAGGGAATACCTTCGAGATCACTCAGGCCCGCTAAGCCGCGCTCATCGATTGTCCATTCGATCGCTTGGAGCCCATCTGTGAAAGCCTCGTTTCGCATCGGCCGTTGGAGCCAAATGGCAAGTGCTGCTGGGGCGGGGGCGTAAGCCGGAACCCCGTGAACTCGGCCCAACAATTGCTCTGCAAATTCGATCAATTTATGAACAAAGGCTCCATGTTCCTTCTGAGTTTCCAGAGCCCGCAACTGGCGCTCCAGCGTATACCGGATTGCGCCTTTGAGCAGGCGGTCATCGCGCAACTCGGGGAAAGTACAGGGAACGGCGAGAAAATCTGCGCGCGGCAAGCTCCCGGTGGCATATTTGATCCAATTAACAGTGCCCCGCGGAGCCCGGAGCGCTTCTGAGATCAGTTCAAACCGCCGGGTTAGAGAATCCAGCAGCACCTTCAATCTCGCGAGAATCATGAAGGCAAGCACCCATACAGGTACGCGCCGCTCCGAGCGGTGGAGCAGTGGCAAACGAAGCGGTGTGGGGCTGACTCGCCAGCCCATTTCGGCCAACATCGGGCCAATTCCGGCCCACGGAAATCTCGGCTGAATTACGAGCCCGTAGTCGGGCCGGGCAGTTCTCGGCGAAATGAGGGGAATTGCACCGACTTTGGTACCTGCCTTCACGAGCAGATGCAAGTCGCTTCCGTCGTAATCCCGATCGATCTGGACACCCATAATCGCCAATAGAGCCCGATTCTGAGTAATAAACTGTTCTGCCAATTTGGCCGCCCGGGAAGCGACCGTTTGCGGATCGCCAAAGCGCCTCAATTGGAAAAAATCAATCGCAGACCATTGTGAGATCGAGTGATCTTCGACTTCCAGGCAAATCGGATTCAAGAGCGGTGGAGCGACGAGAGGTGTCGAGCTCCGGTGGCGTCTTGCCCGGGGAGATCTCACAAACTGAGAAGCCTTTGCAAATAGCCACGAATCGGCTCGGCGAATCCGCCGACGTAGCCTTGCGCCAGATACTCTTCAAGCAGCGGAGCGAGGTTAACACGAAGGCTTTGTTTGGCGCGGACCTCATCCGATTCCAGGAAGTATGAATGTCCCGGCACCAATGGAAAAGCATCTTGCGAAGCGTGTTCTACAAAAATGGAGATCAAGTCCTTGAATGCCTGCTGCATAAGGGCGCAGCCGTATTGTTCGACGACGCTCATGCGGGGCCACAAAGACAGAAATGCGAACCGGCGACGCACCGCCACATCGAGAATCGCGATGCTTCGATCGGCGCTGTTCATTGTGCCTAAGACGTGGAGATTTGTGGGCAAGAAGAGCGTTCGGTGAAAGGGCGCGCCGAAATCGTAAGCAAGATCAATTTTGCGATCGGAAGTTGAGTTGGCTTCGAAGAGAAAAATTGCCTCGCCCAGAATTTTCGCTAGGTCCGCGCGGTTGATCTCATCGATATGCAAGAGATATTTGTGGCCAGGATCAGAGAGGGCTTGCGCAGCAGCTTCCATCAGGAAGCCTGGCGAAGGTGCGAACCGGAGGCCCAAATCTGCGTTAGTGATCGTTGGCGCAAGGCCCCCGACGAAGTTCTCGTACGTGGTGTTCGGGTGAAACTGAATGCTTCTCCCGCGCTCCTCATATTCTTCTTTAAGAATCTTGGTCGCCGTCATTGTCTTGCCTGTGCCCGGTGGCCCCTGAAGGATTATGTATCGCCTCGTAGACAGCAGATCAGCGATCTGGACATCTTCGACGCTTGGCATTAAGTGCTCAAACCACGCCGCTCGGATCGATTCATAGCTTGCCAGACAGGCTGTAATCGGACGATGGCCCCTCTCTTCAAAGAGAAGGTCAAGGAACGCGGTGACAGCCTCTTCGGTACCCCTTCGACCTTCCGCCGGGCAAAATACCGCGTACATTTCCTTTCCGTATCGATCGAGCGCAGCCGCGTGATTTGGCCACGCTTGCTTGACGCTTTGCGGAATGGCTAGATCAGTCCGAGTTGGATCATGTTTTGCCCACGCCACAAAACATCCATCCCCGAATTCGTGATTGAGCCACGAACAAATTGCCTGCGTCTTTCGGGCATGTCCTGGCCTGCCCAGAATGGCTTCATCCGGACTAAGCCCTTGGGTTCCCACAACCAACCCGAGCAGGCAAGGTGCGTCCAGACTTGGGAAAATCACGAATGAGAGTCCACTATAAGGGCCCGAAGACGGGTTTGCTGGATGGATATATGCAGCGAACGGAACACCCGTATCGGCGCTTAATCCCGGTGCCCGGAGTATCACTGTTCTATCAGCACTCTTCGGATATCGTCCGCCCGGAGCGCCAAAAAGGGCGTTGAGAGCCGCGTTGTTTCTTTCTGCCCAACCGTCGAGGGTTGCGGAGTGGATTATCTCTAACAAGCGAATAATGCTCATCACTTACTCTTGTCAGAGGCTATTATCACAGCCGGTAAAAATCGTGGCTAACGACAGACCGAGGGACTTGCTGAAAGACCTTCTGGCGGTGAGGGTGAGATTCGAACTCACGGAACCCGTAAAGGTTCAACGGTTTTCGAGACCGCCGCATTCGACCACTCTGCCACCTCACCGCAGTCGCTCCTACCAGCCTAATACATACGCGAAAATCAGCGGCGCAACGATCGACGCGTCCGACTCGATGACAAACTTCGGCGTCTCGATCCCCAGCTTTTCCCAAGTGATCTTCTCATTCGGAATCGCTCCCGAATATGAACCGTAACTTGGCGTCGAATCGCTGATCTGGCAGAAGTAACCCCATAACGGCGTATCTTCCCGCTGCAAATCCTGCCGCAGCATCGGTACCACACAGATCGGGAAATCTCCCGCAATCCCGCCCCCAATTTGGAAGAATCCAATCGATGATTCACTCGATTTCTTTCTATACCAGTCGGCCAGTTCCATCATGTACTCGATGCCGGTGCGCACTGTGTGCACATTCTTCACGTCTTTCGAGATGCAATGCCCGGCGTACATATTGCCCAGTGTCGAATCTTCCCAGCCCGGTACAAACATCGGCAAATTGCGTTCCATCGCCGCATACAGCCAGCTATCTTTCGGGTCAATCTGGAAACTCGTTCGCAACTCAGTCCCCCGCAAAATCCGGTAAAAGAATTGGTGCGGAAAGCAGCGCTCCTTCTTCTCATCCGCCGCCATCCATTCCTTCAGAATCACTCCCTCGATGCGCCGCATTGCTTCTTCTTCGGGAATGCAGGTGTCGGTCACGCGATTCATGTGCCGCTCGAGCAACGCCTGCTCATCTTCCGGTTTCAGGTCCCGCCAATTCGGCACGCGTTCATAGAAGTCGTGTGCCACAAGATTGAAAACATCCTCTTCCAAATTCGCGCCCGTGCAACAGATACCGTGAATTTTGTCTTCCCGGATCATCTCGGCCAGCGATACACCCAGCTCCGCCGTACTCATCGCTCCCGCCAGCGTTACAAACATTTTGCCGGCCCTGTCCAAATGATCTACATAACATTGCGCGGCGTCCACCAGCGTGGCAGCATTGAAATGGCGATAATGATGCTTAACGAAATTGGAAATCGGCCCTGGATTCATCTCTTCTAAAGTAGCGTCAGTCGAGTTGCATCGGCACGTATAGCAGATGCCCTTCGCGTTCCACCAGCAGAACCAGCGAATCGCCGGACTTCATCGCATCCAGATATCGCTTGAGCTGCGCAACGTTGTTGATCACGTCGCGGTTCACCGCATAAATCACATCTCCAGTAATTAAGGCCGGCCCTGCATAAGGAGCGCCCGCTCTGCGTGCCGCCACCACCACGCCCGCCGGCCTCCGCAAGTCCGGCATCAGCGCACGCACCGGTTTCGTAATATCGAGCCCCACAATGGCTAGTTGCGGAACCACGTTTTTCACGGGATCCACCAGATCCGCCAAAGCATCCAGCTCTCCACCAGATTGTTCTTCGGTGATCACCGGAAAGTCCATTCGTTGTTCGCCGCGCTGCACCTGAATATTTAGCTTCGTGCCGGGCGGCACCAGGAACACGCGGGCCTCCATTTGATGAAGACTCACAATGGGTCGGCCGTTCATGCCGGTGACGATATCGTCCACTTGGATC
Source organism: Terriglobia bacterium (assembly GCA_963767485.1). GTDB lineage: Bacteria > Acidobacteriota > Terriglobia > Bryobacterales > Bryobacteraceae > Bog-105. Next base: position 164,377 of record CAVYDZ010000014.1, on the reverse strand, counting down.
CCCGCACGAGCGGCCGGCCCATCCGGTTCGAGATCGGAAATAATCACGCCATGATCGGTTTCCAATTTCAACCCTTCCGCCATGTCTGACGTAACGGTCTGCGCGACGATACCAAGCTGCGCACGATGCACGTGCCCTTGCGCCTTGAGCTGCTGATAAACATCCCGCGCGATATTCCCCGGTATCGCAAAGCCAATGCCCTCGCTCCCTCCCGATTGCGTGAGGATGAACGTGTTGATGCCCACCACGTGGCCGTCCGTGTCCACCAGCGGTCCGCCGCTGTTGCCCGGGTTAATCGGCGCGTCCGTCTGTATATAAACCATCGGATCATCCTGTTTGATCTGCCGCGAAACCGCGCTCACCACGCCCATGCTGACTGAATTATCCAGACCAAGTGGATTCCCCAGCGCCAGTACAATCTGCCCTTGCTTCAACTGATCGGAATCGCCAAAACTCAAATAAGGCAGGTCCCGTCTCTCCACCTTCACCACCGCCAGGTCGCTGTCATGGTCGACGCCGACAATCGTGCCTGTCAATGCGTGGCTCCTCGCGTGTTCTCCCGCATCGCGTGTATCGGCCGTCATCCGCATGTTGAGCTGCACCTTTACTGAGTGCGCGCCCTTAACCACGTGCGCATTCGTAAGAATGTAGCCGTCCGGGCTCAATATGATCCCAGACCCGCTGCTGTCTTCCGCCGTTAACAATTCCCCGCCGCTGCTTGCGCCTTCGGCCGGCACGTAACTGCGCGCGAAGATCTGGACCACCGCTTGGCCACAGTGCTGCGAAACGTCCTCAAATGACGAGCTGAGCTGCTTCAAGACGTCCATCTTCTCCGGATTCGGCACGTTCTGAGCCATCATCTCCGGAAATGCCAACGCGCTCACGACAAGACAATGAACGAGGCGTAATCTAGCGCGCATAAAAAGAACTCCTGAAAATAAGATGCTGCGAATTCATATTCACATTCGACGAATTGCTACGCTCAAGCAATACCGTTGCCTTTGCGGGTCAGAATTCGTATTTCCAAACCTCCGCGCGCGCCGCTCGCGCCGGTAATGCCGGTCGCCCGCGCCGCCCATTCGAGTAAACTCGGCCCCACCACTCAAGTCGCCGCCGGCATTCTGATGAGCCGCATCACCGGGCTTCTTCGTGAGCGCGTCATCAGCTTGTATTTCGGTGTCTCGCCAGTTATCGGCGTTTTTAAAGCCGCCTTTAAAATTCCAAATCTGTTAAGCAATCTGTTTGGAGAAGGCGTCCTCTCCGCAGCATTTGTTACCGTCTACGCCAACTTGCGCGCGCAAGGGCGGGATGAAGAGGCTGAGCGCCTGGCCGCTTCGGTTCTCAGTTTGCTCACCTGTGTCTGTTCGGGCATTGTGTTGGTGGGCGTGTTGCTGACCCCGCTCTTCATCGACCTGATCGCGCCTGGGTTCCACGGAGCGGACCGGCAATTGACCATTCGACTCGTGCGAATTCTTTTCCCCGCTGCCGGCATCCTGGTTCTCAGCGCCTGGTGCTTAGGAGTTCTGAATAGCCATCGCCGCTTTCTGCTTTCGTACAGCGCCCAAATGGCCATGAACTTCGCCATGATTACCGCGCTCGTTGTCTTCGGCCGCTATTTGCCGCAGGAACAATCGGCGGTAATCCTGTCATGGTCGTGCGTGATCGGGAGCATCCTCATGGTGGTTGTGCAGATCCCCACGGTGTTCCGCTTTCTGCCATCGTTCCGGCTCATCTGGGACGTGTCTTCAGGGCCCGCCCGAGCCGTCATTCGGAATTTCGGGCCCGTCTTCGTCAGTCGTGGTGTCGTGCAAGTCAGCGCTTATATCGACTTGATGATTGCTACTTTCCTCGGGGCCGAAGCTGTATCCGCGCTTAGTTATGGCCAATTTATTGCCATACTTCCCGTCAGCCTTTTCAGCATGTCCGTCTCGGCCGCCGAACTTCCCGAACTCTCGAGCGCAATCGGCGAACAAGATCAGATCGCGCTGATGCTGCGCACCCGTCTCGCGAACGGCTTGCGGCGCATCGCATTCTTCATCGTTCCCTGCGCCGTCGCCTTCCTGGTCATCGGCGATGTTCTCGTCGCAGCACTGTATCAGGGAGGGCGATTTCACTATGCGCAAACGCTCTATGTCTGGTCCGTGCTCGCTGGTTCATCTGTCGGCTTACTGGCTACCTCCCTCGGCCGCCTCTATTCGTCCGTCTTTTACGCTCTGCAAGACACGCGCACGCCGCTGCGCTTCGCCCTGGTCCGCGTCACGCTTACAACGCTGCTCGGTTTGTTATTTGCGTTCAAAGTTCCCTCGTGGCTGGGCATCGATCCGAAATGGGGCGTCGCGGGATTGACCGCCTCCGCGGGCATTGCGGGCTGGGTCGAATTCACCCTGCTGCGCCGCTCGCTGAACCACCGAATTGGCCCCTCTGGTCTGCCGTTTCTTCTGAACGCGAAGCTCTGGGGCGTCTCGATTCTCGCCGCGCTTGCCGGTTATCAATTGAAGAGAACGCTTGGGGTGGCGCATCCCCTGCCGCTCGCCGTGGTCGTCATCGTGCTCTTCTGCGTCATTTACTTCGGAGGCACCATCTTGCTCCGCGTACCCGAATCGCGCACCACGTTCCAAACCGTCCGCCGCCGGCTCGGTTTTTAGCGCTGGCCCGCCTGAATGAGTTGCTCGGCCTGCTTGAGCGCCTCCGCCGTTATCTGCTCGCCGGAAAGCATCCGCCCGATTTCCCGGGCCCGGTCATCCTTCCCCAATTCCTCAATCTGCGTTGTGATGCGGCCTTTCTTCTCGCGCTTTGCCACCGCGTAATGATGATCCGCAAAGCCGGCGATCTGCGCTAAATGGGTCACGCAAATCACCTGGTTGCCGCGCGAGAGTGTCTTCAAATGCTTGCCCACTGCCGCCGCGGCAGCGCCGCCCACGCCCGCATCCACTTCATCGAACACCAGCGTCGGAACACTCTCCCGCCGCTCTCCCTCTCCCATCGCCGTCTTCAAAGCCAAGGCGATGCGCGAAAGTTCTCCACCTGAGGCGATCTTCTCCATCGGCTTCAACTCTTCGCCCCGGTTCGGCGAAACCAGAAATGTCACTTCATCTACGCCGTTCCCGGTCCACTCTCCTCGCTCGACCAGGATCTGAAAACTCGTGCCACCCATCATCAGGCTTTTCAGTTCCGTCTCTACGGCCTTTCCCAGACGAATCGCTGCTGCTTTCCGGACATCGCTAAGCCGCCCTGCTGCTTGCTCGTAACGCTTTCCAATCTCATCGCGTTTGGCTAGAAGCGAGGCCCGGTATTCCGCCGCATTCTCTACTTCATTCATCCGCCGCACCACATCTTCAAGAAAACGGAGGATGTCGTCGATGGTGTGACCGTATTTCCGTCTCAACCGGTCCAGCGCCGCCAGTCGCGTCTCGACATCTTCCAAGCGCTGCGGATCGCTCTCCAGCTTGCCCAGGTAATCACGCAGCGTGTAAGCCGCTTCCTCCACCAACACGGACGCTTGCTTGAGTGTTCCAGCCGTTTCGCTCAAGCTCTCATCAATCCGCGTCAGCTCTTCCACACGTTTGACGGCCTGGCGCACCTGCGTTGCCGCGCTTTGCGGCGCGTCATAAAGCGCATCGAACGCAGCCGCCGCGGTCTCCTGCAGCTTGGTCACGTTCTGCAAAACCTTCCGCTCGCTTTCGAGCTGCGTGTCTTCGCCCGGTTTCGGCTGCACGGCTTCGATTTCTTTCCGCTGAAAACTCCATAGATCGAGCAGTCGCAATTTCTCCTGCTCGCCGCGGTCAAGTTCTTCGAGCTTTGCTCCGGCTTCCCTCCATCCCGCGAACAACGCTCCTGCTTCCGAACGCAGCGGAACCGCGCGCGCATACTCATCGACCAGATTCCGCTGCGCCTGCCGCGTAAACAGGATCTGTTGTTCGTTCTGCCCGTGAATATCGCCTAAGGCAGGCGCAAGCTGGCGCAGAAACGCCGTCGTCACCGGCCTGTTTCCAACGAATGCGCGCGATTTCCCCGCCGCAGTGATCTCCCGCTCCACAATCAATTCTTCGTCGCTCGCCTTCTCGATACCCGCTTCCGCCAGCAATTCCAAGACACCGGGATTCATCCCCAGCGCAAAGATTCCTGAGACTCTGGCTTTCGTTTCGCCGCTACGAATCATCTCCGAATAAGCGCGCGCCCCGAGCAGCAAGCCGAGTGAATCCACCACAATCGATTTGCCACTGCCGGTTTCGCCCGAAAGCACGTTCAAGCCCTCCCCGAACCGTATCCGAGCTTGTTCGACCACTGCGTAATTCTCGACAATGAGCTCGACGAGCATGTGACCGAATTATAAAATGCTCAGGAGAACGTCAATCGATATGCGCGCCCGGCTTCGAGCGGAATGGAAGTGGCTCCATCCGGCGTTCGCTTCGATCCCCTTGGAAGCGAGCGAATTTGTTGACCACGCGGCGCGCGAACAGCGTAGCTGTCCTTCCACCTCGGCCGCAGCACGCATTCCTGCAATCGGCCGGCTTTCCAGGATAAATCGATGCTAACTCCGCCGCGCGCCTGCAGCCCTGTTACTCTTCCCTCGCCCCATGCGCTCGGCAATGCAGGCAAAAGATCAATGCTCCCGTCATGACTTTGCACTAACATCTCGGCGATTGCCGCAGCCGCACCGAAATTCCCATCGATCTGGAAAATCGCGCCTTCCGACGCTGGATGCGTATCGAACAAGTTCAGGTTCGTACTATGCTGCATCAGCATGGAAATCGATTCCCACGCTTTCTCTCCATCAGCTAAGCGAGCCCACAACCCGATAGCCCAGGCGCGGCTCCATCCGGTATATGCGCCGCCATGCGCCAACCGCCGCTCAAGCGATACCCTTGCAGCCTGCGCCAGTCGCGGAGTGCGGCGCGGAGTAATCTGATTTCCCGGGTACAGCGGATACAACTGAGACATATGCCGCTGCCCCGGCGTGTGCTCCTCGAAATCAACTGACCACTCCTGCAACTGCCCATATTTCCCCACCTGATAGGGCAGCAAGCGCGCTCGCGCTGCGTCTAATTGCGCCGAGAAATTGGCATCCAGATTCAATACCTTCGCCGCCTCGATGCAGTTGCCGAATAATTCCCGGATGAGCGCCATGTCCATCGTGCAACCCGCGCTCGTCATGGCCGGCTTGCCATCGGGTGCTAGGAAATCGTTCTCGGTCGATTCCGACGGACATGTAGTCAAATGCCCTTCGCCGTCCTTAAGCAGCCAAGCCATGCAAAACGTAGCGGCGCCCTTCATCAGCGGATACGCTTTTGTGCGCAGAAATTGTTGATCGCGCGTAAAGAGGTAATGCTCGTAGAGATGTTGGCAGAGCCATGGCCCGCTCATGCCCCAGTTCGCCCAGGTCGGCGCACCTACACCCTCGCCCACAGGATTCGAGGCACGCCAAAGATCGATGTTGTGGTGCGAAACCCACCCCGGCAATCCATATGTCTCGCGCGCCGTAACCGTTCCAGTCTCGCTCAATCCTTCGATCAAGTCGAATAGAGGCCCGGTGCATTCCGTCAAGGCACACGTTTCCGCCGGCCAGTAATTCATCTCAACATTGATGTTGGCCGTCCAATTACAACTCCACGGTGGAGTGACTTGATAATTCCAAATGCCTTGCAAATTGGCAGGCTGACAACCTGGGCGCGAGCTGCTGATGAGCAGATAGCGGCCATATTGGAAATACAACGCAAGCAATGATAGGTCTTGGGAAACTGCGAAACTCGCGATTCGCTGATCGGTTGGAAGGCTCGAGTTTGTGCGTGAACCGATTCGCAGTGAAACACGCCGAAAAAGCCGCTGGTGATCCGTGATATGGGCTGCGCGCGTCGACCGGTACTCCAATGAGGCTGCCAACGGGCGCTCCGCTCGGTTCGTCACTTCGCTGACCGGCAGGTCGGGCCTATTGCGATATCCGCGAAACCCGGTAGCAGCGCTCAGGAGCAGAGTAAAAGATGTCGCGCCGCTGATCGTTACTGCTCCTTTGTCCGGGACCGGTCTTGCCCCCTCGCAATCCACCTGCAACAGGGTCGCGAAATACATCCCTTCGCCCGGCTCATCCGAGAAGCGAACGGGTTCCTCGCTTCCCGGATGCCCGGCGCCCGCTACATGAGCCGCCGCCTTCCCGGTGAGCAACAAGCGGTTCTGCCCGACTGTCCGTACCTCTTTACCAAGTTTGCTGCTCAACGAAATTTTGCAATGAAGCGCGTGCGGGGTACTTGCTTCGGCTCGCACCACCAACACCTGAGCCGGCGCGGATACAAACACTTCCCGGGTAAACTCGACGTCACCGACTGCGTAACTCGTCCGGGCACACGCCGTATCCAGATTCAATTCGCGCCGGTATCGTGTGACCGCGCCCGGCTGCGCAAAATCGAGATGCAAATCGGCCAGCGGCTGATAGGCTTCTGCGAATAAGCCCTGCATCTTCTGACAAATCTCATCGGCCAAATGGTAATTCTGCTGCTCGAGAACCGCCCGTCTTACGTTCGCGAGATGATTCTTGGCGTCTCTATTATTGCCGTCCTGGGGCTTGCCCGACCAGAGAGTATCCTCATTCAGCTGTAATAATTCCTGCGACGGATTCCCGTTCGCACCGCCCCCAAAGACCATCGCACCCAAGCGTCCATTGCCGACAGGCAGCGCATCTACCCAACGCGCGGCCGGCTTATCGTACCAGAGGATGAGATCTTCGAAGCCCTCAGGCTCTTTGGCATCGAGACCCGTCGTAAAGACTCCTGCCGCCGCCGTCGCACCAGCCAGGAAACTCCTGCGCGTCGATTTTCCCATGCTTCCTTACACAGTCTATGCCGTGCGCGGCTCGTCGAAGACTCGGGTAGCTCGAAGAGCAGTCGGAATAACCACGAGGCCCGCAATTGCCTGCGATGCATGACCTCCATTACGCGATCCCTATAATGAAAACGAGGTAAAACGAAAGGACCCGACTATTGCCATTAGTGCTGTTTCCCGCTGCTTTGGGCCTGTGGGATCTCATCCAAAACCTTCGACCTGTCCCTTTAGCTGTTATTGCAATCCTGATCCTCTTCTCTTTGTTTTCCTGGACAATCGTGCTCTCGAAGAGCAGCGTTTTCAGCCGCGCGCGCCGCAACAATCGCAACTTCCTGCGCGCCTTTCGCAAAGCGTCCAACCTCCAGTCGGTGGCAGTTGCGAGTGAGCAGTTCAGCTCCGCCCCACTTGTGGCTGTGTTCGATTTCGGCTATGGAGAAATCGAACGCCAAATCAAACAGCGCGGCGCTCTGGTGAATAAACTCGCGATCGAACGCAGCCTTCAATTAGGCATTAGCGAAGAAGTCACTAAGCTCGAGATGAATATGAGCTGGCTCGCCACCGTTGCGTCCGTTTCCCCGTTCATCGGATTATTCGGCACCGTCTGGGGCATTATTGATGCGTTTGAAGGACTTGGCAGCGCCGGCAGCGCCAGTCTCCGCGCGGTCGCCCCTGGCATTTCCGAAGCGCTTGTCACCACCGCCATCGGGCTCGCCGCCGCCATCCCCGCAGCGATCTTCTATAACATCTTCGGGACGCGCATCAAAGAGCTCGGCACTCGCATGGAAGACTTCGCTATAGAATTCCAGAACTTCGCCGATCGCGATTTCGGCGGCTAATGGCAGATCATGGCTTTCTCATTTAACGGAAACGGGGGCATGCGGCGCGGCCGACGCTTCGGCTCGCCCGCTGCGCTTTCCGAAATAAATATCGTTCCCCTTGTCGACGTCGTTCTCGTGCTGCTGGTCATCTTTATGATCACTGCGAACGTCATGGAGTTCGGGCTCGATATCAAGGTCCCGACCGTCAGGCGCGTCCAGAACACGGCTCAGGATTTGCCCGTCGTGAGCATCACCAAAAGCGGCGAATCCTTCCTCAACGAAAAACCAGTCAACATAAACCTGCTGGCCGAGGCGGTTCACCAGAGATTCCACAATGCCACCGCGGTCTATGTTCGTGCGGATAAAGAAACGCCCTGGGATCAGATCGCGCAAATCATCGCGGAGCTCGGGGAAGCCAAATTCGAAGTAAAAATGGTGACGGCCCCGATCGATTCGAGCACCCGCCAGCCCCACCGCTAGCTGCATGTCACAACCGCTCGACATTCTCGATGAACGCGACCCGCTGGCGATGCCTATGCTCGGAGCCGTCCTCATCCATGCGGCGGTAGTGGCTGCGCTCTTCCTCGGTTGGTATTGGATGAATCGCAATCGCGAAGCGTTTGGCGACATTCACCCGGCGGGCGGCCCAGCCTACGCGGTCTCGACCGTGCACAACATCCCCATTCCGCAGCGGCAAGCTACGCCCAACCCGGTTGCGAACGATACACAATCAATGGTGCCCCCGGCCCCTGCGAAACAGGAAGCCATCAAGCAGCCTCCGCCCCCCAAAGACGCCTTCGAAATTCCCGACAAAATCAAGAAGCGGGCACCGCAACCGCTCCACAAACAACAATTCACTACGCCCACGCCGCCCAACCAGGTATATAGTCATTCCCGGCAAGCTTTATCGAACCCGATGTATTCGCAACAGGGCGGCGGAGGCCAAGTTGGGGTCGGCCCGAATTCGCCGCTCGGCAATCGCCTCGGCTGGTATTCCGAGCTTGTGCGTCAGCGTATCGCCCAGAACTGGTTGACCAACGGCCTGGATGCCCGGGGCCAATCCCAGCCTGCCATCGTCAGCTTCTACATCATGCGTGACGGCTCGATCCGCACGCCTCAAATCGTCCAATCGAGCGGCAATCCCTCGATCGACAATACAGCTTTGCGCGCTGTCTATAATGCCAGCCCGCTTCCCCAACTGCCACCGCAAATCACCGAAAGCTACATCTCGGCACAATTCACTTTTAACTTACGTTGATGCGCCTTCTTTTAACTTCTCTTCTCCTGGCTGCCTGTTCAGGCCCGCTGCTCGCCGGGCAGCAGATCACCGGCCAAATCGTCAAAAATCCCGGTAAGCCGCTGATAGCCGTAACCGATTTTCGGGCGAGTGGCGGCGCAGCCTCCCTCATTACCGATTTCAACAACACCGTGCGCGCCGATCTCGAATCATCGCCGCTCATTAACTTCGTGCCGAAGACGCTCTACCCGTTGCAGCTTCCGCAGCAGCCGGGCGATCTGCAGGGCGGGGTAGCGCCGCCCTCCGCGGCTACCACCAAACCGCAGGGCAATCGTCTCAGCGATTGGAGCCTCCCGCCCATCTCCGCCAATTACCTCGGCATCGGTTATGGCGCGGAAAACAACGGCCTCTTCGTGGCTTTCGGCTGGTTCTATTCCACCGCGCCCAACATGCCTTCGCTCCAGCAGGCGCAGATTTTCGGGAAGGTCTATACAGCCCCGCTCACTAAAGAGGGCGCAGTCGATGCCGGCCATCGTTATGCCGCCGATATGCTGGCGCAGTTCGGTGGCAAAAGCCTCGTGGGTTCGCGCATCGTGTTCGTCTCTAAGCGCAGTGGCGCAAAGGAAATCTGGGTCATGAATTGGGATGGCAGCGATCAGCGCCAGCTCACTCGTTACGGCTCCATCAGCACCTTCCCGTCTGCCTCGCCCGATGGCCGCATCGTTGCATTTACAACTTATGCAGCGGGATATCCTGCTATTCAAATGTTTTCTCTTGACAGCGGACGAAAATTGCCGTTTTATAACCAACGGGCCTCCATGAATGCGTTTGTCACATTTACACCGGATTCCAAACGCGTCATTTTCTCTTCGACTGCGGCCGGCGGACCCGCGCAACTCTACATGGCCAGTGTCAACGGCGGCGGCCTGCACCGCATCACTTCTTCCGGAGCCATCGAAGTCGAAGCAAAAATCAATCCGAAAACCGGAACTGATATGGTCGATGTTTCCGGGCGCTCCGGTTTTCCACAGATCTATCTCATGAGCATCGAAGGACTCAACGTGCACCGCATCAGTGCTGGAACCGGCGAGGCCACCAACCCGGCCTGGAGTCCGGACGGTGCCCATATCGCATTCGCCTGGACGAGAGGTTTCGAGCCCGGGAATTACAACCTTTTTGTGATGGACGTGGCTTCCGGGCAAACTACCCAGCTCACGTCGAATGAAGGCCGCAATGAAAATCCCGGTTGGGCGCCGGATGGCGCTCACATCGTCTACGCCTCCAAGCGCGGCCGTCAATCGCAAATCTGGGTGATGAACGCCGACGGAACCGGCAAACACGCCCTGACAACTTCCGGCGACAACGAAAAGCCGGTGTGGGTCAATGCCGAGCAATGAATCATACGCCATCTAACTTTTTCAGGAGAACTTCAATCATCTTTATGCAGAGACGCAGGCTATTCTCAACGGTGTCCCCGGTGCTTCTCTTGATTGTGGCGGCAGGCTGCCACAAGAAAGCAGTACCTCCTCCACCACCCCCTCCGCCCACGGCTGCCACGCCTCCGGCGGCGAAACCGACCATCGATTACTTCACGGCCGAACCGGCTACGATTAACAGCGGCCAGCCTTCTTCCCTGCGCTGGTCCGTTTCCGGTGCGACCAGTGTTCAGATCGATAACGCGATCGGTAGTGTAAGTCCGAATGGCCGCCGCGCCGTCTACCCGACTGCCACCACCACCTATCACCTCACCGCTACCGGAGCTGGCGGCGAAAGCGATGCGGACGCTACCATCACGGTTAGCAGTCCTCCGCCGCCCGCCCCTGTGCAGAACAACAATCCAGCGACCATTCAAGATATCCTCGCCCATCAGGTGCAGGACCTGCACTTCGATTACGATAAGAGCGAAATCCGCCCCGCCGATCAGTCGATTCTGCAGTCAGACGCCGCCGCTCTTAAGCAGATCTTCAGTCTCGATTCGAATTTCATCGTGACGATTGAAGGACATTGCGACGAACGCGGTTCGGCGGAATACAATCTCGCTCTCGGCGATCGCCGCGCTGCCGCTGCCCGCGACGCCCTGGTAGCTCTCGGCATTCCGTCCGATAAGCTCAAGACCGTCAGTTACGGTAAAGAGCGGCCGCTCTGCACCGACGCTACCGAGGACTGCTACGCACGCAATCGGCGCGCCCACTTTTCCGCCACCCAGTAGTTCTGACGCAAAAGCAGTTCGGTCATCTTACACTTGAAGCAGAAGTAGAACGGGGATGAACTCGCTTCATCCCCTTTAGGAGTTATTTCCATGAAATTTGTGCGCCTGGCCGCTCTCTTGCTGACCTGTTCCAGCCTCTCTTTCGCTGTCAATAAAGACCTCGTGCAAATGCAGCGCGATCTGGAAGACCGCATCACTCAGATGCAGAACTCGTTGAATACCAAAATTGACACTCTGACCGGCATGGTGCAAGCGATGCAGAACGACACGCGCCGCACGGCCGATCAGGTCGCGAGCTTGCAGGATACCGTGAGCAACGGTGTGGCGAAATCACTCGCGCCCGTGGGTGCGATGAATGGAAAAGTCGATGCTATGGGCGACGACGTTCGTTCGCTCAAGGATGCGCTCGCAGATCTCAGCTCCCGGCTCGAACGCATGGACGCCAAAATGACGGATCTTAAAAACCAGTTGCAGGTTATCCAAAGTCCGCCGCCCGCTCCCGGAGCTGCCACGGCTCCTCCTACAGGCAACCCACCGTCCGGTCCCGGCGCGTCCCCGACGGCGCAGGCCGTTCCGCAAGGCATGAGCGCCAACGATAGTTATACAGCGGCTGTGCGCGACTACCAGACCGGAAAGTCCGAGCTGGCTTACAGCGAATTCTCGCAGTATCTGCAATACTTCCCGAACACGGAATTGGCCGCCAATGCCCAGTATTATCTCGGAGAGATCAGCTACAATCGCGGCGACTACGCTAATGCAATCAAAGACTTCGACGCAGTGCTCGAGCGCTATCCCGATAATCCGAAAACGCCCGACGCCCATTACATGAAAGCGATGGCGCTGCTCAAATCGAATCAGCGCACCCGTGCTTCGAGCGAATTCCGGCTACTCGTGCAAAACTATCCGCATACGGAGGACGCGCGAAAGGCTTCCGCACAATTGAGGGCGATGGGCACTTCGTCGACGGCTAAACGCCGTTGAAACAGGCCCGACTGGGCCTCCGGCGATCGCTAGTGAATCGACCGGATCTCTTCCACGTGAATTTGCGGCGCTCCGCCGAATGCTTCAATCCCCATCGCCTCGGCCGGAGGAAAAACCAGATTGGTGCTGGCCACTCGTCCGCCGTCCGCGAACACTTCGATTGAAGACCGGTCCACCAGAACCTGCACGTCAAATTTCTGGCCTCGTAAGTTCAACGGAGCCTCCATTCTTCCAGGGAAGTCCTTGCTGAAATTAACCAGTCCGGAATGCGTCCGGTCTACAAACAACACTTTCTTGGAAGCGCTATAGCCAACGGAACTATACTTTCCGCCGCCCACAAGAATCCGCCAGCCCGAGTCGCCTCCTTTACTCACATCGAGCGATGCGCGAAACCGGAACGAATGCGTTTTCGGGGAAACGGTCTCGCTGGCGGCCAGCGTTTGCAATTCCGCCAGCGGCTGCTGAAACAAACGAATTCCTTCCGCCGTTTCACGCAGCGAAAGCTCACGCGGAATGGTCATCTGCCCGCGCCACGGACTTGTCGGCAGCTTCGCGGCATACTGCCAGTTATCCATCCAGCCAATCATCACGGGTTTATGTCCCTGCGGCAGCCCACTAAACGTGAGCGCGCAATAGCAGTCTTTGCCATAGTCCGTCCACAGAATCTGCGTCGCCGGATTCTCATTCATAAAGCGTTGCCCATCGAACCGCCCGACGAAATACTGCTCGCCAGAGCCACCCAACCGCGCCCCCGGGTTCACGCCAATCTTCATCACCCACCGCACTTCGCCCGCTCTGCCCTCCACGGGAACTGAGAAGAGTTCCGGGCATTCCCATTGGCCCCCGGTTGCTCCCGCCGGCCCGAACTCGCTTAGCGCATTCCACTTTTTCAAATCGGCCGAACCATAGAATCTAACCTTGTGCTCATTCGGCAGCGAAACAACCATCACCCAATGGCCCGCCTGCTCCGACCAGAACACTTTCGGATCTCGAAAATCCGACATCTGTAAATCGATCACTGGATTGCCGCGGTACTTCGTCCACGTCCGTCCCCGATCGTTGCTGAAGGCAACATTCTGCGTTTCGATCTTACCCGCCTGGCCAGTGTAAACTGCCACCAGGCAGGCTTTCCCGTTCGTGCAAAATCCGCTCGAATTCCGTTGGTCGACAACTGTGCTGCCGGTATAGATCATCACGCCATTCGCTTCCGGTATCGCCACCGGCAACTCCCGCCAGTGCAAAAGATCTTTGCTGACCGCGTGACCCCAGCTCATGTGGCCCCACTCGTCTCCGAATGGGTTGTATTGAAAGAAGAGATGGTATTCCCCTTCGAAGTAAACCAGCCCATTCGGATCGTTCGTCCAATTCCTCTGAGGAGAAAAATGATACTGCGGCCGAAACGGTTGATTCCAGCCGCTGTCCGCGGCTCCTAACGAAACTGCGCCGCATAACACGGCCACTGTAACCAGACCCGCTCGCAAAACAGCCATTGCTTACTTTGTCACCTTCCAGGACGAATCAGGATCGAACACAGTCATGGCCTTCGCCACATCCCGGGTTTCCGGCCCGAAGTCTTTTTCGTACACAACGCCCTGCTGGTTCACGATGAAAGTCATTAGGCCGCTCGCCCGGTACTCGGCTGGATACGCCACAATCGCAAAGCCGCGCCTCAATTTTCCATCCACTTCGTAATCGCGCGCGCCGCCCCGCGCGTTTGGCCCTTGCGCAGCCAAAATTCGGTAGAGGTAACCGTGGAACGGTTGATGCTTGCCTGTGCCCAACTCATAATGATCCCCGGCGGCCTCCGCAAGCAGCGGACCGCCAGGACTTGCCGGCTCCCCTTCCGCTGTTTCCCAATACAAACCATTTTGTTTTCCTGGATCGCTCAACAGTTTCCTCGTGTACTCACCGGGCGGATTGCCGTCGTGGCCTTCGCGTCGATAGGCGCGTTCTGCGTCTATAATCGCGCGGCAAACGCGGATCGCGTCGTCTTCATTCCGCCCAATGCGGCGATACAGTATTTCCTGCTTACCCGCATCGGCATCAAACGACCACCCGCTTGCAGTCTTCACTATCGGAACCGCCAAGGGCCAATTATCGGAACCGACTTGCAGGATAAACTTGCCCGTGCCCTCCGGAACCAGCTTATGCGCAATTGCATAGTTTTTCACAAACCGGTCGCGTTCGTTCTGGTCAGCTACATAGTCGCCAGAAGAAACGAGTTCCTTCCCATTCGGACCGAACAGTTCGAGAAGCGCCGCAGAATCTCCTGCCTTTGCTGCCGTGTAGAGCGCTTTCGCAGCCTCTCTCGGCGAAGAAAACGATTGCTGCGCGAGCACTGGAAGGCCGCACAGAAGAACAAACAAACCAGCGCAATATTTCAACATCGACTCCGACCTCCTGAACTATCGCTTCCGCTGTCCGCCGCCGCTGCTCTGCATTTCCCTTTGACCGCGGGCGCTGGCGGCACGCGTTTGGGCTCCGCTATTCCCTCCGCCAAAAGCGCTCGGACGCGAGCCCGTCGGACGCGAACCCTGTGCCGGAGCTTGCTTATTCTGGGGAAATCCCGCGTACGGATTTCGGTTCGGTGCAGGCCCCGCCGCCGGAGCGGGTCGAGTCGTCGGCCTCGGTCCCGGAGCGGGTCGGGTCGTGGGCCTCGGCCCCGGAGCGGGCTTTGTCGCCGGGCGAGTTGTCGGCGGCCGCCCGGGTGATGGGCGATTCCCGTTTCCCGGACGATTGGAAGAAGGGCGATTCCCCGGCCGCGACCAGTTCCCGCCATACCCGGGCCGCCCTGCATATGGCACCGGGCGCGGGCGATACGTTGGTCGCGGCGGCCGGTAGCGATTGTTTCCGCGATACCATACGCCCCGCCGGTAGAGCATGCGGCGTCCGCCCCAATTCCATCCCCAACCGCCCCAGCCCCAAGGCTGCGCAATCCACGTCCCAATTGCGATGCCCGCGCCAAAGGTAATCAATCCTCCCACTCCGCTCCCAACAGGCGGTCCCGCATAGATCACCGCCGGATCGTATTGCGGAACATACACCACTTGCGGATTCGCCGGTTGAATCACAATCACCTGCGGCGATTGCTGCACCACCTGTAATTGCGGAGTGCTGCGCAAAGCTCCCGACGCATATGCCTCAGCCCGCAGCCGCTGAACGGAATCCGATACGGTCGCCTGGTTCGCGGAGAACGCCGCCCCGATCGCAGCGTAATCATCGATGTTTTGCGCCATCATATTCAGCACTTGCGGAAAATTGACCAGCGCGAGAAATTCCGGATCGAAGCCCTGCTGCTCTGCCGCTTTGGTCAAGGCGTCGCCGGACAGCCCCCCGTTCTGCTGCAGCCAATGATCCACGTCGAGAATTTCCTGCGGGTTAGTTGAAGCCGCGGTGATCTGCGCGAGTAACGCATCTGGATAGAGCGCGATCGGCGCCAGTAACTGGTCGAGTTCCTGTGGAGTCGGCACGGCTACCTGCGCCCAAAGATCACCACCGGGTTGAAATACCAACAGAAGCGTTAGAAACGCGGCGAGAGGCGGCCAATAATTCGCTCGAAACACGTGTGCAGCACCATCCGGGTTTAAATCTATTCTTAGAAGCTCATTATCTTGTATCACGTAACACTTGTATAGAACTCGCGGTACCCGTTCGCCGCGCGCTTTCTGGTTCGTCACCGGACCTTAATCCTCCTGTAACACTGCTCGGGTAAGTTTAGGTCAAATTCAGGAGTTGAGCTACTGGGAAGGGTGTGTTCCAGCGTCGGACCGCCCAAACAGATCAAACCTCCAAAGGAGCCTATGAGCAGAAGCAGAATATGCGGCGCAGTATTCGCCATGATGATCACCGTCCAGTTCGCAAAGGCCCAGACTGCGGCCCCGAGCATCAACGATTTCGAGCAGTTGCGCAAAAGGATCGCACAGCAGGAGGCGCAAATCAAACAATTGCAGCAAGCCATCGACGAGCAACAAAGACTCCTCGAGCAATCGATTGCAGCCATGCGACGCCCGTCCTCCTCGAGTGTTGCGAGTAACACCGGCGCCTCAAATGATGAACCCGCGAAATTAGTACCGGTAGTCGGCGGAGCCGCGCCTCTCGTATTAGGATCCGGAGGAGCCGGTCAGCATAACATCGCGAACCCGCCTTCTGCGCTTTCCATCAGCATCGGAAATACCACCTTTACTCCCTTGGGTTTTGTCGACGCCACCTTCTACGGCCGCTCGACTAACGTCGGCAGCGGCATCGGAACCAACTTCGGCAGTATCCCTTACAACACCTCGAACGCCAACCACCTCTCCGAATCGAATTTCTCGACTCAGAACTCGCGTATCGGGTTCCGCGTCGACTCGAACGTGCTGGGAGCCAAAGTCCTCGGCTACTTCGAAGCGGACTTCCTGGGCAACAACGCAAGTAATTTCTTCGTCTCGAGCAACTCCGATACGTTCCGTATGCGCAACATTTTCGTCGATGTGCAGAAAGACGGCTTCGAGTTTCTGGGAGGCCAGGACTGGAGCTTGATGACGCCGAATCGCCGGGGCCTCTCGCCATTGCCGAGTGATATCTTCTACACCCAGGACATGGACACCAATTACCAGGCGGGTCTCGTCTGGTCGCGTCAAACACAGTTCCGCTTCATCGCCCATCCGAGCAACAATCTGGCGTTCGGCGTCTCGCTTGAAAATCCGGAACAGTACATCGGCGGTGCGAACGGCTCTTCCACTGCCACGGCTCCGGCTGCTTTCTCAAGCGCCGGTTCCTCACAGTTCAATAACGGTGGCGGTACCAATGCGGCAGCTCCCAACATGCATCCGGATATCGTCTTCAAAGGAGCTTACGACCCCCATGCAGGTAACAAGCTGATGCACATCGAAGCTGCCGGCCTGATCCGTACCTTCAAATTTGTGGACCGAGTCGGCACTCCTGTGACGTACAGCAACTACTCCGCCACCGCCGCCTCGGGCGAAGTAAACGGGAATTTCGAAGTTGCGAAAAATTTTCACCTCATCGCGAACACCTTCTTCGGGTCCGGAAACGGGCGTTACATCTTCGCGCAAGCTCCCGATGTCGTGATTCGACCCGACGGCAGCATCGCCCCGCTTCATTCTTATTCGACCGTCGACGGATTCGAAGTAAACCTACGCAAGAAGACCCTGCTCTACGCCTATTACGGCGGCATCTACATTGATCGTGCGCAATTCTTCGACTATACGGCGAAGGGCAGCACCCTCGCGACGCCCGTCTACATCGGATATGGCTATAAAGGTTCTAACGCCAACAACCGCGCCATTCAGGAAGGCACCATGGGAATTGTCCAAACCCTCTGGAAAGGCGAGAATTACGGCGCGCTCTCTCTCATTACGCAGTATTCGTACCTGACTCGCAATCCCTGGTCGGTAGCAACCGGCGGTCCAACCGGCACACATACCAACATGTACTGGGTGGACTTGCGCTACACGCTGCCGTAATCGAGCGCGGCCTTCCGGAGCAATGCGCCAGCTTAAGGCTGGCGCTTTTCTTTTTAGGAGGGAAGCAAAAGCGGCTTATAAAAACAAAACGCCCCCGGACAGAGCCGGGGGCGAAGGTTATGTCCCGCCAACGCGGGAGCTTAGTGGTTACTTCTTTTTCTTTGCCGGGGCCTTCTTCGTGGCCTTCTTAGCAGTTGCTTTCTTAGTTGCGTTCTTCATTGAGATGATTCTCCCTAAACGTAAAATTTGCAATCCATACAGATCGCAGCGTGATTCATATATAAGATTGTTCGCAAGAGAAGTCAAGAAAAAAAATTCAAATGAGCTTCCGAGGCGGCAATTTTCTTCGCAAACGTAGTGGCCGGAATTTGTTTTACCGCTCGCGCAAGCCTTTCGCGTCTCCTGAATTAAGTGCGATGATGATGGCGAACCGCGGTATGAATCCACTCTGCAAGTTGCTTGGCGGCGTGCTTGTGATCTGCTCCATTGCCTCAGTGGGATGCGCTCACCGGCATCGCCATACCGCGCGCAACCGCCTTCCCCCGGCGCCTGCCAATCGCCGTCATGAGGTTCCCGCGCTGCCCGTCGGCTACACCGAAAAGGGTTTAGCAAGCTGGTACGGCATTCCGTATCATGGGCGTCCCGCCGCCGACGGAGAGATCTACAACATGGAAACCCTCGTCGCGGCGCATCGCACGATGCCGTTCAACACGTGGTTAAAAGTAACTAATCTTGCGACCAACCAAACAGTAAATGTACGGATCATCGATCGCGGTCCGTTTGTCAAAGGCCGCATCATCGATCTGTCGAAAGCCGCCGCCCGCCAGATCGGGTTGCTCGGCCCCGGCGTCGGAGAGGTTCGCCTCGAAGTGATCAGCGCTCCTTTGGAAAGTCCCTCAACGGACCTCTATGCCGTGCAAGCGGGGGCCTTCGCAAACCACCAGAATGCTGAACGGCTGCGCGCCGAATACGCGGCGCGGTTCGGCAGTGCGCAATTGGCCGTCAAGCAAGGTGCCGTTCCGCTCTGGCGCGTGCTAGTAGGGCGAGAGCCATCGATAGCCGCCGCCCAGCAAATCGCCGCCACCCTCTCTGCGGAACACCGCAACGCCTTCGTAGTGCGGATCGACTCCCAAACAGAATCGCATCCATCACCAACTGTCGGCCAGTAACTCCCGATACACCGAATATGTCCGCTCCACCGCACGCTGCCACGTAAACTCACTCGCTCTCTTTTCCCCCGCCGCGATCAGCGCCTTCCGCAGAGCTTCGTTCTCGATAACGCTTCGCAACCCGTCCGCAATTGCCGGGACGCTCTGCGGGTCTACCAATACTGCGGCTCCCTCAGCAATCTCCCGCAGCGCCGATCCGTTCGATGTCACAACCGGCACGCCCCAGGCCATCGCCTCCAGCACTGGAATCCCAAACCCTTCGTCGAGCGACGGAAACGCGAGCACCGAAGCACGCTCAAGCAGCCCGCGCAATCTCTCGGCGCTCACATACCCGGTCACCTCGATCCGCTCGCGGCTTGCGCTCTCAGCAATCCGCGCGAGTATCTCCGACGCCTGAAACCCGCTCGGCGCCCCTGCCAGAACCAGCCGCCACGGCAATGGCAGAGATTCGAACGCCTTCACCAGCCGTGCCACGTTCTTGCGCGCCTGGATCGCGCCGATAAATAAAATCAACGGCTCGCGCCGCGCGCCACTCCGAACCTCCGGCATCTCTACTCCGTGGGGAATGACCCGCAGCCTCGTCCGCTCCACTTTCAGCAAGTCCGCAACCTGCTGCGCTGTAAATTGCGAGACCGCAATCACCAGGTCTGCCTGCCGGGCCGCGCGGCGCGCTTGTTCGCTGAATCGCGCGCGAAACTCCGGCGACGAGTATTCACCCGTCATCACAAACAAGTCATGAAACGTTGCGACCGTGCGCCGCGCCCCTCGCCGGTCGATGCGCTGGTTCAGCCCGTGAAAAATATCCGCCCGAAACGTAGGAAGTGGCGGAAGTAAAAGCCGCGTGCTCACATTGGGCCAGCGCGGCTGCCCTGCACGCCGGTATTGTTTCGCGCGATAGCAGTGGAGAAAACGGTCTTGTGGATAGCAAGCCGCCAGTCCGTTTAAAAGATGTTGTGAATAGACTCCGATGCCGGTCGGCTGCGAGTCAAGGCTGTAGGTCGCATCGAGCGCAACGCGCACGTACCCAATCTTACAGCCCGTACTCCTTTAGCTTCCGGTAAAGTGTGGTCCGCCCAATCCCCAGCATGGTAGCCGCCAGGGTTCGGTCGCCCTTGGTGTAGTCGAGAGCCGCCAGAATCGCTCGTCGTTCTACATCCGCCAGGGGTTCAATGCCGCGTGCCTCAGCGCGGTCGACATTTCCGATGCCTGCCGATTGATTCGCTTCCAGCTTTTTATTTATAACCGTGGTGGGCAGATCCCCCCGGCTCAGCCAGGGTCCGGTATTCATCGCCACCATACGCTGAATTGTATGTTCCAGTTCGCGAATGTTGCCCGGCCACTCATATTCCATCAACGAGTGCATCGTCTCATCCGTCATGCGGTGATTGTTCCCGTGGCGTCCAAGAAAATGCTCCACTAACAACGGAATATCCTCCTGGCGTTCCCGCAGCGGAGCCAGCCGCACCCGCATCACGTTCAAACGGTAAAAGAGATCCTGGCGAAACCGTTTTGCTTCCACCTCAACCGCTAAATCCCGGTTCGTCGCCGCGATCACGCGGAAATTCGAGCTCCGTTGGGTTAATCCTCCGACCGCGCGGTATTCCTTTTCCTGCAGAACGCGTAAGAGCTTCATCTGCAGATCGAGCGGCAACTCCCCAATCTCGTCGAAAAACGCAGTCCCGCCGTTCGCCGCGTCGAGCAATCCCAATTTTTGGGTGTGAGCTCCGGTGAACGCGCCTTTCGCATACCCAAACAACTCGCTCTCCATGAGCGGACCCACCAGCGACGAGCAATCGACCACCACAAACTGCCCGCGCCCTTCAAAATTGTGAATGGCTCGCGCGACTACTTCCTTGCCGGTTCCCGTCTCTCCTAATATCAGCACCGGAAAACGCGACCGGCCCATGCGCGACACCAGCCGGTGTACCTGCTTCATGGCCGGCGATTCGCCGACAAGCGTCGACAATGGAGAAACTTCGAATGCGATTTGTGGAAGCACGAGTGTCGTTGCGCGAAAACGCTCGTCTTCCTAGTGGAAGGGGGGAAGGAAAAATCTCAGTAGGCCCAAACAGACCCGCGACCGTAACGGAGCGTTACTTGCCTTCTTCTTCAATCGAGATTTTTAGCGCTCGCAGAAATTTCTGATCCTGCGAAGTCAGGCGGATCTTACCGGCCGATTCGAAATGGACAGGCTGTCCCGGTTCCTGCGCCGAATCTGAGTCGCCATCGCCATCGTCCTCGTCGCGCTTATTAAATCCTATGGTCGCTTCAAGCACCAGGAACACGTCATAGCCGGCGCGCTTGATTTCGCCAATCGCCCCGGCAATGCGGTCCGAATCGGAAAGAGATTCGTTGATCGCATTACCTAACTCCTGCATCAACTCTTTCAATCTATCGTCCAAAATCTCCTCGTTCCTGCGCCCTTTCAGCGTATCATCCAGACCACGTTCCGTAAGCTAGTGCCTTTTGATCCAATTTCCTCTGTACCTTCTTAGTGACCCAGTCTCGACCGGCGCGGGAATTCCAGTCCCGCCATCAGATCTCAGAATTTTTCTGTTCATAGGGCTTCATGGAATAACGCGATGCCTCCGCCTGCGCGCCGCCCGTATTATCGTGCGTCCGAATTGCCAGCCGGTATTCATTTACCGCCCGGTCGCGTTCCCCATTCACATCGAAAATCTTCCCGAGATTCACATGCGACCAAACCTCGGTCCATTTCGGATCCAAATCGCCATTGATCGCGGCCCGAAACTCATTCGCCGCCGATTGATAATTGTTCTGCTTAAAGAACAGTTCCCCAATCCGATAGTGCGCCAAAGAACTGTTGTGATTCACCTCAAGCGCCCGCTGATATTCCCGCAGAGCATTTGCGAAATCGTTTACTTCCACAAATTGCTCGCCACGGCGTATCGCGACCAGCACCTGCATAGTCGGATCCAACCGGAGCAGCACATGTTTCGGATCCAGCGTTAGCTTCCTCGGCTTTCCGAACGTATCCACGCTGAACTCGGAAGAAGTTCCGGTAACTTCGATCACCTTATCTTCCGGATTTCCTTCTGTTTCTATATGTAGATCCACCGGCATACGGAACGTATCAAGATCCTGCGTGATCTTCCCCACGACCCGGAAGCCCTGCTGTGTCCGGAACACCGTATAATCCAACTTAAATTCCGGTGAACCGCTCGATTCGAGCCATTGAATAAAGAAGTAGCGCAAATCCTGGCCGGATGCCTGCTCCATCGCCTTGCGGAAATTTTCTGTGTTTACCGCCTGCCAGCTGTATTGATCGATAAAGGCATGCATGCCCTTCTTGAAATTTGCATCGCCCACCACGCTGCGCAGCATATTTAGAATCGCCGCGCCTTTGGCGGCGGTGAGCGCCCAATATTCCGGTGAATAATCTTCCAGTCGCGAGGCCTGAATTACTGGTGGATCCTTTACCGTCAGCGCTTCCACGTATGTGTTCTTCAACTCGGCATCCGCCGCTCCGGAGCCGCCGGTGTGCTCCACATAAAGTAACTCCGAATACCGCGCCGCGCCGTTTTCAAGCCAGATGTGGTTCCGGCTCGTCGGCGAAACCAGCACGCCCCACCATTGCCGCGCAAGCTGATTCGTTAGAATTCGCGTCGCCACCTGACTCGTGATTGATCCAGGCGCAAGAAAAATAATGCCCGGCGCCGAGTAGCCATTTACCGCCCCACTCTCGGTTTCGACCAGCGTTAGGTTAGCCTGCGGAGCCAGTCCATAAACCCCAGTCAGAAAAGTCAGGATCTTACCCGTCTCATCGCCATACGCCTGCGCATCTCCTGCCCGTTGATCGCGAAAGAAAATTTGCGACGTGATGCCCTGCGAGCTCACCCGCGTCCCATCGCCCTTCACAATCGCGATGCTCCCCGGGAAACTTGCCTTCTCGTAGTGGAACGAATAAACCGTCCCGTCCTTTGAGGTGCCCGTCTTCAAATCGCCGCTGCCGATCACTCGGTACTCGCTTGGTGTCGTGATGTGCAGATCCGCGCTGAACCGGTTCACCGTGTACCCGCTCACCGGAAACCAGCGCGCCGGATACAGAAGATACCCGTAATCAGGATGCAGTGCCGCAAACTTCAGGCCCGAAACCGGCGAATCCTGACTCCCGGTCAGCTTCCCGTCATACGTGACCGAAACCTGCGCCGGTTTGCCTCGCACCAGAGTCCCGCTCGGATAACTGATGTGGATCGTGAAGTCCGCCGCGTTGCGCGTACAAGCTAAATTCGCGCCCGAGCCGTCCACCGCCTTCGAAACCGTCAGCGCGTTGTTGAGCTCAAAGCTCACTTCATTCAAATTATCGAGCGGCGTGAAATCAATTTTGGCCGTCGAGGCAATCGATTGTGTGCGGGGATTTACCACCGCCTCAATCGTGTATTTTTGGACTTGAATCGCGGCCCGCCTGTCCTGCGCCTGGCTCGTAATCGCCGAAAGCAGAAGGAGTAAGAGAGTCCATCTGGTGCACTGCATGATCTGTATGTATTGTCTCCGAATTCGGTCCAGCAATGGTCCGCTTAAGAAATCGCACTCGCGATCGCACCTGCCGCCCGCTTCAATGGATCGCCCTCCCGCGTGAGCAGCGCCTTCACCCGCGCAAGTTCCAGCCGCATCGCCTGGCCGCGATTCCGATCCTCGAGCAATTCCTGTGCGGCCAAAGCCAGCTTGCCCGCAGTCATTTCGTTTTGGATCAGTTCCGGTACGATTTCGCGCCCGGCAATCAGATTCACCATCGATAAGAATGGAACCTTTACCAGCCGCCGTCCAGCTCGCCAGGTCAGTGGAGTCACTTTGTAAAACGTCACCATGGGAGTCCCGAGCATCGCCGCCTCAATCGTGACCGTTCCGCTGGCCGCCAATGCGAGGTCCGCATGCGCAATCGCATCCCAAGTCTCGTTTTCAACTACTTTGATGGCTAGCGCTTCCATAGGTTCCCGAAAACTTTGTAAGGCCGCATGTGTCTCGAAACCTTTCGGGGTTGCCAGAATCACTGATAAACGCATCCGTTCCCGCAACAAACCCACCATCCCCAACAAAGCCGGCATGTGGCGGCACGCTTCGCCGGCCCGGCTTCCGGGCAGCAGCACAATTGTCTGCCGGTCGGCCGCCACCCCATGCCGCGCAAAAAATTCCGCCCGGCTCCGCTTCGGACGCACCATCGTTGCCAGCGGATGACCTATATAAGTTGCGTCTACCCCGCGCTCCCGAAACCATTCTTCTTCAAACGGAAAAAGACAGAAGAGCTTATCCACCAATCGGCTGATCGTTTCCACTCGATTCTGCCGCCACGCCCAAACCTGCGGAGCCACTAAGTAAAACACCGGAACACCAACTCTCTTCAAGTGCCGCGCCAGCCGCAAATGAAAATCCGGACTGTCTGTTAATAGCGCGCCGACCGGCCGGTGACCCCGCGCATAGCGCACTAGCTTCCGATACTCACCGTAAATCCTCGGCAGGTGCCCGATCACTTCCGCCAGACCCACCACTGCCAGTCGGGATGCGTCGATTACTGGTTTCACTCCCGCCGCCGCGAGTTTTGGCCCCGCGCAACCATAATAAGTAAGGCCGGGCAGCGCCTCCTGAAGGTGGTCCACCACACCGGCAGCATACAGGTCACCGGATGCCTCGCCGGCCGAAACCAGAAATTCCACTTGTGTTTTCTCGATTTTATCAGCCAGTTCCCGCTTACCCGCTCTGCTAGAATCGAGGTCGAAAAGTCAAGATGTCCAGTCAAAGAGAGCCGAATCCCGCCGTTCCGGCTCAAGTCAATTTCGCGAGGGTCAGCGTAGGCCAGTTTGCCGAGCGTTTTCGCGGGGAAGTCATTCCCCTCAGCAACACCTTCAGCTACTTCTGCGCTTCCGTGCCGATGAGCGAGGAAGTCGTCAAAGAATACCTGGAAGAACCGATCGCCGCTCTTCCGTCCGCCCTCGCTTCCATGCTGCCGCGCATCTCTATTTTGCTCGTGCCGTATCTCGAACGCACCAGCGAGCGGGCCGCCGTCAAAACCACCAGCCGCAAGAAACGCAAAAGTTTAGAAAAAGTCGCCGATTTCGTCGTCGCCGAGCGTCCCGCCGATGGCCAGCAATCCTGGGCCTCTCAGGTAAGCTTCGAGAACGAAACGGTGCTCGTCTTCGCACTCAAAGAGCAGGACGTCGCCGAATATCACTACCGCCTCTACCGCCGCCTTTCTACTCTCATCGCTGATAACTGGTCCTCCGACGTCTCGCTGGCTTACAAAGCTCTGATCCGTGAAGAACTGACCGCCAGCGTGCACGGCGAAGTAGATGACGATAGCTGGCAAGCCAAGCAGACGCTCTTACGCCGCCAACCGAACATCAAGCGCGAAACGCTTCTGTTTGAGGAGTATGTACGCCAGTCGTTTGTCGACACCCTCACGCTCTATCTCCACGGTATCTGCTGCGATATCGATGTCGAAACCGGGCCGCGCCAACTCCCAAGTCGCTACCTGCGCCGCCGCCTGAACATCTTGAAAGCGCTCTACCCGCCGCCGTCCGGTTATTCAGTCTTCCCCGAAGACGCCGACCGCGCCCCAACGCCGTAAACGAACCGGCTCTGCGGGGCGGCTCCTCCGCCTTCAAATAGCCGAGCCGCTGGTTAGTCTCGGCTCGCCAATTTTCAAGCCGCCTGTCATGTGTTCCCGGCAGCGAGTAACTCGAGCTCATTTCATATCATGGATGGACCGTGGCAGTCGCCCATCCAGTCCTGATCGATATTCCGATGCCGATCCGCACGCCTCGGTTGACGATCCGGCCGAAAAAAGTTGGTGACGGCGCAATCACATCGGTTGCGGTCGCAGAAACCTGGGAAGAACTGAACCAGTGGATGCGATGGGCAGAAAATCGAGACGCGTTCACAGCCGAGCTGATGGAGATCCGCAACCGGCATGTGATGGCCAGCTTCCTGCTGCGTGAGGCCATCGAGCTCATCGGAATTGAGACGCAAACTGGGGAAGCGGTCGTCTGGTGTGGATTGCATGATATCGACTGGCAAGCTCGCCAATGCGACACCGGCTATTGGGTTCGCAAAAGCGCTCAGCGCCGAGGCATCGCAACCGAAACAGCGAATGCCATGCTTCGCTATGCGTTCGGGGCGCTTGGGATGCGGCGAGTCGGTCTTACGCACTCAAGCGGAAACGAACCAAGCCGGCGCATTGCCGAGAGGCTTGGTTTTGCTCTCGAAGGGATACAGCGGAGGGCAAATATGCTTCCTGGTGGAAGAGTCGCAGACAGGTATTGCTATGCCCGTTTCGACGTTATTGATTTGCCCCAATTAGAAGTGACTTGGAAAAAGCCTGAAGACGAGTAGGGCCTCCGGCGCCTCGCCTGGGAAACCGCCTAGTTGATTACCTGGTGCCCCTGCCGTCCAGCTCACGCGGTTCGCAACGGTTCGGGCCGTTGGTCCGGTTTCATTATCCGGCAGTTGCGAATTTGCGCAACTTTAAAATCGCCAATGAGCCAGGTACTCACTACCTATAATTTCGTAGTCACTGCCCCGGGCACGCAGTACCCGTTCTTTTGGACGGGGGCCGAATTTACTTCGGTTCCTGAGCCGGCGACGTGGGCTTCGTAATTCTCGGGCTGGTGGGCTTCGCGGCCGTATTCCGCGCACGTACCAACAATGCCAGCGGCCCCCTAAGCACATCGCCCGGAGATTACTTTATTAATTAGCGGTCGCACCAGCGGTTCTCTTCCGCCGCCCTGCCGGCTTCGCCGGTTTCTCATTCGGCTGCTGTGACCAACGGCCCAGACGAAACGTCTGCGCATAACCGCTCGATCGGTTCGCGATCGTCACCGTGATCGCCCCGCTTCCATCGCATTCGTAAAGCTCTTCCATTTGCTGGCCGGAGACATCGGGCGATAAACGCACAGCCGCCTGCGCCAAGTCCGGATCGTGCTCAAGCGCCGAATCGAACGGGAACCGTATGTCATCCCAGAGCGTCACTTCCCCGGTTGGCACTCCATCATCGGTACGATGCGTACATTCGAGAAATCGAAAATGACCAATGTTATGCACGGGCGTATAACTGCGTCGAATGCTAAGCGACGGTTCACCAGGCGGCGGCAGGGGCGCGCCTTTCTCAAATAACGGATCGAAAACAATGCGCGACCCGTGCTCGGCCTCCCGCCATACCCCGAAGTAGCGCGACAGGCGTTCGCTCAATTTGTAAGTGTCGGGTTGCGCGGCCTGGATCGCCAGCCCAATTGCTGTAGCCGAACGAGTGTAGGCGGAACGCCGCACGCGGCGTCCGAAGCGTTCGCGCAATACCCGCGCTACGAGCGGCAATTCACTGCCGCCCCCCGTCACATACAGCGCGTCGAATTCGCCGCTGATATCGCTCAGCAAATCTTCAGCCGCATCGATCGTTTCCTCAACCAGCGGGCGAGCTGCCTCATAGAACTCCGCGACCGGCAGTTGCACCGTCCCCCACTCGGGATGCGCTTGTTCCAAATCGATCGCGACGCGGCGCGAATTCGGATTCAGCGCCTCTTTCTTTACTCGGCATTCATCGAGCAGCCGGAACCAGGCAGCGGCCGCAAGATCGTCCCGGTCTTCCAGGCTGATTCCTGCGGCCTCGAGCGCCATATCCGCCAGGATGTGATCGAAATCGTCTCCGCCAATCGTGGGAATGCCTTCGGAAGCAATCACGTGATGCACGTTCTCGTCGAGGGCTACAAGCGAAGCGTCGAACGTGCCGCCGCCCAGATCGTAAACCACAATCAGTTCGTGCCGGGCGCTCCCTTCGCGCTGCCGGTGGCCGAACTCGATACTCGCAGCACTCGCTTCGTTGAGCACGCCCAGGATACGAAACCCGGCCGAGCGGAAGGCATCAAGCGTGAGAAAACGTTGGTTGCTGTTGGCATGCGCCGGAACACCCAGCATGATTTCGAGTGGTTCGCCTGACCGCAAGCGCAGGTTCGAACGTTCCCGAACGGCTTCGAGCAGAGCGGCCGCAAATCCCCCCAGCAGATCCACTACCCGCAGTTTCTGATCGCCGAAGTCGATCACGGTCTCCGGGCCGGCATCCTCGAGCAGTCGTTTGATAGATCGGACCACGGTCCAGGACGGATCGGCCTGCAGGTACCACGCCTGCCAGCCATAACGCCGCTCGGCGCCGCGAATCGCCACCAGAGAAGGAAACCAGTCAGGCGCGGAGCCATCCGGCGCTTCGAACGAGACCAGGGGATAATTTCCGCGATCGGCGGCGGCAACGACGGTCCGATTCGTACCGAAATCGATACCCAACTTCATGCCTTTTAGTGTAGCCACGGTACTAAAAGGGTGGGCTTTCGCCCTCCGTATAAGCTAGAATGAAACGCGCGAATTACATACAAGGAGCTGGAATGGCACTGAGTGCGAAAGTTCGAAAGGTTGGGGACGTGGCAATTGTGGACCTCGACGGGAAGATCACGCTGGGCGAGAACACGGGCATTTTGCGCGACGAATTGCGGTCGCTGCTCTCGCAAGGCACAAAGAATATCGTTCTGAATATGGGGAACGTCGGTTACGTGGATAGCGCCGGACTGGGCGAACTGGTCGGTGCTTATACAACGGCCACGAACCAGGGAGGATCTGTCAAACTGCTGCACCTGCAGGGCAAGATGCGGGATCTGATGCAGATTACGAAGCTCCACACGATCTTTGCTGCTTACGACGATGAGAAATCAGCTGTGGCGAGCTTCGGAGCGAGCGCCAACGCCTAGCTCGAACGCCTAGATCAAAAGTCCAGGGCGGCGGCGTCTCGCGAACCAGAGCGCCCCCGCCAACCCCAAACTGATCAGTCCCCAATCAGCGGGCTCCGGAGCAGGCGCTACGGCGAAACGCTGTTCGGCAATCGCGAAGTCATCCGACTCATCGTTCGTGATAAACACACTTGTGAATGGATTTGTATGCGTCGAAGCGGCGAACAGCAGCGCCCCGCCCTGGCCGTTTGGATCGAGCGTGATCGTGCCGACTACTCGAGTACCGCTCAGAAATGTCATGGTCGTTTCCTCCGCAACCTGATTGCCTGGTTCGATCTCGAGCCCGAAGGTGGAAAGCGGTTTGCTAAATCCGATCGCCAGGCTGGATGCACCGTCGGTCCAACCCACGCGGGGCGTGGAAGATTCTACGGCAGGCGGCTTACCCCACGTGCTCCATTCGTTCGGCGCCCCCACCGTCAATTCCTCGAGCGAATTGTTATACCCCAGCAGCACCCCGCTTTTTTCCACCGCGGCCACCAGCGTGAAATCGGGGTCGATAAAATCAGCCAAAACAGTATTGCCCAGGTACGACGCGCCCGGTTGAGCGAGCGGGATAAAATCCGCTTGCACTGGCGAACACGTGAGGGCCGCAGCGGCCACACTCAGTAATAGAATTCTTGAATAGAAATGCACTTCGTTCTTCTCCGCGAGGGCCAGTGTAGCAGGACAAGCTACGATTGACTCGAATGACCGAAAACTGCACTCGCGTCTTGATCTCGGCCAGACAAATTCAACAGCGCGTCAGCGAATTAGCCGCTGAGATCGAGGCCGACTACCGGGAAGGTCCGCTCTACCTTATTTCCATCCTGAAGGGCGCGTTCATCTTCGTTGCCGACCTCGCCCGCGCCTTCCAGAAACTTCCTGTCCGCATCGAGTTCATGGCTATTTCGAGCTACGGCGATGCAAAAACCAGCTCGGGCCAGGTAAAAGTAACCCGCGACCTCGATGTCCCGATCGAAGGCCACCATGTTCTGATCGTGGAGGACATCATTGACAGCGGCGTTACGCTTTCCTACTTAAAGCGGCTGCTTGAACACAGAAAACCGAGGTCGCTAGCTATCGTTACACTCCTCGATAAACCCGAACGGCGTATCCAACCTGTCGAAATCAAATACACAGGGTTTCAGATCCCCGACGAATTCGTCGTCGGATACGGGCTCGACTATGCCGAAGACTACAGATACCTGAGCGATATCCGGGTTCTGAGCTAATCCCAATGCGCCGGTCGACAGTACCGGAACCAGGCATATAGCACGGGATTCGAGATACGATAACAATGTAAGTAGTAGATGGTGACCCGTTGCGCATCAGCTTCCTCTTGCTCCTTCGCAAAGAGATGTTATCCGGCTCGAAGGCAACTATTTCTTGTGGGACGCCGTCAGAAAGCTGTATCCCATGCTGGCAGAAGCTACTCCGACCCTGTTAGTCGATCAGGAAATTAATCCGTGGCAATCCGCCGCCCACCGCTTCGACGAAGCGGCTGAATTGCTCAAATTGGACGATGGCATGCGCAAAGTCTTGCGCTCTCCTGCCATGGAGCTATCGGTAAACATACCGGTCATGCTGGACGATGGACGCATTGAGGTCTTTACTGGCTATCGTGTCCAGCACTCCATCGCTCGCGGCCCGGCGAAAGGTGGCATCCGTTTTGCGCCCGATGTTTCGCTCGATGAAGTGCGCGCCCTCGCCGCCTGGATGACCTGGAAGTGCGCTGTGGTCAATATTCCGTTCGGGGGTGGAAAGGGCGGCGTCATCTGTGAGCCTCACCTTTTGAGCGAAGGCGAGCTGGAGCGGATCACGCGCCGGTACACCGCTGAAATTTGTGAATTCATCGGCCCCGAACGCGACGTTCCTGCGCCCGACGTCAACACCAACCAGCAAACGATGGCCTGGATCATGGACACCTATTCCATGCACAAGCGCCACACAGTCACTGCCGTCGTCACCGGTAAACCGCTCGAGCTGGGCGGATCGCTGGGCCGCCCGGAAGCAACCGGCCGCGGCTGCATGATCGTAACGCTCGAAGCTCTGCGCCTGTTCGGTCTCACGCCGGAGGCCACACGAGTAATTATTCAGGGATTCGGCAATGTCGGCGGTATGGCCGCGCGCCTGATGAGCCGCGCCGGATTCAAGGTCGTTTGCATCATCGAATATGATGGCGCAGTTTATAATCCTCACGGCCTTGATATCGAAGCGCTGCTCGAACACCGCAGGGAAACGGGTTCGATCCGCGAATTTGCCGAAGCCGAGGACATCGATAAAGATGGCGCGTTGCTCATGGACTGCGATGTGCTCATTCCGGCCGCGCACGAAAACGTCATTACCTCTAGCAATGCCGGTAATATCAAAGCCAAGATCTTATGCGAAGGCGCAAATGGGCCTACGACATTTGTTGCCGATTCCATCCTGGCGGAAAATAAAGTATTCGTGATTCCCGATATCCTGGCAAACGCCGGCGGCGTGACGGTCTCCTATTTTGAATGGGTTCAGGACCGCCAAGGCTATTTCTGGAACGAAAAAATGGTGAACGACCGGCTGGAGGAAATAATGGTAAAAAGCTTTACCGACGTGATCGCTTACGCCGGAAAACACAATGTAAACAATCGAATCGCGGCCTACATGCTGGCGCTCGATCGCGTAGCTCAGGCAATTCGCCGCCGTGGCCTTTATGCCTGATTTTTTAATTTAGTTCTCCAACGGATTCACCCACCTCAAGCCGGAAAATCGCCGAAATTCGCGGTCCGTCGAAGCGAGCGTGGCCGCATGTTCTATTGCGATGGCCGCCAAAACGGCATCGGTCACCAGGGCACCCCGAACACCGCTCTGCAGTGACAGAGTTTTTAGGATTTGCAGGTGCCTTGGACCGGGCTCCGCCAACACCATCTTTGGCTGCGATTGCCACTCTTCCAGTCGCTCAAATACTTCCTCAACCGAAGGAGGCCGCATCCAAAGTCTTTCATTCGTACAGATCCGCAAAAATGCCCAGATCACCGGCCACGTTAAACCGACCGTCTCGAAGCGGTCTGTCTGATTCTCAAGCCAGGTACTTACTACGGCGTGCTGCGCGGCATCTGCGTGATACGCGTAAATCAGAATGTTCGCGTCTAGGATTACCACCTCCGATCTTTACCTTCCGCATAGTCAAGTAACTCGCTGATGTTGTCATAATTCAAGCCCGGAATTGGTCCCGTGTTTGCGAACGGCCGGATCTTGAATGGCTTGCGAGAGGGAGCGGCTTTGTCGAGCGACACAGCCAGGCGCAGCAGCTCATTTAGGGTCTTCTTGAAAGGCTCACCCCGCTGCCGGCTCTCCGCTTTCACTCGCTCCAGTACATCTTGATCTAGACTGACCGTCGTTCTGATGCTCATGATGCATAGAGCTTAGCATCTTCTGCATCACTTCACAATAACTCATTTTGCCGATACACTGATCGTTTGCCCGAGCCCTCGACCCCGCTCATGCGGCAATACCAAGCCGCCAAGCAGCAAGTTCCCGGCACCCTCCTGCTTTTCCGCCTTGGCGACTTTTACGAACTCTTCTATGAGGACGCCGTAACGGCTGCCCGGGAACTCGAAATCACCCTCACCTCGCGCAATAAGGAACGAGGCGAACCCGTACCCATGTGTGGTGTGCCTTACCATTCCGCCGATGGCTATATAGCCCGCCTGATTCAAAAGGGGTACCGGGTTGCCATCTGCGAACAGATGGAAGAAGCCGGACCCGGAAAAAAACTCGTACGCCGGGAAGTCACGCGCGTCATTACACCGGGCACCGCGACAGATTCGAGCCTCCTCCGGTCCCATGAAAACAACTACTTAGCGAGTTCGTTTGGCAAAAACGGGCGTTGTGGACTGGCTTACGCGGATCTTTCGACGGGCGAATTTCGCGCGACCGAACTCGCGGACGAAGAGCTTCTCCCTGCGCTCGATACGCTCGGCGTACGCGAAGTTCTCTACCCCGAAGGTTTCCCGCTCGGCTGCGGCTGTCTCGAAACGCCGCTCGATCCGTGGGTGTTTGGAGCAGATTACGCGGGCCGCCAGGTCATCGAAGCATTCCGGCTACTGTCGCTCGACGGCTGCGGGCTGGGCGAGAAGCCGCTCGCAACCGCTGCCGCGGGTGCCCTTCTGCATTACCTGCGGGAAACCCAGAAATCCGCCCTCGACCATCTCAACCCACCTGCCTTCTACCAGCGCAGCGACCATATGGTGCTCGACGCAAGCACCGTCCGTAACCTGGAACTGGTCGAGCCGTTGTTCGCTGGCGAAAGCCGGGAGTCCACCCTCATCCATGTACTGGACGCAACCGCCACCGGCATGGGCGGCCGCCTGCTCCGGCAAAGACTCCTGCAGCCCGCCTGCCGTCTACCAGAAATTGAAGTGCGCCTGGACGCCGTTTCGGAGCTGGCCGCGAAAGTCATTGTTCGCCAGGAACTGCGAAAAATTCTCGGCTCCATTCAAGACCTTGAGCGCTTGCTGGCTAAGACCACGCTTGGCACCGCTTCGCCGCGCGATTTGCTCGCGCTCGGCCGGTCGCTGGCCCAACTGCCAAAGCTCGCCGCCGCAGCCGCCCAGTTCGAATCGGCTCTGCTCCGGCGCGAAATCGATTTGGTGGACGAAGTCACCCAAAAGATTCTAAGTTCGATTGCCGACGCCCCCCCGGCGCTGCTGACCGATGGCGGAACAATTCGGGACGGCTTTCATCCCGAGCTGGACGAACTTCGCGATATCAGCAAGAATAGCCGCCAGTACATCGCTGCCATCGAATCCCGCGAACGCGCCCAAACCGGCGTCCAGTCGCTCAAGATCCGTTTCAACAACGTTTTCGGCTATTACATCGAAGTCTCGAAGACCAATCTCGGCTTGCTTCCACCATCCTACGAACGGAAACAGACACTCGCCAACGCCGAACGCTTCACGACGCCGGAACTGAAGGACCTGGAAGCGAAAGTTCTCGACGCGGAAGACAAGATTCTGGCCCTCGAACGCGAGATCTTCCAGGGGATCCGCACCTTCACCGCATCACACGCCACCCGCATCAAGGCAGCCGCTTCGGTTGTCGCGGAGTTGGACGTCGCCGCGGCACTCGCGCACGTGGCCGTCGAAAATCGCTACAAACGGCCCCGCTTTTCCGATACGGGCGAAATGCGCATCGATGCCGGACGCCATCCGGTCATCGAAAAGCTTACGGAGAAGAACGCTTCCCGCTTTATCCCGAACGATCTGTACCTTCATTCGGGGAAGGAATACATTGGCGTCATCACTGGCCCGAACATGGGGGGCAAGTCCACCTACTTACGTCAGGCGGCGCTGATCCTGATCCTCGCCCAAGCCGGATCGTTTGTACCGGCCGAGGCGGCTTTACTGCCCGTAGTAGATCGGGTCTATACCCGCATCGGGGCATCGGACAACCTGGCGCGGGGCCGTTCTACTTTTATGGTGGAGATGACGGAGGCCGCCGCCATCCTAAACACGGCCACCGTTAACAGCTTCATAGTATTGGACGAGATCGGCCGCGGCACCAGCACGTATGACGGCTTGGCCCTTGCATGGGCCATGGTGGAGTATATCCAGGAGCACATTCAGGCCAAAACTCTGTTTGCGACGCACTACCACGAGCTCACGGAGCTTGCCGAACAACTTTCTGCAATAAGAAATTTACGGGTCGCCGTAAAAGAGCTAAATGACCAGATCTTGTTCATAAGAAAGGTCGAACCGGGTGCCTCGGACCGCAGTTACGGGATCGAAGTGGCCCGTTTAGCCGGCCTACCCATGCAAGTAATCGAGCGCGCGAGGTCCGTTTTATTGCATCATGAAGTAAGGGAACACTCCGTTAGCGAAAAACTAGCCCCGAGTGACGCGATCGCGCCCCTACAGATTAAGTTGTTTGAGCCCATGAATCAGGGGCTCGCCGATCGGATACGGGCTCTAGACATCAACGAGCTCCGGCCGGTTGAAGCTTTGCAGATTCTGCACGAATTACAGCAAGAGTTGCTAAAGACATGAGAATAGCAGGCATCATGAGCGGGACTTCGCTCGACGGGATCGATGTAGCGATCATAGACATGACCGGATCTGGCTACAAGGCCAAGATCAATGTCGTGACGAGTCATTCGGTTCCTTACCCCAAGAAGATTCGGGAGGCGCTTCTCGCAGTTTCGAATGCGAACACGCTTACCGGGGATATTTCGCGGCTGAACTTTCTACTCGGTGAATTGTACGCCGAGGCTCTCGAGGAAACGGCGGAACGCGCGCAGATTCCACTCGACAGCATCAAGCTGATCGGCTGCCACGGACAAACCATTTTTCACGAAGGACAGGCGTCTCAGTATCTGGGCAAGAAAGTGGCTAGCACTTTCCAGATTGGCGAATCCAGCGTGATCAGCGAGCGTACGGGAATTGACGTTATCTCGAATTTCCGGGAACGCGATATCGCCGCCGGTGGCAAAGGCGCGCCGCTCGTGCCGTACCTTGACTACATGTTGATCCGGCATCGTGGCCGGGGGCGTGTTGCGGTTAATATTGGCGGCATCGCCAACTTGACGGCGATTCCTCCGAACACCAGCACGGATCGCGTGATCGCGTTCGATACGGGTCCAGGCAACATGGTTATCGATCAGCTCGTGGCACGTATCACTACGGGCGGCCTCACTTATGACCGCGATGGCGCCATGGCTGCAGCCGGGGAACTCGATCCGAAGCTGCTTGCGAAGCTCCTGCGCGATAAGTATTTTCGCGCAAAGCCGCCCAAGACGGCGGGCCGCGAGCAGTACGGCACCGAGTTTGTCTCGAAACTGCTCGATACCGAGCTCAGTAGCGAAGATTTGATCGCGACCGCCACCGCGCTTACGGCGGAAAGCATCGCGCTCGGCGTGCGGAACTTCGTTCTGCCCGAAATGCGTGTCGACGAAGTCTTTGTCTCCGGCGGGGGCACCCACAATCCGACGCTCATGCGCATGCTCAACAAGGCGCTCGGCGAAATTCCGGTTAAGGAAACCACCGAAGTTGGCTTGGATGTCGATTCGAAAGAAGCAATCGCGTTTGCCGTGATGGCTTATGAAACGGCACACGCCCGTCCCTCAAATGTTCCGATGGCCACCGGTGCGAAGCGCCACGTAATTTTGGGAAAGGTCACACAGAACGGCAACAGCCACAACGGTAACCCGAACGGCACCGCTCACAACGGGGTCACGCCGATTCACAAACCGGCAGCCCGGCCATCCAAAATCAGGCAGACCGTCGCGCCTAAAGCAAAAGCAGCGGCTCGCTAACTGTTTTCACGGTCGCGGTTCTATGAGTTCCGCGACCGGTTTTTCTTTCCAGTAGGCCAGGTAATTCTCCACGCTCATAAACGTGCGCGATTGCATTCGATCGATGTAAACTGTGCCTCGCAGATGATCGATTTCATGCTGCAGGATGCGCGCATACCAGCCGGAGGCTTCAATCACCCGCTCACGCCCTTTATGATCGAGGCACTCCACGCGCACGCTTCGAACGCGCGGCACGATCGCCGTAAATCCAGCCAGACTCAGACAACCTTCAAACAGCGCCACCTCCGGTTCGCCTAGCAACGTAATCTTGGGATTGATGATGACGTGAAACGGCACTGGGCGCCGTTCGCGCTCGCGCAGGATCTCAGGCGAGATATCTTTCGTGTATTCGGGTTTGTCTTCAACCACGGCGAGTGCGAGCGGCAACCCGATCTGCGGCGCGGCCAAGCCGACTCCCGGCGCGCCATACATCGTTTCGCGCATGCTCTCGATCAGTTGAGAGGTTTCGCGGCTCTTGATTTGATTCGTTCCGAGCAGGTGGGCGGCTTCCCGTAGCACCGGTTCTCCCACCTGCACGATTTTCATTTTCATCGCGTAAGGAGTATCTGTCTTGGAAGATATTTTTTCGAACTTAGCGGGATCCGGCCTGAGAACTGCTCATCTCACGACGGATAGGCAGATAAGAATCGTGAAATCTGTTCTTCCGCGGCTGGTTTCGCCGCAGTACACAGATCGACCTGCTCAAGTGCGCTTTCCAGATTCCGGGGACCGCCCATCACATTCTTCATGCGCGATTCGAAGAACGAACGGATATCGGTTTGAGCGGGGGCGCTGCAGGCGGAAGCCGAGGCCACTCGCGGCAGATAAGCCGCGTAGTCCGTATTTACCGAGCTCGGCAGTTTGGCTCTGATGCCATCGTAGTGGTCCTTCAGATATTGATATGCCACACTGGCGGTTTTCGGCGTCCCGGTCATCGCAAACAGTATGCGGATCGAAAGGCGCAAATCGAAAGTACCGTCAAACGCCATCGTAAGGCTCCGGCGAAGCAGTTCAGGATTCGAGAACTCTCCGAGCGTGCCGATCAGAGCAGGCTTGAAGTACGGATCTTGTTCGGCTTTAGCTGCCTGCAAAACTTTGTCGTAAAACGCTTCGCTACCGTTATGGGCAGCTACAGCAAGAATGCCATCAACGGCATCGGCCGGAACCGCTTTGTGATTCTCGAGCCATGCATTCGCTAGCCGCTTGGCTTCCGCGATAAGTTGAGCATCCTCTCCCCACCACGCCACAAAACGAACCAGGTCGGGCCGCAGGAGTTGCTGCTCCGGTGTGTCGCCCGGCTTGTCCACCCATCCAAGTTCACGCGCCTGTGCGCCGAAATTGTCCTCTATGTAGCGGGCGTATTTCGGCAGCAGCTTCGAATCCAAATACTGCTGCGGCAAGCGCGCCAGCGCTAAAGCAGCGCGCGTAATTTCCGGCCGCTTATCCTGTTTCAGTTTTGGAACGAGCTCAAGGGCCTGATCCCACGGCATCTGACTGGTCGAGGCTAGAGTGTGCAAATCGCCCAACAGCCCCACCTCTTCGGCCAACGACAAATCCGAGCTGTGATCCAGCAATTTGGAGAGCGAGTCGTGATCGTATCGCACCTGGTAATAACCGATTTCTTTCGCATTGGCCAGATACCAAACCGGACAACTCTTTCCAGGAACAGCTATCGTCGCGCTTTTGCCGGTGACCAACTGGCAGCTCTGATGCCGTCCGCTGCCATTGGAATAAGCCACGCATACGGGCACGCCCCAAGTGCGATTCACGTCGCCGCTCGATCCAGCGGGCAGCAGGCGCTGTTGATCTACGGACAACGCGCTCGGGCTGTCCTGGGTACACTGCAATTGAGCTTTCACCTCCGGAACGCCTGTTTGATTCAAAAAGCTCGCAAAGGCAGTTGCGTACTCGGGCTTAGTCGTGCTCCCTAACTGCGCCAGAAAGTCTTCCGCTGTGGCGTTGCCGAACATATGCGCTTCGAGATAGTCGTGCATCACGCGCTGGAAGTTATCCGGGCCTACAGCGTTCTCAAACATCGCGAGCACCGCACCGCCCTTTTGGTAAGTGATGCCGTCGAAAGCATTAGCGATGTCGCTTTTGCTTTCAACCGGCTGATTGATACGCCGCGCGCTCGTTCTTGTATCCGCGTTGATGGCAAACAGTCGCGCCGTCTGATCTTCAGCGCGCGTGTGCCACTCCGGTTTCCACTCGGCCAACAGCCTGGCCGACATCCAGGTAGCGAACGATTCGTTCAGCCACACGTCGTTCCACCATTTCATCGTGACCATATCGCCGGTCCATTGGTGCGCCAGTTCATGGGCCGCTATCGACGCATACTCGCGTTGATGATGGACAGTATCCTCGCCGGGCGGCGACAGAATGATATCGGCATCATACGTGACGAGGCCCGGGTTCTCCATCGCGCCGCCGAACGATAGCGGAATCGCAAGCTGGTCTGACTTGTCGTAGGGATAAGGAATCCCGAAATAGTTTTCCAGCCGCGTCAGGATCTCAGCCGAGATACTGGCCGCATATTTCGCGCGCGCCTTGTCGCCGCGAGGAACAACAATCCGCACCGGCACATGATTCTTGCCGGCCCGCCCGGCATCCACAAATTCCAGCGGCCCAACGCCGAATGCGACCAGGTAACTTGGCAGAGGCTTCGTTTCGGTAAACCGCACGGCCTTCATTCCGTTTGCCTCCGGCGTTTCCTTCTCGATCTGCGTGTTGGCAACGGCCACATCCTGTTGCGGCACATGCAATGTCAAGCGCCACGGTATTTTGAAATCCGGCTCATCAAAGCAAGGAAACGCACGGCGCGCGCTAATGGCTTCGAACTGTGTAAAAAGATACTCGTCCTGCTCGTGCTTACTCTCGAAAATCCCATCGCTCGATCGCAGATTTACTTTGCCGGTGAATGATACGGCAAGGTGCGCTTTGCCGGGTTGCAACGCCGAGGGAAACTGGAACCCGACGAAATCCTCGCCGCCAGGCAAAATCTGCGCCTGCAGCGTCCTGCCATTTTCCTCCAATTTGGCCTCTTTGATCGTGAGTTCCGATGCATTCAACCAGAAATGATCGACGGCACTGTCAATTCGGATATCCGCCTCGACCTCACCAGAAAAGTCAGTCTTCTCCGGCGAAAGGGTCAAGTCAAGGGACATGTGTTCGGGTTGCACTTCCTTCCCCAGGCGCAAGGCCGGCGGCTTGGGGGCGCCCCAACTCAGAACAGCGGCGAATGCAATGAACGCGATAAGGCCAGTTCGAAACACCATACCCGTCCATTTCAGCACTTTCCCCGCCGGCTCAACTGTGCGCTATTGTAGAAGCTGCAGGGGAAACCACATGTGGACTGACTTGCTGTACCGGTTGCGAGCGCTTCTTCAGAGGCGCGCGGTGGAAGACGAGTTGAATCAGGAATTGCAGTTTCATCTGGAGCAGCAGGTCCGTAAGCTGACCGAGCGGGGTGCAACGGATGGGGAAGCTATCCGGAGCGCCCGCATGCTGGTGGGCGGACCGGAGCAAGTGCGAGAAGAATGCCGCGATGCGCGCGGGACTCGCTGGCTCGAAGATACTTGGCGAGACCTTCGTTACGCCGGCCACGCCCTGCGCAAAAGCCCGGCCTTTGCCATCGCCGCGATCCTTTCTCTTGCGCTCGGCATTGGAGCCAATACCTCAATTTTCAGCGTATTGAATGCGGTGATGTTGAAGAAATTGCCGGTACGAGAGCCACAGCAATTGGTAGAACTGGCGCGGCAAGGGGACGATGATTCGTTCACTTATCCACTCTGGGAGCAGATTCGCGACCGGCAAGCTGCATTTTCCGGAATTCTCGCGTACAGTGCCGCGAGTTTCAATCTTGCGCGTGGAGGCGAGAAGCGCCCGGCGCAAGGGTTATTCGTAAGCGGCGATTATTTCAAGACGCTGGGTGTTTCGCCAGCGCTTGGCAGGCTGCTGACACCCGCCGACGATAAGCGCGGCGGCGGTTCGTCCGGCGCAGTGGCCGTAATCAGCTACGGGTTTTGGCAACGGGAATACGGACGCGATCCGCATGCCATCGGCAAAACGATCTGGCTTGACGGGCATCCTTTTGCAATCGCGGGCATCACACCGGCAGGCTTCTTCGGCGTAAATGTGGGCGAAACGTTCGATGTAGCGATACCAATCACCAGCGTCACGATTCTGAACCCGGGCGACGACCGAGACCTCAACGGGCGCGCGCATTGGTGGCTGAATATCATCGCACGGCTACCCGAGAACGCCACGCCCAAGCAAGCGGAGGCGCAGTTAGCCCTAGTCGCGCCGGCAGTGTTCCGGGGGGCGCTGCCGGGCGAATTCAAGCCTGACCAGCAAAAAGAGTTCCTGCGGTCGCGGCTCACTCTGAAACCGGCCGCAACAGGCCTGTCCGATTTACGGCAGCAATACGGCCAGGGACTGGCGCTGCTGATGGGGATGGTAGGCGTGGTGCTGTTGATCGCTTGCGTGAATGTGGCAAATTTGCTGCTGGCTCGAGCCCAGACCCGGCAGCGCGAGATCGCGGTGCGCATGGCAATTGGCGCGAGCCGGACGCGGCTGATGCGCCAACTCTTGACGGAGAGCCTGCTGATCGCGGCGATGGGCGCCGCCGCCGGTCTTTACCTCGCCCGCTGGAGCAGCCGGCTGATTGTCAGTCTAACGGCGCCATCGCAAGGCGACCGGTTTCTCGATGTCGCCCCCGACAGCCGCGTACTCCTCTTCACGCTCGGCGTGACTTTACTGACCGGAATTCTTTTTGGCTTGGCACCGGCCTGGCGAATGACTCGGCTATCTCCCTCCGAAGATCTAAAGGAGAGATCGCGGTTACACACGACAGGCGGACAGGGACGCGCAACCTCGCGGAATGTTCTCGTCGCGGCCCAGGTAGCGCTCTCGTTCATTCTGCTGGTGGCGGCGGGACTATTTGCCGGAAGTCTACGAAGTTTACTCACTCAGGACATGGGTTTCAACCGCGAAGGAGTTTTGCTGGCCCGCCCCGATCTGCGCGCCACAGGATTCCCAGCAGCCCGTCAAGTGGCCGCGGCGGAAGAGATAGGGGAACGTTTGCGGTCGGTCCCGGGCGTCCAGTCGGTCGCGCGCTCGGCAGAAACTCCAATCGATGGCGGAAGCTGGCAATGGGATGTGCGGGTAGATGTGCCCGGCAGAACCCGCAAGGAAGTTCACTGCTTTTTTAACCTGGTGAGCCCGGATTACTTCCATACGTTGGACACTACGCTGCTAGCGGGCCGCGATTTCAGCGCAGCGGATCAAAAAGGTTCGCTCCCGGTTGCGATTGTGAACGAGACGGCGGCTCGCAAATTGTTCGGGGCGGCCAATCCAATCGGGATGACCTATCATGACCAGGCACCGGGCAGCAGCAAGCAGTGGCTCGTGAAAGTGGTGGGTCTGGCGGCGAACGCGAAATACCTGCGCTTGCGCGACGAGGCGCCCCCAACCATTTATCTGCCCTTAGCACAAAATCCCGCTCCCTTCCCGGTGATCGGCACCTATGAATTGCGCTTCGCGGGCCGTTCGGGCGATGTCATTGCGAATGTCAAAAAAACCATGGCTGCATTCGACGGGCGATTAGCAGTCGAGTTTCAGTTGCTGTCGAAGCAGGTGGCGGATTCGCTAGGCCAAGAGCGCTTATTGGCTACGCTGGCAGGCTTGTTCGGAGGCTTGGCGTTGTTGCTGACGAGCGTGGGCTTATATGGCACGGTCGCCTATGCAGTGGCCACTCGGCGCGGCGAAATCGGCATCCGAATGGCGCTCGGCGCAACAAGCCGCTCCGTGCTCTGGCTGATTCTACAAGAGCTCGGAATGGTGCTGCTAATCGGAATCGGAATCGGAATGGCCGGTGCGCTCGCGTGCTCTCGCCTGGTGCGGGCGCTTCTCTATGGATTGGCGTTCGACGATCCACGCGTGCTTGCAGTAGCGGGAGGCCTGCTCATCTTCGTAGCAATCGCGGCCGCGTATTTCCCGGCGCGGCGCGCCACACTGCTCGATCCGCTGATAACCCTGCGCGAAGAGTAGCTCGTTTGTGAGACACTCAAAGCCATGGCACGCGCCCTGGGTGTAGCTCATTTCGTGCCATACACCTTCGCTGCTCTTCTTGCGCTGCTATCCATGCACGGCGTCGCGCTTCCAGCGGGCGAAGCCGCGCCCACCGTCTGTGTTTGCCGCGTGGCAACGCAAGAACAGCTCAGTCCGCAGACTCTCGTACCGCATCGCGGCAACCGGCGCCCGCCGCTTACTGCCGGCTATGTATCGCGGGTCATGCCCGAGCCGTATGCTGCGGTGCTGTTCCAACGTCCACCTCCGTTCGCGTAATTACTGAAACTCGCGAACAAGGAGGAGCAGTGTCTTTAGGCAGGATGATGCACTGGCTCGGGCTTACCGACCGGGAACCCGAACAGAAACTATTAGCAATTCACGAGCGGCGCGCAGCTCTTTCGCCGCTGAGCGACGAAGAATTGAGGCAGGCTGCAGCCGGATTGCGCGGCAAGCCCGACGTCGTCGCAACCTTCGCATTGACGGCAGTCGTGGCGGAGCGCTTGCTCGGGTTGCGTATGTTCGACGTCCAACTGCTGGGCGCAATCGCCTTGCAGCGCGGTCACATTGCCGAAATGCAGACCGGCGAGGGCAAAACGCTGGCCTCGGTTCCGGCCATCGTCTGGTTCGCGCTCGCCGGCCGCGGCGTGCACGTCTTAACCGCGAACGATTACCTCGCGCGTCGCGATGCCGCGTGGATGGGCGATATCTATCGCTGGTTTGGACTCCGCGTCGACTACCTGGGCCAGGACATGTCGGCCGAGCGGCGACGGTTTGCCTACGCGGCCGACGTCACCTATGCCACCGCCAACGAAGTAGGCTTCGACTACTTGCGCGATGGGTTGGCGCGGCAGACAAACGAATTGGTGCAGCGCCCGTTCGCGTTTGCGGTGATCGATGAAGCGGATTCGATTCTGATCGATGAGGCCCGCATTCCGTTGGTGATCGCAGGCGGCGTTTCGGAGGATCCAACCCTCGCGTATCGCATCGATGCGCTGGTGCTCCAACTGCGTCCCGGGGTTCACTTTGAAGTCGAGCGATTCGCGCGCAACGTGCAGTTAACCGATGCCGGGATTCAGTATGTGGAACGGAGCCTCGGCGCGGGCAGTCTGTTCGACGCGGTCAATCTGCGCTTGCTCACTGCTGTCCAGGACGCGCTGCACGCCCACGTTTTGCTCAAACGCAACGTGGATTACGTGGTGAAAGATGGCGCGGTCGAACTGGTGGACGAGTTCAAAGGCCGCATTGCGACGGACCGGCGCTGGCCCGCCGGTTTGCACTCGGCCATTGAAGCGAAAGAGCGTGTCGCCCTGAAAACGCAAGGACGCATTTTGGGTTCAATCACGGTGCAAACGCTGGTGGGCATGTATGAACAGATCTGCGGCATGACCGGCACGGCCGCTACTCAGGCGGACGAATTCTGGAAAGTCTACAAACTGCCCGTCACCGTAATACCGACCAACCGCCCCGTGATTCGCGAGGATTTGCCGGACATCCTGTATGCCGACCGGGCCGCGCGCGACCGGGCTGTAGTGGAAGAAATTTGCAAAGTACACGCCACGGGGCGCCCGGTCTTGGTGGGCA
The DNA here is from genome assembly GCA_963767485.1 of Terriglobia bacterium. GTDB lineage: Bacteria > Acidobacteriota > Terriglobia > Bryobacterales > Bryobacteraceae > Bog-105. Next base: position 120,947 of record CAVYDZ010000014.1, on the reverse strand, counting down.
CCGCCAGCGTGGAAGATTCGGAACGTTTGAGCCGTCGCTTACAAATTGCCGGGATCGCACACTTCGTGTTGAATGCGCGCAATGACGAAAACGAAGCCGGGATCGTAGCCCAGGCGGGCGCTTTGGGCGCGGTGACGATTTCGACAAACATGGCCGGGCGCGGGACGGACATTCTTCTGGGCGGCAATCCACCGCAAACGCGCGAGCGCGTACTCTCGCTCGGCGGTTTGTATGTGATAGGCACAACCCGGCACGAAGCAAGACGCATCGATCATCAGTTGCGCGGCCGCGCCGGACGGCAGGGCGATCCGGGCACATCGCGTTTCTTTCTGAGTCTGCAGGACGATCTGCTGGTGCGTTTTGGAATTGCAGAAAATCCGGACGTCGAGAGCGTGCAGCGCACCGCGGAAAGCCAGAGTTTAGAAATGCGGGAGCTGTTGTGGAAATATGAATCGCTGGTCGAACATCACCGTAGCGAGACAGCAGCGAAACGGCGGGAAATCTTATATTCAGCCGGCTGGAGCGTGGCACAAGTGCTGCCTGCGGACTTATACCGCTCGTGGCGCGAGGCGGCGGGCGAACAGGAGCTGGAGCGCGCGGGACGCTTGTTGGTCTTGGCTGTCACAGATGACTTGTGGGCGGATTATCTGGCGAATGTGGCGGAACTGAAGGGCGGCGCGCACTGGGTGTCCTGGGGTGGCCGCGATCCGCTCTTCGAATTTCTAAAAGGCGTGCAGGAAATTTATGCGGATTTCGAGCAGCGCTGGAACGAGGAAATTGTTGAGGCATTTCAAACGGCCGGGGTGCGCGACGGAGTGATCCATTTTGTGGATGAAGAGAGATTCGAGCGCGGCGCTACGTGGACCTATCTCACAACCGACCAGCCATTCGGGACATTAGGCGAACGCGCTATGCGGGGACTGCTCCGGAAATTCTCGAAACGGTAGTTCACGTATCCTCGAAAGATGAGTAGAGCAGGCGTTTTCGCCTGTGGTCTCCCGTTGCTGGGATTACTGGCCGCCGCAGCCCTCGTGCGCGCCTGGCCGGCAAACGCGCCCTTGCAGTTTCGGGAGATCGCGGAACAGGCAGGCATTCACGCTGTGATGCGCTGCGGCGGTCCGGAGAAACGCTGGATTCCGGAAGCAAACGGCAGTGGCGCGGCCTGGCTCGATTACGACAACGACGGTCGCATGGATCTGCTCATCGTCAACGGGGGCACCATGGACCAGTTGCGCCAGGTAGTCGCCGGGGGCAAGCCAGCTCCGGCGGCAGGTGGCGTGTATCTTTACCACAATCTCGGCAACGGGCGTTTCGAAGACGTCACCGCCAAAGCCGGCCTCGCGAATCCCTACTGGGGAACCGGCGCGAATGCCGCCGATTACAACAACGACGGCTACACCGATATCCTGATTACTACCATCGGGCGCGATCTGCTCTTCAAAAACAACGGCAATGGCACGTTTACCGACGTAAGCGCCGCAGCGGGCCTGCGGCAGTCGACCGCCTGGCACACCGGCAGCGCATTCGGCGATTTCGACAATGACGGCAAGCTCGACTTGTTCATAACCGGTTATGTAGACATTCATTCCATGAGTTGGAACGACCCGGCGCCCGTGTGCGACTACTACGGGCAACACGTGTTTTGTGGCCCCATCGGGCTGAAGGGCGAACACAGCGTGCTCTACCACAACAATGGCGATGGCACCTTCAGCGACATTTCACAGAAGGCCGGAATCGCGAACGCGCCCGCTGCGCATGGCTTCACACCCGTGACCGGCGATTTCAATAACGATGGCAAGCTCGATGTCTTCGTCGCGAACGATTCGGATCCGAACTACCTCTTTCTCAACCAGGGCGACGGCACGTTTAAGGAAGAGGCGCTGGATCGCGGCGTAGCCTTTAATGCAGAAGGCAGAGCGCAATCGAATATGGGCGTGGCCGTGGGCGAGTACGGTCCGGGCAAGGCCGGGCAGATGGACGTACTCACCACCACTTTCAACAAAGACTATTTCCCGTTGTTCCGTCAAGGGAAGTCGGGCTTGTTTGAAGAGGTGTCTTCCGCTGCCGGACTCGAGGCGGTAACCGGAACCTATCTGGGCTGGGCCTGCGGGCTCACAGACTTCGACAACTCGGGCGGCCGCGAATTCTGGACTGCGAATGGCCACGTCTATCCAACCGACAAAAATTATTTCGAACCAGTCGTGATTTTCCGCAGCGAAGGACCGAAGAGCCAGATCGCGTTTTCGTATCCGCCTAAGCCGGATAATTCGTACCGCGGCGGCGCCGCAGGCGATTTCGATAATGATGGCAAAATGGACCTGGTGATCCTGCCGGTGAGCGGCGCGCCCGTGCTGCTCAAAAATGAAACACCGTCACAGGGCGGCTGGGTTGGCCTGCGTCTGCGCGGGACGAGATCGAACCGGGACGCTATTGGCGCAAAGGTGACGCTGGAGGCTTGCGGCGCAAAGCAGTTCGATGCTGTGCGAAGCGGAGGAAGCTATCTGTCAAGAAACGACCCCAGGCTGCACTTTGGCTTGGGCGACTGCGGCAAGGTAGATCGTGTGACGATCGAGTGGCCGGATGGGGCGAAGCAAGCTCTGAGCGATGTTCCAATGCGCAAGTACGTGACAGTTACAGAACCGGGGGCGTAAGCGCGTGGCCGTCCCGGGATACCATGCAGGAAGAAGGAGATCGCAATGGCCGTAAGCAAACAACATGCCCATGAACTGCTGGACCAACTCGGGCCCGGCCAACTCGCCGCTGTGGTCCATCTGCTCGAGGTCCTGACCGACGAAGAAGAAGACGAACTGACCGAAGAGGACCGCCACGCCATCCGCAACTCACGCGAGTACTTTCGTGAGAACCCCAGCGGCGGTTTGTCTTTGGAAGATGTGGTTGTAGGTTGCGGTTTCTCTATGGACGACGTCCGCAAGGTAGACTGAGGGAACTTTGAAGGAGATCCGCTTCCGGCCAAACGTGCAAGCCGAAATCCGGGCGATTGAACAAAAGGCCGCGCTCAACATCCTCCAGGCCATTCACCGCTATGCTCAAACCGGTGCGGGCCGCGTGAAATCATTGAGCGGAGAGTTTGAAGGCCTGCTCCGGTTACGCGTCGGGAATTACCGGGTCTTCTTTGATGAGACCAAGGACGCTATTCTCGTTCACCGCGTCCGGGACAGGCGGGAATCCTACCGCTAGAACAGCTCTTCCTGTTCCAGGTATCGCTCGCTCAGGCTTTTGTAGCGATCAGCTTTTCAGCAAACGTAAACAATTGCCGGACGGCGAATGAGGCGGAGGGCAGCACTGGAGGAAGCGAGATGGTATCGTCTCCGGTACGCTGAGTCACCTGGTCGCGTCGGTGGACTTCCACGAATTGCTTCTTCGGATGAACAACCCAAACGGTAGGCGTGCCGTTTTCAAGATAACCCTGCACTTTGGCATCAATAGAACGCTTGCGGTTCGAGGGTGAGATCACTTCCGCTACCAGCAGCGGAGCCGTTTCCGGATAGCCGCTGCTTTGCGCTTCCACCCATTTCGCGTATTCGATCACCATCACATCCGGACTCGGCATGTAATAGGGGCTTTTGGTCCGCAGATTCAACCGCTGCAGAACTTTGTAGGGCGGCTCCGGACAGACTTGTTTTAGAAATTCGTACATCCGTTCGCAGATATCGTAGTGCGGAGCTTTCGGGCCAGGGGACAGAATGATTTCTCCGTCGATGAGTTCCGAGCGAAAGCCGCGCGGCGCTTGGAAACGCAGGAACTGTTCGACAGTGATGGGCGGAATTGCAATAGCGGCGGCCACGGTTGCCTCTTTCTATCTATTATGAGGCGAACCGCGGCCGCAATTCAGGCGCTAGAACCTGATTTCGATATAGCCTTGCCCTTGTCGCGGACTGTTGGCTTGGCTGTTGATAACCCGGCCGAAGTTGGCGTCGTTTAGGTTGGTATCTGGACTCCCAAACAGCACACGGTTGAGCGCGTTGAAGTATTCAATTTCTAATTTGAGCTTGACCTTTTCGCCCAGCGGGAAGTATTTGGCCACCGCAATGTTCTCGTTGAGATTGAACGGATTTCGCATTCCGGCGACATAGCGCTTTTCGTTGCCGATGGCCCACGGACCGGGATCCTGGAAAGCTGCGGCGTTCAATACCGGCATCCCGTTGTAGACGTTGGCGTACGAGAACTGCAGTGGCTGGCCAGCCACGATGTTCGGCCGATTGCTGGTACCGTTGCCAAGAGGATTGCCGGCAACCATAGACCTGTAATGGCGTCCCAGTGGCGTAGGTAAGGAGCGGACTGATCTGCCATCCGCCGAGCAGCACGTTCGTGATGCCGCCGTGATTAAGGAAGGTCCGGCCCTTACCGAAGGGCAGCTCGTACGTCGCTGCGATGTTTACCATGTTTGTCTGGTCGTTGTTGTCGATCGACCATTCCGCTTTTTGATTGTTCTTGTCCAGCGACCGGGCGGCGAACGACGTGAATCCGGAACTGGTATTCGACATCATCTTCGAGAGATTGTAGGAGACAAGGAAGCTCAATCCGTTGGTGTAGCGTTTTTGCACCTGAATCTGCATGGCGTGATAGAGCGAGGAGCCGGTCATGTCGAAATTGTTGAAGATATCGGAGTATTGCGGGTATGGCCGCAGGGCCTGTAGTACTGTTCCCGTCGGGAAGTCGTTGAGGAAGGTTGGATAAGGCAGCGGAATCCCGAGAGCGCGTCCGACTGTGGCGTACGGCTGGCCCAGGTTGCTGCCGTAGATCCCCAGGTCCTGACTAGGAATCTGGTTTATCGGATTTAATTGGGAAGGCAAGTGATTGGCCCGGTTCCCCGTATAATTTGCAGTCAGGAACATGTTGGACGGCAATTCGCGTTGAATACCGATGTTCCAAACCGCGTCGTACGGCGCAACTCCGTCATTCTCTGGATCGAATCCATTGATTGTGGAACCAACGCCCAGTCCTCGGTTAAACGGAATAGGCGCCGGGCCCGGAAGAATGTTATTCGGATTATCCCAGGAACCAAAACCCGGATTGGTCGAGCCGGTCGATGGCCGGGTGAACGTACCCAAAAGCAGATTGCCGTAGTTGACGGCCACTTTGCTAATGCCGTACTCATAAGCGCCGCCGTTCAAATAGTTGACCGAGAAGCCGGACTGCAGCACCGTCTTGTCGTTGAGTTGGTAGGAGAAGCCGGTACGCGGGCTGAAGTGATTCCAATGAATGAAAGCACGGTTGGTGGACGCACACTCGAGGCAGAAACCAAACTTGTTGGCCGCACCCAGACGCCCCTCTGCAGCCGGATTCGGAATCTTGGAATCGAAATAGACGATATTGTCATTCCGCTCCTTGAAGGGCTCCATCACGTCCCAGCGCACTCCGATATTGAAGGTGAACTTCGGGTTGAGTTTAATGTCGTCCTGGATATAAGATAGAGACATCGGTGTTGCTAAGCCGGAGTTCCTGGGAACCGGTGCGGTTGGCGGAGTCCACCGTACCGAGCAGGAAGCTGGCAAAGGCGTTTCCGGTGTTGCTCAGATTGGTCGGGTCAGCAGTTTGATTATTGCTGAAGTTGAAATTACCGGCGCACTGCTGGCATTCGTTGTCGTCCTGGTAGGTGCGGCGAAACTCCCAGCCGATATTGAACGTGTTCTTGCCGTGGATATAAAGGAAGTTATTCTCCGCCACGATCCCCAGTTTGCGGTTGATGGAATTCGTGTTAGAAGAGCCGACGCTTAATGGCGAAAGCGGGCCGCCAAAACCAATTCCCGGCACAATCGGCGCTCCGGGCGCTGCCGGAATTGAAGGCTCAGAACTGACATGGCTGCGATCGGGAATCTGGAAATTCAACTCGCCGAGCCAGCTTGCTCCAGCCGTCATGACCAGGTGCGGGTTGATGGCGTACGAATAGTTCGCGATGAACACGGTCCCGAGATCGGGGAAATACGTGTAGAATGCCAGCGGGTTGGTATTCGCGAGATTACTTCCGCCGTACGAAGTCTGTTTATCGCGCCACTCGGCCCAGTGAATCGACTGCTTCTCGTTGATGTTGTGGTCGACAGTAAAGCCCCAGGGATTTTGCCGTACCGGAAGGGCACCCAGCTGATTGTAAGTATTGTTGGTAAAACCCGCAGCATCGGGCGCAACCGGGAAGAGCGGCAACAAGGCCTTGGATTGAGCACTAAAACAGGCGGTCGGAATAACATTCCCGCGGAATTGAGTACCCGGGACGTTACCGTTCGCAGTACAACTGCCGGGCAGACCCGCTGCAGGATTAAAGATCGGGACCTGCTTCCCGTTATTTACTAACCCGCTGAAATCGCCAGCCGCTTCGGACACAGTAGGAGCAGAGAAGAAACCGGTCTGGGTCTGATTCTGCCGGTACCATTCCATGCTCAGATGGAAAAACGTCCGGTTCTTTCCGTTATAAAGTTTGGGGATGATCACCGGACCTGCAACGGTGAAGCCGTAGTTGTTTTCCTTATCGATCGGTACGGTCGGATTATAAGCGCCCCGCGCATCAAAGAAGTTATTGCGGATGATCTCAAACGCGTCGCCGTGGAGGGCATTCGTCCCGGAGGCGGTCTGGTACGTCACCACGCCCTGCGCAAGACCATACTGCGCGGAGAAGGAAGACCGCAGCACGTTGAATTCACCAACTAGCTCGAATGGCGGATTCCAGATTGTCTGGTATCCCTGCGTTTCGGATTGTGCAATCGGGATGCCGTTAAACACCACTTCGTTCTGGAAATCGACGCCGCCGTTGATCCGGTGACTGAAGGAACTGCCGGTCACACCGGGCGCAAGAAAGATAAAGGAATCAATCTGCCGGCCGCGTCCGCCGCTCACCTGCAGCGGCAACTCCTGCACCACCTTGTTTTCTATGGTTGTGTTGAGGCTGGGAGCCGTGGTGTCAAGCGCAATGGCGTTTTCCGAAACCGTAACGGTCTGCTCAGTGTTGCCGGGCTGCAGGGTAGCGTTCACCGTTGTGGATCTACCGACATCCACACCCACGCCATTGTGGACAGAGGCCTGGAAGCCCGGATCGTCTATCGTGACGGTATAGCTGCCGGGAATCAGGTCGGTAATCGTGTAGGTTCCGGCGGAACTCGTTTGCGCTATTTTTGCAACCTGGGTCGCGTCGTTCTTTACCGTAACCTTGGCGTTCACAATCACGGAACCGCTGGTGTCCGTGACAGTACCGCTGATGCTGCTCAAGGTTTGTGAAAGTCCGAACTGGACGAAAGCCAGCGCCAGGACTCCAATCGCGGACCATTTCCAGGAAGCGCGCTCACGCGCTATTGCACTTACATTTTTCATCTGAAGACCCCCTTCGTGTCCCCACACCTGTTGGACACGTTCGCACTACTTACAATCTAATGACAAAAGTATATAGCGTCTTGGTTGGAAGTACAACCAAAATATTAAAGGCGGCTAGAACTTTGGGAGGGGAACCGGTACCACTCCTTGCAGGTGGTGCTGGCCATTATGTCGTCTGCGCTTTCAACCAACGTCCGCGATTCGGCCCAGCGGCGATCGTACGGCGCTCACCAGCGCCCCTAAATAAAACAAACTGCCGATGATCAACGTCAACTGCAACCCGATGTAGATCGCAAAGAACATCGCGGCCGCCGAACCCATTACACTCGAAGCGGCGTTGATTGCCCACGCCCAGCGCACCGAGAACGGCATGATTGTTTCGAGCTTGCTGAGCCCGGTCGGAAACGGCATTCCCATTGCGAACCCAAGCGGACTGATCAGCGCCACCGTGATGAATACCTTCAGCGCAAACGGCAGCGAAACACCGCTCTCGCAAATCGGAGAGACCACCAGCGCCAGCAGCACATTTGCCCCGATAATAAATAGCATCACGCGCCACAGCTTCCGGATATCTCCCCCGAGAAAACGCCGGCTCGCAAAGCTGCCGCAGCCGCTCGAAAGCAGCATCGAAAAGATAATCACCGTCAGCGCGTACGTCGGGTGGCCAAGAAACAGAATGAATTTCTGAATCAGCGCCACTTGAATCACGATGTAGCCCGCGCCTATGCACAAGAAAAACCACAAGGCCTGAATGCTGCCCCGATCGCGCGGCAGACGATGGCCCAGTACTAGCGGCGGCAGCGCCAGAATCACCAACGTAGCGATGATGCTGATCGCAACCAGCCCGAACAACACCGGCAGCGCCGAATTTATCTTGTAATCCTCAGTAGCGTGCGAACCGTGCAGGACAAAATTAAGCAGATCGCGCGGCTGCACCGTATAAAAGAAAAACGGCCGGTTGTCGCTCACCGGGCGCACGTCAAACGGGTAATCTGCGTAGAATGCCGCTGGATTGTGCGTCGTGAGGAGTGTCCGGAACGGCGTGTTGGAAGCTGTACCGGGGGCATAAACCACCTCCATATGCGCCCTCGCCGCAGTACTCTGGATGCGCGCGAGATCAGCAGCGGTAAACGGATTGCGCGAGATCAGAATGGTGTCTTGCGCGCCCCACTGGTGCAGCTTATTGAGATCTTCGCGTACAACCGCGACATTACGGGCCGGATCGTTCTGTCCAAGTGTGCGTAGCGCCGCTATCGCGAGCGAAACCACCCGCAAGGACTCGCGCGGCGGGGCGAAACCCCAGCGCGTAAACGCCATCACTCCATCCGGCGTCAAATGCGACAAATAGTCGACAAACGCATTCGTCGTATAGAGATTGTTCTCCGAAAGCGCAAAGGCGCCAGCCGCGGTCGAGGCCCAGGTGTCTACCAGGGTCGCTTGCAGCACCTGAAAATGGTCCTTCGAACGGCGCACAAAAGATCGGCCGTCTTCGATAAAGATATGCACGTCGGGCCGCGAATACAGACCGTGGCTGTAATACGCGTAGCGCTTCTGCATGATCTCTTTGGCGATGATCGGGTTGATTTCGACACCGGTAACATTCGTGCTGCCGGATGCGAGTGCTCGCGCCACGTCATATCCGCCGCCCGGTCCGATCACAAGCGCTTTCGCGCCCGGCCGCAGGGCATACGGAAAGCTCGGTCCGTGCGTCGCAAGATCGACTTTCTCCCGCGGAGTCAGATGATCGATATCGAGTTGTGCGACATAGGTGTTCGCATCGCCATCGATTACGATGACCTGCGCTCCGTCCGCCTGCCGCTTCAACGCGATTCGGGAGAACACGTTCCACCGCACGAACTCTTCATTTTTCAAAGCCTGCCCTTTGGCAAACTTCACATCGATGAAATGCTTTTGGGCATTGATCGCAATTAGACCCACCAGCAGCAGTCCGAGCAATACCGCGATAACTCTGCCGTTAATCGACCCTGCCAGATGAAACCAGATTGCCGCGGATACGGCAAACAACACGGCGGCCGTAAGAATCGTGTTCGGGCCTCCCAGCGAATTCAGCAGAAAGACCAGCACGGCACAACCGCCCGCGGCTCCGATCAGATCGAAAAAGTAAACGCGGTTCACCCGCCCGATCGTATCGGCCACCACCAGCGAAACTATGGTGCCGGCCAGCAGAAACGGAATCGCGGCTACAAAATAGGCGGCGATCATCTCGCTGGTCTTCATCTCGGCGTTCCGGCTCAGCAGAAATGAGAGGCACCCCACGATCGCGACTGAATTCAGCGCCGCCAGCGCCCCCACTTTCTGGTAAAGCGAGCCAGCCCACCCAGCCACTACATACGAAAACACGCCCCCCGCCCCGAGTCCAAAGAGCGCAATCGAGATCGCCAGAAACGCGAAGTGGTAGAAATACACCACCGAGAAAACGCGCGTCAGCGCCAGCTCGAGAATCAGCGTGGCAAGCGAAGTGGCGGCGATGCCGAAGTAAATTTGCGGCCACGCTTTCGGCCGCTGGGTGTGGGCAGTTTCCTGCCGCAAGGTCGTAGAAGTTAACAACTCTTATGGTAGTGGAATCGCCAGGTGCGCGGCGAGGATGCGGGTTATACGCGCGCTCGCGCTGCCATCCCCGTACGGGTTGTGCACTTCCGACATGCGCTTGTATTCCGCTTCCTTTTCGAGCAGACGAAGGCTCTCCGCCAGAATCTTTGCCGGGTCCGTGCCCACTAACCGAACCGTTCCAGCGGCCACCGCTTCCGGGCGTTCTGTCGTATCGCGCAGTACGAGAACCGGCTTGCCGAGCGAGGGCGCTTCCTCCTGTACGCCGCCCGAATCGGAAAGGATCAGGTATGCGCGCCGCATCAGATCCACAAACGGAAGATATTCGAGCGGCTCGATCAGAATCACGTTTGGATGGCCGCGCAAGATCGCGTCCACTGGTTGGCGCACGTTCGGATTGCGGTGAACCGGCCACACAATTTGCACGTCCTGCCGGTCCGCAAGCTCAGCAATGGCACGGCAGATGTTCTCAAATTCAGGCCCGAAGCTCTCCCGCCTATGGGCCGTAACCACGATGAGCTTTTTCGATGGATCGAGCGCGATTTCTAGACCGGAAGCCGCGCCCTCCTCGAGCCGGTTGCGCACGGCCAGCACTGCGTCGATGCCCGTGTTGCCAGTTACGTGAATGTCGCAAGCAGCAATCCCTTCTTGCCGCAAGTGCCCCGCCGCGCCTTCGGTCGCCGCGAAATGCAGCGCCGTCAGGCGGCTCGTGAGCACCCGGTTCATTTCTTCCGGGAACGGAGATTGCAGATTGAACGTGCGCAGGCCCGCTTCCACATGCGCCACCGGCACCCCGGCATAAAACGACGCGAGCGCGCCGCAGAGCGTTGTGGTGGTGTCGCCCTGCACGATCGTTAGCGCTGGCCTGGCTTCTTCAAACACCGGCGGCAGCGCACTCAGCAAACGCGCGGTGAGTTCCGGCAGCGTCTGCCCCTGCTGCATAATTGCGAGGTCGAAATCGGGCTGAACTCCGAAAATCGCAAGCACCTGGTCCAGCATTTCGCGGTGCTGTCCTGTAACGCAAACCACCGGCTCGAGCGCTCCCGCCAGCCAATCTGCGCGCAGCGCCTCAATCAACGGGCACAATTTAATTGCCTCCGGCCGGGTGCCGAAGATCAGAAGAACGCGTTTCGGATAATCTGCCGCGGAACTGGAAAGACTACTTGTGCCGGTAAGTGATGCGACCCTTGGTGAGGTCATACGGGGACATTTCGAGGGTGACGCGATCCCCCGCCAATACGCGGATGCGGTTGCGTCGCAGCTTGCCTGCGAGGTGGGCGAGAATGGTTCGGTCTTGATCGAGCTGAACGCTGAATAGTCCGCTCGGGAATTTTTCTACTACAACTCCAGTTACTTCTATGCTGTCTTCTTTACTCATTCGCCTCTTACTGGTTGGTCTCGTGGCGAGCGCTTGGGCGCTAACATTCCACTGTGGCTCAGTATAGCGCAAAGATACGGGTTTGAACGGGTTTTTAAGCGCTAGAGAGCCTCTTGGTTTACTCTTGAGTCGGGGCCAGATTCGACCCGGGCGGTGAGGTTCGGTTCGGCCCGTTAATCAGAACAGAGTACGCGTGTCAAAAGCCACCGGCGAGTTCAAGAACAAAAATATTTTGATTACGGGAGCCGGGCGCGGCATCGGGAAACGCTTGGCGCTCGGGTTTGCGCGCTTAGGCGGTCGCATTGCCCTCGTCGGCCGTAGCAAAGCGGAAATCGATCTCGCGAATCTGGAAATTGAGCATGCCGGCGGCAACGCCCTGCGCATCCGCGCCGATGTCACGGATCCCGAACAACTGACGCTCGCGGTCGACCGGGCCCGTGTAGTCTTTGGCACGCCTATCGACGTCCTGATCTGCGCCGCCGCCGCGCTTGGCCCAATCAACAACTTCCTCCAGACGCCGCTCAAAGCATGGAAAGATGCGTTAAGTGTGAATCTCTTAGGAGTGGTTCATTCCTTCCGCGCGGTTCTTCCTTCGATGACCGAGAAACGGGCCGGGAAAATCATTGTCCTAACATGTGATAGCGATACACTCCCGGCCCCCAACCTTTCCGCTTACACCACTTCCAAAACAGCGGTCGTCCGATTTGTAGAAGCCGTAGCGGCCGAGGTGCTCGAACACAATGTGCAGATCAATTGCTTTGACCCCGGCCCCGCCTACACGAATCTGACCGACGAAATTATTCGCGCCGAGAACCGGCTCGAGCCGAAACTTGTGCACAAAGCTCTTGAGACGCGGCGCACGGGCGGTGTCTCGCCCGATTTACAGTTAGAGGTTGCGGCCTTTCTGGCCTCGGAACACTCAAACCACATCACCGGCAAGCTGGTGCACGTCACCGACGATTGGCATAAGTTGGCCAACGATACGCTTCGCCCCGACGCACTTACTCTACGCCGGCAGCATAAGTAAGTTAATTAGTCGAGAATCGATAAATAGTAGTCTGATGGAATTCTTCGCCCGGATGCAGTACCGTACTCGGAAAATTCGAATGATTCGGCGAGTCGGGAAAATGCTGGGTTTCGAGGCACAGCGCCGAACGGTGGCGATAAACGCCCCCAATGCCGTGATTCTTGCCGTCCAGGAAATTGCCCGAGTAAAACTGAATCCCAGGTTGCGTCGTGTACACCTCCATCACGCGGCCCGATTTCGGTTCTTCCACTCGCGCAGCCACCTGGGCGAGATCCCCGGGATGGTTCAGGACGAAGTTCTGGTCATACCCCTTGGCGAACTTCAACTGCTGGGAATGGGCGCCGATTCGTGCGCCGATGTCCGTTGCTTTCCGGAAATCGAAGGGCGTGCCGTCGACCGGAGCCAGTTCGCCTGTAGGAATCAGATTGGCGTTCGTAGGTGTGTAGCGGTCGGCATCTAACATCAACTTGTCAGTCAGTATCGTAGCGCTGCCTGCTCCGCGCAAATTGAAATACGAGTGATTCGTAAGATTCAGCACGGTATCTTTGTCAGTCTTGGCATAGTAATCGATGTGCAGCCCATTGTTACTGTCGAGCGAGTAGCGCACAGTAACATCGAGATTACCCGGGAAATCCCTCTTCGCCGTCGGGACTGAGATAGTGCAGCTCCAGCGCGGGAGTATCAGAAGTCGAAACATCCTTGGCATCCCACACTCGCTTATTAAAGCCAACCGTGCCGCCGTGCAATGAGTTGGGCCGCGGAGTGTCGTTGGTCGGAATGTGATACGTTTTCCCGTCGAGCGTAAATGTCCCGCCAGCGATACGGTTCCCGTAGCGGCCGATGAGAGCTCCGAAATACGACGTATTGGACTTATCCGTGTACCCGGCAAGATTGCTGAACCCCAGCACTACATCGTCGAATTTACCGTGGCGATCTTTCACCCGGATCATTTCGATCGTGCCGCCATAATTCGTGATCCGAACTTCCATCCCGGACGAGTTTTTCAACGTGTAAAGATAGGTCTCGCGTCCGTCGGGCATTTTGCCGAAAGGCTGCTTGGGCAGCGTCTGCGCGTTCAGCGGTAGAAGTGAAAGAAACGAAAACACTGCGGAGTAGACGAAGCAGGAGTGGCGCATCATAGGCGTACTTATCTTAATGTATTGCCAGTTGCAAGCTGGGAAACGCCGGAACCTGTTACCGTAACGAATGATGCTTCGCTGGCCCGCTATTACAATCCTCATCGCCATGGCGCCCTTACTAATTGCCCAGGAAAATCCGCACGTGCGCTTCGTACGCGCTTCCGGCGAGGCTACGGTTTCCGTCAAGCCGGACCGCGCCCAGATCAACATCGGCGTCTCTACTCGCGCCGCCAGCGCTCAAGCCGCCGCAACTGCCAACGCCGAACAAAGCACCACACTCCAAAATGCCATCCAGCGCGCACTCGGCGATGGCGGCCAGGTGAAAACCTCGGGCTACTCGCTCGCTCCTCAATACGATTATTCGAACGGCCACGCCCCGCGCCTGGAAGGCTATGAAGCAAACAACACAGTGAACGTCACGGTAGATGACCTCGCCCGTCTCGGCAAAGTGATCGATTCCGCCACCGCTAATGGCGCAAACAACATCAACGGCATTGAATTCACTCTGAAGGACAGCTCGGCCGTTCGTGTCAAAGCCCTCAGCGAAGCCGCCCTCAAAGCTCGCGCCAACGCGGAAGCAATTGCCCACGCGCTCGGTTTGGATGTTACCGGAGTGTTGCAAGCCGAGCCGGCGGAAACTCCCGTAGTTCGTCCGGTAATGCTGCAGGCGATGGCTCCCAAGGCGTTTGCTGGCGCGGCCCCTTCTACTCCCGTCCAGGCCGGCGATCTTGACATTCGCGCCACCGTCATCGTTACACTTGCAGTAAAATAACGCTCGATAGCCTTCTTCCCCCGGAGTTGGTTCTCCCGATACAATGAGGGTCGAAACTGGTTTTCCGGCGATGAGCGAAGAAGCGACTGCGAAATCGGCCGCCGAAACTCCGGAGATTCCCGACAAGCTGTATTTCCGGATCGGCGAAGTAGCAAGGCTGGCGGGCATCAAGCCCTACGTGCTGCGCTTTTGGGAATCGGAGTTCGGAGGGCTGGGCCCTAAGAAATCCGGCACCGGACACCGCCTTTACCGCCGCAAAGACGTCGAAATGGTGCTCGAAATCAAGCGCCTGCTCTATGACCGCCGCTACACGATCGAAGGCGCGCGCAAGGTGCTCGAAAATAAGTCGAAGCGCGAGCCCTCACACCCGGCCCCGAAACAGCAAACACAAGCGGAATTGTTTTCCCCCAACGGCTTTGCCTTCCACAAAGAATTGCGCAAAGAACTCGCCGAAATTCTGTCGCTGCTCGAGTCTCGTTAGCTACTTCTCATCGCAAAATTCCAAAACCGCTTGCTGGTCGTGCGCGGCTTAGAAACATTGCAGAACCACGACCGTCAGGGAGTGGCTTGAAGTAGCTAAGCGCCGTTGCCCGCGCTGAGCTTTTCATAAAGGCTCTCGGCCGCCAGTTGACTTGCTGCCTTCTTCGAAGACGCAGTCGCACGCGTTGAAAACTGATCGCCAATCTTCGCTTCGACAGTGAACAATTTCGCGTGCTCCGGCCCACTCGCCGCAACAGTCGAATACCGCGGTAGCGGCCAGCCCAGGGTTTGCGCCTGCTCCTGGACCAGGCTCTTGTAATTCAGCAGCGCGGCCGGCCCCAGCTTCTCCAATCTATCCAGCGAACCAAGCACGTGCCGCTCAATGAATTCCCGCGCCGCGGTGAGTCCGCCATCCAAATGAATCGCTGCGATCAACGCCTCCAGTGCGTTTGCGAGCAGCGTTTTCCGCTCGCGACCCCCATTGCGTTCTTCCCCGCGCCCCAACTGCAAAAACTCTCCGAGCACCAGCGCATTCGCGCACAGATAAAGATGTTTCGCGCTCACCAGATGCGCTTTAATCTGCGAGAGCTTTCCCTCGCTCGCCTCCGGATACCGCAGAAACAAAATTTCGCTCACTACAAATCCGAGAATCGAGTCGCCCAGAAATTCGAGCTGCTCATTGTCGCACCCCTCCACCGGCCCGGCGCTCTGCTCGGCCGACCACGAGCGATGGGTCAGAGCGCGGACGAGAAGTTGCGGATCCGCGAAATGGAACCCGATCTTTTCTTCCAGCGCTCCCGCTTTTTCCTGCATCGCCCCAATTACTTCGCGGTCTTGAGCTTGGTCGCGTTGTCTTTCTGCTGCTGCGCGAACTGCTTTACCTGCGCCGGCGCATCCGCCATCGCTAAAACCTTATCAGCCGTCGAGATCGCGTCATCATATTGCTTCGCCTCTACGTATGTTTTGGCTAGCCGCGCCATCGCGACGGAGTTCGAAGGGTTCGCCTCTAGTGCGGCTTTATATTGCGTGATTGCATCCGGATACTTCTTATCGAGTTCCGCCGCCTGGCCAAGTGCGTCATCTGCCTGCGAAGCCAGCTGCTTCTGGAATTGCGGCCATTGCGCAGGCGAAATGCCGGACGGCGGCGGCGGATTCGTCTTCAACAATTCCAATGCCTTATTCGCGTAATCCTGCACCTGTTTCACGCTCTTGTCTTTGTCCAGATCCGTATCTTTACTGTGTGCGGCAATCGTCTCGGCAAGCGTCACGCGGCCGGTAATATCGTTCGGGTTCGACTTCACTATCTGCTCGCCGAACGCGACCGTCTGCCCGTAATCGCCCTTGCGCTGCGCGGCTTCCATGGCCATATTGAGCAGCATGTCTTTGTATTCGGTATCGGCAAAGTTCTCGAGCACGGCATTGATGTCGGTGATCTCCGCGTCCGGGTTGTTGGCCTGGGCATCGGCTTGCACCTTCTTCAATGCATCCACTTCCTTCTGCGATTTCGGTTTAGGACCTGCTTGTTGCGCCGGTGCAGCTTGTTGCTGAGCCTGCCGCGCGAAAACGGGAATGGCTAGTGCGGCCACCAATGTGGCCGATGTCAAAATCTTTTTCATACTATTTGTCTCCTGATGAAATACTTTGCATCGCCCGCTCTGTAGCTTCACGGGCTTTCGCTGAAATCCCCTGCGTTGCGAGCGCCATTTGGAACTGCGCCAAAGCCCTCTTGGCCCGGTCCGGCTCATTCGCCTTCATCGCCAATTGGCCCAGATAGTAATGGGACCATGCCGCCGCCGGTGAGCCAGGGCTTGCCTCAACCGTATGTTGAAAGAGATTCAACGCCTCGTCCCATTGTTTCTCTTCTAGCGAAATTAAACCTAATCCATAAAGCGCGCGGGCTTGTATCGCCTTATCGGGGGTCTGCTTCAAAGCTTTTTGGAAACTTTTGCGCGCGTTCTCCGAATCGTGCTGCTCGAATAATCCTTCGCCCTCCTCAACCGACACTTCCGCAGGATCGATCTCCGTCTTCGCGGGCGGAGCAACCACTCGGGGCGCCGCTGACTGAACAAACTGCACGTTTTTCAGCCGCTTTTCTTCTTTCTTCACGTCGATTGCTGAAATCAGGTCCGGATAGTACATCCGGAACGCATCCATTTGCTTCTCGTAAGCCGGCAGCAACTCCGCCAGCCCCGCCGTCAGAATGTACCCCTCGCGCATCGCCTCCTTGATAAATGCGGCGCGAGCTTCCGGATCCCCATGAATCAGTCGGCTATCGATCGCCTTGATCAAAGACTTGGTCACCAGCAGCGAAAAATCGTCTTTGTAGGCGAGGTCGAGTGCGGGAGCGTCCTGCGCATATTTTTCAAGCAGTTTCTTGCTATCAAGAATGTTTCTGTACTTGAAGCTCAGGGGATCAAGCAAATACGCCAGGTACGCATCGCGAATCTCGTCCACCACCGGCGTACTCGTCGGCGTCACCACCACGAAATAATCGTCTTTATAATTGCGGACCTGCACCTGATCCGGCGCGCCCAGCAGGTCCAAATAGATTTGAAAGCGCCGCCCCAGGTAGCCCGACGGATTGCGAAGGTAACCGTTCGCCTCAAACAACGAATTGATTACCGCATCTTGATAATGCGCCATGGCGGCCCGGTAGGCTGGCTGCGCCCGCGTCCACAGGCCCGCCAGGTCGGCTTCTTTATAGAACCTCGCGAGCAATGGACTAAATGCCCGCAAATCCGTGACATCCGGCGGTACTTCGCCGGTCGGCAACGTAAAATCGGGCGCATTCCCCGCCACCAGCGCGAAGGAAAGGTATTGGCTCAGATTCGAGGTGTCCGAAGCCCGCTTATGGGCCTGATAAAACTGCTTCAACTCCGGAAGACACCCAATTTGCTTTTTCGCCAGCTCTTCGCGAACCTGAGTTCGAACTTTAAACTCTTGATTCAACGGGGAATCCATACCCGCGTCATACCCGGCGGCATTGATCGCCGCGAGCGTCGCAAACATCGTCTCGCTGACGCTGAATTCGCTGTCGGCCGGCGCCGGACCGCCCGTTTGGGCTGCACTCAAAAGGGGAAAAGCGAAGAAGACCAGGCTAGCGGCTGTAAAGCGAATCAAGAGGACCTTAATAAGGGAATGAGGGATGATCTGTCGAGCTATTTGTATCGAGCTATGCCCCTCAGTTTAGCCTAGGATCGTTGGTCAAGCCCGATTGAATCAAAAACCGCCGCCCGATCATCGATTGATAGGAGATTGACATGGCAGGAAGCCACACAGTTACCTTTACAGACGATAGTTTTGACAAAGATGTCCTGAATGCGGACGTACCCGTTCTGGTAGATTTCTGGGCAGAGTGGTGCGGCCCCTGCCGCATGATGGGCCCGACGGTGGATCAGGTCGCATCCGACTACGCCGGGAAAGTGAAAGTAGGAAAGCTGGACGTCGATAGCAACCAGCAGACCGCCTACCGCTACGGTATTCGCGGCATCCCCACTTTGCTCCTCTTTAAAGATGGACAGATTGTAGAGCAGAAAGTCGGCGCGATCGGCAAGCCGGAGTTCCAGAAGATGCTGGACAAGGTAGTTGCCGGAACCCCCGCCTAATAAGAATCCGTTCCCGTTTCGTGAAGAGGCGCCGCAAATCGGACGGCGCCTTTTCCATGTAACAAACCCCTCTCCGGTGCTACGCTGTGGGCATGTTCCGGCCCTGGTGGATCGTGCTGCTCTCGATCCTGTGCCTGCTCGGAACCGCGTTCGATGCGCCGCAGAACCTCATATCTGCCATCCTTCGAGGAGATCAGTCTGCGGTCGCGCAACTCCTCGTAGCCGGTGCAAATCCCAATCAGCCCGATACGGCCGGCAGCACGCCCCTTATGCTCGCCGTGCTCACCCGGCACGACGACATCGACCGAATTCCTGCTGCAGCACGGAGCCGATCCAAATATCCGGCAAAGCCGGAGCGGCTCTACAGCTTTGCGCTATGCCGTTCTCGAGGACCTGCCTGCCCTCGTACGCACTCTCCTCGCCCACGGCGCGGACCTCACGCTGACCTATCCGGACGGCCAGACAGTATTGCATCTGGCGGCACAGCGCGCCAGCGCCTCAGTGGTCGAATTACTGTGCGCGGCGCACGCCAACCCCGAAATCCGGAACACAAGCGGCAATACACCGCTCGATGAAGCGGTCCGGCGCGGTCGAAACGCTTCCGTAGCGGTGCTGTTGCGTTTCAAAGCGGATGCGAATCGGGTTCGAGAGAGCGACGGGCGCGGCCCCCTGCATGAAGCCTGCATTCAGGGCTATGCGCGACTGATTCCAATGCTCGTCGAAGCGGGCGCGGATCCAACGTTAGAAGACCGCTCCGGCCAAACCCCGCTCGACCTGGCGCTCGATTATGGCAACCTTGATGCCGTCAAGGCCCTGTACCAGCTCGCCGCGACCAACCGGGTATTGGAAGCGGATTTTGGATTGGCAATGGAGGTGGCAGCCGTCCGCGGTCGTACCGCCCGCGTAGCCCTCCTGCTCGACGCCGGGTTTCCCGCGGACCGCCCCACCCGCACCGGTTCGCACTACCTGAATGACGCTGCATTGAAAGGACAACTCAACGTAGCCCGCCTGCTACTCGATCGTGGCGCGTCTACCGGCAGCCGCAACCAGAGCGGCGGGACGCCCCTGCACGACGCCGCGATAGCAGGCGATAGCGCTCTAATCACCCTGCTGCTTAACCGGGGAGCCGTAATCGATGCCCGCGAAACCACCACCGGGGCTACCCCTTTGATGCTGGCTGCGTCGCTTGGTCGTACTTCGGCCGTTTCTCTGTTGCTCTCCCGCGGCGCCGACCCTGCGCTCACCGATAATACCGGCCGCACCGCCCTCATGCGCGCCCGCGCCACACTAGAACCCGATCTGGTCAAACTCCTCGAGAATGCGGCCGAAAAGCACGAACCCGTTCGTACCGGCTAGCATCTTGTAGCTCCTAGCGCGATCCTTCGATCAGCCAGCTGCTACCGCGCTTCACGAGCGTGTAGGTCATCTTCAGGCCCGGATTCTGCTTCTCCACCCCGTCCGTAAACACCTGATTTACGTGGTGAATGCATTCGACAGTCGCCCGGTCGCCCTCTATCTTCGGCACCGATGTCGGCTCGATGTCCATGGTTATGGAACGAGCGCTCGAAAGTTCTTGCTGTACCGCCCGGCGCGTAAGCCCGGGACGCAACGCGGTAATCTCGGGTACGCGCCGGTTGCTCCACGCCTCCGAATATTTTTGTAAGGCTGCCAGCACCTCGCGCGCATCGGCCACCTTCTTGGCAGAGACTTGGACGCTCATTGCGGCGGGCGGGTTGACCGGCGCCGCCGTGGGCGCAGCCGCCAGATACCGGTCCAGTACAGCAGTCGAGTTCCCTGCAACCGCAACGGGAGCGAGGTCCGGAGGCCGAGGTGCTTCGACCGGCTTGGCCGGCCTGGCGGAAATTCTCGATGCCGCCGGCGGCAAGAGAGAAGCGTCGAAACTTCGTGTATGCGGGTTGGGCTTACGCAAATCCGGGCCTTTCACGGTTGCGTAATCCGCCTCTGTCGTGACGCCCGGTTGCGGACGGAAACTGATCTCCGCCGCCGACGGCGCCGGCATTGTCCTGGACAGCATGCGAGCATCACGGGGGATCGCCTTCTCCCCGGGCAACGGTTCTCTCACCGCCCGGTCAGTGTTAGTCGCTGCAGCGGGATCGAATCGGGTTGCCGCCAACCACAAACCCGCCGATACTGTCGCTGCCAGGCCGAGAATGCCGCCGCAAACCCATATCCGACGAATGACCCCGGCGTTCTTCCAGCGGCTCCCGCCACCCAATTCCGCTGATTCCAGCGTTTTATAAGTCTTGAGATAGATCTCATCCTGCATCATCGAGTTAAGAGCGACCACCCGAGTTAAGCCCCGGTGAGGAGTCCTCAGGTACTATTCTGACTCGGGTTCTAAGTGCGACGCCCGTGCAGAATTCACTTCTAACCGCATTTCGTACTAGGACAGTACTAACTTTACGCAGGTTTCTGGAGGGTTACGCTCGATAAGTGCCGTTAGTGAGATTAGCAGCCTAGGCTATCCAGATCCGTTTTCATGGACGAGCCACGCTGAATTGGGAGGCGACGTGCTTGGAAGAATAATCCCGCGGTCTGCGATCGCAGTAATGCTTTGCCGGATAGCTTGTTCGCAAGGCCTTTCCGTTCCCATAACCCCCAGCTTGGCGGCCGTGTTGCCGGCCAAGAACAATTGCTCCGGAAAATCGGGTTTGGCTTGTGTCATGCCGAACCTCTTCGGGCCATACGGGCTCGTCCTGCCGAATGCTACTTACCCGGCGCGCTTCAATTCTTCCTTTCAATCGGCATTTTCCGCCTTGAACGATGCAATCGCGACGCAGATCACTTTACTGCCGCTCGCCAGTCCTGCTTCCGGCTTTACCTACGAGTTTGATCGGGCCACCGGTGTTTACAAGCGATCCGCCGAGACCTTCGGGCCGGTCCTCACCGAACGAGCCGAGACCATCGGCCGCGGAAAGATTTTCTTCGGAGCCACCTTTCAACGCTTCCGCTTTGACAAAATCGACGGCAAGCCATTACATAACTGGCCGGCTATTTTTACCCACGAGACTGGCACTGGACCGAATGGCGCAGTCGAACCGTATGAAACGCAATTCATTTCGACCAATAATTCGCTTGATCTCAAAGTGAATCAGTTCACTTTTTTTGGCACGTATGGGATAACCGACCACATCGATGTATCGGCAGCGATTCCGTTCCTCCAGATTGGAATGAATGCTGCCTCCTATGCCACCATCAACCGCACCGTAAACACAGAGCCGGCCACCGTAAATGGGGTCGAACAACCTTGCTGCAGCAGCGGTCCGCCTTACGCCAATTACTTCGATCCGGCCAACCCCGCTACCAGCCTGACGAACACGTTTTCCAACAATCAATACTCGCCGGACTTTCGCACCAATTCGGCGAAAACGAATAATCTGTATGGAGATCCAAGCAGGCACAATGCCGCGGGCATCGGCGACGTCGTGTTTCGGTTTAAAGACAGCATCTATCGTGGCGAGCGGGTGAAAGTTGCGCTGCTGACCGATCTCCGCCTTCCGACCGGCGATGCAATGAATCTGCTCGGCTCGGGTGCGATTGGCTGGAAGCCGTTTGTCGCAGTCTCCATACATAGCGGTCCCATTACGCCTCACCTCAACGCGGGCTACCAATGGAACGGATCGTCCATTCTCGCCGGGAACGCGATTACGGGAGCGAAAGCAAACCTTCCGGGATACGGATTCTTTTCCGCTGGCACTGACATCGGGCTGGCTCGCAGACTGACCGTGGCGGTCGACTACATCGGGCAGGAATTGATCAACGCGCCGCGCGTTGGGGTAGCCGAATTCACCTCCCAGGCGCCCCTGCTAAGCACTGGCCAGATCGGAACTTTTCCGACTGCCGACCCGATTATGAAACAAACCTACAATCAAAGCAGCTTCGCGCTGGGCTTGAAAGCGAATTTGGTCGAGAGACTCGTGCTCTCCACCAATTTCCTGTTCGCGCTGAACGACGGCGGCTTGCGCCAAACCGTGATACCCCTGGTCGGACTCTCGTATACGTTCAAGTAAGCGGCTCGCGCGCGCAGGCGGGTATCGGCGCCGCGAATCAGGGCACTTCTGCAGGAACTCACGCGCCAGAAATCGTCCTGCTACGCTGCTAGGGGAGATTTGGCCGCCTCGCGGCGCACGTTATACCTATGTGGAAGTTCCTTTTGGGAGTGCTGGTCGGAATCGTTGTCGCAGTGTTCGGCGCTGTCGTCATCTTATTTGCCATTGGGCGTCTGTTCGCCAGCAAAACGCCTGGCGTGTCCGGGAATTCCGCTCTCGTGCTCTCGTTCCGGGGCGATATCCCGGAAACCGCCCCAGTCAACATTGGAATTCCTTTCCTGCAGCAGCAATCGGCCCCGAGCGTGCGCGATGTCTGGACTTCTCTCCATCAAGCCGCCTCCGACAACCGCATTAAAGCGGTGATCCTGCAACCTCGAGGCGTGATTGCCGGATGGGGACGTCTCGAAGAAATCCGACAGGAACTGATCGAGTTCAAGCATTCCGGTAAGCCCGTCTACGCTTTCCTCGAGTCGCCGGGCTCGCGCGAATACTATCTTGCTTCCGCCGCAGACAAAATTTATCTTTCCCCTGGAGACAACCTCGAAGTGAAAGGCTTCCTGCTCGAAGCCATGTATTTCAAGGCCGGCCTCGATAAACTCGGCATTCAGTTTGATGTCGATCACATCGGCCGCTTCAAAGATGCCGGCGATGTCCTCACGCGCACCGATATGTCTCCAGAGACCCGCGAAGTGCTGGGCCAGGTGCTCGATCAGCTCTACGGCGATTTCTGTTCGACCGTCGGCCAGGGCCGTCATAAGAGCGCGTCAGACGTGAAGGCGCTCGTGGATCAAGGTCCCTTCACGGCGGATCAGGCAAAAGCCGACGGGTTAGTCGACGTTCTCGGCTACGCAGACCAGCTCGATTCCGACCTCAAAGGCAAACTCGGCCTCAGCAAATTGAATCGCCTCGACATCCGCGCTTACTACCGTGCGGTACCCGGCCGCGGCGATCGCATTGCCTTCCTGGTGGGCGAAGGCGATATCGTCCAAGGCGGTCCCTCGAATGGCCTCGGCAGTCAAACGCAAATTGCCGACGAAGCTTTCACCAAGCTCATCCGGCAAGTCCGCAACGATTCCGCCATCAAAGGCGTCATTCTGCGCATCAATTCCCCCGGCGGCGACTCGCTCGCCTCCGATGTCCTGCTCCACGAGCTCAAACTTTTGAGCGCCTCCAAACCCACCGTCATTTCAATGTCCGATGTAGCGGCGTCCGGCGGTTACTACATCTCCATGACCGGCGATCCGGTAATTGCCTATCCCGATACGATTACAGGATCGATTGGCGTTCTCTACGCCCGCCCCACTGTGCAGGGCCTGCTCGGCAAACTTGGCATCCAACCGCAACTGCTTTCGCGCGGCAAGCTGGCGGAAATGGATTCCGTTACCGAGCCGCTCTCCGATGCCGCCAAGCAGAAGCTGCACGATTCTCTGGTAAGCACTTACAAGCTCTTTGTCGGCAAAGTCGCCTCCGCCCGTCACCGCAGCTACGATCAAATCGATCAAATCGCGCAAGGCCGCGTGTGGATGGGCACGCAAGCGCAGCAAAACGGCTTGGTCGATCAGTTGGGCGGCCTCGATCAGGCGGTCGCGGCCATCCGCCAGAGAGCGCATCTGCCTCCCACCGGAGATACCAATCTGGTGATGTATCCCCCGCGGCGAAGTCTGCTCGAAATGCTCACCAGTTCCTCGCCCGAGGGGGTTGAAGAGGAAGCAGTAACACGCAAGATTCGCACGGTGCTGCCGGCCCTCCCCGATGCCGCCCTGCTCAAAGGCGGCGTGCTGCGCATTATGCCTTATCACTTCAACGTTCATTAAAAAAGGCCGGCTTCGCAGCTCGTAACGTGAGCGATTGCAAACTCCTGTTGACTTTCGTTGTTTATTCGCCAAAACTAGAAAAAGCACGGGAGCAACGCACGAATGGCGCTAACACGAAGGCAAAAGGAGTTAATGGACTACGTTCTTGGCTTTATACGCCGCCAGGGCTACAGTCCAAGTTACGAAGAGATCGCGTCCGGCCTTGGCTTGGCTTCGCTCGCAACCGTCCACAAACACATTCAGGCGCTGGAGAGCAAGCAGTACGTTCGCCGCAACTATAACCACAGCCGGTCGCTCGAAGTTGGCGAACGTTTTTTGAAGGAGCATCCGGACGCCTGGATCGGCTCATCCGGCGCGAGCATTCCGCTACTCGGCCGCATCGCCGCGGGCCTGCCGGTCGAAGCGATCGCCAACCAGGAAACTCTTCAATTCTCCGATTTTATTCGCGACGAGAATACCTTCGCGCTGCAGGTGCGCGGCGATTCCATGATTGAAGATCACATCTGCAACGGAGATTTCGTCCTGATCGAGAAGACGTCGACTGCGCGAAACGGCGAAATTGTAGTGGCGCTGGTGGGCGGCAGCGAAGCTACTCTCAAGCGCTACTACCTCGAACCGGGCGGGCAGGTCCGATTGCAACCGGCCAATTCCAGCATGGCCCCGATCTTCGTAAATCCAGCCGATCTGCAAATCCAGGGCCGCGTCCTCGCCGTCATGAGAAAGTACTAACCCGGGGCCGGCACATGCGGGGGCAGCCGTTCCTATTCAATATCGCGTCCGCGCCCGCCCCGTTACACGGCAGTCCCAAATCTCTAAGACAGGAAAGGCTCGACTTGGGCCAGCCGAACGGAGACCGCCGCCTCGAGCAACTTATTACGTTCGCCCCCGACAGCAAGCCGGTAGAGAGCTCTTTTTATCGAACGGACGGAAGCCTGTCCTATCGCACGATATATGAGTACGCTGACGATGGCCTGTTAACGATTGTGAAAACCTTCGATGGCGACGGCAAGCTCTGCCAAACATCCCGGCAGTCTCGTCCGGACTCCGCAACGCAGGTTGAAATCGTTACAAATCGAAATGGGAAAGAGATCTCGCGCTCGATCACGAAATCTGATCGGGCCGGCCACGTAATTGAGTCGACGCTCGACGACTTAGAAGGCGGATCTCGGCTTCATCAAACCAATCGCTATGATGCTCAGGGCAATTTTGTTGAGGGCGAAACCATTTCCTCCGGAATGTCTGGTGAATTCCCTTCGCGAATTGTAGGTGCCGCACAAGCAAACGGGCGTCTTCGGATCATCGCTTACTCAGCCGACGGCAATATTCTTATCGACAGCAAGATCTTACCTGGCGATGAGATGTGGGAAGCCTCCAACGTATTTGCCGAATGCAGCCAGACGCTAACCGTGGCTGAACAGATCGAAGCAAAGGACGATCACGGAAACTGGACGAAGAAGACCGTTTTCTCGGGCGGTCAGCCCGTCGCAGAGCTTTTTCGTTCAATCTCATACTACGCGTCCTCGCCGTCATGAGAAGTACTAACCCGGCCCGCCTCGAACCCGGTCCCCGATGTTACACTTCCGGTAATGGCAGAAGAGGCGAAAGAGCAGCAGCGAAGCTTGAGCCGCCGCATGGTGTTCTGGGACTTTGCTCGCGCAACCTGGCAGTACGACGTCGTCGTTGCGTTGATTCTGCTGTTCATTTTTGTTACCCCGCGCGCCTGGTTCCGAGACCAGCCGAAAGCCTCCGGTATTGCCTTCATCTCATCGCTGCACGGCGTGGATAACGTCTTCGTAGCCGCAAATCTGCTCGAAGCAGTTCCGCCCGCCAACCGCGCGGCGCGCACCGAGCAACTGATTCATCAACGTACCGGAAAGCACTGGAATGTAGTGCGCGTCGAGCCAATTTGGGATGATGCGGAACATGAAGTGAAAGGCTTCATCGCCTACACCGCGCCGTAGTTCGTGAGACCCTTCGAATAGAGATGAAAAATTTCCTTCCAGTGTTGTGGTTGGCCGCTGCCGCAGCGCTCCACGGTCAGAGCGTCGACGCCGTCTTAGCGCGTATGGACAAAGCCGCGCCCTCATTCCATGCCATGTCCGCGAATATTACGATGATTACTTACACCGCAATCATCAGCGATACCATCACCGAAACCGGCACGCTGAAGATGCAGCGCCTCAAAAGCCAGGATGTCCGCGCCGAGCTGGACTTTTCGGGCCAGCGCGATGCCCGCGAAATCGGCTTCTTCGGCAAAATCGTCCGTATTTATTATCCGAAGCTTAATACTGTGCAGGATTACGACGTAGGCAAGAATCTCGATGTTCTCAACCAGTTCTTATTGCTCGGCTTCGGTTCATCGGGCCGGGAGTTGTCTGAGAACTATACGATCACGCCCGGCGGCGAAGAAAAAGTGGACGGCCGCAACACTACTAAGCTAGTGCTCGTACCGAAAAATCCAGACGTCGCCAAGCGCTTGAGCAAAATCGAAATGTGGGTTCCGAACGACGCTCCCTATCCTGTCCAGCAAAAATTTACGGAACCTTCAGGTAACTACCGTACTGTCACCTATAGCAATATCAACCTCAAACCATCAATCAAAGGCAAGCTGGAACTGAAGTTACCGGCAAACGTCAAGAGACAGACTTCCTGACCGGCGCGCAGCGCGACGATCTGGCCACCAGGTTTTGGATTCCATGGGGGACGCTAAAAAATCATCCGGGCGCCTGGCGTTCATCGATTGGACGCGCGGGTTTGCCGCCGTCATCATGCTCCAGGGGCATGTCTTCGACTCCTTTACCCGCACAGACTTGCGTCCCAAGGGGCCATTCGTCCTCTCTCAATTCCTGGGCGGAATGCCCCCCGCTATTTTCCTCTTTCTGACCGGCATCACCTTCGCGTTTCTGATGGACAGCCGCGAGCGGCAAGGCGCAAAGGCTGGTGCGCGCGTGATCGCTGCCCTCAAGCGCTCCCGCTACCTGTTCCTGATTGCTTTCCTGTTCCGTATCCAGCTTTATGTATTCGGCTTTCCCACCAGTCCGGGTTCCGAACTGCTGCGCGTCGACATCCTGAACTGCATGGGTATGGCGATGCTAATTCTGGCTCCCATGGCGGTTTTCTCGAGCTTCGAACGAATTCGCCTGTGCATCGTATTGGGAATCGTGATCGCTGCACTGTCCCCGGTCGTTAGCGCCATCCCGCCTGACGGCGTTCCATCCATCGTGCGCGCCTACTTTTTTCCCAGTCTGAACTACTTTGGCTTCTTCCCCTGGGCCTCCTTCCTGGCCTTCGGCCTCGCTATGGGCAGTCTCCTGCGCACTATCAAACCAGAGGATATGGGCCGCGCTATGGAGTGGACGCTCGGTATCGGCCTCGGCCTGATTGTACTCGCGCACTATCTTGGATCCCTGCCGTATTCGATTTACACCGCGAGCGATTACTGGCTGAACAGCCCCGCGCTCACGCTGATCAAGTTGGGCGTCGTGCTGGCTATGCTGTCAGTTGCTTACCTGTGGGTCAATCTGGGGGCCTTGACCAGATGGAGTATGTTCCGGCAGTTGGGCACAACCTCACTGCTGGTCTATTGGGTTCACATCGAAATCGTCTACGGGCGCTGGTTCGGCATCTGGAAGCAGGCGCTCTCTGTGCAAGGCGTCCTGATCTTTATTGCCGTACTGCTCGCCCTGATGACCGGGTTATCCGTCATTCGTACCCGGATCAAATCCGTAGGATCATTTTTCGGCACGAGCCCCCTCCAGCAGCCCCGCGCGGCTTCGGGCGATTGATCCGCCGCTTTCCCCCTCAGTTAGACTTTAGTTGGTCGCCTGTTATTTAATATGCGTGTTCTAGTTGTAGAAGACGAGAAGAGAATCGCGGACTTCCTGTCGCGCGGCCTGCAAAGCGCCGGGTATGCCGTCGATGTCGTGCATACCGGCGGCGATGCTGTCGAGCGGGTCCACGCGACGGAGTACGATCTGGTTATCCTGGATCTCGGCTTGCCCGATATGGACGGTTTACGCGTCCTCGAAAAGATCAGGAATCGAAAAACGATCCCGCCCGTCTTAATTTTGAGTGCGCGGGATTCCGTGGACGATCGTGTGAAAGGTTTGGAGCAGGGCGCCGACGATTATCTGGTGAAACCGTTCGCGTTTGTCGAACTTCTTGCGCGCGCCCGCGTTCTGCTGCGGCGCGGGCAGCCGACTCCGGAGCGCCTGCAAGTCGGCGACCTCAGCCTCGATTGCATTCGCCGGAAAGTTACTCGTAATAGCGAAAACATCGAGCTCGCTCCGAAAGAATTCAGCATTCTCGAATACATGATGCGCAACCGCGGCCGGCCGCTCAGCCGTACCATGATCGTCGAGCATGTGTGGGATATGGACTATGACGGCTTGACCAACATTGTCGACGTCTATATACGCCACCTGCGCAGCAAGATTGACGATAAGTTCAATCCCAAAATGATTCACACCGTGCGTGGAATCGGCTATATGCTCGATGCCTTCGAGGAGCATCCGGCCGCCGCGGAACAACTGCCCGTGTACTAACGCCATGTCCCGCCGCTGGATTCCTACGTTGCGTTTCTTCCGGACGCTCCGTTTCCGGCTTGCGGCCACGTTCCTTCTTATTCTGACCGCGATGCTCGCCATCATCGGCTGGGTCTCGACCACCGCGCTCCGCACCGTGCTTGCTAACCAAAGCGAAACGCAGTTGGCTGGGCAGATCGGCACGCTCAAAGGCTGGTTTAGCTTCGACGACAAAAGTGGCCAGCCGTTATGGGACGAGGTCGATCAAGGCGATCCCGAAGAAGTGGCCGAGTTGGCCCGTCTGCGCTCGGTCTACGTTATCGCCGCTGAGGACGGCGCCCTGTCTCAGGCGACCACCGACCCTCAACTGAAGGAATTGTGGAACCGCCGAACGATTCGCTCCGAACTGACGCAGATGGAGCGTACCCACAACTCTATCCTCAAAATCATCCATAGCACCGACGGCACTCCCTACCAGGTAATGAGCAGCATCATGACGGATACCAAACACGGAAAGCCCTGGTATGTGGCCGAAGGCCGCAGCTTGGCCGAAGATCGCCTGGTTCTGCGGAAATTCCAGCGGAACTGGCTCATCTTCTTTCCCATCGCCTTGTTTGCCTGCACCGTGCTGAGCTGGTATTTTACCGGACGAGCCTTACGGGGACTGCAATCCGTCGAACGAGCCGCGCAAGCCATCACCGGTTCCAATCTGGGGTTGCAAATTCCGAAGCGCGGCGCGGATGACGAACTGGACCGCCTTATCGGTTCGTTCAACCAAATGAGCGGCCGCCTAAAATCCTCTTTCGAGCAAATTCGCCAATTCTCGACCGATGTCTCGCACGAACTGCGCACCCCGCTAACGGCCATCCAGGGCCAGCTCGAAGTCGCGCTGTTTACCGCCACCCGCAAAGAACAATTACAGGAGGCGGTTGAGAACGCGCTGCAAGATGTCGAGCGGCTTTCGAACCTGGTGCGCGCGCTGCTCCTTCTCTCGCAATCGGAATCCGGGCAGATTCCGATCAAGAAAGGAGTACTCGACCTGAACGGGCTTTTGCGCGACTTGGTGGATCAGTTCCAGATTCCGGCCGAAGCTTCGCAGGTAGCTTTGATTCACACGAACCACGGCGCGGCGCTCTGCGAAGCCGATCGCACCCAGATCGAGCGGGTCATCACAAATCTTCTTTCAAATGCCCTTAAGTACACGCCCGCCGGCGGCTGGATCCGCGCCACCGCTGAATCGCTAGGTTCGAATGTG
The DNA here is from genome assembly GCA_963767485.1 of Terriglobia bacterium. Classification (GTDB taxonomy): domain Bacteria; phylum Acidobacteriota; class Terriglobia; order Bryobacterales; family Bryobacteraceae; genus Bog-105. The sequence goes on along the minus strand of CAVYDZ010000014.1, from coordinate 90,996 downwards.
CGATTGACGGTCGAGGATTCCGGAGTCGGCATTCCGCCGAATCATTTGCCTCATATATTCGACCGGTTCTATCGCGTGCCCGATCCAAATCCTGAGAAAGGGCTAGGCTTAGGTTTGAGTTTCGTGGCCTCTATTGTTAAAGCGCACGGCGGCGAGATCCGCGTCGAGAGCCATGTGGGCCGGGGTTCGAAATTCCAGGTGACTTTGCCGGTCGGAGCCGTGCGGATGACGGCCGAAAGTCCGGCCGCCGTGCAAAGCTAACGGGGCCTCACAGCAGTTTGCGGGAACGCGGTGTCTCCAGGCGCTCCTCCAGGCGCGCCCGCCGGCGCTCGAGTGCCGACGAGCGTTCCAGCCCTAGCGCCTGTTCGGTGAAATCCAGTGCCAGTGCATAATTTCGTTCCTGGTGCTCGTAATATTTCGCGAGTTCCTCGAAGGCGCTGACCTGGAACTCGTTGCGGCAACCGGAGAGCTCGATGAAAATGCGCAGCGCTTCGAACGGCCGCTTTTGCTTCTTCTCCAGAGCGGCGATATCCCAAAGCGTGCGGAATAACAGGCGGTCCGGCAGGCCGGCATCGACCGACCGCTTTAGCATTTCGGACGCCTTTTCCCAGTCCCCGGCCGCGCGCAGCCAGCGTCCCAGGCCTGCCAGTTCCGGCCCGCGGCGTAGCCCTAGTTTGGCGAGCGACCCCGCATCCGCGCTGCGGAACGCCGCCGGTACGATCGCCGTCAGGCAGGCCAGACTCAAAATGTCGAGCGCATTGTGATGAAAAACGGGCAGCAGCCGCTCGGCGTTCTGCGAACGGAGATAGTCGAAGTAAATATAAGGAATCAGTTCACCCGGAACATCACCTTCCCGCTCGAATCCCAGCACGTCTCGCTCGAGCTGGACGAGGCGGCAGCTTTCCAATTGCATCTTCCAGAGACGCCGTGCGCCATACAGCAAATCGAGGTGCCCCAGCCGGCTGAACGGCGGACCGAGCGGTTCATCCGGTAGCGCGTCTCAAGCAGCGGCTGGTCGTAGCTGCGGCCGTTATAAGTAATCAGGACGTCGAACTCGCTCAGATGCTGTTCGAGCGCGGCCAGCGCGCTGCGCTCTTCCGCATACTCCCGCAGAAAATACTGCCGGACGGTGAAGCCTCTCTCGGTAATCCGTCCCACCCCGATCAAGAATGCATAGGTCCCCGAGCCGCCGGCTAGCCCCGTGGTTTCCGTGTCGAGGAACGCCCACCGGGCGGGTGCGGAGCTGGGAATTTCCTGCTGGCTGAGCGTTCCGAGAAGCGTATCCGGCAGTTCCGAGAGCGCCCCGATATCGGCAGAGCCGTGCTGGTGATGCGCAGCAAACGACCGCTCCAATTGCAAATACGAACCGAATTCGTTCTCGACGACCGTGCCGCCGGGAATCGTCGAAATTGCCAAACGAACTGGCGCTGTCTGGTTAACCGCCTTTGGCGTCAGGTACTTACGATCGATTTTAGCGACCCGTTCGCGAAGCCGGGCAAGCTGCTGGTCTACGTCTAGCATCGAAGGTAAGGCGAAGACCAGTATAGCGGTTAGAGTTCGTTTGGCAAAACAAAGCGCCATTCGCCTGGCCGTAAGCCTTCGATTTTCAGATTCCCGATCGCGGAACGAACCAGCCGGAGTGTTGGAAATCCCACGGCAGCGGTCATATGCCGAACCTGCCGGTTACGACCTTCGGTAAGCGTAAGTTCGAGCCAGGAGGTGGGGATGGAACTCCGAAAGCGAATCGGCGGGTCGCGCGGCGCGAGGTCGGGTTCTGAAATGCGCTGGGCACGGCAGGGCTTCGTCCGGTAATCCTGGATAACCAGACCGGCGGCGAGCCGGGCAAGCGCGGACTCGTCGATTGCGCCCTCGACCTGCACCCAGTACGTCCGGGGATGGCCGTAGCACGGATCGGACAGGCGATGCTGTAAGCGTCCGTTGTCGGTGAGAACCAGGAGACCTTCGCTGGTGTAATCCAGCCGCCCTGCCGGATAGACGCTGGGTATCCGGATGAATTCGGCCAGAGTTCGTTTAGTACCGCTGGCCGAAAACTGGCTCAGTACCTGGAACGGCTTGTGGAAAAGCAGGGTGGTATCGGGTGGCAGTCTACGCTTATGGTATGGGTTTGAAAAAGGTTTTGCCTTATACGACGATCGGCATAATCATTGCCGTGCTGTACGTAGCCTGGACCTTCTACTCGCGCCATGAAAGCGAAGCCGCCGCGGCCCGCGCCGCCGCCGCCCAGAAACAGGAGGCGCGGCAAAAGGAAGTGAAAGCAGCTTTCGGTTCGGGCGAAATTCTTTTCAACAATTTCTCTTCTGATAGAGCGTTTCTAAAACGCGGGGAGCATACTCAGCTTTGTTACGGTGTTGAAAATGCAACGAAAGTGACGCTCGACCCGCCCGTGGCCGAATCTCTAAAACCGGCTTACCGGAATTGCCTGGAGATCGCGCCGGAGGCAACAACCACGTACAAGATCACAGCGTCGAACGACAAGGGGCAATCTAAATCGGAGTCACTGACGGTTCAGGTGCACTGAGCGGCCTGCGCCAGTGCCATTTCTAAGCGACGCCGACCTGGTCCGGGCGGCCGCTCTTGCGGGCCAGCTGCGCCCCAACCAGATCGTTGTGTTCGGCTTTTTTTCTGAAATAGTCAATTGTGACGGTGAGACCGTCGGCCAGCGGAACTTTCGGCTCCCAACCTAAGACCTGACGGGCCTTTTGGATAGCGGGGCGGCGCAGTTTGGGATCGTCCGAGGGTAGCGGTTTAAACGCGATCCCGACGGAGTTATCGAAACGCTCGCGAATGCGATTGGCGAATTCGAGAATCGTGATCTCGGCGGGGTTGCCGAGGTTGACGGGCAATCGCTCGTCCGATTCACTGAGGAGCAATAAACCGGCGACCAAATCGGAGACAAAGCAGAAGCTCCGGGTCTGAGAGCCATCGCCGAACACGCTGAGATCGAGCCCGTGCAGTGCCTGGTCGATGAAGGCCGGCACCACCCGTCCGTCGTTGAGCGCCATGCGCGGGCCATAAGTATTAAAAATACGAGCGATGTTGGTCCGGACGCCGAACGTGCGGTGATACGCCATGGTGAGCGCTTCGGCATAACGTTTGCTTTCGTCATAACAGGAGCGCAGACCGACCGGATTGACATTGCCCCAGTACGTTTCTTTTTGCGGATGTTCGAGCGGATCGCCGTAGCACTCGGAGGTCGAGGTCAAAAGAAAACGCGCGGCGTGCTGCTTTGCCAAATCAAGCATGCGCTGGGTGGCGGTAGAACCGGATTCAAGTGTTTCAATCGGATGAGCCAGGTAATCGACCGGGCTGGCGAGCGAGGCCAGATGGAACACGCGATCAACTTTGCCGTCCACTTGCAGCGACTCGCACACATCAGCGTTGCGAAATTCGAACCCGGGGCGGCCCTCCAGATGAGCAATGTTTTCCGTGTGGCCGGTTATTAAATTATCGACTGCCAGAACCTGATGACCGGCCTCAATCAGCCGATCGCACAGATGGGATCCAATGAAGCCAGCGGCTCCTGAAATGACGAATCTCACGCCTTTTCATGTTACTAGATGGAGACGCCCGAGCGCCTCTCAGAGAAATCCGGCTCTTGTGCAGTTAGTGCTATTCGGAATCTCTGGATTGGAGCCACTTGGAAACTCTTTCGCGGCTCAGTTCAAGCCGCAGGCGCCGCTGCCGCAGGCGCCGCTGCCGCACATCCCGTTGCCACATTCGGCCGGAGCCGTTTGTGCAGAAGTCGAACCGGCATGAGCCGCGAAAGTGGAGTATTGGGCCGTGAGGTGGTCCTGGCCGCAGGCTGGACAGCGCACCGCGTCGGCGTCCGTGCTGCGCCGTACCAGTTTCTCGAACTTTTTGCCGCAGTCGTCGCAGGCGTACTCAAAGATGGGCATAAAATTAAGGTATCAGGATTCGGCAGGTGATATGCAACGCAGAGACTTTTTGCAGTACGGATTAGGTTTAGTGGCGGGAATAACAGTCGCGGGCAGCACGGCCGCGGCCCGCTCCAGATCGCAAGTGAAGCTGGTCGATTTCTCGGATTCGGGCACACGCAAGGGAGTGATTGTGACGGATAGAGTAGTGAAAACAGACGCGGAGTGGAAGAAGCAGCTTACTCCGGAAGAGTACGACGTGGCGCGTCAGGCGGGTACGGAACGGCCGTTTACCGGGAAATACTGGAATAATCACGAGCATGGAATTTACCGCTGTGTTTGCTGCGGTAACGCGCTGTTCTCCTCTGACACCAAATTCGAGTCCGGGACCGGCTGGCCGAGTTTCTGGGAGCCGATTGCAAAGCAGAACGTGGAAACCAAGTCTGACGCCAGCCTGGGGATGATGCGCACGGAGGTAAAGTGCGCGAAATGCGAGGCGCATCTGGGGCATTTATTCGATGACGGTCCGCGGCCGACAGGGCTGCGCTATTGCATGAATTCGGCCTCGCTCGATTTCGTCAAAAGCTGAGGACAGCCGCAAGCAGCAAGAGCGCAGCGGGCTGGTTTCGCAATAAGACGAACTGCCGGAAGGAAGGGATTGTGGCACGCTCGCCGAGCATTCGGGCAAAGACCGATTGAATCGGAAGCGCCAGGATCAAGAGCAGAAAGCCGGTCGTCAAGACCAGCCGCCGGTTCCCGCTGCGCGCGCTTTGCACTAAGAGCGGCAGGAGCAACAGCAGTAACTGGGCGTCGTAATAGCGGTGATAAGTGGGAAGCAGAACCAGTGCGGAAAAGAATGCAGCATCCCGCCAATAATCAATGGGTTTGCGACGCCAGAGATACACAAGGGCGAGACAGCCGGCGATAATCCATACACAAACGTTCATCGCCCGGCGGTTCGAAAACAAGTATCCTGCGAGCGCTTGTGTATTAAGCAACTGCCAGGCGACCGGACTCACTGGCGAAGGATCGCTTTGACCGCCGGGCACGAAACTGATGGCAAGGTTGTGCTGTTCGGATTGCCACCACCAATCGTGTCCCGCGTGAGAAACGATCGCCACGCCAAGCATAGCGGCCGCGGCAAATAGCCCGACGGCCAGCGCTTGCGGTTTCCAGCATTTCCGGAGAGCTAAGACACAGAACGCGCAAATCGCGATTTGTGGTTTGAAGCAAAGCGCGATTCCCAAGACAATTCCGCTCGCAACCAGTGAACTGTCCGCAGCCAGGCAAACGGAAAGCGTGGCCAAGCCGATAGCGAGTACGCCGGGGTTGCCATCGTAAATCCCGACATAGGTTGGGGAGAAGAGCAGCGCGGCGCCCCAGGCGAACCATTTTTGCGGGCCCATCAATCCGCTGTGGGCGATAAGAGCCCGCACCGAGAGCACGAACAGGATGATGAGCAGGAGAATCCAGGAAGCGTTTGCAGCTTTCCAGCGCAGTGCGGCGAATGGGGCCACCCAGGGCATAGCGCTCGGCAGGTAGACCGAGGGATTGATGTCCTGATCGCGTTGAATGGAGGCCGGCGCTCCCGAAGTGGCCAGCTCGTTTTTTAAAGAGGCGCGCTCGTAGGGATTCGCGCCGTGCATCCAGCAGCGGGCAGCGGCATAGACGGTTGAGAAATCGCCCGTTGTCGAATAGCGGATGGCGCGGTACGGTCCGCGATCGAGAAAGAACAACAGACAGACCGCAAAAAGCGCGATTTTCCACCAGTTGCGGGGTGCGACGGCAACGGACAAATGCGAGAATAACACGCAAACGCCGCGAAGGAACTCCGGTTCAGAAATCTGCGTTTAAGGGAGCATGGCGATGTTTTGTACGAATTGTGGCAATCAGGTGGGCGAGAATGCGCGTTTTTGTCCGAACTGCGGACAGGCTGCGGGAGTGGCCGGCTCGGCGTCAGCATCCGACACGGCGGTGGTGCCTGCTCCTCTCAAATACGACATCGAAGGTCACAATCTACAAATCGCACGGGTACATCTGCAGCCGGGCCAGGAAATTTACGCCGAGGCGGGCAAGATGGTGTACAAGTCCGCCAACGTGGATTGGGCCACTCGCATGACCGGCCAGTCATTCGGGCAAAAAATCATTGGAGCAATTAAGCGCAAACTGATGGGCGAATCGCTTTTCTTCACCTATTTTCAGGCGACGAGCGCGGCCGGCGAGGTTGGCTTTGCCGGGCACTATCCCGGGAAGATCCAGGTGTTTGAGCTGGCTCCCGGACAGGTGATGATGGTGCAGCGCGACGGCTTTCTTTTTGCACAAGCATCCGTCACGCTGGACATCGCGATGGTCCGGCGCCTGGGGGCCGGACTGTTGGGCGGCGAGGGGTTTATTTTACAGAAGCTGACCGGGCCGGGCGCGGTTTTCGTGCATGCCGGCGGCGATCATGTGGACTTCAGTCTGGCTCCCGGAGAGGTGCTGCAGGTACAAACCGGACACCTTGTTGCTTTCGAGCCGACGGTCAATTATGACGTGCAGATGGTGGGCTCGATTCGCACGGCGATCTTCGGCGGCGAAGGTCTGTTTTTGACGACCTTGACCGGGCCGGGCCGCGCAATCTTACAAAGCATGACGCTCGAACGGCTGCGGCATGAGCTCGCACCAGCCGAGCATCGCCACAATGGGGATGAGAAAAATCCGATCGGGGCCATTGCCAGCGGGGACTTCAGCAGTTTCTTCCGGTCGGACGATTGAAAAGCTTGAAACGGTAAGAGATTTTCCGCTGCGGACCAACTAAGGCTTTAGAGCTTTCAAGAGCGCGACCGGACCACTTTACTTAATTTTCCGCCGTGGGTAAAGAAGAGTTCCGATTCCGTCGATAAGAGGTTCAAGAGGAATTTATGCTTACCAATACTAAGACCCAACTCCGGCTGCTGGCAAAGAGCGCAGCTTTTATTACCATTCCCGTTGTCTGCGCCCTCGCGCCGTGCGCGCTGAAGGCCGGCGTATTGCAGGTTTCCGAACAGGACGCACAGAAGGCGATCGTTTCGAAAGTTGCTCCCATGTATCCGCCCATCGCCCGTCAGATGAACCTGGCCGGGCGTGTTGTGGTTGAGTTGTCCGTCAATCCCGAAGGCAGTGTCGACAAAGCCAATATCGTCAGCGGCAACCCGATTCTGGGTGGCGCGGCAGCGAATGCGGCAAAACGTTGGAAATTCCAGCCCTTTCAAGAGAATGGCAAAGCATCCGAAGCAGTGGTACGCATCAGCTTCGACTTTGTCCGCCAGTAACCCGGATTCAGAGTTTAACAGGGAATTACACCCGCTATGACAATAGGTCGAAAATTGATGAGCGGCAGCGTGGCCATGTTGATGTTCACGCTGCTTCTGAGTACGTCGTCTCTCTACACCACCGAATCACTGGGAGAGGAGTTGTCGCGAACGGCGTCGTCGACCGGCAAGAACCTGGAACAGGCGGGGGCGGTGAAAGCTGAAGCAAGCAGCATGCTCAGCGTCGAGCGGGGATTGTTATTGAAGCTGGCGCTTGGCGACCAGGCCAAAGCAGGAACTCTGCATCAGGCCTTTGCATCGACAGCGCAAAATGTGGCGCGCGAGCTGGTACAAATTCGTTCGCAGGTCACCACACCCGAAGCACGATCCTCAGTGGAGAAGATGCAGGAGTCGCTCACGACTTGGTTAGCGGCCGACGGGCAAATGTGGCAGCTTTGCAGCAAGCAGGATTACCAGGGCGCATTCAAGATATTTGACGAGAGCGTTTCCACGCAGGCGGCTCACGTTGAAAAGACGGCAAGCGATATCGTGGCCGTTCAACATCGTATCCTCGAGCAGGCTAAAGCCAACGCTTCCGATCTCACGGTGCGTAGCCGTTGGCTGGTTATTTCTTTCGCGATCATTTCGTTGTTGGCCGGTCTGTTGATGGTGTGGGTGGTCCGCCGGACGACCAAGAGCCTCAAGGAGATGGCAATGCGGATGGCTACCACGGCTACCGAGGTCATCCAGGCATCCCGGCAGATCTCGTCATTGAGCGAACAGCTTGCTTCGGGAGCGAGCGAACAAGCCGGATCTCTTGAAGAAACCTCCGCTTCGAGCACCGAAATCAGCTCCATGACACAGCAGAATGCGGCATATGCCCAAACGGCGACAGGCCTGGTGGTGAAGGTGGACGAACAGGTGCAACAAGCGAACCAGAACCTGGAGCAGATGTTGTCGAGCATGCGGGAAATCAATGACTCGAGCAAGAAAGTCGCACAGATTATCACCGTAATCGAGAAAATCGCGTTCCAAACGAATCTCCTCGCCTTGAATGCGGCAGTCGAAGCGGCACGGGCCGGAGAAGCAGGGCTGGGATTCGCGGTGGTGGCTGATGAAGTCCGGTCATTGGCGCAACGTTGTTCGGAAGCGGCGCGCGATACGGGTGCTTTGATCACGGCGGCGGTTGCCAGCTGCGACGACGGCAGCGCAAAGTTGAGCCATGTCGACAAAGCGATCGCGGCAATTACAGAGAGCACCGTAAAGGTTCGCGAAGTGGTCGCCAGCGTAAGCGCGGCGAGTCAGGAACAGGCGCGTGGAATTTCACAGATCTCGGACGGGCTCTCACGCATGGAACGCGTAACGCAACAAACAGCGGCGAGCGCCGAAGAAGGCAGCGCGGCAAGCAAGCAGATGGACGCGCAGGCCAAGGCACTGCAGGAAGTCGTGAGGGAGCTGAAGGCAATGGTAGATCCGTCTTCAACCCACGCGAACAAGCACCCAAGAGGTTTGGAACCGGCTTACGCCTGACAGCGAAGTCAGCTCAATGCAAAGCTAGCAGGCGATATTCCGAATTGCTATAAATCGTACGCCCGGCGGGGTAGGTTTGATTACTTTTGATCGACAGGATCAGAATATCGAGCTTGCTCCGCGGCGGCGTGCAGTGCCGTGAAAAAGAGGCGTACTGCTGAATAAACGCGTGCTCGACGGCCGGATCGCCGGTGAAGGTGAGCCCGAGCACTTGCATGAGTTCGGTCGAGTGGCCGAGGTGGTTGGGAATGGCCGCGGCGCTGGCCACGTCCTCGGGACTCAAGCCGATGAGACAAGCAAGCTGGTCATAACGAGCAATGATTTCCCTGGTAGGCGTGAGGGAGCGCAATCCGCTCGGCACATAGGTGTAATCAGTGGTCAGAGCGGGTATGAGCAAGATCAGTTCGGGCTCTGTTGTTCCGATGACCTGGTTCGGGGCGATATGAGATCGGGCCCAAGCCAGGACTTCAAATTTCGGGTTTGAAGCGCGCTGATGCGGGGCCGTTCGCAAAGCTGCGATGGTCAGACGCGCAGTTGTTGAAGCGATGAGCAGGATCAGGAGTGCTCGAGCAAGCCGTTTTGCTTCGCGCGGTCTGAAATATTGCGCAGCAAACGCGGCAAGCAGAAAAAAGGTGACGGGCAGGGCAAGCCGCTTCCAGAAATGCCAAGGCTGTGTTTCGAAGCCGGCGAGCACCTGGAAGTTCATGCCATAAAAGGCGGCCGCGACGAGCAGCGCCAGGACGAAATAGGCGGGTTGGCGGCGAAAGAACTCCCGGGCGTAGAAAACGAGCACAAAACTGAGAGCTAATGCCGCGAACAGTGCCGGAAAATCGGGCTGGTGAGTAAAGGCTCCCATTCGCGCGAGCAAATCGGTTTGGCCGCCTTGTGTTCTTCCTTTCGCGGTGGCGAGACCGAACGGGATGGAGATCACGGCCATGAGCGCAATCACAACAATTGCGCGCTGCCAAACGAACTGCCACCGCCAGATCAGTCCAAAAAGGAAGAATAAGCCTAGCGTGATGCCCCAGGCAACGGCGTAGTAGTAATAGCAATAAACAACAGCTCCCGAAGCGATCCCGGCGCCGATCACCCAGAGACGCGATGAATTTTCGCGCAAGGCTTTGGCGAGCAGAATGGCGGCAATGATGAGTACGGGGAACGATATTTCGGGTTGTGGGGTGCGGGTGATTTCGAGCGGAGCAAGAAAGGCGTCCTGGCCGAGCCAGACCGAGTTCAGGAGACCAAACGGAATGATAATCGAGGACCAGGCAACGAGCAGGCTGCGGCCAAGCGCGTAATAGAGAAGGAAAAGCAGAGCGGGGAAAACGAAATCGGCGGCGATAAAAGCCCATTCGAGGCTGCCGAGAGCCCGGCCCATCGCGCCCAGAATGCCGGCCGGAATAAAAGGAATACCTGCGGACAGATTGCGCCTTTCGAAGTTGTCGACCTCGGCGGGAATGCGGCCGAAGTGCATGAAGCGGCGCGCGGGGGGTGCGTAGGCGTGAGTTTCGTCGAAGACAAGGGCCGAGACGGCGGGCGAGACGGAGAAGGGAAGATAGTCGCCCTGATTCTCAACGAGGGCGACCCAGTGCGGCAGGGAGCAGAGCAGCGCGAGGAGGAGCGTGTGCGCGGCGAGGATGCGTCTGGGGACGGAGTCGGGCAACGCCCATTATCCGAGACGAGGGGAACGGTTTCGTCCCCCTCCTTTCGAGCGGGCTAGTTTCGTCCGAGACAAACGTACGAAACGTTGCCTGAGACGGGTTGCGCAAAGTTTACGTTGAGCGATGCGACGCCTGAATACGTGATCCAGAAGCGGTTGCCGCTGCCGATATCGAATTGCGGGGTGGCAGTGCATTCAGGATGGACCAGGTAATAGCCGGCGAAATTGTAGCTAGCGGAAGTAGCGGCACTGAGCGAGATTTCACCGTCCATATCAGTGTTGGTCTGCACGCCGGTTTCAATCCTGCCACCGGGGATCTGCACGTTATTGGCGGAGTTGCCCAGCCCGAAGAAGTTCATTTGCAGCATGGTGACCTCATTTGCATCCCAGGGGCCGGGACTGAAACCGAGATTCAGCTCGCTGCCGTTGCGTTCGAAGTAGGCGTAGGAACCGCCGGGGCCGCCGGTGTTATCGAAGATGGCCAGGCGATTCGGGCTGTAGTTACCGACTTGCTGAATCCAAAGTTCATTGCTGACTATGGAGCGTTCCCCCAGATAAGGAACGCCGCTATAGCCCTGGTCATAACGGCCCCAGGTATAGAAGGGCCAGGTGACTTTGCCCACAGGGGTTTGAAACAGGTCGTTGCTGACCAGGTTGTTTGCGAGGCCAAAGACGCGCGAGTTTGAGAACGCACCGGTATAGGAGGTGCCACTCTGGTCGAAATAGGCGCCGGTAAACGTCAAGTTATTGGCATCGAGGTTCAGCGCTCGAATGAGATATTGATCGGTCGGATCGGCTGAGGCGGGGTTTCCGATGCGGTCGCCGGTGATGCCGTGGATGGTCAAGCTTTGGACATCATTGAAATCGATACAGGTGGCGGCCGATTCGCAGTGAAGTTGATTGATGGTGGCGTTCCCGAGGCCATTGAACCAGATGGCATGGGCGTAGGTTGTCGGGTCATTGACGCTGCCGTCCCAAGGGGAGCGGTATTGCCCGTTGAGCGGGGACATTGATTCTTCGACGTAGACCTGGTTAACCAAAAGGGCTCCCAAGCCGGACGCGCCGGGATTATGGATCCAGGAATAGCTGCTGGTGGAGCAGCCGATGATCCAGACATTGTCCAGTTCGGTCGAGCCGGTGAACAAACCCGGCCCGAAGGCATTGGTAATGAGGACATGGCGCAGGAAGGTTTGAATAAAGGTTCCGCGGTAATCGACCAGTGCCTGGCCCTGAAGTTCCTGTGTCTGATTCGCACCGTTGCCATCGAAAACTACATTTTCGACAGCCATAAATTCGTTGCCGCCGCCGGCTTGATCCTGGCTATCGAAAGTTTGGAGGAGGGAAACGTTGCTGTTGGGAGCGAGGCGGATGACCACGCCCTGGGTCGGATCACCCGGGTTGGGATTGTTGGCCGAAGCGCCGTAGAGGTAATCGCCGGGCTGAAGGATGAGGGTTTTCGAGACCAGATAGCAACCGCCGGGCGGCTTGGGCAACCAGATGTATCGGTTAGTGTTCAGCGCAGCTTGCAGCGCGTTGGTGTCGTCAGTAACGCAATCTCCCTTAGCCGCAAAGGGCTGGGCCATCACGCTCACAAAAGGCAAATTGTTGAGCTGGGAGTTGAAGTCTGTCTTAGTCTGCGCAACCGAGAGGAGCGGGACGAGAAAAAGCAATAGGCGAATCGATTTCATGATGATCCTGGGCTAAAGGTCTAAAGTGCCGTCGCGCGAGTTGAGCTGCGCGATCACTTCTCAGTCGTGAGTATTCCGGGCGTGATTCGATCGCATCTTTGAATTTAGCGTTAAGGTGTTGAAGGGAAAAGAGAAGAAAAAAAAATACGGGGACGTGATCGGGCTGCGAAGCCCAGCTCAAAGAGCCTTCGCGGGTGCGATCAGGCACAGGCCATGTCCGTGCATCGCGAACGCGGCGAATGACTTACTTCCGAAACCGGAATTGATGAAGCCGACCCAATACTTTTCGCCCTTCGCAACCGGCTCGGAGATAGAGGGAACGCCCGCGCCCGGCTCTTCACCAAAGCCGATGATCCTGCCGCGCTCATCCACAAAGATGATTTTCTTGACGGCTGAGGCATTCCCCGCCAACTCGAAGCCGCCCTGAACTGGAATCACACGCGAGATATTTCCATGCTGAGGCGAGTCGCAGGAGCCAAGAAGTGAGGCAGCGGGTTTACCCAGCCAGGAAAGCTCCGGATACCCCGAATAAATTGCTTCGTGATTGTTGCGCAGCACGGGAAGCAGGCGCGAGACTGACCCTGGATCGGGATAAAGACGCTTCTCAAACGACGGATCGAGCAGACCATTTTCCACGCTGAGGGAGGCAATCTGCTGGCCTGCAATGAAAGAGCCGTTTCCTGTGATCCAGGGGCGCAAAGCGGAGGTGAGAGCGATCAGGCCGACCGTGGCAAGAAGCAGGACGCGAAGAGGCGACAGGAGATCCCACCGGCTACGCGCGGCAATCCAGAGGAGAACCAGAAACAAAACGGCCCAATTCACCAGCGGCAACGTGACAAACCGGGCGGCTAGCGCATTTAGAAATTTTGGGTCCGAGGCGTTCATGCGTCCTGCGGCTGTCAACGCAGCCGTCGCCAAAGTGAAAACGAAGAAGCCGAACAAAACAATTCCTGGAGTGCTTGCCAGCCAGCCTTTGCGAGCGGCAAACCCGAGCAATGCCAAAGAGCTCACCAGGTTGAAAGCACCGAACGCAAGCGCCGCGCCAGGTTGTCCAAGCGCGCCGAGGGGCATGCTCAGATAAGAGGCAACAAAGCCGGCAAAATACACCGGGTGTTTGATCAAATTCAACAACTCCAGATGATTCGTCGAGTGATACCCGATGAAGTACACCGCGATGGCAGCCGCCCCGCAGACGGCAATCGCGATCAATCGTCTTTTCGAGATCCGCAGGAGAAGTCCAGCGATCAACAGCAGCGGCCATAACAGCATGCCGTTGGCCGAAGAAAACGTCGCAACGACGGCGGCGAGAATTGCACCCCCGGTGCGCGCTGCGGCGAGTAGCGCAAGCCCCAGGGCGACCATCAGTTCGAGCAATGTCCACTGTAGGAGAAACGTATTTCCAAGAACGACCGAGGATCCCTGCCAGCCGATAATGATTCCCGCTAAAACAAAGCCCGCGCGACGCACCGGGAGCGAAAGGGCTTTGTCGGTTTGAAAGGCCCATCCCAAGATAAGCCAGACTGCGAAATAGCAACAGAAGCTGACGGCGAGAGAAAAGATCTGATGCCCATGGAACCAGAGCATATCCGCGGCAAAAACGCCTTCGGGAAATACGATGCGGTGTTCGTTGTGTTGTATCCAGAAGACAGAAAGATCGAGCGCTTTGTAGCGTTCCAGATGCTCGGCGACTTGCCAGTAATCCCAGACCGGCAAGGGATTGTAGTCGCGAACGACGGACCGGAGAGTGAGGAACCAATTCACCACGGCCCACGCGGCAAGCGCCACAAGCGGCAGGAATATAAAGGAATCGGGATTGAATCCAGGTATTCGCCTGACGCGGTCGGAAACCGAAGCGAGCCACTCGTCAGAAGATTCGCTGCGTGTATTCATACGAGAAGCGTCACTTTTCCACGGGTTTCGGCGGCCAGTTTGGGCGGACCAGATACCAGGAAAAATTTTGGCTGTGGTACATCTGCAGAGTGCAGGTTGGCAGATCAGAGAAATGGCCAGGCACGACAGCCAACAGCTTCAGGCGGAAGACGTGCTCCGCCGTAAATAACTGATGCCGCGATAAAGAGTCGTTAGCATCACCCACTTTGAGTACGTAGCCTTCAGGCGTGGAGGCCAGTTGCTGCTGGATATGTTCGAGCACCTGATCGGCCCACCAGTAATCGTACGCTACCGGAACGCCGGGGTAGACATTACGCAGCAGAGCCTCGTATTTCTTGACAGGATCGGGTTCGTGACCGCTCAACAGGATGACGGCCAAACGCCAGGAGATTGCGAGCGGCACCCACAGGCAGAGGACAATTGCGAGCGCCAGGGCGCCAATTCGCAACTCTGTGACACGCGAGGCACGAAGCATACCCGCCCACAATTCGAGGCACCCCAGGGCCGCCAGAATCGCGATCCACGGCACGATGTGGCTGATGTTTCGCTCGAAAAAGGACTGCTGAAAGCCGAACGTCAGGTAATAGAAGACGGGCAAGGGGACCAGCAGAAACAACATAGAGTACTGCTTCAGCCGCAGTAACCGAACCACGCCAAGCGCGGCGAAGATCAAGAGAAAAGCACCGAATGTGTGGAGGATGTAATTATCGATGAAGCCGAAGCAGTAGCCTTCCGGGTAAGGCCCGTAGGGTTGAAATGGATGGGAGTACTGTGTTTTTAGAAAGGTCCAGCCCTCCCACCAGTCGCGCCAGTGGATAAATCCGTAAGGCACTCCTAAGACGCAGCCGGCAAGAAAACCGCCGAGCAGAACGGAGAGACGCTTGCTCACCGGACGGAAGCTCTGCCGTTGAAGTGGCCAAAAGCAGGCGAGAATCGAGCATGCGGGGAGCAAGAGAAGGGGAGCGAGCGACACTTTAGCTGCTGTTAGGAACCCGATCAAAAGCCCTGTCCAGAAGCAGCGGGCGGCCGAACTCGCGCGCCTCATCGAGAGTGCCAGCCAAAGCGCGCCTACCGCTCCGGCGGTCACAAAAGCCTCGGCCCTTGCGTAATGGCTGTCCTGCACGAGAAGCGGCAGAACACCCGTGAACAGAGCTGCGAGCGCCGCAAAAGGAGCCGGCATCATTCGTCTGGCGCTTGCGTAGACCAGCAGACATGCGAGCACTCCGAGCAGGGCGGAAAAAACCCGGTAGGTGACCAGCACGGTTCCGGCGGTCGGATGATGCTTCGGATGCCAAGCGCGTTCGAGCGGAGAGGCGACGGAGTACCAGAGATACGAAGCGTAGAAGTAAGACGAGAAGTTGTAGCGTGCCCACTGCAAGTTTTCCGGCAGGGGAGCGCGCTTCATATCGGTATCGAAATGATTAGCAGCCAGGCTGTCGTCCACCTTGACTACGATTTGCTCGTCGGGGTGCCAGCCCGCTGCGACTTTGCCGCCCACGCCCCAATTCAGATTGCTGAAACGAAGATAAAAAGAAATCCCGAGAACAAGCAGAACCAGACTGAGGCGGCCGAGTTTGCGCAACTCACTGTTCTATCATTTGCGCACTAGTTACGATGATGAAAATGGAGGCGAGATCATTGCGGGGCCGAGCCGACGTTATTTGCTGGTCTGTGTGCGCGCTCGTCTTTGGGTTCGTACTTGCTGGAGCATCCGTTAAGTTACAGCGAAGCAAGTTGGACGTAGCCGCGCTGCGGCCAATCGACAATGGCCCGGGAATAGCCGGTTCCGGGTTTGCGCTCAACAGCGTGTATCCCACAGTAGAAGAAGCCCGGGTCCGCGGCGGCATCCAGTTTTATGGATCATGGATGGGCTCCGACGCGAGCACCGGCTCCGCGCATTCCGGGTGGTACGACATTCGACCCAATACGTACATTTTTGTCTCCGGCTATCCAAATCATGTGGGACTTAATCTAAGCCTCGAGACTCTGGATGGATCCGCGCTGACAAAGACGCTGCCGCTTCGCATCACGCCCGATCCGGCGGAACATTGGCGGCTGATGAAACTGCCTCTCGATGCGGTCAAAACTTCGGGTAAGTTCCGGATCTCGGCTATGGACCAGGCCACCACGAGCGGAGGCTGGGTCGGCTTCTCGACGCCCTTTACCTCTCCCAAGATGTCCGCATCGCACTATGGCAAACAATTGCTACTGGTCCTGCTCACCGCGGCTGCGGCGCTCCTTGTATTCCTCGCACCTGGATTGCTGCTACGCGCTTCTCATTTTCGCCGTAAGGGGCGGCTGCTGTCGTTTATCTGGGTCCCAGTCCCGGGTTTCACCGGCGCGGTCTGTCTCGGATTGCTCGACTGGATCAGGCCGTCCAGTCATCTGATTTCGATAATTGCTATCGCGCTCGTTGCCATCTGGGCGGCGTACGCGCTGAGCAGAACGCCGGTTGCTCATTTCACAAGCCGAGTTGAAAGGAAGGCTTTATTTACCGTCCTTCTGTTGATCGCAATCGCCGTTGCGAAATCGGTTTATTCGCTTGGGCCGGCCGGCGAACTTTACGGGAACACGATCTCCCGAACTTTGGAGGTCGGGGATCGCAGCGACAGCCGGGTGCCGTACCATGTCGTGCAACTTATCGCTCTCCGCGAGCGACCGGATGGAGCGTTGGCCGCGGCACTTTTTCGGCCTTGGAATTTCTCTTCCCGAGGGCCGCTCGCGGGTTTAGCCGCAAGCCCCATCGTGCTCGCCAGCCCTGTGAAAGTGCCCGCGGCTTTTCCCGATCGCGAGTGGATGATTTTTGATCCGGAGGGCTTCATGGCTTATCGCATCGCCATGATCGTGATGGCCGCAAGCTGCCTGCTGATGGTCTTCGGCTTGAGTGCGCGACTACTTCCGGAGGAATGGGCGCTGTTCGCCTTTCTGGTCACGGTGGGCGCACCCTTTGTCATTCACGAGATTTATTTCACTTGGCCAAAGCTGGAAGCAGCATCGTTTGTCTTGCTCGCCGTTTACCTTCTGCTGAACCGCCGATGGTTCACGGCCGGAGTGGCGACCGGAATCGGGTACCTGTGCCATCCATCCGCATTACTGTTTGTGCCCGCGCTCGTCGCCTTAGAAGCGTTTCAGAACCGCGTCTTTGCACGAGCGTTTTGGGCGCGTGGGGCTTCGATGATTGCTGGGTTGGCGATTCCGATAGCGCTCTGGCGTGTAGTGAACCGCTCTCAATTCGATCAAGGCGGATTTCTCAGCTATTTCCTCCAAGCCGATCGACGCAATCCAACCTTCCGGAACTGGCTTGAAGTGAGGGCCGATTCATTGCTCAACACGCTCGTACCCCTGAATCTTTTTCTCTTCCACAGCAGTCATCCAGCGATCAATGTGGTACACGGCCGTTCGCCGGCAATCGTAAATTTCTTCTTTCAAGACTGGACCGGACTGCCCTTCGGCATCGGTATTGTCTTTTTTATTTGCTTTCTCCGGCTTGCTTATGTGGCGTTCAAGAAGTTTACCTGGCCAACGGTCTGGCTCTACGTTATGCCATTCTTACTGTTTACGGTCTACTGGGGGGCAGCTAGCACCGGTATGCTGAGAGAGGGTCTGCATACCTGGGTTCTCGCGCTTTTGATCGGAGTAGTGATCGTACTCGAGCGATTTCGAGCTTCGGAACAGAAAATTTTCCAGCTGATGAGTTGGGCATTGTTATTTCGAGGTGTTGAGATTATTTTAATGCTGCTGGGACCGACGATTTGGACCCGGAGAGAATGGATGCAGCAGGCATACGCCGGGAGCGACAGCATCGCGCTCGCGGTGATGGTCGGCGGGGCAATCTGTCTGTCGATTACGAGTTTCCAGCAGTGCGAATTCCTGAGAAGATCGATTGACTTAGAGACTCCGGAACGCGCAGCCGCGGAAGTAGCCGGTGCTTGACGCTTTGTGAAACATGCTTTTCAGGCTGGGGCGTCGAAAGTGTACGCGGCCATTCGCCGGCGGCTGGCGCCCGAATTCAAAACTGCTTCGTTCTCGATAGATCGCGCTGTTCCCGGCGCCTTTCTCGATTACGCGGAGATCGACCCGAGCGGCATTATTCGGATATTGGGGTGGTCTAAGACGGCTTTCGAGTCACTGCACGCGCCGGCGGTGGCGCTGGATGGATCGCCTGTTCCGTTTCTGCGCCATTTCCGAACCAGGCGGCCCGACGTGAGCGGAAAATCGGGTGCGCTGCTGCCACAAACTGGCCTCGAATTGCACTACCTGGTTCCGGAATCGATGGTTGGGCAGGATTACTCGGTGCTCACGGTGCAGTTAGAGGCGGGTGAGCCATTGCGCTTCGAAGTGCACGCCAGATTTCTCAGTCCGGATTACCGGGTATTGCTGCATTCGCCCGAGGTGCTGCATCGGGCGCATATCTATGGTTCGGGGCCGCCGAATCTCACGATTCATCCGCACATTGTTGAGCTGGCAAAAGAGTTGAAGGGACCCGTTCTCGATTTTGGTTGCGGCCGCGGTGCATTGCTGGGGGAACTGCGCAGAGCCGGTATCGAAGCGTACGGCCTCGAACTGGAATCGGAGATCATCCGCCAAGCGATTTCACCGGATCTCGCCCCTTTCATTACGCTTTATGACGGCAGTCTGCCATCGCTGTTTAACGACAACCAGTTTCGCTCGGTTGCCTGCTCGGAGGTTCTGGAGCACATTCCGAATTATCCGGAGGCGATTGCGGATATCGCGCGTGTTGCTTCTGAGCAAGTGTTATTCACCGTGCCGGACGCGAGCGCGATTCCACTTGGCTTTCGCCACGGCAGCGTACCCTGGCATCTGATGGAAGCCACACACGTCAACTTCTTCAATCAAGAGAGTCTGGCGCAGGCGCTGAAGCCGCACTTTTCGCGCATCGAGTTCGGACGCATCGGCCAATCACGATTCAACGACAGCGTCTATTATGTGAGCCTTGCGGCGATGTGCCTGAAGTGACGGGTCGCCCCACGCGGGCACGTCATAATGATGGGTGCGCAGCAGTATGAAAATCATCGTTTCCGTGAAACAGGTGCCGGCGAGAGATTCGTCGCTCCGCGTGGACACCAGCGGCAAGCGGCTGGATGAGAGTGACGTCAGCTACGAAATGAACGAGCCGGACGCGTATGCACTCGAAGAAGCGCTGCAGTTGCGGGACAAAATGAGCGGCGAAGTGGTGGTGATTTCGGTGGGCCCGCAGCAAGCGGCCCAGACGATCCGCGAGGCGCTAGCGAAGGGAGCAGATCGGGCGATTCACATCGAAGTGGAGGATCGCAGCAGCCTTGATTCGCTGACCACAGCGCGCTTATTAGCAAATGCGATTACGGCCGAAAAGCCGGAGCTGGTATTGACGGGTTTGCAATCCGACGATCTCGGTTTTGGACAGACGGGTGTGATTCTGGCCGAGCTGCTCGGCTATGCACACGCCACGATCGTAATGGAAGTCGAGGCGCAAGGAGACACGGTGCGCGTGAAGCGAGAGTTGGAAGATGGCTGGTTTCAGCATGTAGTGCTGCCCTTGCCAGCCGTGCTGACGATTCAATCCGGCATCAAGAAGCTCCGTTACGCGACGTTGATGGGAATCAAGAAAGCAAAGAGCAAGCCGATTCAGACCATAGCGGGGGATGGAGCCTCGCAGCAGGCGCCGGGGAGTTCGACCAGCACGGATCTATCCGCCGCAGCGCTCGAAGCAAACACAGATCCTGAACGGCTCGCCGAAGGAAATCGCGCAACAACTGGTGGAGAAGCTGCGATCTGAAGTGAGGGTACTATGAGCGTCCTGGTTGTGCTCGAACAGCGCGATGGCAAGTTCAACCCGGTTTCTTTTGAAGCTTTGGCTGCGGCGCGGAAAATCGCGCAACACCTGAATGGGGAACTGGATGCGGCTGTGCTCGGCTCCGGCATAGAAAGCCTGGCGTCCAATGCCGCTCAGTACCCGGTCGCACGAGTGATTGCACTCGATGATCCGCTGCTCAAACAATACACGCCGGAAGCGTACACTGCCGCGCTCGAACAGTTGATTCAGGCGAAGCAATACAAGTTTATTTTCTTTCCGCACACATATCAGGTGAGAGATTTCGCACCGAAACTGGCCGCGCGGATGGGGCACATGCTGGTGAGCGATGTGGTGGATGTGAAATGTGACGCGGAGCCTATCGAGTTCGTTCGGCAGCTTTTCCAGGGCAAGCTGAACTCGGACATGCAGGTGGGTGGTGAACCGAATTTTATTTCAGTGCAGGCGGGCGCCTTCCGTGCCGCGGAAACGGGCGGCAATCCGGCGCCGGTTGAAAACTTCGCGGTGAAACTGGATGCGTCCCAAATTCATAGCAAGCCGGAGCAACCATTCCGCGAGTCGCAGCGCTCAGTGGATTTGAGCGCGGCAAATGTAATCGTCTCAGTCGGCCGCGGCATTAAGGAAAAAGAAAATCTTACGCTCGTGGAGGATCTGGCGCAAGCGATGGGCGCCGAGCTCGCGGCGTCGCGTCCGATCTGCGACAACGGATGGCTTCCTATGGAACGGCAGGTGGGCAGCTCCGGACAAACCGTATCGCCCAAGCTGTATCTGGCGGTGGGCATTTCGGGAGCGATTCAACACCTGGTCGGCATGAAGGGTTCGAAAACGGTGGTGGCCATCAACAAAGATGAGAATGCGCCGATTTTTGAAACCGCCGATTATGCCGTCGTCGGGGACTTGTTTGAGATTGTCCCTGCGCTTACCGAAGCGATAAAGAAAGCAAAAGCCTAGTTTTGATGCAAGCAGTTCGAGGTCACAAACAAGCAGCTATCGTTTTCACTTCGTGTCTTTGTTTCGCCGCGGCCAGTGGTTGCCATCGGCCGGTTTCTGCAAACGTTGCGGCTACGGTGAACGGCCGTCCCATCAGCTATGCGGAATTGGATCATGCGATCGCCGCGCAGTTTGCGAACTCGCCGGTGAAGGCTAGTCCGGATCAGTACACGCAGCTTAGGCTTGAAACTCTGCGGGCCTTAATTGATAACGAGATCCTGCTGCAGCGGGCGGAGAAAGAGGGACTACTCGCCTCGGACGCCGATGTGGACGCGAAGTTTAGCGAGGCGAAAGCACCCTACACGCAGGAACAGTTTCAAAAAGTGCTCGAGCAGCGCAAGATGAGCGTGGCCGATCTGAAGGCACAGATACGGCGAGAGTTGAGCGTGCAGAAATTAATCAGCAAGGAGATCGGGTCGCACATTTCCATTTCGGATGGCGATGTCTCTGCGTTTTACAACTCCAACAAAGCGAGTTTTAACCTCCCGGAAGACAAGGTGAGGCTGGCACAGATCATGGTGACCGCGACGCCGGATCCCAACGTGAACAACTTGAAGAACGACAAGGCGCAAACCGATCAGCAGGCGCGCAATAAAATTCAGATGATCGATATGCGTGTGCGGCAGGGCGAAGATTTCGGGCAACTGGCGCAGAGCTATTCGGAAGATCAGTTTGCAGCGAACGGTGGCGATGTCGGGTTTGTGCCGGAGTCCGCGCTGGACAAGGCTAATCCCGAACTGCGGAAGATTATCTTGGAAATGACGCCCGGACAGGTCTCGCCGATCATTCACACGGCGGAGGGATACCGTATTATTAAGCTGATCGCGAAAGAACCGGCCGGACAGCGGCAGTTGAGCGATCCACGAGTGCAGGAAGAAATCCGGCAAGGCCTGTTTCAAGCCAAGGAACAAGTGCTGCGGTCCGCTTTTTACGAAGTGGCGCGCAGCGAGGCGAAAGTGGTGAATTACTACGCCGAATCGGTGCTTGCCAGCCGCGATAAAAAGGGAGCTTTAGCCGGGCAAGCGCGGCGGAAAGTAACGGATGTTCCGGCACGCCAGCAATGATATACTTCTCGAAGGGCCCATTCCGGCCTGCCTTCCCCAGTACAGCGGGCGCGTAGCTCAATTGGCAGAGCAAGTGACTCTTAATCACTAGGTTGTAGGTTCGATTCCTACCGCGCTCACCAAATTTTTGGTTGCGATCAAACCCCGAGAGAACTGCCATACCTTCCCGCGAAATTACTGATCTTGCGCTTCTGTCCGTCCTTCCATACAATACGTGTAGAAGCATTAGGCATTTAAAACAGCATTGAAACTCCTGGTTGGCGAGTGCGGCAACGCGCTGGAGGTGTTGAATGAACTGGTGGTCTCGTTTGTGGCGCCGGCGCCGCATGGAAGAGCAGCTCGAAAAGGAACTGCGCTTCCATTTCGATCAGCACGAACGTATCCTGATTGCTCGTGGACACTCGCCCGCGCAGGCGCGGCGCGAAGCCCGGCTTGCGCTCGGTGGTCCTGAGCAAATAAAGGAAGAATGCCGCGACGCGCGGGGGACTCGTTGGACCGAGGAGTTGCTGCAGGATACCGCTTATGCGCTCCGCACGTTTCGTCACAAGCGCGGGTTCGCCGCGATCACGCTGCTGATGCTGGCGTTAGGGATCGGCGCAACGACCGTGATCAACAGCGTCCTGCTCCGGCCTCTTCCCTTCCCGGAGCCAAGCCGAATCGTGACGCTGCATGGATTTACTAAAGATTTCGGAGCGTCCTGGTTTTAGTATCCCGATTTCACCGACCTCCGTCACGAGATGCGATCTGTCAAAGTGGCCGGCTGGACTTACAGTAGCGGCACAATCAGCGCTCCCGGGCAAGCTGAGCACGTGGAGGGTCGGCGGATCTCGGCAGAACTCTTTCCCATTCTGGGCGTCGCTCCCTCGCTTGGGCGCGCCTTCCGGACCGATGAAGACCGGCCGGGTGCAAGGCCGGTAGCGGTTATCAGCTATGACCTGTGGCGGCGGCGATTCGCTTCCGACCCGGGCATACTCGGGCAAAAGCTCATCTTCGACGGCAAAGCGTATGAGATCGTCGGGGTCGCGCCGCCGAGCTTTCAATTGTCAGGGGAAGTGGATGTCTTCACGCCAATCGGGCAAAGCGCCGACCCGCGCATGCAGAATCGCGAGGCGCGGTTCGTTCAAGTCGTTGGGCGTTTCGCGCCGGGCGCGACGCTACAGCGGGCGCAATCCGAAGTTACCGTGATTGGCCTTCATTTGGCCGACGAATATCCAAAATCGAACGCCGGCCTTAGTATGCGCATGCGTCCGCTCTTCCAGGATCTGGTGAGCGATGTGCGGGGAACGCTCTGGCTGCTGTTAGCTGCGATTGGACTCGTACTGTTGATCGCCTGCGTAAACATTGCGAGTTTATTTCTGACGCGCGCCATTTCTCGCGAGCGGGAACTTGCGATGCGGGCGGCTCTGGGCGCAAGCCGGGGCCGTCTCCTTCGGCAATGCATGACGGAGAGCGCGGTTCTGGGGATTGGCGGCGGCCTGCTCGGCATCTTGGCGGCCGCGGTGAGCATCCGTCCATTTGTGGCGCTCTGGCCTGGCAATTTGCCGCGGGCCGAAGAGATCCACATCGATTGGCGCGTGCTGTGTTTCGGAGTAGGCATCTCGCTATTGTGCGGGCTCCTCTTTGGTCTAACGCCAGCCTTGCGCGAACCCCTGCACAGGCTCGAAGGAGCCCTGCGCGCGGGCGGCCGAAGTGTCGCAGGCAGCTCGCGGCATCTGCATAGCCCGTTTGTCGTATCGGAGATCGCGCTAGCGTTCGTGCTGCTGGCATCCGCGGGAATGCTCGGACGCACACTGGTGAGGCTATCGTCTCTGAATCCTGGTTTCAATCACGCAACGTCCTGGCCGCGCGGTTCGCGCTTTCGCCCAAAGCTCTCGGGAATCCGGCGCAGATACGATCAGCCTGGCAAGAAGTACTCGACCGCGCGGAGAGCGCACCCGGGGTCGAATTCGCCGCGCTTGCCGATATCATTCCCATGCGCGAAGGGGAAAATGTTCTACCCTACCGGACCACTCCCAATCCGCTGCCTCCGGACCAGGAACCGAGCGCGCTAGCTGACCACGACCGGCAGGGCACTCAGCCCGTGGTCGTGGTCGACGAGAGTCTCGCGCGACACACCTTCGGCCGCAAGGATATCGTTGGCCAGCGCATCTGGATCCCGGCAATGGGCGCCGCACCGCTCGAGATTGTAGGGGTGGTCGGCCACGTGCGCCACTGGGGCTTGGCGGGCGACGATGAATCGCGCGTGCGCGACCAGATGTACTATCCATTTGCACAAGTTCCGGGCAGCCTGTTGCATTTCTTTTCCTCGGTCATGTCAATCACGGTTCGAACGCGCAGTGCCCTTTTGAAAATTGTTGGGCCATTACAACGCGAATTACGCGGGTCGGCGGGCGATCAGACTATGTATGAAGTCCGTTCTATGGAGCAGCTTGTAAGTGCATCGCTCGCGCGGCAGCGCTTTCTGTCGATTCTATTCGGCATATTCGCCGGAGTGGCTTTGCTGCTGGCGGCCATTGGCGTTTACGGAGTACTGGCCTACCTGACTGGACAGCGAACGTCTGAAATCGGCGTGCGCATGGCACTGGGGGCAAACGTTCGCGACATCCTGGGTCTGGTGCTATGGCACGGCTTGAGAATGACAATTGCGGGCGTAAGCGTCGGGCTGGTTGCAGCGCTGGCGGCCGGGCAGGCATTGCAGTGTGGTTTAAACCATATCTTTGCCGCTCATAAACCATAACCTTGCCGCTCCACTTCACATAACCCCTTCATTCCACGGCGAGCAGCTTTGATCGCTTGGCGGAAGTGTAAGCATAATCTTGCCGGAAGCGCAGATTTGCCTGTGTGATTGGCGTTAACGTGCTGGTGTTTGATACAGTATCAAGAAAGTTGTAGTATTGTGTTATGGCCCAGTCTCACCGCGAAGCTTCGCGGCGGCTCTTCGAGTTTGCCGAGCAGCAACAAGGCTTCTTCACCACGAAACAGGCCAAGGCCGCTGGTTTCGCCGAGAACACACATCCTTATCATGTGCAGGCCGGGAATTGGATCCGCGAGCACCGCGGCATCTATCGGCTCGCTCTGTTTCCGACAGCCGATCGACCCGACCTTGTGCTTTGGGCGCTTTGGTCCCGGAACCGGAACGAAGAAGTCGAGGGCATTTACAGTCATCAGACGGCACTCAGCCTTTACGATCTGTCGGATGTAAACCCGTCGAAGCTCCACATGACAGTGCCTACCGACTTCCGGCGCAACAGCGATATTCCCGGCATCCTGGTGCTGCATTACGCCGACCTGCCCGCAGAGCGATGTGCAGACTGGCACAGGGCTTCAAGTTCACGCGCCCTCTGCGGACGATCCTCGATGTGATCGAGGCCGGGACTGCTCGAACGCAACTTCATTCGCCAGGCTCTGCAGGCAGGCTCTCGATCGTGGTCTGATCACTCGCCGACAGATTCGGGGCGCGCAACTGAGAGGACCTGCACGCAAGATCGTTGAGGAAGTTCTGCGGCGAGCGGCATAATGGCGCTGCCCAGAACATATTCAACCGCAGGAGCATTCCGAAAAGCGCTCGAGGAGCGCCTTAAGAGGATATCTCAAACCGATCAGATCGATCTCAATCGCTTGCGACGCCACGTGTCATTCGACCGTTTGCTGGCACGGTTGTTTCGCATCGAAGCCCCTCCCTGGGTGTTGAAGGGCGGCTACGCTTTGGAACTGCGCTTCAAAACCGCGCGATCGACGGTTGACATTGACTTGACCTTACAGCGTGTTCCCGCAACGGCCGACGGTGAAAGTGCGAGCCGGATCGTTCGGGAGATGTTGCAGACGCGCAGCCGATATCCCTTTCGGTGATTGGTTCGAGTACAAGATCGGACCACGCATCCTGGATCTGGATGCAGCCCCGTACGGTGGCGCTCGGTATCCGATCGAAGCTCGTATGGACGCGAGGATCTTTGCCCGATTCCATCTCGACGCCGGCATCGGCGATGCTGTCATGCAGCCTCTGGACGTTCTGGGGTGCCGGGACTGGCTCTGCTTTGCAGGCATCAAGGGATGTCAGGTCCTGATGATTTCGCGCGAACAGCAGTTCGCTGAGAAACTCCAAGCCTACACCCTCCCAAGAAGTAACCCGAACAGTCGCGTGAAAGATTTAGTAGATTTGGCTCTCCTGTCCGGATCCGGTGACCTGAACAGCCAAAGGCTTCTTGACGCTTTGCATCTAACCTTTGAGAGGAGAGCGACGCATCCGATGCCGGCGGAATTGGTTGCGCCTCCATCGGATTGGCAAAGTCCGTTCCAAGCGCTGGCTGAAGAGTGCGGACTCCCATCTGATATCGCCACCGTTTTTGCGAGAGTGCGGGAGTTTCTTGACAGACTGGTGGCCGCTCGCCAGGAGGCTTCGATTCAGTATGAGTGAGAATACTTCGGGATCTCTGCCATTCGAATCTCCCGAGGAGGAAAATAAGCGTCTTACGGAAGAAAACGCCCGCCTAGGACGGGCGTTAATGATTCACGGCATTCCGATTCCACCGCTATCGCCAGCGAATCCAACTCCGGCCGTCGAAGCACTCCCCATGCAGAGCAAGGAGGATCGAGCGCGGAAGCGCATCGCCGCTATTTCGGAGCCTCTTCTGCGGGAGAGAAGATGTCTATGCACGACGATGGGAGAGCGCCGATGGCCGCTCCGGATATGTACCGGCAGCATTG
The DNA here is from genome assembly GCA_963767485.1 of Terriglobia bacterium. Classification (GTDB taxonomy): domain Bacteria; phylum Acidobacteriota; class Terriglobia; order Bryobacterales; family Bryobacteraceae; genus Bog-105. Next base: position 64,493 of record CAVYDZ010000014.1, on the reverse strand, counting down.
AAGGACTGGAGAGCCATTAACAAGAGCAGGCCGGAGGATCGGAAGAAAGTCGATCAGAAGACACGGAAGTTTTTCCCATTGACCGATCCCGTTCTCGAAGATCACCTTTTGGGTCAAGAAACCATTGGCATCTATCCTCTACTGCCCGATGAAACCTGCTGGTTCCTTGCCGTAGATTTCGACAAGAAGGACCTGGGAGTATGACTCCCTGGCTTTCCTTGAGACTTGTCAAGAGTTGAACGTTCCCGCTGCTTTAGAGCGTTCTCGTTCCGGGAAGGGGGCCATATCTGGATTTTCTTTGATCGTGCCCTTCCAGCGATTCACCGCGCGCAAACTTGGCTGCCTGATTCTCACGCGAACCATGGAGCGCAGGCATCAGATTGGTCTCGATTCCTATGATCGCTTTTTCCCAAACCAGGACACGATGCCCAAGGGAGGGCTCGGAAACCTGATTGCGTTCCCTTTGCAGTTTGTGCCACGCAAGTCTGCTAATAGTGTTTTCATTGATGGCGACTTCCACCCGCATCCTGACCAATGGCACTTCCTTTCGACGATTCGACGGATGCCGGCCGATGCCGCAGAGGAGATCGTCGCGGAAGCTCAACGCAAAGGCGACTTGATCGGAGTTCGCATCAGCATAGCCGATGATGAGGATGCGCAAGATCCATGGACCTTGCCGCCTTCCCGAAACGAGGAGGGAGCAGTCAATCGAAGGACCGTTGCCACAGATGTGTTCAGGTCGTTCGCGCGAATCTTGTTTATGTTGAAAAGAAAGATCTGCCATCTGCCATGCTGAATCGGCTTCTCCGGCTAGCAGCGTTTCAGAACCCCGAGTTCTATAAGGCTCAAGCGATGCGGCTTTCCACTTACGATAAGCCGCGTGTGATCTCGTGCGGGCAGGAGTTCACCCAACACATTGCTGTACCTCGCGGATGTCATGACCGAAACGTTGACCCTTCTCGAAGCACATCAGATTCGGCCCGAAGTTCGGGATGAGCGGTTCACGGGCACACCAATCGAAGCGGAGTTCCAAGGTCAGCTTCGTCCGTTCCAGGAGCAAGCCGTTTCAAGGATCACAGAGTATGATGACGGTATCCTTTGTGCTCCAACAGCATTCGGAAAAACCGCCGTTGCTGCTTGGCTTATTGCAAAACGCAAGGTCAACACTCTGGTCCTCGTACACCGGCAGCAGTTGCTCGATCAGTGGCAAGAGCGCTTGGCGATGTTTCTGGATTTGCCAGCTAAATCCATCGGGCATATCGGTGGCGGAAAGATCGAACGCACGGGTTACGTGGATGTCGCTGTTATTCAAAGCCTATACCTCAAAGATGAGGTGAAAGACTTTGTCGCCGAATACGGCCAAGTGATCATCGATGAATGTCACCACATATCCGCTTTCACTTTCGAACAGGTGATGAGGCAGGTAAAGGCCAAGTATGTCGTTGGTCTTACTGCCACACCTACGCGGAAGGACGGACATCATCGATCCATCATTTATATGCAGTGCGGCCCCGTTCGGTTCAGTATGAGCGCCCGAACGATGACAGAAACTACACCATTCGAGCACAAGGTCACTCCCCGTCATACTGAGTTCCGGATGGCCCCCGAACTTACCGATGTCACGATTCAAGATGTATATCGCGCCCTCGTAAATGATGTCTTCGCGCAACGAGATGATCGCTACCGATATCATCCGCGCTATCGAATCAGGACGTTGCCCGTTGCTACTTACTGGCCGGACCGAGCATCTCCAGTACTTCGCCGCGAAACTCACAGGCGCTGCCAAGCACGTGTTCGTTTTAAAAGGCGGCATGGGTAAGAAACAACGTCGTTTGGCTGCGGAGGCTCTGGCCTCGGTACCGGAAGGCGAGTCGCGTGTGATTTTAGCGACGGGAAGCTATATCGGCGAGGGCTTCGATGATGCACGCCTGGACACCCTGTTTCTCGCCATGCCAATCTCCTGGAAGGGCACGTTACAGCAGTATGTAGGTCGATTACATCGTCTCCATGACAGCAAACGATTCGTTCAGCGTCTACGATTACGTGGACAGCTATGTTCCGATGCTAGCCAGGATGTACGAGCGCAGGCTAACGAGGCTATAGCGCCATTGGCTATGTGATCGAGCAGGATGCCGCCAATTGAAAGAATCCTGCGATCGCAGCACTCTTTTAAAAATAGGATGGGTCCGAAACATCGAAATTTTCCGAGATTTGTGTTGCTTGCGTATTGTATATGTGCTAATATACACCTATACAATGCTCAGATCAGGAAACTCGGAACAGGTCAAGCGCTGGTTTCAGACGGCCGTCAGGGATCTCTGGCCCATCGCGATTGGGTCAATCTCTTTACGGAAAAGCCCGTGTATCCGGAAACATTGCCGACTCTGCGAATCCGGCGCAGGGGCATTCCAGCTATGCATTGTACGGGCGCAGCGGAAGCCGAGCGTTTTTCGGTTTACGTTCCGGATGAGTTGGCTCAGGATTTGGAAAAAGCCATCCAGAATGGCCGCGAGCTTCAGAAGCTCGTGACGGAAGCCGGCCGGAGATACACATTGGCGCTGAAGAACGAACGACGAGCGCGAAGCTGAAAGTACGTGGAAGGCGCCCTTCATGGCGAGTCCCGTGAGGTGACAAGTGCTCAATGAGGCCGAGTTTCTCCTCTGGTGCAAGCGATTGGCCTGACCGACAAGGCGCAGGCAAAAGTCGCCGAAGTGCGGTCCCGGAATCCCACTCGTCGTGTCGGTGGCGGCCATCGAGAACGTCCCTGGGCGCTATCCGAGCCGAAAGATGGGCGTGACGATCCAGTTCGAGAGCCATCGCGTTGAGCTACCTTTCGTCTATGAGTTAGAGCACGATCCCGCGGTATCTGGAATATTACGACCAGCCTCCTTCCATCCCTCTCTCCTACAGGCGGCGAGTGGCAGAAGCCTCTCTGTGATGCATACGCCAGACTACTTCGTGATTCGCCAAGATGCGGCAGGGTGGGAGGAATGCAAAACCTCAGACGATCTTGAAAAACTTGCTCATCAAGAGTCCAAACCGCTACTCACCGGAATAGCACGGTAAGTGGTGTTGCCCGCCCGGCGAGTCTTACGCTCTCGACGACTGGGCTCTCATTATCACAGTCCGATATTCGGCGGAGATTAATTGGGTCCTCCAGCGAAACCTCCAGTTCTTGGAGGATTATCTCCGATTCGATTCCGTCAGCGTCACCGCGATTTGTCGATCAATCAATCAGAGCCTTTGTGCAGGCGCAGCCAGGAATCCTTCTGCGCGATCTTTTGGAGCGAGTCAAGGATATCGCCAAACGATGATGACATTTACTTGCTGATCGCATCTGGCGGCGATCTATGTGGATCTTGTGCTGCTGCAATCGTCGAACCAGAGCACGGTTCGAGTCTTTGCGGATGCCGAAGCCGCCAGCGCCTATCAGCGTGCTTGCCCTGATCTGGAGACGTCCGACTGGCGAGAAACGGATCACCACCCCGCCCGCGGCTATCACATACGTGAAGCTTTCCGGCTCTTGACCGGCGCCAGCGAGCAGGATTTGAAAATTGCAAACCAGCGCTTCCATCACGTGAAGCGCCACCTCGATGGTGAGGCCAGCAGTCACAGGCTGTGCCAGAAAGGACACTGCGTTTCTGGTTTGCACGGTATCGGCTTGCCAAGCGAGCAGTACGGTAATGGATTTGTCGGCTTATTCCCGAGAGATCAGCGACAGTGAGGCAACCGCACCGCCCGGTTGCCCGAAGAGTCACGTAAGTCTCCTTGCAGAGTTCGTCGCGAATGACTATGAGAGCCTCAAACAGAAGTCGAGAGCAGCTTCGTGGGCGCGCTGAAACGCACTTGCGAAGAAAAGTGCATCATCGCGCCAAGCTATGTCACATTCTGTCCTTGCCATCCGTGAGCGTCCTGTCTTCGAGCAGACACTAAAGCGTCAAGGCCACCGCGCAGCTTATACACACGCTCCCTTCTATTTCGAGTTGCAGTCGACCACTCCGCGTCATGGAGATCGCCCTTTCGAGATCGGCCACATCGATCACACTGAGTTGGATATCGAGGTCGTCTGCTCACACACGGCCACCCGCTCGGGCGACCGTGGATGACGATTCTCACCGATGCTTTTTCGCGCCGTGGCCTCTCACTCTATTTGACATTCGATGCGCCGAGTTACAGATCCTGCATGATGATCCTGCGTGACTGTGTCCGGCGACATGGGCGACTCCCTCAGATTCTCGTCATTGATGGCGGGCCCGAGTTCCAGAGCACGTATTTCGAGACTCTTCTGGCGCGCTATGAATGAACCAGAAGACGCGACCGCCCACACAGGCCCGGTTCGGCTCGGTCTGCGAGCGGCTCTTCGGCACCACGAACACTCAGTTCATTCACAACCTGCGCGGTAATACGCAGATCACACGGAATATCTGGCAGGTCGCAAAGACCAACGCGCCGGTAGGACAAGCAGCCTGGACTCTCGGTAGACTTCACGACTACGTTTCTATTTTCTTGTTCGAGATCTACGACACTATCGAGCATCCCGCACTTGGGCAAAGCCCACGGGACACGTATTTCGCGGGCTTGCAAAATGCGGGCTTCCGCCTGAACAGGTCGATTCCGTATGACCAAGCATTTCTAATGGCACCCTTCCAACAACTCCACGCGGCACTGCTAAGGTATCGCCTGGACGTGGACTTAGGCTCAACCGGGTGTATTACTGGGCGGAAGCATTCCGCGACCCCACTATTCAGAATCAGGATGTCGCTGTCCGATACGATCCTTTCGATATCTGCACCGCTTACGCTTTTGTGAAGAACTGCTGGACGGAGTGCCACTCTGAGCACTATGTGGTGCTGCAGGACCGTTCAGAAAAAGAAGTGATGTGGGCGTCGAAGGAAATACGCCGGCGAAGGCAGTTGCACTCTCGGGAGCGATTCACGCTCACAGCTCGGAAACTGGCCGATTTCCTTGAATCCGCCGAAGCGGAAGAGAAGTGCCTCGTTCAGCGATTGCGTGATCGAGAAAGCAAAGCGATCCGCAGCGACGGCCCCGTCGTCGTTCCAAGCGGTGCCTCGCATGAAGAAGAGACCAAGGAAGCCCCGCCTGGAGACACCACGCCGCCAAGATCAGGATCACATCAAGCCGAGGCGACTGCGGCCTATGGAGACTTCTGATGGCAACTGGCCTGCCTCGGAAACCTGACGGCTCTGGGTCGCGACTCGATCGTTTTCGTTCGTTTACGGTGGCGCATCTGCGGCTTGTCGAAGCCAAAAACACACTCATGAACGCAATCCGTGGCGCCGAACCGAATTCGCTCATTTTCGTGTTTGGACCGACAGGCGTGGGCAAAACAACGCTGCGCTTGAAAACTGAACAGTTGATCACTACGGAGCTGCTGAGCGAGCTGCACAAAGACCGCACACGGATTCCTATCGTCAGCGTGGAAGCAGTCGCTCCTGAGTCCGGAAGCTTTAACTAGCGCGACCATTACAAGCGTCTCCTACATCCGACTGGACGAGCCGCTTATCGACTATAAGCTGAACCCGCACGTCGAGGATCGCCCAATCGAACCCTGACTCCGCTTCATGCCAACTGCCAGGGCTGTCGGCACCGACTACCGATACTCCGTGGAGCAGGCAATCCGCTATCGGAGACCGCTCGCGGTCATGATCGATGAAGCCCAGCATCTTGGCAAAACTGCATCGGGCCGCCGCCTTCTCGATCAATTGGACGTGATCAAGTCCATCGCGAACCAGACGAAAACCGTACATGTTCTGTTCGGGACCTACGATCTGCTGGCGTTCAGAAATCTGAATGGGCAACTTAGTAGACGAAGTATCGACGTCCACTTTGGGCGTTACCGCACTGAGGATCCGCAGGACCATCAGACATTCGTGAACGTCCTTCAGTCGTTCGAAAAGGAGCTTCCATTCGAGCATCAGTCGGATTTGGTGAGTGAATGGGAGTTCTTATACCAACGAAGTCTTGGCTGCGTCGGTGTGTTGAAGGAATGGTTGGTGCGGGCCGTAACCACCGCATTCAGAGAAAATCGTGATCGCCTGACGCGAGCCCATCTCGAAGCTCACGCCTTGTCCGTTGCTCAATGCGAGCAAATGCGCGCAGAGATGGCAGATGGTGAGTTGAAATTGGCCGAGGGCAGTCAAGCCATAATCCGACTTCGCGGAAGACTCGGTTTGACCGACCGCAGCACAACGAAAGCCAATGCGTCGCAGGCCGCTTCTCCTGTCAGGATCCGGCGACCCGGACAGCGGCTACCGACGCGTGATGCAGTTGGACAAGTAGGCATGAATGCAGCCTCTCTTTGATTCATGGTCGCTTGCGAGTCCGTCCGTTCCCGCAAGGAGTGTCCTCTATTCGATTGAACCGATTGGCATCGGTACTTCTCTTGTCGAGAGCCTGACCAGCTACATCTCCCGGTTGGCTGAGGAGCACACCGTGAGTGTGGGAGACCTTGTGGGCCGTGTGCTTTCAGATCAAGCGAATTCTGGTGACCCAATCATCACGCAGGCAGCCAAAGCCGTTAGAGTTGGCGGACACGGCTTTCGAGCATGCAGTTACGCGCTCAACGGCATTTCGGAACGGACTGCGAAGTGGGTTCATGCTCTAGAAACCGCAACGAGCCGCTGCGATCTTCGGTTCCTTACTCTTCTCCCCTTTCAGAATGTGCTTCCCGGGCATCTATTTCGTAATCGACGAGCTTGGTGCGCTCTGTGTTTCGAGGATTGGCGCGCCACCGGTCAGATCGTCTATGAGCCGCTTCTTTGGGGACTCAAGGTTTCGACACATTGCCTCGTTCACGCGCGAGCGCTCGACTACACTTGTCCACGATGTGGGCGGACTCTAAATCCACTTGGCGTTTTTTCCCGGGCGGGACACTGTGGGCGGTGCGGCGATTGGTTGGGCCGGGCGGAGGCTGCCGATAGGTATCCGTTGCGCCCTGACCGACCGAGCGGAGAAGAACAAGCGTGGTCTTGTGCGCAGGCCGGAGATCTCCTCTCGAAACTTCCGCAGGTTCATCCGGCGACTGCCCGGGACTCGCTTCGCCGAAGTCTTGCTGTGTACCTTGCAGAGCTCGCGGATGGCAACATCCTCGCATTGGCAGAGTACATTCGGTGCCCGCGTAGCATCCTACAGACTTGGCTCGACGGTACTACAGTTCCAAGACTCGCGACGCTTTTGCGAACCTGCCGTTTCTTAAAGATCCCTGCTTCGAGCGTGTTTGCTCCTTCGGGCCCTATTCCGATGAACATCGCCGCCGCAAAAGAAGCGATTGCTCGCATCGGAAAGCGCAGAGTATCCCCATCGCGGGGAGCGACTGAAATCCGGCGCGCTCTTCTCGACGCCGTTCATGAAGACTCACCACGCAGCTTGTCAGAGATTGCCCAAAGCCTGGGTTATAAGGGTACGGAAAGGCTTTATCAAGCAAACAGGAAGCTCTGCCACAAAATTGCTGCCCGACATCGGGAATCGGGCCGAAGCCATTGGTGGAAGAGACCCGGAGCCACCAGGATTTGCGAAACCGCCCGTCTGAGGGAGATTCTGGAGCAGTCGCTCGAATCGTTGGAGCCGACCTCAGTTCATCACATCGCTGCGAGCCTTGGATATTCCAATGACGGTTACATTCAACGAAAATTTCCAGGACTCTGCAGTGCAATTAGCGAAAAGCTCGGTCGCGCGAAGCAAGCCCATCCCGAAAAGGTGCGCCGGGTCCTGGAAGATGCGCTGCTAGAGCAACCGGCGCCCACCCTTGCCTGCCTGAGCCGGCGCCTTGGCTATTCGACCTCAACTGTCTTGCGAACGCATCAGCCGGATCTATGCGATCAACTCGTTCGGCGACGCCGGTCTCAAGTTTCCAAATGCAGGGCTGATCTGAGGAGGAAGGCGAAGGCGGCACTTCGAGAGAACCCAGTACCTTCAGTGCGAGCTCTCTGCGATCGCCTGGGCATCACGAGAGAATTTATGGACATCCACTTTCCGGACCTGAGACGGGCGATTGCGGAGCAGCATCGGCGATGCGTGTCGGCTGAAACGACGCGACGACGTGAGAAGTTGCTCCAAAGCGTCCGCGACATTGTTGTCGAGCTTCGGAGTCAGGGCTTGTACCCCGCAGTTAACCGAATCGCTGAACGTCTTTCAAAAGGATCTTGCCGTGCATGGAAGATCATCACCTGGTCGATTCGCGAAGTCCGCAACGAGCTCGTTATCTCAAGATAAACACGCTGCTACAGAGGCGATTTAAACCATAACCTTGCCAAACGGCAACTTTATGCTTTAAACCACATGCAGCACCTCGTGGAAGGGATGCAGCCTATGAACGGGATAACATTCGCGATCATGATTCCGCTTTTAACAGTAGCCGCGCTCTTTGCCAGCTTCGTTCCCGCACGGCGTGCCAGCATGGTCGACCCCGTGAAAGCCTTGCGGCAAGAATAACGCCATACGGCATCTCCTCCTACCAGTGATGATTTCGCCGCGCTCGCGTCCGCGCCCGTCCTTTGAAGGATCTGGCGAACGCTTATATAATGCACGCGTGAAGCGTAGAAGCTTTCTGGCGACGGCCTTGGGGAGCGTATTTGCGCATGGTTCGCACGCGGCCGTTCCGAAACCGCCTCCGATCATCGACAGCCACATTCATCTGTTTGAAGTGTCGCGCCCGCAAGGCGTGCCGTGGCCGCCGAAGGACAGCAGCATTTACAGGAATGCCCTTCCCGAACGGCTCCGCAAATTGGCTGCGCCGCTCGGCATGGTCGGCGCAATCGAAATCGAGTGCAGCCCGTGGCTCGAAGACAACCAGTGGGTCCTCGATATCGCGGCGCGGAACCCGATAATCGTCGGAACCATCGGCGACCTGGAACCCGGCACTCCGAGCTTCCATCAGCAGTTGGAGAGATTCCACAAAAACCCTTTGTTTCGGGGCATTCGGTACGGGAACCTCTGGGGCCGCGATTTAAGCACAGAGCTATCGAAACCGGGCTTTATAGAAGATTTGAAATTGCTCGCGTCCGCAGGCTTGGTGCTCGACACAGCTAACCCGGACCCCGCGCTGATTCACGCTGTCGTTCGATTGAGCGACCGTGTGCCAAACCTGACGATCATCGTGGACCACTTGCCTGAACTGGCGCTCCCGGAAGATTCCATGCAACGCAAAGCATGCGAAACGGATCTGCATCTACTCGGAGATCGTCCCAGAGTCTTTGCCAAGGTTTCCGGGATTGTGCGAAGGGTGGGCGGCCGCGTTCCTCTGGATCTTGGTTTTTATCGCGATCGACTGGATCGCATCTGGGGAACCTTTGGTTCCGATCGGCTGCTTTACGGAAGCGATTGGCCGAACTGCAACTTGTGGGCGCAGTACCCGGATGTGTTACGGCTGGCAAAGGCTTTCATAGCAGAGAAGGACCCGGCCAGCAGCGATAAATTCTTCTGGCAGAATGCGCTTCGGGCTTATGCTTGGGTGAAACGCGACGTGCGTCAGCCGTAGAAGAACAAATCAAACGGTTGCGCTGACAAGATGCCCGCCTCCGCTGGCCGGCGCTTCGGATTGGGCGAGATCCACTATCTGCTGGAAGCCGAGCCCCCGAAGCATTGCTGCTACGGCTTGCGGCTGAATCAGATACTTCACCCGATCTCCCAACTCGACGCGGCTAGCCAGAGCGTCAAGCGCGGTGTGAGCCGGCAACTCGCGAGAGGTGCGCTCCACCGCGTAATCGAACACCACACCACTGCCTCCAGGTAGCGAGGCAATGAAGGAAAGACCGGAGAGGACGGCCTCCACCGTCCGGAATCCAGCGCTGCCGAACCACACAAACAGACTGGGTTTCCGTTTATCGAAGCCCGCGGTTTCGAGGGTCGAAGGCAAACCCCGCGATTGGCTCTCATGAACGGTAAACAACCGCAAGTTTTGCTCCGGAGCGCCCTTCAAAATGTCATGCAAGGGTGAACCGATCACCACGCACTGGCGTACTCCACGCGCTATTGCCGACGCAAGCTCATTCTTGATGAAGGTGACGGTACTCATGCCTGTGCTCCTGCCTCCCGATTCTGCACATCTACATTTCGGCGCCGGCCGCAAGAGCCACGCATGCCCTCTTTAAACTTTTCGCGCTCTTCCGGTGTCATCTGTTCCCAGCGTTCCAGCATGCGCCGCCGCCAACCCGGGCTTCCTCCTCGAATTGGGCGAAATCCTCCAAACAAGAGCTTGCTGAGTATCAGCAGACCCAGCGCCTGCCAGAAGCTGATGGCTCGAATGGCAAAGATGGACGGCATTAGAGCGTTCCAGAGGCTCATCACAATGAAGCTGGCTGCTGCCAGGGCCACGGCCGCAAACAATACAATCTTCAACACTCTCAAAAGACGAAATCTCTTCATCCCGCACTCCTCAATTTTTTCTAAATTCGTTGATAAATGGCTTCTAACCGGCGCCGCAGCCGGAGCATTGCGTATCGTTTTCGCGAGAGCAGTGTATTGACGCTTAAGCCTGTCGCCTCGCTCAGCTCCTTGAAGCTTCGGCCCTCGATTTCATGAGCAATAAACACTTCGCGCTGCTCCTCCGGCAACTCTTCCAGCGCAGCATCCAATTCTTCGAGCAACACACTGCGCGCGTAAGCAGCTTCAGGCCCGGCATCCGGCGACGGGAGCAAGTCTTCCCAAGGAAGCGTCTCGCCATCTTCCATGCTGAGCATGAAATCGTTCCCTAGAGTGGCTGGTCGTTTGCGCCGGAACAGGTCAATGATCCGGTTGCGAGCCACGCGAAACAGCCAAGCTCCCACTTGCTCCACCGGTTTCATCAATCGATATGCGTCTGTCAGCTCATAGAAGACTTCCTGGAAGATATCTTCGGCGTCCCCATCGTCAGAAACGCGGCGCCGAATGAATTGGCGCAGCCGGGCCTGCTCCCGCAGGAGGGTTTCGGAGATCCGCCGGTTCTGCTCGGCCGTCACGCCACCCGTTCTCAGCACGTCTTCCATTTATCCACCCATGTAGACGGAATTGCAGCGGAAATATTGTGGGAACAGAAGAAATAAGCTGGTGGCCGTCTTCAGCGTACCGAAGGACAAACGATTCCCAAAGCATCGCCAGGTACATTTGGCCGAAGTAGACCTGGACTGCTCGGTTCGGTGTTGGAGCAGGTATCCGCTCACGCCGGAGCACCTCTAATCAACTCCGGTGCATGGATTCCAAGGGTAGTTTTGACGATGCCAAGCCGCATCCACTTGACCGAGAGATAACTGATTGTTGAATCCCCGGCCAGCGCTTCGGCGGGGAACTTCAGGGGCTCATCTCAGGTGCGGCGACTCGTCACCCTCGCTTCCGGGCCATACAACTAGGCGGCCCTTCCTCACTTGGCCCTTCAGTGGCCCTGGGCGGGAAACCGCTTGAGGTTTTCAGCCTTCCAGCGCATAGCTGCATAGATGCGAGTTCGCCCGCTCGGGTGATCGAAGAAGATGAATTCTTCGAGAGGCGACGGACTGAGCTTGCGATATTCGCCCAGCAATAGATCCACTTCCGCTTCGCCGTCCGGCTGGCGTGCGGCGTTGAGCCCGAAAATATCGGCTTCGTATTCCTGGGCGCGGGTGAATGTGTTGTTTATAGGCGTCAATAGAAAGCTCATGACGAGCAGGAGCAGCGCGGCGTAGGGCAGTAGCGCGAAGTCACTGGGATCGCGCACCTGCCAGCGCTCGCCCCATTTGCGCGCGCCATACCGCAGGCCGCTGCGGACGATGGTAAACATACAGAACAGAACTATAGCGGAAAACAGCACGCCATTCACTACGTGATGCATGACGTAGTGGCCCATTTCATGACCTAAGACCGCCAGCACCGCTTCGGGGGAGCAGCGGGCGAGCAAATTGTCATTAAGGCTGATGCGATCGGTGCCGAGGAGTCCGCTGACGTTTGCGCTGACGCGTTTGCTCTGGCGCGATTCGTCCACCTCATAGACATCGTGCGCGGGGATGCCGTTAGCCCGCGCCAGGCTCAGGATCTGGCGCTTGAGAGGGCTGTCCGCGAGCGGCGTGTATTTGTTAAACAGCGGCATGAAGAAAACGGGAGTGATCGCTACGGCGAGAACGGTGAATGCAACGGCCAGGGCAGTGCACCAGAGGTGCCACGTATCCGGCAGCCGCCTGACGAGCAACATGAGCGTAGCGACCACCGCGCCGCCCAAGAAGAGCACAAGCGCGAAGCCGATTGCCTGGTCGCGCAGCCATTGCAGCCAGTTTTGATTTGACAGCCCGTAGCTGTGTTCACGGATAAAGCCCTCGTAGAAGGTGAGTGGAAGCAGTAGCAACGCCATTAACACCGCAAACTGGAGCCAATAGAGATAGCCCTGTAGCCAGGGGTTGCGCGTGACGCGTTCGGCGAGAGTGCGCATGCGGGCCGAGCACTTTGTTTGCAGAATTAGAAACAAAGCCGCCGCACTCCACAGAAAATCCCAGAGGATGAGCCAATAATCGCCTTCGAAATACGCGTCCGAGCGCTTGCGGGCTTCGGGCGGGACGGTAGCCAGCCACGCGTCGGTGGCGGTTTGGGCGTTGAAAGAGGGGGATGCCTGCGCTCCGGGCGGTACCGGCGGGGCAGTAGGCGCAGCAGCCATTGCGAGTGCGGCGGCGATGGCGAGGAGGGCCAGTGCACGACAAATCACTTTTCGTTTTTGCTGTATTCGGCGTACCATTTCGCGATGGTCTTCTTCGATTCGTCTCCGGGATGGATAATCACGCGATAACGAAAGGTCGCCGATTTCCCGGCCGGGATCACGAACCCGCCCTTCGTGGTGGAATGCGGATCGAACTCTTTTTCTCCAAACGGATTCACGGCAAATAGGCCGTAGTCGCGGGCATGCCAGCGGGGCGGGTGATTTGGATTGCGCGGATTGTCCAGGAGAAGAATGCCCACCTTCTGCCCTTGCACGTTGCCCACGTAATCGACCCAATCGGCACGCTTGCCCCATACATCTCTCTCAGTCTGCGCGCCTTCCGAGTTGGTCATAATGCCGCCGTTTTTGCCCGCAATGCTGTCGGCGACGCGGATGGCGAAGAAGCCTTCCTTGGTGTCGCCAAAGGTGGCGGTCTGCTTCGCCTTGAAGGTCGCGTCCACGTCGAACCGGCGGATTTTGTCATCGGCGTAGAAGACCATGTGCCGCTCTTCTTCGAGCACGGGCTTACCTTCGGGCGATGACCAGAGGAAGACGGCATTGACGGTGCCGGACTTCGCTCCAGAATGAAGCCCACCGAGTTTCTGGAGATGAATTACGCCTTTCTGGGCAGGATTATCGCCGCTCGCCTTCGAATCGGCTTCGGTCTCCCAAAAATTGACGCCGTTGACATCGCCGTAGCCGATCCACAAGCCGCGATGGTGCGGATGATCCCGGCTCTCGCCCTCGATTTTTTGCATAGGGAACCGGCGGGTAACGATCAGCCCGGTGGCGGAGCGCAGTGGGCCAGGAACGGCTTTGGGTACGAGTCAGCATAGTAAAAATCGGAGAAGGGCTGGCCGTTGATGCTGATCGAAACGTGATCATTCGGGACGTTCTCGATTTTGACTTGCGCGGCTGCGGGGCAGCTGAGCGAGCACCCAATTGCGAGAGTAGAAAGCAGACAGAGTGTTTTCATAAACGGGGTAGAGCGGAATTCCTGGGCTATCATAAAGGCGTCACACATATAGGAAGGAGATTAGATGGGTCCCATTGGTGCGCAAGAGATGGTCTTTATCGTCATCCTTGCGCTGCTCCTTTTTGGTCCTAAGAAGCTGCCGGAGCTGGGGCGGCTTTTGGGGAAAGGTCTCACGGAATTTAGAAGAGCCAAGAACGAGCTTAAGACAACCTTCGAATCTCACATGCAGGAACTCGAACGCGAAGCGCGCTTGAGCGAACAAGCAGATGCGGCCAAACGGAATCCACCGTCCGATCCGCAGCAGTACTCATCCGCATCTTATCCCTATCCGTATGACGAATATGGGCGCGAAACCTCGCCGTACACTCCTTCGGAATCTACAGCCGCCTCGAGCGAGCCGCCTTCGCCTTCTGCAGACGCGCCAAGTCCCTCTGCGACTGAGCCGATTTCGGGCACGGTGCCGCGCTCGAAGACTGGGCCGGCCGTGGAGCTGCCGATGGATGCCGTGGGCGAAGAACGGCGCTCCGCGTAGCCCGCGATAATCGATGCTCGATAACGAACAGGAGCAGGCGGCTCCGCACGACAATCACGAAGTTCCGCAGCCAAACCCGGAAGCAAATACTCCCGAAACATCTACGAATTCGCAAGCAGAAGCCGCTAATGATGCGTTGCTCACGCCGACGAGCGACGCCTACGCGAGCACGTCCGATCCGTACGGCCAGTTAGAGACGCCCGCTATTCCAGAAGAGGCGCGCTCGCAGGAGATCACAGGTTACCTGCCACCCGAGGAAATCGCGGCGATTCCTCCACGCAGTACTCCGCCGCCGCCCCCTCCTCCGCCGCCGGGAGACGAGGACGAAGACGAACAGGACGACGAGGAAAAGGGCATGTTGCGCATGTCCTTCATGGAGCACCTGGAAGAACTGCGTTCGCGGCTGCTGCGGGCGATCGGCGGATTGATTCTTTGCTTCATTGTCAGCATTGTGTTCTGCAAGGATCTATGGGATCATCATCGCTGCACCGGCCGTTACGGCGCTCAAACATTTGGGGGTGAATCCACCGAACCTGGCTGCAGATCACGCCCATGGAGCAGTTCAACGTAATCTACATCAAGCTGCCCATTCTAGTCTCGGTTTTCATCGGATCGCCTTGGATCTTCTATCAGGTGTGGGCGTTCATCTCACCGGGCCTGTATAAACGAGAAAAGAAATGGGCGGTGCCGTTCATCGTTTGCACCGCGGGATTATTCATCACGGGCGGCTGTTTCGCCTATTTTGTCGCTTTCCAGTATGGCTTGGATTTCCTACTGGGAATCGGGCGGGACATACATATTACTCCGGTGGTATCGATCAACGAATATTTCGACTTGTTTGTAAACGTGACCGTGGGCGTCGGCTTAGTCTTCGAGATGCCGGTCATTATATTCTTCCTGACGTTGCTACGACTGGCCTCTCCGCGATTTCTGCTAAAACATAGCCGCTACGCCATTCTCGCGATCGTAATCATTGCTGCCGTCGTGACGCCTACTCCCGACGCTTTCAACATGATGTTGTTCGCGGTGCCGATGGTGTTGCTATTTTTCGTCGGCCTGTTTGCCTCGTATCTGCTCGTATTGAAGCGCGAAGGGAAACACTTCCCCTGGGGCAAGATTGCTATCGGCGTAGTGATTTTGATTCTGGTGCTGGCTGGAGTGGTGGTGGCGCTGGTGCATTACGAGCACTTTCAGCTTTTACCTAAGTGGCCTTTTTTACTCCCGCCGCATCACGCAGCCCTGACGCACCCCGGGAAGTGACAATTTCGGATGAATCGCGCCAGAGCGCAACGCCGCCGAGTAATCCATCTTCGTTTGGAATTCGGGTGACAGATCGCGGAAGAGCGAAATCGATCTTACTGGCGTTGCCGCCGCCGATATAAAGGAAATCGTAATTGAATAGGGCTTCGATGGCGGCGAGCGCCTCCTCTACATACGCGTTCCATTTCTTGCGGCCAAATTTATCGTAACCAACTTTCCCCAGAAACTCCTCGTACGTTTTCTTTTTCTTCCAGGGATGATGCGCCAGTTCAAGACCCGGGACCAAATGTCCGCTGGTAAAAAGTGACGATCCGAGACCGGTTCCCAAGGTAATGACTAGTTCGACTCCTTTGCCATGAATGGCGCCATAGCCCTGGACAGCTGCATCGTTTGCCACGCGCACGGGTTTCCGCCACTTGCGGGACAGAACACGCTCGAGATCGAAACCGATCCAGGCGGGATCCAGATTATGCGCGGTAAGCGTCGCTCCGCGCTTGACAACGCCTGGAAATCCAACCGAAGCGCGGTCGAAAGGCCCGAGCGGTTTTATCAGGTCATTGAGCGTGGCCAAAATCGCTTCCGGCGTCGCGGGTCGCGGCGTATCTATGCGCAGCCGTTCGCTAATAGGCCTTCCACGCTCGTTCAAGAGCATGGTCTTGACTCCTGTTCCTCCTACGTCGACTGCCAGCGTGGTTACCCCTGTGGGCTTCGTTGTCATATCGAACACTGTACCGAACAATCGGACGGCCGTTGTGGACAAAGCGGCCGCTCATTGGGGGCTCGCGTGCTAGTGAGAGCTACAAGTGAAAAACAGATTCAGATCTTTTTATATCGGTGCGTTCGCGGTGGCGGGAACCGGGCTCCTTGGGGCCCCTGTTATCCCGCGATTGCATGCGCCGGCTGTTCGGAGCGAGCACCGCTTCCATTTGAGGCGGCTGGAGGCGGTTCGTAATGCCCGCGGGGACCAGGAGTATCGGATGAAACAACCCGATGCGGAGTCAGCCTTGAAAACGGAGCAGCGCGATGGCAGCGAATCCGCATAACCACGTTGCGAAGATTGCGAGGGCGGTCCAATCGCGAGCGTCGGGTGCGGAGGGCATAAAGGGCCACATGCCAGGACTTATCGGCACGAAAGAGTGTGCGATAGCCGCCGAGGCGCGGACGATGTGAACGGCGGGAGTCCATGCCAGCCGGTTGCCGAGCCCCAGCAACAGCGAGAACGGCAGAAGGAATTTGCAAGACGCGCTCAGCCACAACCAATACCGAACCTGTGCGCGGTTTTTCTGGAAAGCGATCGTCATGAGCCCGGCCACGACTGCGAACACTGTCGGCTGCCATACGTGATTGGTCAGATCACCGAGCACGTTGCTTCACCGTACTTTCTGGCTTTCGTTCGGATTCAAGCTTTTAGAGCGTTTTCTCCAGCTCGCGCACATCTTCGACGGTCAATTTTCCGGCCTCGGCCAGTTGCGCCATCATAGGCTACGCCCGGCCCCCGAAGAAACTCAGAATTTTATCGAGTAGCCGGCGGCGCGTGACGTCTCGCGCCACCACCGGTTCAAAGATGTGGGCATCGCTGATCTTGCGGACCCGGCGAACGGCTTTCTTCTCCTCCAGCCGGTAAACGGTGGTCTGAACGGTCGTGTAAGCGGGGCGGGGTTTGGGAAAAGCCTCCTGAACCTCCTGGATAGATGCTTTGCCGTGCGCCCACAGAATCTCGCTTGATTTGAAGTTAAAGCCTGCTGAGCTTTGGGCTGGGCATATGGCCCTACTTTTACCTAGTCAATCCTACTATCTTGTAGTAGAAATGCAAGCGTTCCGGATGCGCTACCAGGCCGCCGTGGAGACTGTGAGCATGAGAAAAGCAAAGAGCAGCAGAAGTGACGCCAGGGCCGCAGGCACAGCATTCCGCAAGTGAGTTGGCGTCGCGGAATGCCGGTGAGCGGCGTGGAAAAGGAAGTGGCTGGTGGACACGTTCGCTGTAAACTCTAGTGCCTCTGGGCGGGCGCAAATTTCCTAAGGAGTTTTCCGGCGGCGCTCCCGCGTCTTAGCGGATTTGACGTTTTTCTCTTTGCGAAGCTGCCAGGCCGCGCGCAATGCTCCAGTTAGCTGCTCTTCATTGGTTTTTGATAAGCGGATATGAGTCATGCCCATACGGCCCCAACCGCCTGGAATGGGTACGAAGACGTCCGGCGCCTCAGCGGCGAAATAGGCTTGCTGCTCGGGCGTGAGTGAAAGATTGCCGTAGCCCTGGCTCTCGGAGGCGAGCGTGGCGAAGATTCTGCCGCCCACGCGGAAGTCGGGCGATCCCATGTGGGAACTCTCTTCGGCGCCTTCCAGACATAAGGCAATACGGCGAAAGTCTGCGGCGTTCATCGATAATGGCTAGTGTACGGCCACGGAGGTGTTTGTGGATCTATCGCGCCGGGAATTGAACCGATTCTGGCCATTACTGCTGGCGGCAACGCAGGTTGCTGCGGCGGAAGATACGGTACTGCCGTCGAAAGTTTACGCGTTTGCGAGTCTGCCGGTGAAAGTAAATTCGAAGACCAAGGCGGAATCGCGACAGGTGTTTAGCGGCACGACGCACGAAGGCACGCATATCGATTTGCACATCACGACCATGCCGCCGGGAGAGATGCCTCATCCGGCGCATCGCCATGCTCATGAAGAGATGATGCTGATCCAGCAGGGGTCGCTCGAGGTCACGATAAACGGCGAGAAATCGATTGCGGGCGCGGGCTCGGTAATTTACATTCACTCAAACGACGAGCACGGTTTGAAAGGCACGGGCGATACTCCGGCGCAGTATTTTGTTCTGGCAATCGGCGCGGCTTAAAGGTCAACGGCCGGACGGGCATATACACCGTGTTCCGGCCGGGCGATCTGGTCGAAATTGCGAGCCAGTTCTTCGAGTTGGTCCGCCACTTGCTCTCCCGAAATTGGCGCGCCATGGCCGGGAGCGATCGTCAGGGGGCGCAGCGCAGCGAGTTTACGGACGGAATCGCGGGCCGCGTCCCAGTCGGGTGTGTAATAAGCGGGCGGCCCGTTGAGCTCCGGTTTCTGCCGGGCGACCGCGAGAAACGAATTCTGATCGGTGGTGCAAAACGCGTCCCCGGGGAGGAGCACGCGATCGGATTCGCGAAACAGAGAGATGTGGCCTGGAGCGTGGCCCGGAGTATGAATCCAGTGCCATTTGGGCAAACCGGGAATCGAGCCATCCGCCGGGAGGGCCCGCACATGTTCGCGGATATCGGCCGAAGTACGAGGATAGAGCGGGGACAACACTGCCATCAAGCCGCCGCCCACCGTCGGATCGGGCGGCGGGTATTTGGTCTTGCCATTCAGATAATCCAGTTCGCGCGGGTGCGCGAATACCGGAACATTCCACTCATCCGCGAGCTCTTTCACAGAGCCGACGTGGTCGAAATGGCCGTGGGTCAGAAGGATGTTCTGCGGCTTGGCGTCTTTGCCAAACCGCTCGTGAATCCAGGTTTTGATGCGGGAAGTGGAGAGCGGAATGCCCGAATCGACTAAGGTCCAAGCACCGTCGAAGCTGGTAATTGCGTAGACGTTCACAAAGAGAATGCGGACGCCCGTCACATCGGGCGCGACGGTTTCGAGCGGGACGAGTTCGTAATCGGGGAGTTCAATGGGCTCCATTGCTGGTTGATTGACTCAAATCCGTTCCCGGCAGCTACATACGGGATGGCTGGTAAAACCGTCAGGGACGCAGTTTCAGCAAGTCCGCGTAAACCTGCCAAACCGGGACGCATGGCACGGTGACTTACTCATATCGGAGGACAGAAAGGGGATCGATTCTCATGGCGCGATAAGCCGGGATCAGCGCAGCAACTGACGAGACGACGAGTAATATTATCGCGGCGCTCACATATGTAGCAACGTCGCTCGGCGCCAGTCCGTAAAGCAATACTTTCGCAAGACGTCCTGCCGCCAATGCAGTTATCACTCCGGCGAGAATACCGGTTCCGGTAACCAGGGCGGAGTCACGGAGCATCAGCGCCAGTATGGACCCGGGCGCAGCGCCGAGTGCCATGCGCACACCGATCTCGCGGCGGCGCTCGAAAACAGCATAGCTGACGATTCCATAGAGCCCGAGCGCCGCAAGCAAAAGCGCCAGCACGCCGAAAAGACTCGCGACTTTGGCGAGTAAGCGTTCGCGCACGAGCGTATCGTCAATTAGCTGCCGCTCGCGAATGGGCTCACTGGCCACCAAGCGATGACCGGCTTGTTGCCGGAACCAGGATGCGAGGGCAGCTTGAGTTTCGGGCCCGCGCACCTGTAGCGACAATTCATGGCCGGGGTGAAACTGCGGCGGAATCCATTGACCAAACCAGCCGTATGGAATGTAGATCAGTGGAGGAGCAGGCCGGCGAACGTCGTTAAACTTTGCGTCCTGGACAACGCCCGCGATCGTCGTCCAGAGTGGCGCATTCGCCATTTTGGTTACCTTCCGGCCGAGCGGATCCGCGCCGGAGAAAAACTTCCGCACGAACGCTTGATTCACGATGGCGGAGGGCGGCGCGGATACGTTGTTGTCGCGCGGTATCGAAATCGCGGCCGCGTATTAGAGGAATGCCCAGAGTTTCGAAGTAGCCGGTTGAGATAAAGACTACGCCGGCAGTCGGGTCGGGCGGGTTCGCCGGGGCTACCGTTTGTGCGAAGGCCCATTAGGCCCGGATTGCCAGAAAACAGACCGGCGGAGGCAAGACTCGCGGCCTGAACGCCCGGCAAGTGCCGGGTGCGCCGCAGCAGATCCTGCCACGCATAGACGGAATCGGTTTCGTTGCTCGCCTGACGCAGAGTCACCCGAGTAACGAGTACGTGGTTCGGACGAAATCCCAAACCGGATGAAAGCAGGTTCAGGAGTGTCCGGATGAAGAGAAGTCCGCCAATGACCAGAACAAATGAGAGTGAGACTTGAAAGGCGGCGAGTAGTTTCCGGGTGCCTCCGCGGCTTGCTCCCGTAAGCCGTGCACCGCTCTGAAACGCGCGATCAACGCTGGTTCCGGATAAGCGAAATGCGGGCAAAACACCGCAGACGAGCAGGGTCAAGCCGCCGAGCAAGAGAGTAAACGCGAGGAGGCGCAGATCGATTCCGGTGGCAAGTCTTGCCGGCTCAGCCGAAGGCGTAAGAAATCGTGTCAGGAGCGGTACGGCCCAATGCGCTATCAGCAAACCGCAAAGGGTTGCCGCAGCCGCAAGGAGCAGGCTTTCGGTAATGAGCTGCCGTAAGACGCGGGTTCTTGCCGCGCCCAGCGAGAGCCGAATGGCGATCTCCTGCCGTCGGGCGCTGCCACGGGCGATCAACAAATTCGCCACATTCGTACACGCAATGAGCAGCACGAGACTCACCAGATACATCATGATTTCGAGCGGCTGGCGATACTCACGGCGCAGCGAAGATACGCCGCCTCCGGCCGGGACTCCCTTTATACGAGTTCCGGCGAGAAAGCGCTGAATCACCGCGCGCGGTGTGCCCGGAGGCGCATGCTGGCGCACGTCTTCGAGCATGAATTCGTGGCGTACGGCCTGCATAGGCGCAACTGCCGCGGCTATTGTCACTCCGGGCTTAAGCCGGCCCATCGGTTCCAGCCAGAACGCGTGGTCGTTGCCCAAGATTGCGGGAGGCGCCATGGAAATGGGCGTCCACAGATCCACGCGCTTGCCCACTTCTACTCCAAAGAAGCGGAGCGGAGCTACGCCAATGATCTGGAAGCTGCGATTGTTCCAGCGCAATGTGCGGCCCAGCACTCCACTTCGCTTGCCACCGAAGCGGCGGTTCCAAAGTCCGTAGCTGATAACCGCAACCGGGCCGCTGCCGGGAGCAGCGTCATCGCGCGCGGTAATTGTGCGGCCCAAGAGCGGCTCGACGCCCAGCACGGAGAAGTAATTGCCGGAAACGCTCTGCTGCCAAACGCGCGCTTGCTCTGAGCCACCAATCGAGACCGGCTGTTCCGACGCGGGGCTGTAGGCCATCAGGTCCGCTAGTGGTTTGGTCCGCTGTTGCATGCGCCGGAATGTGTCGTAGGAAGCGGTGGTGCTGGCTGCCGCGGCATCGGCCGATACGGGAACCGTTCGAAACAGCGTGGACGGGTCTTCGACCGGCAGGAGACGGAGCAGCAACGCGTCCGCCACGCTAAAAGTCGAGATGTTCACCCCAAGCCCAAGCGCCAGGATGGAAACGACAGCCACCGTGAAAACGGGCGTACGCGCAAACGAGCGCGCGGCGTAACGCGTATCGATGAGCAAACCGGCCAACCAGGCGGTCATTGAGCGGCACCCCTATATCGAATGCTACACTAAGCCCGCTTCAGTTCTCAATGCGGACAGCCTCGGCGGGTTCTGTCCGTCGGCATCAAAAAAGCCGAAGACGGTATTTGGCTCGTTAGCTTTATGGATTACGATCTGGGCTATATCGACCTAGAGGAAAGAAGTTTGCAGCCCTTGGAAAAGCCCTTCGGGCCAAAAAGCGTTACCTATGTGTCCGGTTCGGACAGTTTGAACTCTGGTGCGGAGAGGGGGACTTGAACCCCCACGGTGTTACCCGCTAGCACCTCAAGCTAGTGCGTCTGCCAATTCCGCCATCTCCGCAAGGTTGAGAACCTACTTCTTAGGCAAGTTTTGAGGTTGGTGCTGCTGCGGCGCTTTCTGCTGCTGGGTGGTCCGGTGTTCGAGGACGCTGCCGGTGGTGCCTGGCGCGCGATTATTGGCCAGAATCACCAGGATGATCGAGGTCAGCATAAACAGGACGGCCGCAATGGTCGTCGCTTTGGAAAGGACGGTCGCGGTGCCGCGCGGGCCGAAAACAGTTTGCGAACCCATGCCGCCAAACGCCCCGGCCAGATCCGCCGCTTTGCCGCTTTGCAGCAGGACCACGATGATCAGAAAGAAACAAATGACGACGTGCAGGATCGTGATCAGGTACAGCATTGCCAGATCGCAGTATAGCAGTTAGTGCAAGACTGGAGCGATGGGCGATTTTGCCAAACGAACGCCGCGGGCGCTGGCGGACATGCGGGAGGAATATAAGCGCGCCGAACTGACCGAAGCAAATTGCCAAACGAACCCGTTCCGGCAGTTTGAGTTGTGGTTCGAAGCATCGCAAGTAGCTGATTTAAAAGAGCCAAATGCGATGGCTTTAGCCACCGCGAGCCCCGAGGGAAAGCCCTCCTGCCGGATCGTTTTGCTCAAAGAATTCAGCGAGGCCGGGTTCGTTTTTTACACCAATTACGCAAGCCGCAAAGGACAAGAGATAAAAACGAACCCATTCTGCGCACTGACCTTCTTATGGGCGGAATTGGAGCGGCAGGTCCGAATCGAGGGCCGGGCGGAGCCGGTGAGCCGGGCGCAGACCGAAGCGTATTTCAGGCGACGCCCGAAAGGCAGCCGGCTCGGGGCACTAGCCTCGAATCAGAGCCAGATCTTGTCGAGCCGGCAGCCGCTGCGGGACCGGCTGCTGGAACTCGAAGCACAATATACCGGAACGGACGACATCCCGGTTCCCGAGACTTGGGGCGGGTATTGTGTTGTACCTTACAGTATGGAGTTTTGGCAGGGGCGACCGAACCGGCTCCACGACCGTCTACGGTACCGAAAAGAAGAAGGAACGGAAAACTGGATTCTCGAACGCCTGGCTCCTTAATTAAACGGACACGCGGGCCGGTGCGTCTGTCCTATGTGCTCCGGTTTCTGGCGATAGTCGCCCTCAGTGTATCCCCGGCCGTCGCGGCGGCGTCGTCGACCGAAGGCCTGATCCATCAGGTTGAGCGGCGTTATAACGGGGCGCGGACGCTGACGCTGCAGTTTGTCGAAAACTTCGATTATCAGGGGCACCGGCATCCATCGGAAGTAGGGCAGCTTACCCTGCGCAAGCAGGGCAAAATGCGCTGGGACTACACCCAACCGGCCGGAAAGCTGTTTATTTCTGATGGGAAGACGGTATATCTCTATACCGCAGCGGATAATAGGGTAGAGAAGATTCCCATTCGGGACACCGACGATCTGCGGGCTCCGATGGCTTTTTTGCTCGGCCATTTGGACTTGAAGAAGGAGTTTCGCGATTTCGCGAGCCGTCCAGGCGAGGGTGGGACATGGCTCGACGCTCGAGCTAAGAGCGACAAACTTCCGTATGAATCGCTGGCCATGCTGGTTGGGGCAAACGGGTCGGTCAAGCAACTGAAGGTAACGGGCCGGGATGGGTCCGTAATGGATTTTCGTTTTAGCGATGAGCGGGTGAATCCGCCGGTGGAGGACAAGCTGTTTCATTTTGAGATCCCGCCGGGAGCGGAAGTAGTGAACGCGGTGGAGTTTCGAGGAGAAGGGACGAGTTAGGATGGCGGAATTTCTTCTCCGGTACACGGATCCGCGCGGTCAGATGCATGAGCAGGTGGCGGATGCGCCGACCGAGCGGGAAGCGCGCGAGCGGCTTCAACAGCAAGGCTACCTCGTCTATTCGGTGCGGGCTAAAGATCTCGGGACAAGACTGGGGGCACGAGGCAGCGGCAGCAGGAAGGCAATCAATTTAGAGAAGTTCCTGATTTTCAACCAGCAGTTCGTGACGCTGGTGCGCGCCGGGCTGCCGATCTTGCAGGGGCTCGATCTGTTGGCCGACCGGCTGACGGATGAGAAATTAGGGCGCCATATACAGGCCGTCCGCGACGAAGTGAAGACCGGAACAGTGCTATCCGATGCGTTCGCAAAGCAGGGTGTGTTCCCGCCAATTTATGTAACGTCGGTGCTGGCTGGCGAAAAAAGCGGATCGCTGGTCGAAGTGCTGGAGCGCTTCATCAGTTATCAACGGCTGAGCCTGGCATTGCGAAAGAAGCTGCTGCTTTCGCTTTTGTATCCGGCGGTGCTGACCGTCCTGGTTATTGCACTGATCGTGTTTCTGGTCACATATGTAGTGCCGAATTTCGCGGCGCTGTACAACAGCATGCAAGCGAAGCTTCCGACGACAACGCTGATTTTGATTGCGGTGGGAACCACGGCGCGATCGTATGTCTTAGGGGGATTTGCGGCATTGGTGCTAGCGGGACTTGCGGCGTATTTCTGGTCGAAGCGGGAGGCCTCGCAGGAGACGCTAGATCGCTGGAAGATTCGCATTCCGCTAGTGGGCGAACTGTGGACGAAGTACCAGGTCGCGCAGTTATCGCGCATCCTGGGCACGCTGCTGGTCGGCGGGATTCCGCTGGTTCCGGCGCTTGAAACGGCGGGCCGCTCGCTTGGCACGGTTTTGATAAAGAAGACGCTGGATAAAACCGCTGTGATGGTAAAGGAAGGGCGGCCGCTTTCAAAATCGCTGAAGTCGACGGGAATTTTCCCCGATCTGGCGGTCGACATGATGGAAGTAGGGGAATCGACGGGAGCACTGCCGCAGATGCTGGCGAGCGTAGCGGAGTTTTATGAAGAGGATGTTTCGACGCGCATGACGGCGCTGCTTTCACTGATCGAGCCGGTAATTATGATTTTCATGGGCGCGTTTGTGGCGTTCGTGCTGGTGGCCCTTTACTTGCCTATCTTTTCTCTGGCGGACACGATTCGATAAATGGCAACCGAGACGATCAAGCTGAAAGATCCGGTGAGCGAGTCGGCGCAGGCGCAGGCAGTGGCGAAGCGCTACCGGTGCGACTTCGTGGATTTGAAAGCCACGCAAATCGATCACGAACTGTTCCGCACGGTGCCGGTAGACCTGATGTTCCGGTATCACTTCGTGCCGCTGCAGGGCCATAACGGGACACTTGAGATTGCGCTTTCGGATCCGCGGCAGATCATTCTGATCGATGAGCTGGCGGTACTGCTCGGGAAAAAGCTGAAGGTCAAAGTTGCGACGTACTCGCAGATTTCGGACCTGCTAAAGAAGACCGAGCAATCGCAGCGCGTGCTCGAAGAGGTGACCGAAGGATTCACTCTGGATGTGGTCGGCGACGAGGAGAACGCGGATGAAAATCTCTCGATCGACCGGCTGGCATCGGATGAGGGGGCGATCGCACCGGTCATCAAGCTGGTGGACACGACGATCTTTAATGCGCTCGAGCGGCGCGCGAGCGATATTCACATCGAAACGCGCGACCAGGAGCTGGCGATAAAGTACCGGATCGACGGTGTGCTGCAGCAGGCGATGAGTCCGATAGCGAAGGAATGGTATTCGGCGGTGATCTCGCGCATAAAGATCATGAGCGAGCTGGATATTGCCGAGCGGCGGGTGCCGCAGGACGGGCGTTTTCGGGTGCGCTACAAGGGCCGGCTGATCGATTTTCGCGTTTCGATCATGCCGACGATTCATGGCGAGGACGCGGTTCTGCGCGTGCTCGACAAAGAATCGATGAGCGAGAAATTTTCAAAGTTGTCGCTCGACGTCGTGGGTTTCGCAGAAAACGACATGACCAAATTCCGGCGGTTCATCAAAGAGCCGTACGGCATGGTGCTGGTGACGGGGCCAACCGGATCGGGCAAAACGACCACGCTGTACGCGGCATTGAGCGAGATCAAGAACGACGAAGACAAGATCATCACGATTGAAGATCCGGTGGAGTATCAGATTCGCGGGATTACCCAGATTCCGGTCAATGAAAAGAAGGGGCTGACGTTTGCGCGCGGATTGCGCTCGATTTTGCGGCATGATCCGGACAAGATTCTGGTGGGCGAAATTCGCGATCAGGAAACTGCACAGATTGCGATCAATGCGGCGCTTACCGGGCATCTGGTGTTTACCACGGTACACGCGAATAACGTGCTCGATGTGCTGGGGCGCTTTCTGAATATGGGCGTGGAGCCTTATAACTTCGTTTCGTCGCTGAACTGTATTCTGGCGCAGAGGCTGGTGCGAGTGATTTGCCCGCATTGCAAGATGCCGGTGAAATATGAGGATGAGCTTTTAATCGAGAGCGGATTGCCGCTTGATGAATGGCGGCAGCATGAGTTTTATGAAGGGCGCGGCTGCATGGAATGCAGTGGCACGGGGTTCCGGGGGCGCTCGGCGATTCACGAGTTGCTCGATTTGACGGAGCAGGTTCGGGAAATGATTTTGGAGCGGCGGCCGGCTTCAGAGATCAAACGGCATGCGCGGGAAACGGGCATGACGTTTTTGAGGGATTCGGCGCTCGCTCGCGTGCGGGACGGGATAACGACCTTGAAGGAAGCGAATAAGGTGACGTTTATTGAGACTTAGGAGAGAGGCGGGGATTTTGGACGGGGGATTTCGGACGGGGGACACGCCTGCTGTCCGGACTCGGGAAAGGGTGTCGGAAGGAGCCCGGAGTGTCCCCGAGGGGCTTTGAGTGTCCCCGAGAGGCTCTGGAGGTGCCCCGGTGAAGGAAAATTTTAAGCGCTGGATTGCGGACCCGCCGCCGGACTATTTGTTCGAAATGACTTCGAACTCGCTGGCGTGTGTAGCGCCGCGTGCGCCGGGCGAGCAACGGCGGGAGTTGCTGCGCGAGGTGGGATTGAATGCTTCGCCGAGCAGTCCGAATTTGCTGAAGCCGGAGTTGTACAGGGCTGCTTTGCCGCTCGTGACAGCGGCGAATCCGAAGCACGCGACAAAACGTGCGACCACGGCGCTGGTGATTCCGGATTATGCGACCCGGATTGCGATTCTGGATTTTGAGGGATTTCCGGCGAAGACGGAAGACCGGTTGACGCTGCTGCGATTTCGCTTACGCAAGAGCGTGCCGTTTCCGATTGACGAAGCGCAGTTAGCCTATGCGATTCAGAGCGAACAGGCCGGAAAAGTGGAAGTGCTGGTAGTGACGATCGCGCGACCGATTCTGGCGGAATACGAAGCCATTCTTGTGGAAGCGGGATATCGTCTGGGACTGGTGCTACCATCGTCGCTCGCCTCGCTGCGCTTGTGTGACCGCGGCGAGGGCGGCCTGACGCTGCTGGCGAAAGCGGCGGGATCGACATTGACGGTAATACTGCTAGATGGCAGCCGGGTGCGGCTGGTGCGTGCCCTGGATTTAACGGGCGACGAAAGCGAATGGCAGCGGCCGGCAGCCGACGCTGTAATGCCGCTGCTTGAACAAACGTTTGCCTATTGCGAGGATCAAATCGGGAAACCTGCAGCGCGGCTTTTGCTCTGCGGATTCGGGCCGGAAACCGATTTGCTGGGCCATGCGGCCGAACGGGAGTTCCGCCTTCCGGTATCTCCGGTTCGGTCGAAATTCGGTATTGCGTCGGCTGAGAACGCCGGCTTATTGGGATTGCTGGAGCAGTACGCGGCATGATGTCGTTTTCACCAGCGGAACTAAATCTTGCGACCCGGCCCTTCGGGCGCGAGCGGGCGCGCAACGCCGGGCTGGCGGCGATCGCACTCATGCTGGTGATTTCGCTGGCGGCGCTCCTGACCTTAATTCTGGGGGCGCGATCCGAAGCGAAAGATCTGCGGGCGACGATCGACGCGCAGAATACAGAGCTGACACATTTGCGGCGTCTGCAAGGAACGTATTCGGCGGTGCTGGCGCAGCCGAAGAACTCGGATGTGTTTTCGGAAAGCGTACTGCTGAATGAGCTAATTGCCCGGCGTTCGGTGAGCTGGACGCGGGTGTTTGAGGATTTGGGAACGGTACTGCCGCCGAATGTGCGGCTGCTTTCGATCCGGCTGCCGCAGGTAGCGCCAAAGAGTCCGCGCGGGTTGAACCGCGTGCAGTTAGATATGTGGGTGGGCTCCGATAGGGCCGACGCAGTGATTGGGCTGTTAAGGAATCTAGAACGATCGAAGCTGTTCGGGGATGTGTCTGTAATGACGGAGGCCCCGCCGACGCAAAACGATCCGCTACATAAATACAGGTTGACGGTGGCGTATGCGCAGAAGCTTTGAGGATTCCGGCCGCTTGCGCTTCCGAGTCGGGATGAAGATTAGGAACTGGTATGAATAAGGCGCTGGAGCACGGAACGCGATTCTGGCTGCAGGTAGGAGTGGGCGTACTGGCGGTTTTGAATATAGCGGCGCTGATTTTTTACTTCGCACCGCCGGGCGGATCGCGGGAAGAACTCACCGCACAGGGCCAGCAACTGCGGACCGAAGTAACGGCTGCACGGGCGCAAACCGCGAAGCTGCAGCGTGTTTCCTCGAAAGTGCAGGCCGGCAGCCGGGAATCAGCGGATTTTGAGGCACGCTACATTTTGCCGAAACGCGAAGCGTACGAAGCGATTATCGAAGAGATCCAACGGATGGCTACGGCGGCAAAGCTCGATCAGGGCGAAGGCGTATGGACGGAAGAGCCGATTGAAGGCACGGCGGATTTGACGGTTCTGACGAATACAACCAACTTCCAAGGCTCGTATCAGAATCTGATGCGATTTCTATACGAGGTGGATCATTCGCCGAAGCTACTGATGCTTTATACGCTGACGGCGACGCCGCAGAAAGCAGGGCAGGTGACGGCCCAGATGAAGTTCCAGGCAGTGATCCGGGAGACGGAAGTTAGCGCGGCGGGAGGACAGCAATGAGGGCACCCGCGCAGACCCGAATTTTCGGCATTCGTATGGGCGTGGATCCCAAGATTCTGGTAGGAGCGCTGGTGGCGCTGGCGGCGTTACTTTTCTGGTACAACTCGCGGAGCGATGACAGCGAGGGCTCTCCGCCCGCAGCGGCATCGAGCCGGAAAACGGAGATGGAGGCAGCCACGGCCGCGCCCACCGAGGCGACACGGGACCGGGTGGCGGAGCGGCGGCGAACCGCAAACAGAAACAGCAGCGAAACGCTACGGCTGCGCAACATCGACGCTACCCACGGCGATATCGATCCGGAACTGCGATTGGACATGCTGGCGAGCCTGCAGCGGGTTACGCCGCCGACGAATAGCCGGGATCTGTTCGAAGCAGGCGCCGCTGCCGCGACGGGCGGAGTGGGCGGCGTTCCGGTGCGTAAGATTGTGCCGGTGGCTCTGCAAGCGCCCGCGCTGCAGCCGCAATATCCGATACCGAGTCAGATGGCGGTGAATGTTCCGTATAAATATTACGGCTTCGTGAAGCCCAAGAATCCGGGCGAGAGCAGCCGCGGTTTCTTTTTGGATGGCGACAAAATCCTGGTGGGTGCGGAAGGGCAGCTTTTGCAGGAGCGTTATTTAGTGGTGCAGCTTTCGCCCGCGACCGCGCGTATGCAGGATACGCAATTGAAGCGGGAAGAGACGCTGGCGGTTGTGCCGCAGGCAGTGACTTCGGAAACGGGGGCAACCGGATATGGAACGGCGGGAATGGGTTACCAGAATGATGCAAACGAGGATATCCAGGAAACGGAGCAGCCGCAAATGGGGCAGCCGCGGATGGGACAGCCGATGCGAATCAATCCGGGTATGAACAACCCAGGTATGAACAATCCAGGTATGAATCCGGCGCTGCGGCAGCAACCGGGCCGGGGCACGTTTGGGGCGCCGGTTATGTCACAGCCGCCGAATCAATGACGAACGCAGGGCGAGACCGGAGAGTCAGGCGGCCAGGTTCCCAAAGGGGATCGGCGCTGCTGATTGTGTTTGTGTTTGCGGCCGTAGTGGCGATCAGCCTCTATATGGAGATGCCGGTGGCGGCGTTTGAAGCGCAGCGGCTGCGCGAGCAATTGCTGGTCGACCGCGGCGAGGAATACGCGCGCGCCGTGCAGGTGTTCCATCGCAAAATCGGGCGTTATCCGGCTTCGTTCAAGGACCTGGAGAACACGAACAACATGCGATTTTTGCGGAGCGAATATCCGGATCCGTTTACGGGGAAAGCGGATTGGCGGCTGTTGCACGCGGGGCCGAATGGGATGTTGATCGATTCGAAAATTCCGGCGAATCAACAGTTGGGTTTGCCGGGGCAGGCCGGTACGCAGAATAGCGGGCAGTCCGGTGGAAGTGGGTCGTCGCTTAGCGCATCGAACGGATCGGCGTTTGGAAATGGCGGCAGCAGTTTTGGCGGAGGCGGCGGTAACAGCTTTGGCAGTTCAACCGGAAGCAGTTTCGGCTCTAGCTTCAGCAACAACAATTCCAACTCCGGGAGCGGCTCTTCAAGCGGTTGGTTCAACTCGTCTTCATCTTCGTTCTCAGCCTCATCGAGCGCTGCGCCCGAAGTGACGGTGCAACAGCCGAGACGGCGCGGGCCGGCGGTAAATGCCAATGGAGGGCCGACGCTTGACGTCAACGGAACCGCTGCGAACGACGATGGCAGCTTGCCGCCGCTGCCGAACCCGGACGAGAAACCGGCGAGCGCCGCACAGGATATTGCGGGTGGCGGTTCCTCCGGTCCGGCGAATAGTTCATCGGGCGGTGCGTTGGGGAATGGCGGTTTGAAATCGGCAATGTTGGGGGGATCGAACGGGTCCTCATTTGCCGGAACGGGATCGTCCCAAATGGGCGTGATCAATAGCGGCGGACTCGCGGGCGTGGCGAGTAAAGCAGGCGGAACGAGCATTAAGGAAGTCAACCAACAGAGCGACTATTCACTCTGGGAGTTTTGGTACGATCCGCGGAAAGATGTCGTTCCGGGCGGTGTGCAGATGGGACAGTATTCACAGCAGCAGCAAAACGGCGCGGCGAATGGCTCGAGCTTCGGAAGTAGTTCCGGTTCGGGATTCGGGTCTGGCGGGGGCCAGAGTTCGTTTGGATCGGGATCGTCATCCGGTTCGCAATCTTCGTTCGGTTCGCAATCGTCATTCGGCAACAGTTCCTCTTTTGGATCTAATTCGAATTCGACCGGTTCCGCGTTTGGCAATAATAGCGGTACAAACAATAACACGAATAGCAATCAAAACCAGCCGCCACCGGGCAGCTCGCAAACTTCCAGCCCGCAGTGATGTAGACGTTTAAATTCTGTTTAGCCACACACACGCCGACAGCTAGGGCTTTGTTGCGAGAATTAGCGGCGAGGGGCCATGCGCTTCGAGCGTTCGCTGATTTCTGAAACCTGCGTCGCGAAGCCAGCCGTTGATCTCGTTGACGGAATAGGTGCCTCCGTTTTCGGTGTTCACAAGCATGTTCACAGCGAAAAACAGTCCAAGCGGCGGTCCCGTTCTCTCGTCATTCACCAGGAACTCGGCAATGGCGATAACACCACCAGGATCGAGAGCGTCGAAGGTTTTGCGCAAAAGAGCACGGCTGGATGACTCGCCCTCACTGTGAAGAATATGTCCCAGAATTGCGACTTGATGATTCGTTCCAAAACCGGCGCGTATGGAGGTCGCCTTCCACGAAATGGAACCGATCGGCCAGCCCGTAGCGGGCGACGGTTTTGCGCGTACGTGGGTATAACCTCGGGCCAGTCCACGGCGGTGACGCGGACACGCTCCGAACTCTGCGCAAGTGCAATGCCCCATACCCCCGAGCCGGCCGCCAGATCAAGCACAATGACAGGTCCGTTGCTGTTATTCAGCGCCAACTCTTCGGCCAGCCGCTTGGCAGGAGCATAGCTCATGTTGAAAATATCTTCGACAAAGTTTTGAAAGAACTCGCCTCCTTGCTGCTCCTGATTGACGGCTCTATGGGGCTGGCCAGTGGCCACGATATCGCTCAAGCTCAACCACTTCGGAATCAGCTGCTC
The DNA here is from genome assembly GCA_963767485.1 of Terriglobia bacterium. Classification (GTDB taxonomy): domain Bacteria; phylum Acidobacteriota; class Terriglobia; order Bryobacterales; family Bryobacteraceae; genus Bog-105. The sequence continues at coordinate 32,546 of CAVYDZ010000014.1, read as the reverse complement.
GCTGCAATGACGAATCATTCCGCCGCTGAACCCCGGTTTCGTGCTCACTAGAAAGGCTGCGCTTTCGGGAGTAAGGGCGTATTTGCCTTCTGCGTCTTTCGAAAGGAGGTCCAATCCGACAAGAGCGTTCATAATGGCCGTCAGTCCCCGGGTAGAGGCTCTCGTCGCCGCCTCAACCTCTTGAACCGTCTTGGCTCCGCTGTCTAAAACGTCGAAAACCCGGTGGCGAAGGGCGGCCTCCACGATAAGCGGCGGCGCGTAACCCCACGCCAACTGCATGATTCGTTCCGGTGTAACTTGTGACTCGCCGTTCCCGGGCATGAGCCTCCTCGTATGCTGTTTCTTAAACATCGTATACGAAGTCTGAAGGCTTTATCCCCGCTGCTGAGGTTTCGGACCTATGGCTTGCCCACGGTCCGAACGAATGGACGATACTGGCCTAAAAACATTTGTGGTCGCTGCTCCCGGCTCTGATGGCGCTATCGGGAGGTCAGCGATGTGCCTGCTATCGCTTCGCCGCGATTGCTGAGATTTCGATTTTCGCTCCGCCGATCAGCCCGGCAACCTGTACAGTGGCGCGCGCGGGTTTGGGATCGGGCATCAACTTTTTATAGACTTCATTCATCTTGGGAACGTCGTTCAGATCGGTGACATAGACGGTTACGGAAACGAGGTCCGTCATTTGAAAGCCCGCCTCTTTTACAACTTTTTCTACGGCCGCGATGGCGTGTTCCGTTTGGAATGCGATGTCAGTTCCGGTGACTTTGCCGTGGGCATCGGGTCCCTGCTGGCCGGCGACATATAGCGTGTTACCGGCAATGTATCCTTCGCTGAACGGCATGTTTTTCACAAAGCCGATGGCTTGATGCTGGGCAAACACGCTGCCCGAAAGGAAAAGGGCCAGCAGGCCCGTCCGCAGATAGCTACGATTCATGTTTTTGTTTCGCTCCTTGTGTGGCTAAGAGATTTTCTCATTAAGCCCTGGCGACGGTCTCGGGCTCCTTCTGAGCCGGAGCGGTAGGATCCGGGGGACGGAATCTGCGAAGCGCATTAATGGGTCATGGCGTAAATGACGTAATTTACGCCGATGCGGAAGCCGAGCGCGGAGTATTGTTCGGGATATTGGGGATTGTCGGCGTGCTCCCAGGAATCGCCCAGGTCCATGTTGTGGCAGATCGCGACCACCACACGCCCGTTGTCGTCGTAGATGCCGCGCCAGCGGGGTTGATATCCATCGTGTTCAAAGGTGCGGCCTGTGTGGACGAATTGCTCGCCGGGCACCTGATACCGATCGTCGAGGTCATACACGGTGTGAAAAATCGGATCTGAGTTTGGCAGATCGACGATCGACCGATCGGGAAACACCTTCTTCATGCTGGCCGTGAATGTGTTCCATTCCCAGGTGCCGTGGAAATCGTCGCACATGAAGAAGCCGCCGCGATCCAGGTAATCGCGCAGTTTCGCCGCTTCATAATCGGTGAGGTCCCAATGGCCGACTTCAACGGCGTAGAGCCAGGGCCAGTTGTAGATATCGTCTCCGTCTTCAGCGGCCACAGGCTGTTCGGCCGAGCGGGCGTCGATTTGTGTCAGCCGCCGAATGGCTGCGGAAAGATGACGGTCGGAACGGGGGTAGTCGATGGTCCAATTGAATCCCCGGCCGCCGCGCCACGATTCCACGGCACGATACATGAACCGCGCGAAGACCCATTCCGAGGGCTTCCGATAATCGGGCGGTAGCGGGTAATTTTCGTATTCCCAGCCCTCGTATTCGCGAAACGGGCCCGGCTGCTGCGCTTTGCGCGAGGTGTGCTTGCCGACAGTGGTGATATTGACCCGAACCAGATCGGGGTCTGGCGGACGGAGCGATGCCGCGACAGCGACAAGCAGAGTTACGCCGGGAGCGATCGCATATAGCAGCCACGGCACGCGCATAAAGCCACTTCGGGCCGGATCATTTGAACCGGCTTCGAGTCAGAATAGCACGTGTTTTCTGCTTAAGCTCTGCGGCGAACAGCGTGATAAATCAGGAGCACAATGATGGCGCCGATTACCGCCACAATCAAGCTGTAGATGTTGAGCCCGGTCACGCCGTGAGCGCCGAACGCGCTAAACAGCCAACCACCAACAACCGCTCCGATGATTCCCAGAATGATGTCCAGGAGGACCCCTTCCCCGCTCTTATTCACGATCTTGCTTCCAATAAACCCGGCAATTAAGCCTAATATGATCCAAGCCACAATTGACATTGCTCGTTTTTCTCCCCAGACGTCTGTCTCTCAAGAATCGTGAGACTACCTATGGACGCCATAATCGCCCGGTGAATACAAGTTTTAATCGGTGATTAGTACCAGGCGGACTGATCGGGGTCCTATAGATCCGACCTTGTATGGTGAAAGATGGCGACTGTCTCGGCTGTCATCCCTACCTGGAATCGCGCCGACCTGGTTGCTTCCGTACTCGAGAATCTGAAGCGGCAAACGCGCCCGCCGGACAGGATTCTGGTGGTCGACAACGGCAGTACGGACGGAACGCGGGGAGCAGTGGAGCGCGCGGGGGCAGACTGGGTGGGTCTCGCGACGAACAAAGGATTTGCCTGGGCCGTAAACGAAGGCATTCGGCGGGCGGACGGCGATTGGATTCTGATCTTAAATAATGACGTCGTGCTCGAGCCGGATTGGCTGGAGCGTCTGCTAGCGGCCGCGCAAAATGCGAACGCATCGTTTGCGGCCGGAAAACTGCTGCGGGCAGGTTCTGGGGGCGCGGTACTCGACGGAAGCTGGGACCTTTGTTCGCGGGGCGGATATGCCTGGCGATGCGGCTATGAGCGTCCCGATGGAGCCACTTGGGGAACCCGCCGCCAAATTGTTCTTGCTCCTATGACAGCCGCGCTGTTTCACCGGCGTATCTTCGCGGCGATCGGTCTGCTTGAAACCCGGTTCGAGTCGTATTACGAAGATGTCGATTTCGGAATTCGTTGCGCTCTGGCGGGTTTTGCCGGCGTGTATGAACCGGGCGCCCGCGCAGTTCACCAGGGGAAAGCCACGTATGGAAAACGCGCCGCCCGGGTATATTTCTTGAGCGCGCGCAACCAGGTGCTTCTGTTAGCCAAGCATTATCCGGCCAGGACGCTGCGGCGCTTTGCATGGCCCGTGCTGGTGGGCCAGGTACTTTCGGTGGCCGCCGCGGCGAAGCAGGGTCAGTTGCTGCCGGCCTTACACGGCAAGTGGCAAGGTCTCCGGCAATGGTCGTTTTTTCGAAACGAACTCCCCGATGAAGGGGCGATCGAGAAAACCATGACGGCTAACGAACAGGAAATCCTGGAAATACAGCGCTCGATTGGCTTTGATATTTATTGGCGAATCTACTTCAGCCTGGTGCGCCCGGCGTGAGCGGCCGCGTCGCCGTGACCATCGTGACATTCAACAGTGCGCGGTATATTGCTACGTGTCTGGAGCATCTTCTGGCGCAGACCTGGCGCCCGCTGGAGATTGTGATTGTCGATAACGATTCGCAAGATGACACGCGCGGGGTTCTGGCCCGGTTCGAAAATCGCCAGGAGATTCGTATTTCTTACAATTCGCAGAACAATGGATTCGCCGGCGGCCAGAATCAGGCTATTGCGGCAGCACCGGATGCTGACTGGATTCTCACGCTAAATCCGGACGTACGGCTTACTCCTTTGTTCGTACGTGCGCTGGTGAACGCTGGAGAGGCTGATGCTCGCGTGGGCAGCGTGTGCGGCAAGCTGCTCAGCGCTGCTCCCGACTGGACCACTGCGGACCCACCGCTGCTCGACTCGACCGGCATGTACTTTACGCCAAACTTTCGGCATCTGGATCGTGGAAGTAAGCGGCCGGACCTGGGCCAGTATGACGAACCCGCTTACGTGATCGGCGGAACCGCTGCCGCCTGTTTATATCGCAAGTCGATGATCGACGACATCTCAATTTCTGGAGAATTTTTCGATAACGATTTCTTCGCGTATCGCGAAGATGCCGATGTAGCGTGGCGCGCCCAATTGCTTGGCTGGCGCTCGCTGTATGTGCCAAACGCAACCGGCTGGCACGTTCGTAGCGTAATACCCGAAAATCGCTCGTCCCTGCCGGCCGCGATCAACCGCCATTCAGTAAAGAATCGTTGGCTGCTGCGCATTAAGAACACGACGGCTTCGCTGTACCGGCGCTTCTGGTGGCGGGTCACGCTGCGCGATATGGCGGTGATCGGCGGGTGCTTATTACGCGAGTGGGGTTCGCTCGGCGCGTTCCTGGATGTGATGAAGCTTTGGAATCGAACCTGGGCGAAACGCCGGATCATAATGGCCCGCAGGCGAGCGAGCGACCGAGAACTGGCTACCTGGTTTTCCTTTCAACCGGTGAGCTTTCCGATCGCCGGGGACGAGCAGGACCGCTAATCCCGTCATGCGTATTGCTCTGCTCGGAACCCGCGGCATCCCCGCGAATTATGGCGGATTTGAAACTTTTGCCGAAGAGTTATCCGTTCGACTTGCCGAGAGAGGGCACGCAGTTACTGTTTATTGCCGGGAGCGTTCGGCCGCGCCTACCTACCGGGGCGTTACGCTGCGCTATTTGCCGACCGTTAAACACAAGTATTTCGACACGGTGGCGCATACCGCGATCTCTACACTCGATCTTTTGCTCGAGCGCTTCGATGCCGTGCTGTACTGTAACGCGGCAAACGCCATGTTTACCGTTTGCCCAAGACTAATTGGCATGCCGACCGCGCTCAACGTGGATGGAATCGAACGGCGCCGCAAGAAGTGGAATCGTGCGGCGCGCGCCTGGTATCTGGTTTCGGAATGGCTTGCGACCTGGTGCCCTTCCGCCGTAGTCACGGATGCCGAAACGATTCGCGACTATTACCGGGAACGTTTCGGTAAGGAATCGACCTTTATCCCGTATGGCGCGGAGATTGGTCGAGTAGCGGAGGATGAACAAGTGCGGGCGCTCGGGCTGGAGCCGGGCCGCTACATTCTCTATGTGAGCCGGCTGGAGCCGGAAAATAATGCGCTGATGGTTCGCCAGGCTTTCGAAAAGATAGAAACGGAGTATAAACTGGTGCTGGTAGGAGACGCACCCTATGCCGAAAGCTACATCGCTGCCGTTAAGAATACTTCGGATCGAAGAATTCTGTTCCCCGGGGCAATTTACGGCGAAGGGTACCGCCAGCTGCAATCGCATTGCGCCGGATATGTGCAGGCGACGGAGGTGGGTGGTACGCATCCTGCATTGATCGAAGCGATGGGCCGGGGAGCATTGGTGCTTTACCTCGCGACACCGGAAAATCTGGAAGTCGCGGGGGACGCAGCGGTGGCGTTTACTGACCACCCGGATGACCTGGTGGACAAATTACAATGGGCGGTAGGCCTCTCGCCCAAAGAACGGCTCGGATGGGGTGTGCGGGCCATGGAGCGGATCGGGAGCCGCTATAGTTGGGATGTTGTGACCCGGCAATATGAAGGTTTATTCGAACACCTTCGGAACCACGAGGCCACGGCTCATAAGGAATGAAACCGCCCTTTTCGCTGGCCGCTGAGCCATTCGACCGGCAAGCGTTCACGCCCGCGCCGGCGCTTCCCTATCGATCCTGGGTAGAAGTTTCGCGCGGCCAGATTGCGGCTAATTTTATCGCGATTCAGCGTTCGGTCGGCTCTTCGGTAAAAGTGATGCCGGTGGTCAAAGCGGACGCGTACCGGCATGGCGCCGTGGAAGTCTCCCGCGTGCTCGAACAGCAAGGCGCGGAGTGGCTGGCGGTGAGCAATACGGAAGAAGGCATTGCTTTGCGCGATTCCGGTATCCGCACGCGAATACTGGTGATGGCGGACTTCCTGCCGTTCACACGTGAGGCCATGCTTGCGTACGAACTCACTCCGGTGATTCATTCGCTCGAAGATCTCGCCGAGTTGAACCGGCTGGCCGGCTCGCGCGCCGAACGCTACTGCTGCCATTTAAAGATCGATACGGGGATGGGCCGCCTCGGGGTACGCAGCGATGCAGCCACCATTGCGCGGGCGATTTACGAGGCGTCCAACGTCAAGGTGGAAGGCCTGATGACGCACTTTGCATCTGCCGGGAACTATGGGACGGATCAGACGGCGGAGCAAATCCGCGCATTCCAGGAGATCGCGACGGGGCTCGAGGAGGCTGGGGTGCGGCCCGAGCTTTTGCACATGTCCAGCACGATTCCGATTGCTTACGGACGGCGCGCGGCGTGGCAAAGCATGGTGCGTCCGGGGCATGCGATCTACGGTTACGTTTCACCGGCGCGCGGCAACGCTCCTGCTCGAACTTTGCGGGTGAAGCCGGCGCTCACCTGGCGCGCGACTATTCTGAGCGTTAAGGAAGTGCCTGCGGGAGAATTAATTGGCTACGGGGGAATGTACCGGACGGCGACGGCCATGCGTCTGGCGGTGCTCGCGGCCGGCTATGCGGATGGTATTCCGCATCGCCTCGGAAATCGCGGGAGCGTGATTGTGGGCGGCCAACTGGCGCCGATTGTGGGAGCGGTAAGCATGGACCTGACCACGGTGGATGTGAGCCATGCCAATGTAAGGGTGGGGGATGCGGCGACTTTGCTCGGCGCGGAGGGCGGCGCAAGCATCGACGCCCAACAGATTGCGCGCTGGGCGGGAACAATCTCTTACAGTGTGCTGTGCGGTATTCATGCGCGTGTGAAGCGCATATATGTATGAGTTAGACGGCAGGCGAGCGCCATTTGTGCTTTTGTTCTACATAGTGGGAACACTGCAGGGGCCGTTTTCGTCTGTTACTGGGGCGGGGAGCTGAATTTGAAGAAGAAGTGGAAAATTATAATCCTGATAAGTTTGCTCTTGATCATCGCGGGCGCGGTGATTGCGAGTATCAGGATTAGCGATCGCGGCATCGTGACCGTGCAGACCGGAAAAGTGACAAGGATGGACTTAGCATCCGTGGTGACTGCCTCCGGGGAGGTAAAGCCCAGGAATTACATAAACATCGGCGCGAACACGCAAGGTCCGGCTCCGATCACTGCAATTTACGTGAAGGAAGGCGATCACGTGAAGCGGGGACAGGTTCTGGCTCGGCTGGCGGACCTGCAACCCCAAGCCGACGTGAATGCCCAGCGGGCGGCGCTGAATTCCGCATTGGCGGATTCGGCGGCCAGCGAAGCTTCGCTGAAATCGCAGGATGACAATATCGCGGTGGCGCAGTCTCAGGTGGATCACGATCGGGCAGATCTCGAACAGATGAAGGCCGATCTGAAGCGCAGCGAGGAGTTGTATAACGCCAAACTGATCGCGCCGCAGGATTATGAAGCGAAGAAATTGACCTATCAACTGGCGGTGGCTACGCTGCAATCATCCCAGCAAAAAGTCCAACAAGCGCGGGCGGCGCGCGCACAAGCGGCCGCGCAACTGGCCTCTGCGCAGAAGAAGATCGCGCAAAACGAGGCAATGCTAGCGCGCTCTTCAGACATATTGGCGCAATATGATGCCAAGGCTCCCTTGGATGGAGTGGTTACGGATCTTCCGGTGCGGGTAGGCGAGACAGTGGTGCCGGGCATCCAGAATTCGGCGGCTTCCACCATCATGACGATTGCCGATATGTCCATCATTACGGCTGAAGTTCATGTGGATGAAACGGACATCGTGAGTGTGAAGCTGGGTCAACCGGCAGAGGTTTCGATCGACGCTATTTTGAACAGAACGTTCAAAGGCAAGGTGATTGAAATCGGCGATACAGCGATCGTTCGCTCGACGGGAGTGGCCGCTTCGCAGAGCCAAACTTCCAGCCAGGAGGCTAAAGACTTCAAGGTTGTAATTGCGCTCGATATTCCCGAAGATATGGTGCGGCCCGGCCTCTCCTGCACGGCAAAGATCACGACAGCCACCCGTTCTCACGTGCTGACGATTCCGATCCAGGCGTTGACAGTGCGGCAAAAGGGGCAGCTTGAACCGCCGCATCCCGGCAAGAAACCGGATCTTACTCCGGCCGCGCAGAAGGCTGCCAAGGAAGAAGTGCAGGGTGTGTTCGTGGTGCGCAATGGCAAAGCTCATTTCGAGACAGTGGCCACCGGGATTACCGGAAACACTGACATGGAAGTGCTCAGCGGGGTAAAGGAAGGAGATGAGATCATAACGGGTAGTTATCAGGTGATTCGAACGATTCGAAACGACGCAAAGGTCAAAGTGGATAACAAAGCGCCCGCAGCTCCAGCGCTCTCGAGCTGAGTGTAATCCCAAAGAAGGTCTTCATCAAATGGCAACACTCGAAGCAAACCGGGAGCTCACGGCGAAACAGCGGGAAGAACTTGGCCAGGAGTTACAGCGCGAAGGCATAGTTATTCGAACCTTCGATCTCTGGAAAACATACATCATGGGTGACCAGGAGATCCACGCGGTCTCGGGTGTCGATATTGTGATCCGACGCGGCGAATACGTGGCGATCATGGGCCCTTCGGGTTCCGGCAAGTCGACACTAATGAATCTCATCGGATGTCTCGACAGCCCGACCAAGGGTCTTTACTATCTAAACGGCAAACTGGCGAGCGAAATGGAGGACGATGAGTTAGCTCGCATTCGAAACAAGGAAATTGGGTTCGTTTTTCAGACATTTAATCTGTTGGCGCGCGCTTCGGCTTTGCATAATGTGGAACTGCCTTTAATTTACGCCGGAATCTCTTCCCAGGAGCGTGCGGTGCGGGCGCGGGAGGCTCTGCGCGCGGTGGACCTCGAGCAGCGCATGCACCACAAGCCGAACGAGCTTTCCGGAGGCCAACGTCAGCGTGTTGCGATTGCCCGAGCGCTGGTGAACAAACCCTCGATCTTACTTGCCGATGAACCCACCGGTGCGCTCGATACCAATACCGGAAACGAGATTATGGCACTGTTTGAACGACTTCACGCCGAAGGCAACACAATTGTCCTGGTTACGCACGAACCTGATATAGCGATGCACGCGGATCGCATAATTCACATTCGGGACGGCAAAGTCGAGCGCGACGAGCAGGTTCCGTTAGCTAAGAAACCGTTGCTTTCTCCGAAAACCTAGCGAATTTTTAAAATAGCTCCGGTATTTTTCGGGGCAAATGTTATGGTGAGAGTGTCAGCGTGCAAGGGAGATGCTCGATTGGGGCGCTAACGCTTAAACGCTTTGGTTGCGCCTGGCGCCGTTTGCCTCGTGTACCTCCTGCAAACGTGTGTTGCTGATATTTTGCGAGTTTGTCATAGCCAAGGATTATCGTGAGCGAGATACTATCTTCAGAACGTCCGCTTAGGATCCTCATGGCAGAGGACAACGCGATCAATCAGCGAGTAGGAAAACTGATTCTACAGCGTGCAGGCTTTGAGATAGATCTGGTTTCCGATGGCAGCGAGGCAGTCGCGGCGCATAGCGACAGGCCGTACGATGTCATTTTGATGGATTGCCAAATGCCCACGATGGACGGTTTTGAAGCGAGCCGCCAAATCCGGCAATTGGCGCGCCCACAGCCCGCGATTGTCGCGGTGACGGCGAACGCGCTGTTAGGGGAACGGGAGCGTTGTCTTGAAGCCGGCATGAACGACTACCTTTCTAAGCCGTTTCAAGCGGAGCAGTTGGTAGCTGTTGTCCGAAAATGGGTCGCTGTCCAGCGCCAGAAGCTAGCGGCGCCAGAAAAGTAGCAGAGCGAACAGCAGCACCCACAAGAAATCCAGATAGTGCCAGAACACCGCTACGCCGTTCGCAATGGCGCGTGTGTACATGTTGTACTTCGGCCCACTTGCGGGCTGTCTGGTTCGGATCAACATGTAAATCAGTCCGGAAAGTCCCAGGACGATATGCAGCCCGTGCAATCCGGTAAAGAGAAAGATGAACCAGGAGTGCGGATTGCGAGTCAGGATAACACCGCTGTGCACAACTTCGAGCCAAGCCATAATTTGCCCTATCAGAAATAACGTTCCGAGAAGGGTGGTCCAAGCCGTCAGACGGAAGAAGCCGCGCTGATCGTGAGCCGCGAGCCGGCGCCGGGCGGCCTCGAGGGTCCCGCTACTTGCAAGTAGAACTGCGGTACTTGCCCACAGAATATGGGGTACCTGCAGATATCCCCAGAATTGCTGGCTCAACGAGCGTATTACGAAGACCGTGATCAGGGCTGCAAACGTCATCGTTACGGTGGCAAGCACTACGATCACGGTGAGCATCGAAAGGGAATTTAACTCCCGCTGCTGCGGGGCGGGTTCTAGAACGGGCTGCACGTCTACTATGATGCGCCTTGCCGCTTGGCGCGGGAGAATTCGTTTACAGTAGGGAATTATGTTCCGTTCGATTTGCGGGCTGGCTGTTCTGCTTTTCCTCCCTACTCTGGCACTGCCGCGTGACGGCCGCCTCTCCGGAGCTTTCCGCAACCCGGAAAAAGCGGGTTGGATTTTCGTGCATCTGGAAGGCACGCCGGCGCAGATGGGGTACCAGCACGGGTTCCTGCTCCGGCCCGAAATCGAAGATGCGAAGCGCGCCATTGAATTGAGCGCGACCCACGACGTGAAGCACGATTGGACCGAGCTTCGAGCGCTGGCACAAACGGTTTTTCTGCCGAATGTTCCTGCCGAGTATCGGGCCGAGCTCGAAGGAATCGTGGAGGGCGCGCAGGCAGCGGGTTCCAAGCTCGACTTGCTGGACCTGGTGGCAATGAACGCCTACATGGAACTTCCGTACTACTACGGCGAAGCGGAGCACCGCCAGGCGAAAGGCGTTCCCATGAGCGTTGGCGAGCATTGCAGCGCGTTTGTCGCGACTGGCAGTTATACGAAAGACGGAAAGATTGTCATGGGGCACAACAACTGGAGCGATTATCTGAGCGGCAGCCGGTGGAAGATCATTTTCGATATCGCTCCCGCCACCGGCCACCACCTCATCATGGATGGGGTAGCGGGATTGATTCACAGCGGGGACGACTTCGGATTGAACGATGCGGGGATGATGATTACCGAGACGACAATCGGCGGCTTCCACGGCTTCGACGCCAAGGGTGTACCGGAGTTCGTGCGGGCGCGCAAAGCGATGCAATATGCAGGATCCATTGATGAATTCGCGCAGATAATGGAGCAGGGCAACAACGGTGGTTACGCCAACAGCTGGCTGGTGGGCGACCGTAAAACAAATCAAATCGGGCGGCTTGAGCTTGGGCTCCGATACGTCACGCTGGAAAAGACATCCGACGGTTATTTTGTCGGTTCAAACTTCCCGATCAATCCGAAGCTGATTGCCGAGGAGACGAACTTCCCCATCAATGATCCGAATACGCCGGACCTGGTGCGTTTGCGGCGTTGGAATGCGCTTATGGCGGAATACAAAGGCCGCATTGACATAGAAGCGGGAGAGAAGTTCGAGACCGATCACTACGACATGATCACCAAAGAAATCGATCCGAACGAGCGCACCTTGTGCGGCCACGTCGATCGTTCCAGCCGCGGCATGACGGGCTGGCAGGATCCTTATGGCCCGGCAGGCGCCGTGGAAGCAAAAGTCACCGACAGCGACATGGCGGAAAAAATGTCATTTGTGGCAGGCAATGGCAAGCCATGCGGAGTCGAGTTCCGCGCAAAAGAATTTCTGCAAGCGCACAAAGAGTACGAGTGGCAGAAGAGCGAATTGCAAGATTTGAAGGCGAACCCATGGATTGTGGTGGCGGCAGGAGCGCGGCCTTAGCGAATCAACCATATGTCACGCCTGGGGGCGGCGGTGAAATGGAAGTGCCCGGGCTCACATTCCGAGAAGATTACCCTCCCTGGCCCACTTTCTTTTCGTGGACAAAACGGCCGTCAACCTTGAGCACATCGACGCCGCCCCCTCGGCTTTTGCCGGCCTGAGGCTTCCCACAGGCGACTCTTTCGCTATCTGGGACGTCCTTAAAGCGCTGGGAAATCTGATTGCGAGCAATCCAGATGCAAGCAATGCAGGCGAGGAGGAAATCCTCCCATCGCTCCATCGTTTTCGCGAAGGCGCACGTGCCCTGAATCGCGCACGGGAAAACGCGGAAAGCTACGATGCTTTTCTTCGAACACTGGACGCGAGCCTCGCGATTTCTCGTAATCGCCCGAAAGATTTTCACTGCGCGCTCGAGTCAATAAACAAGACAATTCAGTTCAACCTTAACGGCGAGCGTTATACTGCCGCCGAATGGCAAACCCGCCTGGCGCGAACGGGAGCTTTTTTCTTATCCGTCCAGTACGAAGACAGATTCGGTGCACTGGGCAAAATCGCCGTTGTTCAGGGTTGGCAGAGCGGATCGGCTTTACAAATCGAAAGCTGGGTGATGAGCAAGAGAGCCTTCAATCGGCGTATTGAGCACCAGATACTCAAACGATTATTCGATGCGTTCCAAGCCCCGGAAATTGCCTTCCAGTTCGTTCCGACAGGTACTAACGAGCCACTCCAGGATTTCTTCGCTGCGTTCCTCGGGCGCACTCCAGAGGCAGCGTTCACGCTTAGCAGAGATCGCTTCGAGAAATGCCGGCCGGCGCTCCACCACCGCATTGATGATGGAGTTTCCTCGCTGCTAGCCGCGGCTAAGAATCTTTCTTTACCGGCGGAATTGGCGTAACGGCGGTCATCGGCTTCGTTATATCGTCCAAAAGATCCGGAGTGCCCTCGACGCGTTCTAACCGGGGGTATCTTTCACCATCGTGGTAATTCAGGTCGACCGTTGAGACGTACTTGTCGGCTTGCACCACTAAACGAATCGGTTCGCTCGAAGCCTTCGAAGTTTTTAACGCCGTGATAAATGCGTCGTTGGAATACACGATCCCGTTTACTGCGATCAGCTTTTCTCCGGGGAACACGCGAGCCTGGTCGGCGGCCGAATTTACGCGCACATCAGACACCTTCCCCTCTTGATCCATTCGCAGCCCTACGGAGTACCAGGTGTCGATCGAGTGACGGGTATCGAGCAACGCCTTCTCGAAGCTTGTCGGCTTGTCGGTAAACGTCAACTTGTATCCGCCATGCTCGATGCCGGCCAAGTCTGCGTGCGGCGCGAGCGTTGTAAGGCGCTCATGCAGGAAACCTCCCCAGTCATAGGGAACGACGTCGTTCAAGTCGCGCGTGAGCTCGTCAAAGTTATAAGGGATAACCATCGGGCCGGTATCGCCGCGCGGCCCCACAAATATCAGCAGAAAGTCATGCAGCGACTTCTGGTTGTGAGTCAGTTGCCGGATGGTTGTGTCGACATCGAGCCAGAGTAACTGGCCCTCGAAATAGTAATCCTGCCCGCGACGCCAGTCCGACCAGCCTGGCGTATCGGAACGGAGAATCGACGCAGCGATCGCCGTATCCTCCGTATTCCGCCAAATGCGTCCACGCCGGTAATTCAGCAGCGCGGCATAATAGGCCAACGCTTCCCGATACTGTTCCGGGGTGCGCAGTCCGCACCGGGCGGCCAGCACATTGCCGAGATATTCAGTCATCCCTTCATACACCCAAAGCAAGTCTCCTCTCATCGGAGTCTTGTAATCAGGTGTGGCCAATCCAGCGGGCCGACGGTATTTTCCGTTCCAGGAATGTGTGAACTCATGAGCTAGCAAGTCAGCTTCGAGCAATGCTTCCTTCTCGTCCGAGTACCCTTTCTCTTTTACTCCATTGTCCGAAGATTGGTGGTGTTCGAGCCCTTCGCCTCCCGCCGCATCCGATAGCGTAAGCAGAAAATGATACGAGTTGTAATGATGAGATCCGTACATCGCCCCGGCTTCGTGCACAAGATTGTTTACTGCAATTAAGAATTGCGGGCGCAGATCGATATCCTGCGCTTGATCGCCGGCAACATCCAAATAGTGCTTGGGAGTGACATCCGGAGCGAGTGGAATCTCTTTGAAGTATTTGCCTGTAAGGATGGGAGAATCCTCGAGCATCTCGAGCGTCACCGGAGCAAAGTGTGTTGTCGTTCCGTTTGTCCCTGAGGGCGTCAGTGCGGTTCCAAGGCCCCATCCGTTTGGCACAGTGATGCTTGCTTCCATTCGAATGTTGCGCACGGGGATTCCGTCGGGATAGAGCAGCAGTTTTTCCCATTCGAGCATGGCGAGCTTATCGCTCACGCGCGAGCTGACAATTGCGTCGACATGAATGTCGAGCGTGGACGCGGGCGCGGGCACATCCACGTGAAACGCATAAAGGTCGACGTCATCGCGCCGCCAGGGGAGCGTCTTTCCGCCGGCCCGAAAGTAGAGTCCGGTCATGTTATCGACGGGACCTGAGGGCATGTGCGTTCCCGGAATCCATTCGGCGGCGGTGACCGTAATCGGGCCGGGGGTAACCGGAATTCTTATATCGGCGTGCCAAAGCTTGCGTGGGGCTTCCGACAAGTCAGCGGTAATGGAAATCGGGGAACGCCGCAAATCGGGCGCGCCTAATGCCGGCAGGCAAATCGCAACAGTTAAGGCTGACCAGGAAGCAGCGCGCCGGACGAACTGCAAAACATGCATGAGTGTGAGCGAAAAATCCTTTCTACCTGCATGATACGGTCTTCCATCAGGCCGCTTGCTCGACTGAGGTTCGCGCTGACGCTCTTAACCGCACTACGAGAGTGGCAGCAAGATCGGCCGCCTGGCGCCTCAATTCCGGAACGGCGATGGACTCGAGTAACGTGCCGAGCCTTCCGGGCCCAATGTTAAACAGAATTTGCGAGAAGGTCCCATCCTGAGACCGGAGTGCTCCGTCGGCATTGCTCCACAGGCCGGTTCCGAGCGGACCATCTGTAGCTAAGCCTTGCTGGAGCAAACTCTGAAGCAAAGGAGATGCAACGCGGCGGTAATGCATGTCCGGGCCGGTGCAATTGATGGCGCGTGCCGCAATGATAGTCCTCCTGATGCCTGCCTCTTGTACTCGAACGGCGACTCCCTCGGGAACAGGTACGATCGCCTCAACGCGACCTGGCTCGATGGCAAGAGTTCCGGCTGCCAGTTCCTGGTCAATGCGGTCTGCAATGGGGGGAGCCATTCTGTGCCGAACAAGTTCCCAGCGCCGCAAGAGATGCCGCCGAAACCGTTCCTGCTCTACAGGCGGAAGAGCGAGCCAGAGTTCGTTCGCTCGCTCACGGAAACTGTCGATAACCGCGCGCCAGGAATTTGCGCCCTTTAGCGCGTTCCGCACCTGCCTGAGAAGCAAACGAGCCGTACGCGGCGCTTCGCCCTGCAGCGCGCATTGCTGCAATGGAGTGTACTTTGCGTGGCGGTGAGGGAAAGCGGCGCGCCGCGAAACCGCTCTTATGATGCCGCGATGTCCCTTTTCCCGCAGTTTTAAAGTCACATCAACAGCCGTGAGACCCGTCCCAATCAGGAGGATGGCCGCCTCCGGATGCAAGTCACGGAAGGTTGTCTCGGACCAGGCGGCGTGACAAGACGCGCTATTTACTGCTTTGAAAGATGGCGGATCAAAATTTCCGGTCGCCAGAACGACAGCATCCGCTACTAATTCGCTTCCGTCACTTAGTTGCAGCCTGGCGCGATTCTGTTCCGGCACGTAGCCGATGGCACTTGCCCGAAGATGCTCGATTTCCGGGAACTCGGCAAGAAGAGATTGGATGTAGTTTCCAAAGATCGCTCGCGGAATGAAATCCCCTGCGGTGGCATCTGCATCGTAGTTGGCCCGAACCCATTCCAAAAAATGGTTTGCTTCGCCGGGCAGAGCACTCATCTGGCCGGCGGGAACATTCAGGAGATGTTGCATGCTGGTGGTTGAATACGCCAGCCCGCACCCCAACTGCGTCCGCGGCTCAATGACTACGACCCTGACTTGAGCCCCTGATTTTGCGAGATGATACGCGGTCAACGCGCCGCTCAACCCGCCGCCCACGATGGCGACCGTCTGCTGCTCCTGTCCCATGACTCCACGGTAAATCGCCAAGCCGGACGGCGGCAAATCCCAAATAATCATGAGCGATCAGCAGAACTTATCGCGATCGCGGCTGAATGCGAATGGCTTTTCGTTTACCGGATGAACGTTCCCCTGAAGCGATACTTCGGATTTTGGGGCCAAAACTGGTTGGGCGCAATATCCACTTGCGATGAGTTTGTTATGGCCACTATACTTGGCTGACATGAAAGGCGCGCATGCGTTCTCGCCGGTAATCTCCGTTGACAGAAAGAACCCTAAGCCGCTTCACAAACAGATCTACGATGCGTACAAGGCGATCATTGTGGAGCGGGGGGTGAGTGCCGGTCAACAAATCCCATCCAGTCGAACGCTGGCAGCCGAATTGGGGATTTCCCGCATTCCGGTTCTGAATGCCTACTCACAGCTTTTGGCCGAAGGATATTTTGAAAGCCGGGCGGGAGCTGGCACATTCGTGTCCAGTTCGCTGCCGGACCAACTGCCATCTCGCGATTATCGGGCTTCCCGGTCAGCGGAGGCTCGTTCCGGATCGCGCCCGATTTCGCGCCGCTCGATGCTTGTTCCGGATCGCGCCGGAAGGCCGCAGTTGCGCGGCTGGGGTGCTTTTAATGTCGGCCAGTTATCGCCGGATCATTTTCCGTTCCAAGTCTGGTCCAAGCTGGTGACGCGTCATTGCCGGAATACTGGCGCCGAGGCGCTGAATTACGGCAATCCGATGGGACTGAAAGAGTTCCGGGAGGCTATTGCTGCCTATCTTCGAACTGCCCGGGCGGTGCGCTGCGAAGCGCACCAGATCATGATCGTGAGCGGCTCGCAGCAGGCGCTGGAAATTGCCGCTCGTGTTCTGTTGGACCCGGGATGCCGCGTGTGGATCGAAGACCCCGGGTACGCGTTCTTACGCCACGGGCTCGCCATGTCTGGTTGCAGCCTGGTTCCCGTCCCGGTCGACGGCGAAGGCTTGAATGTGATGGCCGGAATCAAGCGATACCGCGATGCCCGAGCCGCGTACGTCACGCCATCCCATCAATTTCCGCTGGGCGTGACGATGAGTGCGTCGCGGCGTTTGCAATTGCTCGATTGGGCGCAAAGCTCGGGAGCGTGGATTCTTGAGGACGATTACGACAGCGAATATCGGTACGAAAGCATGCCCATCGCTTCTTTGCAGGGCCTTGACCACAATGCGCGCGTTATTTACATCGGCACTTTCAGCAAGACTCTCTTCCCCGCCATCCGGCTTGGTTACATTGTGATTCCGCCCGACCTCATCGAGCGGTTCGAGGCGGTTCGCCACGCGATGGATCTTGGGCCGCCGTACTTATCTCAAGCCGTACTCACGGATTTCATCAATGAGGGCCACTTCGCGCGCCATATCCGGAAGACGCGCCTGCTTTACAGTGAACGTCGAACCGCGTTAGTGGATGCGATTCGACGAGAATTTGGATCGTCTCTGGAGGTGGGCGGCGCTGAAGCGGGGATGCACCTGGTTCTAATGCTGCCGGATGGGCTGCGCGACCAGGAAATCTCGGAGCGCGCCGCCGCCCAGAATCTGCGCTTATGGCCTCTTTCCCCCTGCTTTCTGGGGGACCCTCGGCGACAGGGATTCATTCTGGGGTTTGGGAGTACGGAGGCAGCGCAAATACCCGGCGCCGTTCATCGTCTGCGCAAGCTAATCGCGCAGTTTTGAGGGAAAGTGGTCAGTAACCGTCAGGAGAAAGTGGATATTTCTTTCTGACCACATTCCGCCTAAACTTGATTTACGAGTGGCTAGTTTCAACGAGGTTGTCGACCAGGTTGCAGGGCCAGGGCGTGTCCTGTTTGGTGTTTCCATGCTGGTGTTTGGCATACAGCAGTTCCATTACGTTGGCTTCGTGAAGGGACTCGAAATCGTACCCGAATGGATTCCAGCGCACGCCTTTTGGGCGTACCTCGCGGGCGCAGTGCTTGTCGCCGCTGGTCTGTGTGTCCTGTTCAAGAAGAGCGTGAATATAGGCGCGAGCCTCTTGGGCGGTCTGTTTCTTCTATGCCTCTTATTTCTTCATGGCCCCAGACTCCCGGCGATTCTTCACGATGGAACTGAGCGGTCTCGCGCATTCGAAACGCTGGCCATGTGCGGGAGCGCGCTGCTGCTGGCCGGGCCCCGTCCGGTCGGTCCGGGTCGCTTGTTCCTAGCCGTTTCCATGCTGGTATTCGGTCTGGATCATTTCCTGTTTGCCGGATTTGTGGCAACTCTGATTCCAGGGTGGATCCCTGGACACCTATTTTGGGCCTGGTTCACAGGATTCTGCTTTGTCGCGGCGGGACTGGCTTTCGCTCTCAAGAAACTGGCGCCCTTAGCCGCACTGCTCCTGGGACTCATGTTTTTGCTATGGTTTGTGGTGCTCCATGTTCCGCGGGTGATCGCGAGTCCGAGGAACGGGGACGAATGGAATAGTGCGTTTGTGGCGCTCGGGTTGTCGGGAGCCGCTTTCGTTGCGGCCTACATACTGAGGAACGGTTCGAATACGTCCGAGGTCAAAGCAATATGAAAGTGTTTGCGATCTTATTTCTGGTTGCGTACGCGGTTGCAGCAAACGGTACTGCCGCAAACAGCGCCGGGAGCGCCTCTCCTGTTCTGGTTGAGTTGTTTACGTCCGAGGGTTGCTCGAGTTGCCCGCCGGTGGATGCGTGGGTCGAGAAACTGGATGCCTCGCAGCCTGTCCCTGGCGCGGATTTGATCGTACTCAGCGAACATGTCGATTACTGGAATCATGACGGTTGGAAAGATCCGTATTCCTCGGCTTCGCTAACGGAACGGCAGAGTGCTTACGCCCGCACTCTTGGCGTGGCGGATATATATACGCCGCAAGTCATTGTCGATGGAACCGCGGAATTGCGGCTCAGCGATCCCCATCGAACCGCGGACATTTTGGAAAAGGCACTGGCTGCTCCGAAGATTCCTTTGCGCATTGATTCGGCTAGTGTGGAAGGCAACACTGTCCGGGCGCGAATCGAAGCCAATGCGACCTCTTCCAACGATAAGAACGCCGAGCTTTATGTGGCGCTCGCTCTGAATCATGCGCAGTCTCAGGTGTTGCACGGAGAAAACGGCGGCAAGCTGCTAACGCATGTCGCGGTGGTGCAAGTGCTGAAGAAGATCGGCAAGCTAAGCCCCGGAAAGAATTCCAGTTGTGACGTTCAACTAAAGTTCAAATCCGGAACGGACCCGAATAATCTGCGGCTGGTTGCGTTTGTTCAGGAGTCCGGCCCAGGCAAGGTGCTGGGGGCAGCGGTTCAGAAATCGCCGTTTCGGTAATGGTCAGGGCTGCAGGCTTGGTTCTGCCTGAGTCTGGATGGTGGCAAGGAAGCCAACAGTTCCGTAGGGAGAGGATGCGTCGTCATAGTAACCCGAGATCTGCCCCTTGTTATTGATGCCCCAGACGACGGTTTGTAGTGCTCCGGGAATGTCCATAGGAATGTACTCGCCATTGCTGTAGAGAAACCCGTGGCTGTTCCCGTCCGCATCATAGTAGTTGCCGGCAACCTCGCTGGCGTTGTTGACGCTGTTGGCGAATGTTTGGCGGGCGCCCGGAAAGGCAAGGGTCGTGTATTTGCCGGCGACGAGTAGAAAGCCGAAGCAATGGTCGCCCGAGGCGGTTTGGTAATAGCCGACAATGCATCCGCGATCGTTGATCCCGTAAGCATAGGTCTGCCGCGCATCAGGAACAGCGATGGTCTTCGTTTTGGCACCGTCACTGACGAAGCTAACCGTCGCGCCAGAGGCATTCACATACGTGCCCACGACCTCGCCCCGGTTATTCAGACCGTAAATTGCGGTATCGCTCATCTGGCCGTCCACGTCGAATCCGCGAAATACGCCATGGCTGTATAGAAAGCCGTGCGAACCGTAATCGAGATATCTGCTGTTTGTCCCGTCATGATAGCCTGCGATATCGCTGTTATGGTTGATGGCGAACGGATGCGCGCCGCCGTTCGCACAGGGATCGGCGACCGTCGTAAACGTACCGCGGCTGTATAGAAAGTGGTTGTATCCTACAACCTGCCCGGAGTCATTGATGCCAAACACTTCGGTTCCTCCATTGCTGCCCGTAGACACGGTGAGATGAGTAAAGGTCGCCCCGGCTAAACACGGGACCGCTGGAGATGAAGAGCAAGTTTGATGCCAAACGCGGGGGCCGATTACAAGACGTTTGTTCGGCGCCGAGCGTTGCCGAAGAGTCGAACAACGCCAAATAACAGGATTCCGGCGAGGGCGAGTGCGAAGGATGCGGGTTCCGGGGTTGTAGTGAATGGATCGGGCGTAACTCCGTCCGCTTTGAAACGGGTGAAGGTGAAATTGCCGCCGCTTCCAACGCCGCCTTCGGAGCTCTCGTCATCCGGCGAAACAAGAAGGCCCGCGGTCCCCTGCAGTGTGATGAAGGAGAAGTCACTCGCCGGCAGAGTTGCGCTGTAAAAGCAACTGCCGAACTCGCAACTCTCATGCGCTGGATTGAGGGTGATGGCTGGGAAACCAGCGGACCCCGGACCGATCTGCGCCTGGAAGGACGCATAGGAGCCGGGATCGACATCGTTGACACCTGCTCCGTAAGCGGCCGAGAACTTCAGAACATCTCCAGCTGGCGAACTCGGCAGCGCGAATACGTCGTCGTAACTAACCGTGCCCGTGAATTGCGACGTGATTGTCATTTGATTCACGCCGATGCTGGCTTGCGGAGAGAGCGTGAGCGTATTGCCGCTGATCACGAGCTTTGGAAAATTCGCCATAATGTTGATTACGGGTGCCTGACTGCAGGGAATAGCCTGGCCAACGGGCTGTCCAGTCCCGGGAGGAAAACCATTCAACCCGCACGCCACTGAATCTCCAAACAACAACTGGCCTCCGCACAGCAGGAACGTCACAAAGATTAGTTTGTTCATATAACCTCCAACACAAAAAATAACGATCTGGATCGAGTTTGCAGGATCCGAGCACGATTAACAAGAAAGTTAACGGTAATTACACGCAGTAAACAATTTGGTAATTACGTAAGGAAGTTTGCTAAAGCTGCCGATTTGCGGCCATTTGGGTGTAGTCCAAGCGCGAAGTGTCAGCGACCTCTATAGAGTGGGAGTGTGGACTGCTCCTGGAGTGAGGCCGTGCGCCGGGCTGGCTGGGAGTTTGCGCGGCCCGATTCTCAGCGGGTCCTGGCTTTCGTTTACTCCGCTGTGATCAGCCTGGAGGTGGAAGAGTCGTGCGCAAGCATCAACCCTGCTCTTTCGGTCGAAGATCTCGCGGCAGTTCTGACGCGGCGTCCCGATTGGCTAACCCAGCGGCCGGAGTACCTGAGAACTGGCTGGCCGAGCACACCGGTGCGATGCCGTAGCGATCTCGAACAATATGCGCTGGCCGCATCCAAAGCTCGTTTAGCATTTGGAGCCAGAGTTCCGGATGGATCTCATATCGAAATGGTCGAGGCTTTCGCGTCACTTTTCCCCCAAGTGACTTCAGGAATGCCGCCCGATCCAACACAACATGAAGCCTGGCGATCTCACGTGACCATCGAGACGAATGGCGCCATTTGCTGGGGTTACGGCGGCCCTCTGGTGCGAGAAGGACGCCCGATCCCGATACCGGACGTCAACTTCGGGAGTCTGAGCGCGTTCGGAGTATTCCTTCAGAATCAAATGCGGCTGGATCTTCAGCGCAGAATCGAGGATTCCCGGTGAGAAGCAGCTATCCGATATTGCGGTGGTAATCGCCGCGCGCGAAATACTTCTCTAGCCAAACATACAGACAGATGAAGAGATAACGGCTGCCCATTTCTTTGATTTTGAGCTTCGGCACTCCGGTGCGGCGATTGCGCCAGGTGATCGGAATCACCGTCCAACTGTAGCCGCGTACGATTGTCTTCAGCGGAAGCTCGACGGTCAGATTGAAGTGCGGAGAAAGTAGCGGGCGGCAGCCTTCGATTACGGTACGGCGGTAAGCTTTGAAGGCGTTGGTGGTGTCGTTGAGCTTGATCTGGAACAGGATCCGGATAAAGAAATTCGCCAGACGGTTAACACGCATCTTGATCCATGGATAATCAATCGTGCCGCCGCCTTTAATGAAACGGGAACCGAGTACCGCATCCCAGCCTTCGTTGAGCAGCTGCCAATAGCGGACAACGTCGCGCGCATCATCGGATTCATCGGCCATCATGATGACGGCCGCATCGCCGCTCATGTTGTCGAGGCCGAAGATAATGGCTCGGCCGAAGCCATGCGGGCCGGTATTTTGGATTGGGCGCAGAGGGGCGACACGGGCACAGGCCTCCTGCAGCTTTTCCCAGGTCGCATCCGTACTGCCATCGTCGACCACAATAATCTCGTGCGGGACGTGGTGCAAACGAAGCTCTACATGCAAATGTTCTACGGTAGAGGCAATACAGCCTTCCTCATCGCGCGCCGGAAGGACGATACTCAGCAGACGAAGCGGTTCGCGATTCGGATCTGGCGGAGGCGATTTCATATGGCACCGGTGCGGCTGAGCCAGCCCGGATTGGCACGCACGTGTGCGGCAATTTCGGTCAAGATGTCAACGATCGAACGCCGCGGAGACCAGCCAAAGTCGGCTGCGGTGCGTGCATGGTCCATGACTAGCCAGGGTATGTCAAACGGACGCGGGCGCACATCAGGCTGCGGCGCGTGGGGGCCAAACTGCTCGTCGCACCAGTCGGTCAACTGGGCAAGCGACATGGCGTTGCTGGCGCCGCCGCTGACGTTATAAATGGGATCTTCGGGCGGATCGCGGCGCAGTTGCAGCGCGAGCAGGGCGGCCAGATCTTCCGGATGAAAGGCATCGCGCACCTGAAACCCGTGGCCGCCAAATCCGATATAGCGGAGCGGCAGGCGGGCGGCATGGGCGTGCAGCCAATAGGAGAAGATGCCCTGTTCGGCGGTGCCAAACTGCCCGGCCCCGGCGAGCACGCCGCAGCGATTGATCCAAACCGGGAAGCCGAAGGTCAGGCCATATTCGATGGCCATGATTTCAGAAGCGAGCTTGGTAGCGCCGTAGAGCGAGATGGGCTGGCGAGTCGGGAAAGACTCGGTAATGCCTGCCGCGCTTACGCCCTGGCACAAAGGCTTGCTTTCGTCGAGGGAGAACGAGTTGCCTTCGGAGCGCATGGGGAGTGACGCCAAGTCGCGGACGGAGTAGACACGGCTCGTGCTCAACAGGATCAAGCCGGCTTTGCGCTCGCGGCAGTACTCGAGCATGTTGAGAGTGCCGGCGAGATTATGTTCGGAAAGCTGTCGCGAACTGGAGCGTCCATCGACGCCCGCGAGCACGCTGGGATTGGCGGCAGCGTCGATCACCCAGTCGCAGGAGGGCAGCGCATCCATATCGCTGCGCATGCGCACATCACCGTGAACGTATTGCACACCGCGTTTGGCGAGTTCGGAACGATTCGTCTCAGAACCAGCGCGCAGCAGGTTATCGAAGCCGACAATTTCCAGGCCGGGAAGGAGCCTGCCGAGCGCCTCCGCCAGGCGGCTGCCTACAAAACCGCAGGCTCCGGTAATCAGTACCTTCATCAGTGCGCGCTGGTGGAAACGGCCGGTTGCGCATCGGCCAGCCGCACTTTCCAGGAATCTGTGATCTCGCGAAACACATCGCGCAGCGGGCGGGTGATGGTCCAACCGGGGTAGTGGTTCTTCATTTTGCGAAGATCGCTGATATAGCAAATGTGATCGCCGATGCGATTTTGTTCGACGTAGCTATATTTTTGGGGCGTGCCGGTAAACTCCTCCACCAGCTTAAAAGCTTCGAGGATGGAACAGGAGTTATCGCGGCCGCCGCCGATGTTATAAACTTCCGCTACCCGCGGCTTATCGATAAATGCCACGATGAAATTTGCGACATCCTCGGAATGGATGTTGTCGCGAACCTGTTTGCCTTTATAACCGTAAACCTTGTATTCCCGTTCCTGGATGTTGCAGCGGATGAGGTAACTGAGAAACCCGTGCAGTTCGACTCCGGAGTGATTGGGGCCGGTGAGGCAGCCGCCGCGCAGGCAGCAGGTGGGCATGTTGAAGTAGCGGCCGTATTCCTGAACCATGACATCGGCGGCCACCTTGGAAGCACCGAAGATGGAATGCTTCGATTGATCGATAGAAAAGCTTTCGGGGATGCCCTCTGCAAAAGCAGGATCCGCGTAGTCCCAGCGAGTATCGAGCTCGCGAAGCGCAATGGTGTTGGGCAAATCGCCGTACACCTTATTCGTGGACATATGCACGAAGGGCGATTCCGGGCAGGCGCGGCGCGCGGCTTCAAGGAAATTCAGGGTGCCGACCGCGTTCGTATCGAAGTCGTCGAACGGAATGGCGGCTGCGCGATCATGGGACGGCTGGGCCGCGGTGTGGATGATCGCATCCGGGCTGATATCAGCCACTAACTGCAAAATCCCGGCGCGATTCCGGATGTCGATATCGAAGTGCTGGTAGCCGGGAATTTGAGATTTCAGCCGCTGAAGCGACCAGCGGGTGTCGCCTTCGGGCCCGAAAAAGACCGAGCGCTCGTTGTTATCGATCCCGGAAATTTCAAATCCGTGACGGGCCAAATGGAGGCAAACCTCGGAGCCGATCAAACCACAGGAGCCTGTTACGAGTGCTTTTTTCTTGGACGCGGCGTTCTTTGACACTAACAAATAGTCTAACTTAGGGGGACACGCGCTTCACTCGGGAAATACCTGTTCGAAATCAGCTTGCGACGGGTTCGACGACAGGCGTTGGCAATTCGAAATGGAAGGTGCTCCCGGCGCCTGGGGTGCTTTCCACCCACAGGCGCCCATTCATCAGCTGTGCCAGGCGTGAGGAGATGGTCAGGCCCAAGCCGGTACCTCCGAAGCGTCGTGTGATGGAGCCATCGGCTTGAGTGAAGGCCTCGAAAATACCTTCGAGCTTCTCGTGAGGAATTCCGATTCCGGTATCCCGGACGGAAAAGTGCAGCAGGAGGTCCTGGCCTGGGCGGGACTCGGCAGTGACGCGCAATTCTACTTCACCCCGTTCCGTGAATTTTATCCCGTTTCCGAGCAGGTTAACCACCACCTGGCGAATTCTATCGAAGTCGGCCAGTACGCGGCTCGGGACATCCGCGTCCACTCGACGCAGAAGTTCCAGCCCTTTCTGGCGAGCCTGGAGAGCAAGCGGTTTGCAGATCGTTTCGAGTAACGGGCGGATCTCTAACTCGACCGGGTCGATCACGAATTTTCCTGCCTCGATTTTTGAAAAATCGAGGATGTCGTTGACCAGGGTAAGCAACGAATCGGCGGAACTTTTGACGCAAGTCAAATAGTCATGCTGTTCGGGAGTTAAGTCAGTGTCGAGCGCGAGGCCCGTCATGCCGAGAATGCCGTTCATGGGCGTGCGGATTTCGTGGCTCATATTTGCGAGGAATTCGCTCTTAATCCGGCTGGCGGCTTCGGCAGCTTCCTTGGCTTCCCGCAGTTCTCGTTCGGCGCGGCGCCGATCTGTGATGTCGCGAAAGCCCCAGACGCGGCCCAAGCATTTTCCATTCATGCGTTGGGGTTCCGAGTGACGCTCGAATACGCGGCCGTCCTTAAATTCGAGCACGTCGTCGCTGGTAGCTTCGGGATCGGCGTAAAGTTCCTGGATTTTTCCGCTAAATGCCTGGGGGTCTACCAGTTCGCCTTTCAGGTGTTCGATCAAGTCCGCGTCGTTAGAGGTTGCCACGAGCGAGTCGGTAATGCGCCACATTTCGGCAAACCTGCGATTGGAATTGTGGATGTTTCCGTCCGAACCCACGACGAGGATGCCGTCGGCGGTGGATTCGAGGGTGGCGCGAATCGTCCCGGTCTGGCTCTGCACCTGGCGCCGCAGAGTCGCGGCCCAGGCGAAAACGGCCAATATGGCGACGAGGAGCACCGCACCCAGGGCCAGCGCCCGCTCGACGGTCCACCAGGAGGCTTTTTGGAGCAGAGTAATATCCTGCGGCCCCCCGAAATGCAATCCGAACGATATATCCTGTCCAACCGCTCCCCGATCGAGGACACAAATGCCGGTTACCGCAAGCAGACTGCCCTCACGGAGCCAACCGAGATGGTTAATCGACACACGGGATCTCGATATCGCAGTGAAAACGGTAGGTCCCTGACGGAGAACCAGCAGAATTTCCTTATCGGTAACGGCGATTTGGGTCAGGCGCGCCTCAATCCGCACAAGAGTGGAATCAAATTGGCCCCGCATCGGGGCAGCGGCGTCGATTTTGACGGGCACCGGCTCGGGCGCGGCCCCAAGCATACGATAAACCGCGTCTTCGAGCGCAGGGTGATGGTCGATCACACCCGGGAATGCCAGTACGTCAACGTGGGATCCACGGTGGATTTGCGCTGCTTGCGTGCTCTGTACATAAGTGCTGCCCGTGGGTCCGGCGAGGTAAAACGACCCGCCCCTGAGGTGTAAAGTGACCACGCCCTGGACCCGGATACGGTGGCCAGCGCTACGGGTTACGGTGAATCGCTGCAATTCCCCGACCGGTCTGGCAGGCTGCGCCCATGGATCTCCGGAGGGATGAGCGACAACTTCTACATCTTGCAGGCGCGGTACATAGACAGAAATGCCAATGAGCTGGTTATTCACATTGAACACCGCGCCGCAATTCCCTCGAACCCGGACTTTCGAATCGATAAAGCGGTTGGGATCGAAGCCGGCGTATTCCGGGGTCTGCGCGGTAATGACGCCGTCAGTCATCGCGATACGAAGAAACAGCAGCTTCGACTGCGGTTCCACGTGGGCACTCCGCACAATTCCTTCCGCTTCGACCCACTGCGCATCGTCACGGCTCGAAATCATCTCACTAAACGAGACCGGCTGCGCCTTGGGTAGGGGGGCGGTTCCGATGGTTTTCCAGGAAGCGTGTCTAATCTGCGGAGCGAAATCGGGCTGCTCGCTGAGGCCGGAGATATCAATCAGGTCGCCCGGTTTGGGAACGGGAGCGTTTTTGTCCAGATCGACCCAAATGCCGCCGGTCGAGTCGTGCAGAAACAAGTCGGGGCCTGGCTGGCTGCCGGGTTCGTCTGCGATCCCGGGACCGTAATAAGTCACGACCGCTTTGAGCCGGATAGGATAACCTTTCGACGCCTCCACGCGGCTGAGTGTCAGGATTTGCCGCACTGTGGTGAGCGTGGGCAGATCGCCGCCGGCGGCGCGTCCGGAGCGGGAAATGAGCAGGATGAAAAGCCAGAGGACAATCGCCGCATTGTGACGCGGGTTCGCCGCTCGCAAAAACATCCCGAGTCACTCCTGTTTTCTTGTCCGATGGACGGTTCTGTTCACTATATTCGTGCGCCGGTGCGGGGAAAAGTCTCGGGGCTGCCAAAAGTGCCGGTTTGACAAGCCGCGGTGAAAGATTCATTCTTTGAGGGAGGAGTTCGTATTATGCGCTTGCGGGGCGTGCTGTGTCCGGGGCTCCTGTTTTTAATTGCTAGTGTGCCACTCGGGGCGCAAGCGGTGGTTTCCACCCATTCCGGGGTGATCAATTATTCGGAAGGCGCAGTTTTCCTCGATAATTCGGCGTTGAGCCAGAAATTCGGAAGTTTCCCGAGCGTGGCGGACGGGTCGACTCTACGGACCGAGAAAGGCCGGGCTGAGATCCTTCTTACGCCTGGCGTATTTTTGCGCATAGATGAAAATAGCGCGATTCGCATGAATTCAAGCGCTCTCACTGATACGCGAGTGGAGTTCCTGCGCGGGGCGGGTATTGTCGATTCAAACAATTCGGCGGCGGGAAATCCATGCGTGCTGATTTATAAGAACTATCAGATCCGATTTCCGAAGGCGGGTGTGTACCGGATCAACTCCGAACCGGAGGTGTTCCAGACCTATACGGGAGAGGCGGAAATTCAAAAGGACGGGGAATCTCCCAAGCCGATCAACGAATCGAATCAGTTCTTTTTCGGGATCGGCATGGTCACCGAAAAGTACGGCGACGGGATGGTAGACGCGTTTTCGGAATGGGCTCGCAATCGAGCCGAAACGATTGCGGCCGATAATCGGGTAGGTTCGCAAAGCACGGTGGATCCGAATGCTGCGGACCCGAATGATTCGCCGTTTACCCTCCCCGCGCCACCCCCCACGGCATCGTCGGTGCCTTGGTTCGGGCAACCGAATTACGGAGTCTTCAGCGGGCCGTTGTGGGCGGATAACGCATTTTTCGGAACGGGTTTCTATGGCGGGTTCCCGTTTATGGCTCCTCCAGTAGTGATTTACGTGGTGCCGCGTTGGTACGGGCGCAACCCGAGTCGGGGCATTCCGCGCCGGCCGGTTGGCTATCCTCATTTGGATACGTACCCCCACGGGAGTCCCTACCCCCGCTTAAATGCTTACCGTCCGCCGCCGCTTCCGGTGAGGAGCGGTTATGGTTACGTTCGCCCAAGCGTCGGGCGTGTGGCTGTGGGCGGTCCCCGCTATGCTGCGCCGCAGCGTATGACCGCGCCTCCGGTGATCCGTCCGATGGGGCCAATCCATCGTTAAAATCCATCGTTGAAATGCATCGTTATAATGCATCGTTAAGTTGTCACTGTGCGGGCGCGTAGTAGCCTAGGCGCCATCGGGCTTTGAAGGCGGAGAGCCCCGGGACAGTTTTCACGCTGACTTCCACGTGACGGTATTTGCCGTCTTTCTTGCGATTCGAAGGCACATAGGCCAGTACGTATTGATTGCGCAGCTCGATGCCGATACGGGCCGCGATGGCAGGCAAATCATTAGCGTTCGAGGCGGAAAACACGCGTCCGCCGGTCTGCTCGGAAAGCTGCGCGAGAAGCTTTGGCCCGGAGAGTTCGGCAGCGCTCAGAAAAAAAGACGGTATGCGCTCAAAGACGCCCATGGAATACACCTGCACATCGGCCTGCCGCACCAGGTCCTTGATTTCGGCTTCGCTATAGCGGCTGTTGTTATCTCCGCCATCCGAGATGATGATCAGCGCTTTGCGAGTGTTCTTGGCGGTGCGCATTTCCTGAAGCCCGAGGGAAACGGCGTCAAGCAGCGCGGTAAGTCCTTGCGGCTCGATTGCGGCAAGCCTGCCTTCGAGCAGCGCTGGATCGGGCGTGAAGTTAGCAGCTAATTTGGCGTGATCGCTGAAATCGATGAGGCAAGCCTCGTCGTGGGTGTCCATGGTTCTCAGGAACTGCGCGACCGCTTCCCGGGAAATTTGAATCTTGGTTCCCATGCTGCCGCTGGTGTCGACCAGCAGGCCGGCCGAAATGGGTGCATTCTCGCCGGCGAACTGGGTTATTTTCTGCGCCACCCCATCTTCGGATAACGTGAAGTCCTGCTTTTGCAGGCCGAGTACAAACCGGTTTTGGGAATCGGTAACGGTTACGGGGATCACCACCAGTGTAGTGTCGACGTGGATGTTGGCTTGCGCATTAAGGCCGGCAGAAAAGAGACAGAGTCCCAGCAGCGAAACGAAGGTTGACCGCCAATGAATGCCGTTACACACGGATGACCGAGCCAGGCCCTGAGCAAGCGCTACGTCTATTCTCCTCTGCATTATGATCGGAGTCGCATGGAAATACAGGAGTTCGATAATGCGGACGGTACGATCAGTGTCAAGATTGCCGGCAAGCCGCTCGCGTGCAGCATCTGCGGGAATCAGGAATTCCATGAGCGCAAGGCTTTGCTGAATACGCGCGGCGGCGAGTTTTTCAACCTGGCTTGGGCCGAGAAGAGAGCCCAAAACTACATTTGCGTGCAATGCGGTTATATTTTCTGGTTCCTGCGTTGAGCTAAATGCCTTGCACGCGGCGGTCTTTGCCGTGCCAGAAGGGTTCACGCAGGTCGCGTTTCAGAATTTTGCCGGTGCCTGTCTTAGGGAGGGGCTCGCTTGAGAATCGAATCAGGCGGGGAAATTTGAAGCGGGCTAATCGTGGTTCGAGGAAGCAGAGGAGTTCTTCGGACGTGATAGCCTGATCCGGCTTCAATACGACGATCGCCGCAGGGATTTCGCCCCATTTCGGGTCGGGGGCCGCCACCACCGCACATTCGAGAACTGCCGGGTGTGCCGCGATTGCCCGCTCGACTTCAATTGATGAAATGTTCTCGCCGCCGCTGATAATAATGTCTTTTTTGCGGTCGACAATATGGAGGAAAGTGTGCTCGTCCCAGACGGCCATGTCGCCGGTATGGAGCCATCCGTCCTGGATGGCCGCTGCGGTCGCGGCCGGCTCGGCGTAATATCCGTCCATCACGTTGTCGCCGCGGATGAGCACTTCTCCGATGGATTGGCCGTCGCGGGGAACATCGTGGCCCGACCCATCAACGACCCGAGTTTCTGTGCCGAGGACAGGCCAGCCGGCCATGGCGCATCGTTCGAGGCGGAAGCTTTCACTGGAGTAGTCGAGGCCGGCTTTCGGGCACGAGAAGGTGGCAACGGGAGCTGTCTCGGTCAAGCCATAGCCGGCCCTGGCATTGCATGCAAAGGCCTGCTCTAAACGCTCAATCAATTCGGGTGAAGCTGCTGCGCCGCCGATGTAAATTTCTTTCAGGCTCGAAAGATCGTGGTTGACTCGTTCCGGGCAGTTGAGTAACGCGTTCGCCATTACCGGCACGAGAAACATATGGGTCGCACGCTCGGCTTCGATCAGTTGAAATACTTGCACGGGATCGAAGCGGCGAACCATCACGTGCGTAGCGCCGCTCATGGTGCTGGTTTGGGGGCAGCCCCATCCGTTCGCGTGAAACAGGGGAATCGTGTGGAGATACACGAAGCGATCGCTTTGCGCGAGACTGCCGCTGACAGACAGGGCATGTAAATAGAGCGTTCGGTGGGAAAGCATCACACCCTTTGGGCTGCCTGTGCTGCCGCTCGTATAGAACAATTCGGCGATCGAGTTTTCGTCAAAAGAAAAGGGATCGGGTCGCTCGATGCGGCCCTTTGCAAGAAGCTGTTCGTACGCTTCGCCGATCGGTATGAAGTGCTCAATGAAGGGGCAGGTTTGGCGGAAACTTTCAACGTAGGGGTTGAAATCTTCTTCAAACACGAGAATACGCGGCCGTGCGTGGCGAAGAATTTCGGTGAGCTCGGCAGGGGTGAGGCGGACATTCAACGGCATCACAACGGCCTTGGCGAGCGGCACGCCGAAATAGCCTT
This sequence comes from Terriglobia bacterium, assembly GCA_963767485.1. Taxonomy (GTDB): domain Bacteria; phylum Acidobacteriota; class Terriglobia; order Bryobacterales; family Bryobacteraceae; genus Bog-105. The sequence continues at coordinate 1,565 of CAVYDZ010000014.1, read as the reverse complement.
CGAGCAGTTCGTGATTGTTAAAGCTGAGATAGGCAACGCGGTCGCCAGGTTTGACGCCGAGCGCAAGGAGCCCTGCGGCAAGACGTTCGCAACGGTCCGTGAACTGGCTATAGGTGAAGCGATGCGGGCCGCAGACCACGCCCTCTTTTTCGCCATAGAGATCGAGCGCCCGGTAAAGGCAGCGGATCGGCGTCAATGGAATATTCATTTGGCGGTTTCCTCGGGGTTCGTGAGTACTGAGGCTAGCTTCTCGCGGAGTTCCGCGGGAATCGCAATGGCTCGTTGCGTTTGACGATCCATACAAGCCACAACCACCGCACCGGTGGCGGCCAGCTCGCCGTGTTTAGTGGTCCGGAATTCCAGGCGTGCAGAAGAACGGCCGAGTCGTGTCAAGCGCACCGTTATTTCAATCGAATCGTCGTGTTGAAGGGCGAGCCTGAAGTCACACTCCACGTGCACCCTCGGGAAGGTGAAGTGGTCTTTCAAATACCGCAACCCAAGCGAGCGCATGAACTCAATCTCCGCCGATTCGAAATAGCGGAACATGGCTGTGTAATGGATACGGCCGCTGGCGTCGGTATCGATGAATCGAATGCGGGTCTCGAAACGGAAGGGCTCGCTGCCGGACATTCCTTCAGCATGCTATAGAAAAAACCAACGCGCCATGAGAAGAGCAGGTTATCATTGTTTTCGACCTGGTAGCCCGGCCGGCTGAAAAGTTCGCTCAAGTATTAAGATGCAGTTTTAGTTGCTCCTTTAAACTATGCCCCGGTTCAAACGCAGCCCCATGGAGAATATACAGACAACGCTCGATTCAACTCTGGAAACCGCGGATAAAGCAGAGCAAATGGTGTTACAGGAGGCAGACCGGTTGGGGCTGGAGGAAGATGAGCAGCACCAGATCGGAATGGCGGTCCGCGAGTGCACCGTCAATGCAGTCGTGCACGGAAACCGCTATAACAAACATAAGAGGGTGCATCTGCAGATTGAGCGGAGCGAGAAGGCGCTGACGGTGACAATCGGCGATGAAGGGGAAGGATTCGATCTGAACTCCCTTCCTGATCCGCTCGCGCCGGAGAACCTGCTGCGGCAATCCGGACGCGGTCTCATGCTGGCGCGCGCCTTCATGGACGAATTCGACCTGCATCCCCGTCCTGGCGGTGGCACGGAAGTTCGTCTGGTCAAGGCCTTGAACAAAGCGTAAGAATTCGGTACAGGATACATTTTTGAGGAGGCAGAAGTGAGTGTAAAACTGACATCTCGCCAAGTGGGCGATGTCACGGTAATCGATGCGGCGGGCCGTGTGACGCTGGGCGAAGGCGCAAGCGCGTTTCGGGATGCGATCCGAAATTTTACGGCCCAGGGGAATAAGAAACTGCTGCTCAACCTTGGGGACGTATCCTATATCGACAGCTCCGGAATTGGCGAAATGGTAAGCGGCTTTACAACCATCACCAATAGCGGCGGCCAACTCAAGCTGGTGGGCCTTTCCAAGCGCATTAAGGATCTATTGCAGATCACAAAACTCTACACCGTATTCGAGGTGTACGACGACGAAGCCGAAG
>CAVYDZ010000013.1:0-253567 GCA_963767485.1 Terriglobia bacterium | reverse complement strand
ATTTTGAACAATCCATCCATTGATTCGACGCTCGATGTGTAGGGGTTGTGCGCCGCGTTTCGGTAATGCGTTTCGAGTGAGAGTGTACCGGAATACTTCATTGCTTCGAGAGCCTTGAACTGGCCCACGAAATCGATCTTGCCGGAGCCGATCGGCATCCAGCTCTTACCGGACGCATCCTTCAAGTGCATATGGCTGATGCGGCCGTGGTCGAGTTGATTCCAAGCTGTCGGATAGGGCTCTTCGCCCGCTTCATAGCAGTTGCCAGGGTCCCAGTTATGCATGAGAGTCCGATCGGGGATGGTTTTGAAGAGGCGAGCTGTTTCCGCGCCCGTGCCCACATTGCAGTCGAATTCGTTTTCAACGAGCAGAGTGATATCGTGCTGTTTAGCTACCGTGATCGCCTTGTGCAGCTCGTCCACAATGCGATTGAAAATGGCGGAAGGATCGGCTACTCGTTTGAACGTAAAAATTCGCACGCGATCCGCACCGAGTGCATGGACGGCGTCGGCCGCACGTTTCAGATCGTCCAGCTGCTGGCGGTATTCGCCTTCCTCGGGATTCAGGTCGCGGCACTCGCGCCGATGGGCGTTGTCCCTGGCAGCGCAATTTTGTAGACGCCGGTATCCAGCACGGAAAGCTTCACATTGGCATCATCGAGCAGCTTCTTCGTATCCTGCAATTCGGCGGGAGTGGCCCTGCGATAGACGTATTTGCTCGTGCCGTCCAGTTTCAGGTGGCGAATTTCCGCCCAGCGCAGTTCGTACTTCGGATAGAAATTGGTAAGCACCTCATGCAAATCGGGAGCTACCTCATCGGTGATGACGCCCAGTTTCCAGGGGTAATCGAAGGTCTCGGCGAGTGCCTGCCAGCCTGCGGCGCCCACAAGCGAGACCCCCAAGCCTAAGCGGCTGAAATCTCTTCGGTTCATAACAAAACTCCTCAACCAGACTAACCATACACCCGGCGGCGGATACACTGAGCGTGGAGGAAGAGCTTGTGACTTTGGAAGAACGCGTAAACCTGCCGGGCAGTGAGAGCCGGCCCTTAACGAATGCCCAAGTGGTCGGAGCGGTTCCGCCCGAGCAACCGGTGCTGGTAACTGTCATCCTGCGCCGCAAAGGGGGATTGGCCGCGCACGAAAACGGCGCGCCGCCACAGCGTGTCCCATACGCACAGTTCGCCGCCGATTACGGGGCCAGCGATAAGGACATTCAGCTGGTCGAAGCGTTTGCGCATCGTACGGGCTTAACGGTAGTCGACAGCAGTGCGGCGAAACGGCGCGTTGTTTTGCGCGGCTCGGCGCAAGCGATGGCGCAGGCTTTCGGCACCAAACTCAACCATTGCCGGTTTGAATCGAGTGGCCAAACGTATCGCTGCCGTAAAGGGGTGCTCACGATTCCAAAAGATCTCGCCCCGGTGGTCATGGCGGTGCTCGGGCTTGACAACCGCCCGATCGCGAAACCACATTTCCGCATTCCGCGAGCGGCGGTTACGGCGACATCTTACAAGCCTCCGCAGGTCGCCGCACTCTACAATTTTCCGAAGAACGTGACTGGAGCCGGCCAGACCGTAGCGATTATCGAACTGGGCGGGGGATATACGGCGAGCGATTTGTCGACCTATTTTCAACAGCTCGGCATCCAGGAACCGACCGTTACTGCGGTGTCGGTGGATGGGGGCGCGAATTCGCCGGGCTCCGATGCGGATGGGGAAGTGATGCTCGATATCGAGGTGGTTGGTGCAATCGCCCCGGGCGTCAACATCGCGGTATATTTCGCACCCAATACCGATCAGGGATTTATCGACGCGATTACCGACGCGGCGCACGACACAACGCGCAAGCCCTCGGTGATTTCGATCAGTTGGGGCGGCTCGGAAGATTCATGGACGCAACAATCGCAAACGGCCATGAATGCGGCACTACAGGACGCCGCAACGCTAGGCGTAACGGTAACGGTGGCGGCGGGCGATAACGGATCGAGCGATGGCGCGGGCGACGGCAAACTCCACGTCGATTTTCCGGCATCGAGTCCCTATGCGCTGGCCTGCGGGGGAACAACTCTTGAGGCGAGCGGCACGACGATATCTTCGGAAGTCGTGTGGAACGAAGTGGCGAGCCAGGAAGGCGCAACGGGCGGCGGAGTGAGTGATGTGTTTGCGCTGCCGAGTTATCAGTCGTCGGCAAAGGTTCCGGCGCAACCTGAAGCGAACTTTGCCGGACGCGGCGTACCGGATGTGGCCGGCAATGCGGATCCCTCGACTGGGTATCAGATTTATTTTGGCGGACAGAGCCAGGTAGTCGGCGGTACGAGCGCGGTCGCGCCGCTGTGGGCTGCGCTGGTGGCTTTGTTCAATCAGCAACTGGGCACGCCGGTTGGCTTTCTGAATCCGAAGATATATCCTTTAGGCGAATCGGTGTTTCGCGACATTACAAGCGGCAACAACGACGACAGCGGAGCCGGCCAATACAATGCCGGACCGGGCTGGGATCCGTGTACGGGACTGGGCAGTCCGAATGGGGCTGCGCTTTTGACTGCACTCGGCAAGTAAACGGAGCGACAGTGGCAAACGACCGCGCGGCGATTCCCGGGAGCGCTGCGAAACCTCTGGAAGACGCAGCCGCTGTTCCCGCGTCTGAGCCAGTCGAAGCCACGGTGGTGCTGCGCCGAAATCCGGAGATGCCGGATATTGGGGAGCAACTGCTCTCGGGAGCTTTTTCGCCGAGATCCCGTGAAGAAGCGGCCGCTTACACACAAGCTGCTCCGGAGGATGTGACCGCAGTCGAAAACTTCGCGGCACAGAACGGTTTGCAAGTTGTTTCGGCAGATGCGGGGACGCGCACTGTGCGGCTCGCGGGCACGGCAGAACAATTCGACCGGGCGTTCGGGATCGAGCTGGTGCATTCCGGAAATTTTCGGAGCTATCGCGGAACGCTTAGCGTACCGCAGTCGCTGGCAGGCGTGGTGGCCGCGGTACTTGGCCTGGACAACCGCCCGGTGGCAGCGTCGCGTCAGGCGAGCTGGCGATAACTGCCGAACGAACTCGGGGGCGGTACAGAGATTAGTAAGCCGTCCCAGTAGCGCTCCGGTCGCTTCGCTCCCGGCTCTGATTGGGCTGCCGATGGCAAAAGATAAAGAAAAATAATTTTGTTTGGACGCAATAGTTTAGGCGGCTTTTGAAGGGCTTGGCGTACGTGCCGTTTGGGAAACTGCGCGCAGGAATGGCGGAATCCAAAAAGCGCGGGGGCGGGCCGAAGACGCCGGAGGGAAGGGCTCGGTCGAGCGAAAACTCAACAACGCATGGGATGCGGGCGAAGCATGTGCGCGTGCTGGCGGATGAGAGGCCGGAGGAGTATAAGCGGCATTTCGAGGGGTGGATGGATCAGCTCGAGCCGCAGAACTTTCTCGAAGAGCAACTGGCGCGGCAGGTGATTTCGAACTCGTGGCTGATGGAGCGGGCGACGCGGCGGGCGATGGAGAACGAAGGGGCGGTGGCGGGCGACGAGGATACGCAGCATGCCGCGGACTGGTCGGCGGCGCAGGAACATAAGCTCGAGTTGATGCAGCGTTATAAGACCAGCGCGGAACGGGCGTTTTACAGATCTTTGGAAGCATACCGGCGGAACAGGAACGACGACATGAAAGACAAACTGGCGGTCATCAAGCTGACGAGAGAGAACGAAGAGTTGCGGGCCCGGGAGAAGGCCCGGGAGGAGTCTCGCGAGTGCCAACCTCAGGCGAGTGCGAAGCCCAAGAAGAAGGAAAAGCTGGCGGTTATCGAGCAGTGGGCCGATATTTCGACGAATGCGGCGGGGAAAACGGTGACGAAGCTGGTTCCGTCAAATGAGGAATTGCAGAAACAAGCTTCGAAGATGGGGCGCACACCGGATCTGGTGTACCGGCGGCTGTTTTTTGCGGGGGCGGTGCCGGAAGAATACCGCTGGACGACGAGCGATCCGCAGATGCTGGCGTATGGCGGGTTGGGGGCGCAGCGGATGACCTGGGCGGCGTGGAAACAGCAGATTGCGCAAGAGATGGTTCTGATGGGCGGCCACTTGCAGCCTTGTGCGAACATGCCGCGGCCGCACGAGCGCGGTGGGTGCGAGTGCAAGGTGTGTACGGAGAATCAATGGATGCTGGCGGAGGCGGGCTTGGAGTAAGTTCGCTAGCGATCTGGGGATAGGACGAGCTGGGGACGGGTCTCCAGGAGGGGCGTCGCCGGGGATTTTCGACCGCCCATGGGGGTGTATATGAAGGGTTTAGCGTTGCTGCCGTTTGGCAATAAACTGCGGACCAGGCTAATAGTGCGCGAGCGTTGATTTGTTGGTAACGGTCGTTTGAAGTTCAGGCAGACGACGAAAGGCGATCGTCTGCCCAACTATGATGTTGGTGTGCGAATTGGTCTTGCGCTTTTACTGCCCGTTTGTCTGCTCCCGGCGCTCCGTGCCGAGGTGCGGCTGCCTAAGCTTTTGAGCAGCCATATGGTGGTCCAGCGGGACCGGCCGGTTCATTTGTGGGGCTGGGCCGATGCCAATGAGACCGTCACCGCGACATTGAATGGCTCGTCGCAATCCGGCACGGCGGACCGGCTGGGACAGTGGAGTCTGTATTTGCCGCCGCAGCCGGCAGGCGGGCCGTTTGACATAAAAATCAGCGGGACGAATCAGATCGTGCTTTCTGATGTGCTCAGCGGGGATGTTTGGTTTGCTTCCGGGCAATCGAATATGGAGATGCCGGTTTCGGGTTGGCCCGGGGCTGCGCTCAAAGACAGCGCGCAGGAGATCGCCAATGCAAACCATCCTGACATTCGCCTACTGCTCGTAGAGAAGAAGGCGTCGGCGTATCCGATGCGCGATCTGGAGGGAGCGGCGACGTGGACGGCATGCACGCCGGAGACGGCGGGGAAGTTTTCGGCCGCGGCTTATTTTTTCGGCCGGGACATCGAGTCGCACGAACGGGTGCCGATCGGGCTGATCGATTCGAGCTGGGGCGGGACACCGGCTGAAGCGTGGATCAGCCTGCCGGGAATTGCTTCCGACAGTTCGCTCATGCCGGTTTTTTCGGCTTGGGCGGATATGACCGGGGACGAGGCGGATATGGGTGCGATTGTGGCAGCGGAAAAGCGCGAGGATGCGGAAGCACGCAGTAAGAACCTTCCACGGCCGAGCCACCCGTGGCGGCCGGCTTTCGCCTCCTGGGACCCGTCGTGGCTCTTCAATGGCATGATTGCTCCGTTTCTGAAGTTCCCGATTAAGGGTGTGATCTGGTATCAGGGCGAATCGAACGCCGGCCCCGAGCGTGCGGGGATGTATGCGAAGGTCTTCCCCGCCCTGATTGATGATTGGCACGCGCGCTGGCAACAGGGAGATTTTCCGTTTCTGTTTGTGCAGCTTGCAAATTACAACACAAGCCCGGCGGACCACTGGGCGGCGATCCGGGAGGCACAACGCCGTACGCTGTCGCTGGCGAACACCGGCATGGCGGTGGCGGGGGACATTGGCGACCCCGGAAATATCCATCCGGCCGATAAGCAGGATGTAGGAATACGGCTGGCCCTCGCGGCCCGGGCCATTGCGTATCACGAAAACGTGGAATACTCAGGGCCGATGTACCGCTCGACCAGCATCGAAGGGAATACGCTGCGCGTCTGGTTCGATCATTCGGGAAGCGGCTTGCAGGCGAAGGGAGGCGCGCTCACAGAATTCCAGATTGCGGGGGCGGATCGCAAATTTGTGGATGCGGCGGCAAAGATCGACGGGTTGAGCGTGGTGGTGAGCAATCCGGAAGTGACCGCGCCGAAATACGTGCGCTATGGCTGGCAGAATAACCCGTCCCTGCATTTGTATAATTCGGCGGATCTGCCGGCATCGCCGTTCACTTCGGAAATCGATTACTAAAACTACCGAACGAACTCGAGAATGCCGCAATGAACACAGATTCCCGCCGATAACAAGACACAAAGAAAAACATTTTCTTTCGGATGGAATGACTTGGCTCGATTTTGGGCGGGCTGGCGGGACGCTAGTTTGCGAGATTTCACGTGAGATGGCGGAAGAAAAGAAGCGCGGGGCGGGCGAGGGTAGTGGGTGCCTGGAGCATGTGCGGCAACCGGAGGCGAGCAGCGCAGAGCCGAAGAAGGAAGAGAAGGTGGCGGCGGAAATGGAGAAAGGCGGCGGGATTGGCCACGGAGGGAACCGGGTTTACGACGAGGCGGCTCGCGCTGGCGACGACCGGAATTCTGTTTTTTCTGGCAGCTGGCCTGCTTTTCATTCCGCTACTCGGCTTCGAAGATGACGAACTGATCTTCGTCAATGTTTTCTTGCATCCGAACGAGTGTTTCTCGCGGCTGCCGCTGTTTGGGGGACACGCTATTCCCGCAATGGCGGTGAGCTACGCAGGCGCGCTCAAGACGTGGCTTTATAGCCCTTTACTTTTTGCCTTTGCCCCGTCGCGTGTGGCTGGTTCGCCTGCCCGCGCTGCTGGGCGCTGCGTTCACGATTGTGCTGACCGGGCGACTGCTGCAACAGGTTGCAGATGCGCGTGCGGCCACGGTGGCAATCTGCTTGTTGGCGACGGATGGAACGTTCCTGCTCACATCGACGTTCGATTGGGGACCCGTGGCTCTGCAACAACTGCTGCTCGTGCTGAGTCTTCTCTGCCTGATCGGGTGGCATCGCGAGCGCAATCCCAAGTTTCTGTTCTTCGGTGGACTTGCGATGGGGCTGGCGCTCTGGGATAAGTCGCTGTTTTTGTGGCAGGTCACCGGATTGACGGTAGCTCTCCTTCTGATTGCGTTTCCACTTCTAAGAAAAAGTTGGAATCGAAAAAATATTTGGCTATTCGCGCGCGGGCTGGTGCTGGGCGCTCTCCCGCTGATTGCGGCGAACGTGCGGCACCACTTCGCGACTCTCAAGGACAACGGACACCTGGCAGTTGCGCAGCTTGGAGCAAAGGCGGCTTTTTTACATTCGGCACTCGACGGGCAAGCGGCAACGGCTTTTCTGGTGGATGGCGGAATCAATAGCGTGGACCGGATGCAACGGCCTTTTGAATCGATCGGCCTGGGGCTGGCCCATGTTCTGGGCAACGCTACGCCGCTCTGGCGTTTCTATCCCGGCCTGCTTCTGGTGCTGCTGGGAATCTATGGGGCGAAGCGTGAGCAGCGGAAATGGATTCTCTTCTTTTTTGTGGCAGGGGCGGTGGGGTGGCTGCAATCGGCGCTTACGCTGAATGCCGGGAATGTGATTCACCACGTTGTGCTGTTTTGGATCGAGTGGTATTGCGCGTTGGGGCTGAGCGCGGCGGTGCTGCTGGGCTCGCAGCTTCGCTATGTGCGGCGTCGGGACGGCGCTGCTGATCGGCTTCTGGTGCGTGAGCGGAGCGCTGGTGATGGGCGCCGATTATGGGGTTTTACTTGCGCATCCGGGCACGTCGCGGTGGACGAATGCCGACGCTGCGCTCGTGCAACAGCTGGTTGAGCGCGGCGTTACGCGTGTCGTAGAAGCGGATTGGGGGATTCAGAACGTAGTGCGCGCGCGGTCGGATGGCCGGATTGCAGTGGATAAGCAGAGTCCGGGACTGCATGCGGGAGTGGTGGATCGCAAGGCTTTCAATTCCTGTTTGGTGAAGAACTGTGTGGTGGTGACGCATGCGCCGGGGCGATATGTTTCTGCGCCGGCCGATCTGGAGCAGATCTTGTTGCATAACGGCTTTCGGGAAACGGGGAAAACGACCGTGTATGACACGCATGGGGTCGCCGGGTTTGTGTTTTTTTATCTTGCGAAGGTGAGCGAGAGGTGAAGATGTTGAGATCGGGGGATGATTCTTTTCCGTTTGAGAAATGACGCCCGATGAAGCGAACTGACGGCAATCCCGGAAAGAACGCCTGGCGGTTCCTGCGAAATGCTATCCGTCCGGATGTGCAAGTCAGCGCGATGCCGGAGAGTATTCACGTGGAATGGAATGTGCCGGTAGCCGTTCGCGACGGTACGAAGCTTCGGGTAAATGTGTTTCGTCCGGCCTTAAGCGGCCCGGTCCCGGTAATCATGTCGGCCCATCCGTATGGGAAGGACAAAGTACCTGTGAAGACGCGAAGCGGGCGCGGCGCTCCGATGAATTATCGTCTGGTTCTGCAGCCGCGGACGGTTTGTTTCTCGGAGGTGACGAGTTGGGAGGCACCGGATCCCGCGGTATGGGTGCCGCGCGGCTATGCGGTGGTGAACGCGGACCTGCGAGGCGCGGGAGCTTCAGACGGGATTGGAGACCTGTTTACCGAATCAGAAGCGCTGGATTATTACGATCTGATCGAATGGGCCGGCACGCAAGCCTGGTCTACGGGGCGGGTTGCACTCGACGGAGTATCTTATCTAGCGATCAGCCAGTACCGAGTCGCGGCACTTCGTCCCCCGCATCTTGCGGCCATCTGTCCTTGGGAAGGGTTCACCGACATCTACAGGGATTTCCTGCGGCCGGGCGGAGTGCGCGAGAACGGGTTCAGCGTTATATGGGCGATATCGAGCAAAAAGATCATGCGGGTGCACACCGATTTGCGCAAGGAGTTCAACGCGCGACGGGAGCTCGATGCATGGTACCGATCCCTCACGCCAGAGTTGGAGCGTATTGAAGTTCCGATGCTCGTGTGCGGGAGCTTTTCCGATCAGGCGCTTCATTCCCGTGGGGCGATGGAAGCGTTTCGGCGGGTAAGCTCGAAACAGAAATGGTTATATACCCACCGCGACGGAAAATGGTGCCACTACTATGGTCCGGAAGCCACGGAGACCCGCGCCCGGTTCTTCGAGCACTTTCTTAAAGACATCGACAATGGCTGGCAGCATGAACCGGCGGTCAGGCTGGCGGTTTACGAGGTAGGTTCAAAGCCCGCACAGATAACGAAGGAGGATCAGTGGCCACCGAAGGGACTCGCCTGGTCGACGCTTTCGCTCGATTCGGCCTCTGGCGCGCTTGTCGACGCCCAACCGGCGCAGGCGACCTCGACTTCTTTTCGTACGCGCCGGGGTGCGGCGGTCTTTGCCTGGACCGTTCCTGAAGATATGGACATCATCGGCCCTATGGCGCTACGACTGCATGTTGAAGTTCGGGGGGCGGACGACGTTTATCTGTTTGCCGGCGTTCGCAAGATTCGGAACAACGCCGAGGTTCTGTTTGAAGGCACATTTGGATTCCCGCTCGACATGGTGACAAAGGGATGGCAACGGGCAGCGCATCGCGAGCTGGACAAACGGCTTTCCACACCTGCGCAGCCGGTGCACATGCACGAGCGTGCGGAACCGTTACAACGGGGCGAAATCGTTCCCGTGGATATTGCATTGATTCCGCATGCGACGCGATTTCGTAAAGGCGATGTTCTGCGCCTGGAAGTGCGCGGAAGATGGCACTATGCAAGAAACCCATTCCGGGGGACGTTCCCTTTTGGATATCAGCGGAGTCCGAAGGGCACCTGTATCCTCCACACGGGCGGCCCGTACGAGAGCGGCTTACTGTTCGGGCACCGTCCGGTGGCCGAACCTTAGGACGGTTCGCGATCCCAACGGTCGAGAAAACGAATGAGCGCGAGTATGAATCTGTCGAAGCGGAAGATTATCGATGCGCATGTACACCTCTACGATCACAAGAAGAACAGGCACGATTTTCTTGAGCGGAAAGACGAAATGTTTGAAGCGTTGGTGGGAGAGTACTCTGCCCTGCCGCGGCAATATAGTTTGGACGACTATCTGGCAGAGGAGCCTGAACGGGAGGTAACGGGACTCGTATGGCACGAGTTTCTATCGTCAGATCCAGTACGAGAGGTTCTTTGGGCTCAGCGGCTATCGGAGAACATGCGAGTGCCGATGTCGATTATCGGGTTGGTTGACTTCCTTGGATCAGATCTTGAGTCCAGGCTCGAAACGTATTCCGAATGCCCGAGTGTGGCCGGAGTCCGCGAACATCTGGGATGGGATGAGAAGAATCCGTTGCGCCGTTTTGCACGGCGTCCGGATCTGCTGAAAGATTCGCGCTGGCTTCAGGGTTTAAAAGCTCTGGACAAATACCGGTTTAAATGTTCGCTGGAAGTATTCTCGCCGCAGCTTCCCGATCTGCTCACCGTAGTCCGACGGCATCCCGGCATCGGGTTCACGATCGCTGTGATGGGATGGCCGGTGACCACGGACGACCTGGAATTCACGCGCTGGGAAAAAAGCTTGGCGGCACTCGGAAAATTTCAGAATGTGCGGATCGTGATTTCGGCGCTCGAGTGCGTGTTCGGTATGGACTGGTCAGTGCCGGAGGCGCAGCGGTGGATGCAGGCGGTTTTCGACCGGTTTGGACCGGAGCGGACGATGTTTGGAAGCCATCATCCAATTTGCGGCTTGTCCACCAGCTTTTCCGCTCCTTATCAAGCGTATGAGAGGATGTGCGCGAATCTGTCCAGATCAGAACAGGACGCTGTTTTCCGGCTGAATGCGGCGGAGTGGTTTTTTGGATCGACGGACCGGGGTGTTCCCGAAGCATTCGCCACCGATGAAAACGGATAAAGGCGAATTTATGAGAAAGGGGTTCAGCAGCCGTAGAGATCGATTTGAGCCGAGATAAGCGACGACGAAAACCTGAGTGTCCGACACGACCCGGCTTGTTGTGATTGCATGCCGGGCTGAGCGGACAGTCTTTCATTCGTAACGCAAGGCAATCATGGGATCGACGCGAGTTGCCCGGCGTGCGGGCAGGTAGCCAGCGAGGGCGGCGGACACGATCAGTACCAGCCCCACAGCGATGAAGACGGTAGCGTCAAGCGGGCGCACGCCATACAAAAGGCCAGCTAATAGACGCACCAGCCCGAGCGCAGCCGCAAGCCCAATTACAAGTCCCAACAAAACCGGCGCCGCAGTCTGGCGCGCAATCAGCGCGAGTACATGACTGGCATCCGCACCTAAGGCCAGCCGGATTCCGATCTCCTGGGTGCGTTGCGCGGCACCGAACGAAACTACCGCATAGATTCCGACGGCCGCCATCAAAAGCGCCAGCCCTGCAAAAGCCGCTAACAGAATGCTGAGCACGCGCTGTGTAGAGAGAGATTCCGAAGCCAGTTCGGTTAATGGCATCAGGAACGAGACAGCTTGATTACTATCGAGCGCCCAGACCTGTTTCTTGACTTCGTCCGCCAAGCTCATCGGTTCGCCAACGGTGCGAATCGCGAAGCACAGCAATGGAAACGGGAACTGTGCAAAGGGAACGTAAATCTCCGATGTCAGGTCCGATGTCATTCCCAGCTGATGTACATCTCCTACGACGCCCACGATTTGCAGTGGCTTGTTGAACTCGGCATTAACAATCTGCCCGACGGCATCGCGATTAGGAAATACTCGTTTGGCAAGCGACTCACTGACGATTGCGACAGGGGTTGAACCGCTTGTATCGTGCTGGTCAAATACTCGACCCGCCAACAACGGAATCTGCATCGTCCGGAAATAGTCGGGGGTGATAGAGCTCCACATTGAGCTTGGAGGGTTGGCAGTGGTTTCGCCACTACGAATCACGGAACGTGATCCCCACCATCCGCTCAACGGAAGAAATGTCACCGTCGCTGCTGTCCGCACTCCGGGAATACCTTGTAACCTCGCTAAAAGCTCGTCGGAAAAGGGCAGTAGTTTCGCTGAGTTCAAATTTTGAAAGTACTTGTTCGCGGGCAACACCAGACGCATGGTCAGTACGTGCTCCGGATTTATTCCCAGGTCTCCGCCGATGAGGTAAGCGAAGCTCTTCAACATGAGCCCAGCCGCGACCAGCAGCACAACCGAGACTGCCACTTCCACTCCGGTCAGGAGATTGCGCAGTCCGCCGCTAGAAACCGTTCCGGCCAGTTTGCGGGAGGATTCTTTCAGGGAAGCACTTGTGTCGAATCGCATCAGTTCCAAGGCGGGCAGCAATCCAAAAAGCAGCACGGTGGCGAAGCATATCAGCAGTGCAAAGCCCAAAACAGATCCGTCAATCGGGACTTTCTCGATATGCGGAATGCTGCGGTTCGCGAGCTGTTCGGGAAACAGAGCCATGAGGCTCTGCACACAGGCGAACGCCAGGGCAACGCCGCAGACCGCACTGGTGGACGCAAGCAAAAGGCCTTCCGTAAGGAATTGACGCAACAAGCGGGGCCGTGCCGCACCAATCGCGGCACGAATGGCGATTTCGCCGCGTCGGCCCACGCCCCGGACCAGCAGAAGATTGGCCACGTTCGCGCATGCGATCAAGAGTACGAAGCCGACGGAGCACATGAGCAGCAGCAACGGCGAGCGGATATCCCCGCTGATTGCCTGCCGTAAGCTGATGAGGTTGCTTGCATCGATTTCTCTATTGGTGGCTGGATATTTACGCGCTAATTGTGCCGCAATCCTGTTCATTTCGGAAGCTGCCTGCTCCCGCGTTACGCCGGGACGCAGCCGCGCAACGACTCGCAAGAATCGGTCGCTCCGGTTAACGGCCGCATCGGGACGGATCACTAGAGGCGTCCACAACTCGGTTGTGCCCGGATATGTGACGCCTTGCGGCATCACACCGATAACGGTGTATGGTACGCCGTCCAGAATGGCTGTTTGACCGACAACGTTTCGATCCCCTCCGAAACGCGTCTGCCATAGCCGGTAGCTTAAGATCGCGGCACGGTCGTTACCGGCGTGCTCTTCGCTGACCGAGAATGTTCGGCCAAGGAGCGGAGCTACTCCAAGCACATGAAAGAAGTTCGAGGAGAGCGAATATGCAATTAAAGGAACCGGAGTTCCCCGGCCGGTCAGTGTGTACATTTCGTCTGTGGAGGCCGCCATTTCGCTGAAGACATGATTGCGTGTGCGCCAGTCGTCGTAATCCGGCGCCGAAACCTGTTCGGTATTCAACCCGCGCTGCCGGTTATAGCTCCAGACAGTCATGATGCGGGCAGCGTCACCATATGGGAGAGGCTTTATGAGCACAGCGCTGACAAGGCTGAAAATGGCCGTGTTCGCGCCCGTGCCGAGCGAGAGAATAAGAACAATCAGGGCTGTGATACCAGGCTTGCGACGGAATGTCCTCAGGGCGAATCGCAGATCGGCAATGAGATCTTCCAGCCAGCGACGCGTCCAAACGGCTCTGGTGTCCTCCAGAATCTGCGTCACATTCCCAAGTGCCCGGCGTGCCGCATACCGGGCTGCGTCCTCAGGCAGATTGCCGCCGTCCTGCTGCTCAGCCGTTTCCAGTTCGAGGTGAGCGCGCACCTCACGCTCAATATCGTTCTGACGATTACCTCGGAACCACCATCTCATTTGATTTCCTCCGCGTCGGGCCACATCACGCGCGAGATTGCATCCGCTAACCGTTTCCACTTCGACTGTTCAGCGACCAACTGCTTCTTCCCGGCGGCAGTGAGCCGGTAATACTTGAACTCACGCTTGAGGTCTTTGCCGGCGACCTGCCAAGTGGCTGAGATCCATCCCTTTTTTTCCAGCCGATGCAAGGCCGGATAGAGGGACCCGTGCTCGATTTGCAGAACGTCATCGGTGGTTCGCTGTATGTGTTTTGCGATCTGGTGTCCGTGTGCCTGGCCGAAGACGAGAGTTCGGAGAATTAGCATGTCGAGGGTGCCTTGTAGCAGTTCGACCCGGCTTTGTGGTGTTTTGGCCATACCAGCATAGACATTCTACCCGCTTTTCGCCCATCTGGGTAGATATCCTTCCTTAGCTCTGCCCTGCCCCAAAAACACTTGTCCCAAGTTGGAAACGGATACTTGAAAAACGCGCTGAACCTGCCGACTTGAGTAGCGGAGGCGTTTGTGCGCCATAACGTATTAAGGAACTACGGAATTGTCCAACATGCGGGATTTTCCACGTAGCTACAGAACTGAAGCTACGCTATGCGTATCAAGGTTAGCGAGGTGATTCGGATTCTTGAGGCGGATGGCTTAGCGATTCCCGAACCGCCGACGGAAGTTGCCGTTATCGAGGTCGAGTACGCAGGCAAGCCCTCGGCAAAACGGAAGGGCAATTACCGTTAGCAGGATCAAGAATCGATAAGGGCCGATCCGTCTTATAAGCCCCATTCCAGCCTACTCGCGGTGGTAAAGATCGATTTTCGGGCCTTGCGGGTTTAGGGTTCGTTGCCACTTGAAACCCGTTTGGCGGAAGGGCTTGGCGGGCGCGTAAGGGCTGTTTGCTATGAGAACCGAAGATGGCAGGGCGCTATCGCACTTGAAATTGTTCAGGTCGGGGACAAAGAAACGGTAGAGATCGGCGGATTGCGGTGGGTTGAAGAGGATACACGCCCCTTGTTTCGCGCGCTGTTCGAGGATGAGCGATGCGGTCTGCCAGTTTTCGCGCGGCTTTTGAAAGAAATCGAAGTTACCGGTGACGAAGGCCGCTAGTAGTAAGCTGCATAGGGCGACGGCGAAGCTTTTTTGTTTTTCCCACAGATGTTCTGCACCGAGGGCCGCCAGCAGCGCCAGTGGAGCGGTGATGGCGATCACCTGCCTGGTTGCGAAGAAATAGCCGAAGAGGCGGTCGGCTAGAAGGGCAAGCAGGATCGGAATGAAAACGTACAGTGCCCAGAACAGTTTGGCGGGGTTGGCGCGCAGAAAACCGAAAGCGGCCAGAGTGAGGATGAAGATGGTTCCGGCGTAGCCTCCGCCGACGAGTTCGTGCAATAGCACTGGGATGGATTGGGCGCCCACTTGGTAAGGGATATGCGCGGCGGCCGCATGGCTCCAGAGGCGCATCACCCAGAGATCCCAGGGAAGGAAGGCGAGCCCGGCGACTGCGATGGGTATGGCAGTAACGAGTATTGCTCTCCAATCGCTTCGCTCATGGCATCGTAAACATAACCACAGCAGGTGAGCGATGAAAACGAAGATTGTGTACGGCTGCGTGTAGAGACCGGCTAAGGCTAATGCGCCATAGGCTACCGCCAGCGAGATGAGCGGCTGTTTCAGCTGTGCCAAAACCACGACTGTGGCCCAGATGGTGATGGCGAGTGCCTGGGAATAGGGCCTGGATTCGAGTGCGTAACGGAACTGGATGGGCATGGAAAAAAAGATGACCATCGCGAGAAGCGGGAAGCGCAGCTTCATTTGCCGGGCCAGTATGAAGACACCGGCGGCGGCCGCGACGCTGAAGACGAGCGAGGGTAAACGGCTTGAAAACATCGAATAGCCGAGCAGATGGATGGAGGCTGCGCGGACGAGATAGTTGAGCGGGACGCCGCCCGCGTTGATGGGGATTCTGACGATCAAATCGTGCAGATTGAAATCGCGGATTTGATGAAGGTCGATGATTTCGTCGAGCCAGAGACTCAGCTTAGAAATCAGTGAGAAGAGGAGCAGTGCATAGAGCAGGAGAGCAGTTGCAAATTGACGGTTCCGGCTCGAACTCAGAAAATTCGCTCCTGGCGCTGGAGGCTGCCGAAGGATCCGATATTGGCAACCGAGAACGAGAACAGGTACTGATTATCGTTTCGGATACCCAAATTGAACTGGCGCAATTGCACGCTGAACCCGCAGCAATTCGTATTGTAGGAGCCTTGAATGAAATCGAACAGGCGGCGGCTGGTGATTTGATCGTAGTCGACAATGCCAGCGACGTTCCAGCCGGTGCGGTTGGTATTGCCATAACCACCGCCGAAGGTCATCTGGTTGGCGCGGGGCAGGAGCACGGGCGCGGTGGTAATGGCATTGTCTCCAAGCGAGGCGAAATACTTTCCGTGACGCAGCGAAAGGCCATAGGTCTGATCGACAAATTTGCCGCGCAGCGGATCGTAGTCGGCGCGCCAGTTAAAGGAAAGAAACGGATAAGGGCTGACCGTTAGATAGGAGACGACGGGCGAATAGGTCCGCGGCCCATCGAGAAAAGTGTAGGCAGTGAGTTCTTCGGAGGCGAGCACGACGTTGCGCGCGCCGACGCCAGGAGTGCCGGAGACCACCGCGCCCCCGAAGGTGGGATCGAAGTAGCGCGCCTGCTCGACCCGCCAGGTGAAGATTTCGTTCACATTGCCGCGCTTGTCCTTGCGGTAGAGGCGGTTGGTCACGGACAAGGTGAGCTGGTTAGTATTCGACAGGATGTCGGTCTGATCGAAATGGATGATCCGGTTAAAGTTGTTGATGCCGGTCAGGTATTCGTACTGGGCGTCCGCTTCGATGACGTGCTTGAGCTTCGGCCCGAGGTGTAGCCAAGAGGGAGGCGTGTAAATCTTTTCGATGGCGGGAGATTTGAGATCGGCTACAAAATCCGCATCCTTGCGAAACAGGCTGGATTGGGAGATCGCAGCCTTGACGATTGGATTCAGCGGATTCGCTGGGGAATAGGTGGATTGGTTTACCGAGAAGCCGTTGCTGTAGCCGGTTGCGCCGAAGGTGATGCTGGGCGTAAGGGAGAAACCCGCAAAGCGGAAGTTGGTTGCCACACGCGGCTCCGCGTCGACACGGGCCATGATGCCTGTGTTGAGGAAGGCGGTGGGCACGCCGTTTGGCCCGAGGGCGGTGGGTTCGCTGCGATCGAGCATTCCGGCGCTCGTGTTGAAAGAAAACCAGAGCGGAACGGGGCCGTGGGCGAGATCCTGGTCGCGCCCGTTGAATTCCAAATAGGGAAGCTTTTCGACAATCACCTGGTTGGCCTTTTCGCCATAAGGGGTGATGCCCTCAAAGAGCTGGTCGCGTTCGGCCACGATGTTAAACACGTAGCGATTGTCCAGGAAGTGGCGCTGCAGGTAACCAAGCGAATAGACTTCGCTTTGAATGGCGGTAGCAAACGAATACGAGAAAGCTTCGCGGAACAGGTAGGAGCTGAGATAGGTGTAATCGAGGCGGCCGGTAAAGCCGAGGATCTCGGTTCGGCCAGTTAACTCAAACTGCAAGCCGCCTTCTTTGGTGGGGTGAGGCGTGCCGTTTGGAATGCCGCGATCATCGACGCCATAAAGATTCAGGTTGAAATCAGAGACTTCGTTGGGCTTTCCGCGGAAGTTATAAATGATGGCCGGGCCGCGCTGCGTGAAGTACTGGCCGACGGCGGTCATATCGTAACTGCGATTGATGGCCCAGTAGTAACCAAGCCCGAACACATAGCCGAAGAGCGAGGTGTGGCCGACGTTGGGCGTGAGGAATCCGCTCTGGCGGGGATTTCTGCCGAGCGGGCGACGGAAATAGGGCAGATAAAAGATGGGAATGTTTTTAAGTTTGAAGATAGCGTTACGGGCGATGGCGTGGTCGCCAGGCACGATATCGAAGGTGGGCGCCTCAAAGATCCACCAGGGTTTTGGAATTTTGCAATCGGTGATGAAGCCTTTGTGGAGGATGTAGCGATTCTTGATGCGGTCGGCCCAGAGCGCCTGGAAGTAGAAGGGATTGGTGGTGGTGAGGGCAAACTTATTAGTCATGATTTTCGGCGGCGCGGTGCCGGTGACGCCGAAAAATTTGCCTTCATCGGTTGCGAGATTGAACTCGGCTTTCTGGCAATCAATGATATCGCCGGTTTTGTAGTGTTCGAGGTGGACGTGGCCGCGAGCGTAGGCCCACGCGGTATCGGAGTTGAAATCGATCTGATCGGCGGAAATGGACATCTCGGAGGTGCGGACGCGGGCATCGCCACGCAGATATTTCCATTCACTGCGGGACTCCTGCTTGATGCCGCCGAGCCAAATCTCATCGTTAGGAGGGAGATCCGCTTTGGGAGGTTTCGTTGCGATCTGGGCGAGTGAGGGGACGCGTGCAGAAGACGAGAGCGCAGAGGCCAAAAAACAGTCTCTTTAAGAATTGTTCTGGACAAATTCCACATCTTCTGATAGAAGGGAGGGGGGCCGGAACGGTACAAGAGCCGGATGGCTCAGGGGTGGAACGAGGGCTCAACCGAGAACCGTAACATGGCGGGGCGGGCGGGGGCAAGCCTTTCGTATAGTTGAGGAATAGATTCGAGAACACCACATGACTTGCCAGCATTGTCAGACTTGGATTTTAGACGGCGAGCATCGGTGTAGCCGTTGCGGTCGACGTGCGCGATCGACGCCATCGCGGATTTCACCGAGCACATATCCGATCGCGGCAGCGGCGACGGCGGCCGCCTACGATTTTGAGCCGGAGACAGTGCCGGTGATCGAGGGCGAACCGGGGCAGCAACCGCTTTTTCTTTCCGCGGCAAACGATGGACGGGTAATTCCGTTTGCTTCTCTGACTTCTCCGGCGCAACGGGAAGCGATTCGCATGCGCGCCGCCGAAACCCAGCGACCTGCGCCGCTCAAAACGGTGAAGGTGGAGAGCCAGCGCCCGAAACGGAAAGCGCTCGCGCCGACTGACCAGCGAAAGCTGGAGTTTCAGGAGGAAGGTGCGGCTAAAACGGGTTCGCAGGTGGCAAGCGATGCGCTGATTGCTACGGCTTCGGTGCGGGTGACGGCCGCGGCGGTAGATGGGCTGATGATGGCAGCGGGATTCGCGATTTGCGCGGCGATTTTTGTGTATGCCGGCGGCCGGTTTGCCTATGACAAGCATGCGTTGCCGTTTGTGGCCGGGGCGCTGCTTACAATTCCGCTGTTTTACAAGCTGCTTTGGGCTTTTGCGGGCCAGGACAGCCTGGGAACGCAACTCGTCAAATTGCAACTAGTTGACTTCGACGGCAAACGCCCTTCGCAGAAGCGGCGATTGCTGCGGTTATTCGGGAGCATCGTTAGTTTTCTGGCTGCGGGTTTGGGGATGTTGTGGGCAGTGATCGATGAAGATAAATTGACTTGGCACGACCATATTTCCGGGACGTTTCCTACGTTTTCCGGGGAGAATTAAACAGGGTCGCTCAGGCTTCCGGTCCGGAATAACGGCTTAATCAGGGGTCAGGCCGTGGTGGTGCTTTCGGCGGGTACTAAGATTGCGCTCATGGAACCTTTCGATTTGGGCATGCGCGGGTCGGCGCCATAGGATTGGATCTGATCGCGGCCAAACTGGGCTTCGGGCAGCGCGCAGGTGATCACGATCGTTTTCCCGGTAGTGTCGACTTCGACAGCGTGCTGGAAGGCGGCATCGACCGAAAGAAAAAAGAGCTTCTGTAGCATTTCGACTACATATTCGTAAGTGTGCTCGTCGTCGTCGAGCAGGACGACGTGGTAGAGGCGTCCATGCTCCTGTTCCAAGTCGTCCTGGAGAGCGGGGGTCGTTCGAGGAACGGCTACAACGCTTTGCATACTCGCAGGAACTATTCTACCGGACGGGCCAGAGTGTTGCAGAATTGCTATAATTGCAGCGTCTCTCCGCAAAATGGGGGCGCAACGGATTCGACGGGATTGAATCGTTGTGTGAAGGCGTGTCGGGTTCCGAGCTCCCGTAAAACGATCGGAAAACAACAACTGCCAATAATCAGCAGTTTGCATACGCTGCCTAATTAAAACCTAGGTAGTGCGCTTCGGTTGTCGAGCCTGCGCGGCAGCCAGTAAGCGTCATTTTGCAGGATAGGCGTCGAGCTTCGGTCCGGAGCTTTGGAGCCGAGATGAATCGGACTAGGCGGCTTTCGCTCTTGCCGGTTTTTTAGGGAGCCGCTGAAAACAGCCAGAACCGGCTACACACGTAGGCTTTGCATGACGGGCTTTTTCGGACGCGGGTTCAACTCCCGCCGCCTCCACCAAGCAAAATGATGGGTCTTCCCTGGGCTAGTATCAAGTCGCTCCTGGTGGACAGTTTCGGGGAGTGGAACAGGCAGAACGCCACGCGCCTGGGGGCATCTCTTGCCTTCTATTCGCTGCTTTCGCTAGCGCCTTTACTCCTGGTGGCGGTCTCGATCGCGGGTCTGGTTTTCGGCCATACTGCAGCGGAACACCAGATCGCACGACAAATCGAAAGCTTGATGGGGCCGGCGGCAGGAAAAGCGGCAGCTTCCTTTTTACAAGGCTCGCAAACCAAAGCGCACGGTCTGATCGGGACCATTTTCGGCGTTTTGACGCTGCTGTTTAGTGCCTCCGGCGTGCTGATTGAGTTGAGAGACACGCTGAATTACATCTGGGACATACCGGCGCCAAAAGTGAGCGGCATAGGAATGATCACAAGCTTTTTAAAGGAGCGGCTGTTTTCGTTCGGGATGGTGCTATCGATAGGATTCCTGCTGCTGGTATCGCTCGCCATCAGTACCTGGATCAGCGCGCTGGGCGCACACTCGGCTGCTATATCGACATTTGAAGCAGCGATGCTGCACGTTGCGAACATAGTTGTATCTTTCCTAGTAGTGGGAGTACTGTTTGGCGCAATTTATAAGATTCTGCCGGAAGTCCGGCTGGAGTGGCGCGATGTAATCCTGGGAGGAGCTGTAACTTCGCTGTTATTCAGTATCGGAAAGTTTGTGCTGGGCATTTACCTTGGACGAGTAAGTTACTCGTCGATGTATGGAGCGGCCGGATCTATCATCGTTCTGATCGCGTGGGTTTATTACTCAGCGCAGATATTCTTTTTGGGCGCAGAGTTTACCAAGGCGTTTGCACGGCGCTACGGATCGCAGCCGGCCCGGCGAACAGCCTGAAGCCTTAGCGTGGGTCATGAGCATTGTCAGATGCGGAGGCGCGAGGGACCGATGCGGCCGGCCCATTTGCCGGGACCATTTGCACCTGGACGGGAGGAAACCCGACGATCTCGTAGGTGCCGGATGCGATGCCGATTCCGGCCTGATCGAATTTCTGCAAAATTTCCCGGCTCATCTTCGTCTTAATCGTTCGAATACCGGCATCGGGCACGATAAACCGGACGGTCATCTCCAGCCAGTTATCAGTCAGGCGCCAGAAGATCTGCGGCTCCAGGTCGGAACGTTTCATTACGTAGCGGGCCTCGAGGGCGTTTAAAGCTTGTTGACTAATTTCGGCAATTTTAACGGTGTGCTCGCGCGCCGATTGCAACAAGATTTGTTCGGCTTTATGCCGGTCGGCGGTGTAGGGAATGGGCAATCGCATTTCTTCCCAGATGTAGGGAAACTCGCGCGTGTAGTTGTAAACCGGATTGTCGAAGATGACGGCATTGGTAACGCGGACGATACGGCCTGTGTACTGGCGTGCCTGGACCCAGACGGGATCGCCAGAGTCGCCTTCAGCGGGCTGTCCCATTTCCATAATCACGGTCTGCAGAAAGCTGAGGGAAATTACGTCGCCGCGAATGCCGCCCATAGTTATACGGTCGCCGACACTGAAGGTTTTACCGCGGAGGATGACTAAGTAGCCAGCGAACGCGGTCACGACCTTTTGCAGGGCGAAGGCAAGACCGGCGGTGACGAGTCCGGCAGCGGTCGTCAGGGTGGATGGATTGTCAAACCAAAGGGAAAGTAATCCTATTAGAAGAATCAGAGCGACCGCTATGGAGATGCCCTGGTGCGTCCAGAAGGCGAACCGTTTTCCGGTACGATCCCAGGCGTTGCGAGCCGCGAGCCATCGCAACAGATGGCCTAAATAGATTACGACGACTACAAAGGCCAAGGAGAAGAGGAGTTTCTTCCCGTTCTCCGCGTTGACACCGACCAGTTTGACGCCGAACAGTTGGACCACCTGATGAGGTCCGACAAGTTGAATCACTCTATCCAAAGCATTCTCCTGCGGTTACCCGCGTATGTATCTACAAGATGAGTCCCGACTAGCGATGAGTCGATTTCATCGTAGTTTTTACAGAGTGCCGCAAGGGTGGATCGACTGGCATCTTTGATATGCTTCGAAGCGGCGCGCGGCGCTTTGGCGGGCGTGCTGCCGGAGAAAACGCATGAATCGGAGTTTAAGAAACACGCTCGCCCGCCGCAATTCCTACAACGGGCGGGAGTATTGGAACGATGAAGGACGGCATGTGAATGACCGGACGTGGTCGTAAGTTCATAGCGGCGGGCGCGGTCCTGTCGCTGACTCTCATCTGGCTGGAGGCGCGGCCAAAGGCGGCTCGCGCGCAAGGCACGCAGGAAGATTTAATCGCGGGTTTCCGGCTGGTGGAAGTGGCTTCGGTTTCGGACGCGATGGAACAGCTGTACGGCAAACAGTTGTTCATGAAGCATGACATGCGGCCGCTGTTTCCGACGAAATTCGCGGGGCGAGCGGCGACTGTGCAGCTGCACAGAGAAGAGAACACGGAGGGGTCGAAGGCGCTCTCCGGGATGATGGACGCGATTGACGAAGCGCCGGCGGGATCCGTTTATGTGATGGTGCTTGAAGACGGGTTGGATTACGCAGGGCTCGGAGGCCTGATGAGCACAGCGATGAAGTATCGCGGCCTGGCGGGGGCGGTAGTGGACGGGAGCGTGCGCGATACGCCGCAAGTGACGAAGCTGCAGTTCCCGGTGTTCAGCCGAGGCATTGTTCCGTCAACCACAGTGAATCATTTCAAGGTGACGGGAAAGAATGTGCCGGTGACATGCGACGGAGTGCCGGTGCGTCCGAACGACATTATTGTGGCGGATATGGACGGGGTGGCGGTCGTGCCGAAGGAACACGCGGCCGAAATTCTTAAGAAAGCGCAGCAGCTCGATCAGACGGAACACAGCATGTATCCCTACATAGAGAAGTACAAGTCGATCCGCGAAGCTGTGGCGAAGTATGGGCGGTTGTAGTTCCCTGCCCCGGCATGCAGAAATTTCATAATCGACCGGAGCAAGCGGTGCGGGAGATGGTCGAGGGATTGATGGCCATGAATCCGGACTTGCGGCGGCTGGCTCCTTACAACGTATTGATGCGGCCGAATCTGGAGGAACTGGGAGACCACCAGGTAGCGCTGATTTCGGGCGGAGGAAGCGGCCATGAGCCGGCGCACGCGGGCTATGTAGGGGCGGGCATGCTGACGGCGGCGGTGGCGGGGGAGATCTTCACATCGCCGAGCGCGGATTCGATTTTCGCGGCAATTCGGGCAGCTGGCGGGCGGCACGGGGTACTGCTGATCATCAAAAATTATACGGGCGACCGGCTGAACTTCGGAGTAGCGGCGGAGATGGCGCGGGCAGAGGGCCTGATGATCGAGAGCGTGATTGTGGCCGATGATGTGGCGCTGCCGGATTCGAAAGAGAACGCGGGGCGGCGAGGCCTTGCGGGGACAGTACTGATTCACAAGATCGCCGGAGCGGCGGCGGCGGAAGGCAAGGATCTGCCGCAAGTAGCATCGATCGCGCAGGCGGCGGCGGACAATCTAGCGACGATGGGGTTTGCGCTCTCGGGGGAAGAGGTTGAACTCGGGCTGGGGATTCATGGGGAGCCCGGGGTAAAGCGCGTTGCAAGTTTAGCGGCCGACGAGTTGGTGGATCTTGTGCTCGACCGGACGGTTCGCGGGCTGCGGCTGCGAGCAGGCGAATCGATCGCGGTGCTGATGAATAATCTGGGCGGCCTCTCGGAATTGGGTTTGGCGATCGCCACGGGGAGGGCTTTGAGCGTGCTGCAGCGGATGGGGTTCGATGTAGCGCGGCTGTACGCGGGAACGTTTTTGTCGTCCCTGGATATGCCAGGCCTTTCCATTTCGGTAATGCGCGTGAATGAAGAGCGGCTGAAGTTACTCGACGCGCCGACGGAGGCGCCGGCCTGGGGAAACGGAATCCATAAGCGGTCCGGTTCAACGCAAGCAAGGACGCTCGAGTTGGAGATTGCTCCCGAGATTCTCGCGGAGCAGAGACCGGAGACCGAGGCAGGAAAGAAGATGAAGCGCGCGATTCGGGCAGCATGCGGAGCGCTGCTTGAGAACGAGCAATATCTGACGGAATTGGATGAGCGAACGGGCGACGGAGATTTGGGGCATAACCTGGCGCGGGCGGCGAGGGCTATCGAGCAGGAGCTGCCGGGTATTCCGCTTGACGATGCGGCGACGGCGCTGCGCGCGCTGGGGCTTTCGCTGCAGCGGCATCTGGGCGGATCGTCAGGGCCGCTGTACGGGGTTCTGTTTTTGCGTGCGGCAGGCGGTTTGGAAAACGGGTGGGCGGCGGCCATGGCGGAGGGATGCAACGCGATTGGCGAACTCGGCGGGGCGCGGTTGGGTGACCGGACGATGCTCGATGCGCTGATTCCGTTTGCGGTGGGGCTGGCGCAGGAGTCGCTGGAAGCGGGGGCGCGAGCGGCTGAGGCGGGCGCGCAAACCACGGCGAAGATTCAAGCGCGCAGAGGACGCTCGAGCTACCTGGGTGAGCGGGTGATTGGCACTCCAGACCCGGGAGCGGTGGCGGCGGCGATTTGGCTGAGAGCGGTGGTTGGGAGTCTGGAGGGCTGAGGGACGTCAGGCAGACGACAAGAGGCGATCGTCTGCCCGAGGTACGTGGGGCCAGTTCGTATCCCAGTAGCGCGGCCGTCGCCATGACCACTTCGGTGTAGCAAACCTTGGGATCGAGTTCAGTATCGTGCTCCATCAATCCGTCCATGGCTGAAGGCCGCCTCTGAATCTGGAGGGCGAGGCAATCGATGAGAAACCCATGCTGGTGGACAAGGCCTCAGCACGGGCATTCAGGACGCCTACAATTTTGGGTGGAAACTCGCGCACATTCTCCGCGGTGGTCCCGATTCGCTACTTGACACATATGAAGCCGAGCGCCTCCCCATCGCTGCGGCCGTACTCGGTTTGAGCAAGCGCTTATACCAAACGCGGTCCATCAAGAGCGGCGATGCGACCGATCAGCTAGCTTTGCACTACCGGGCGAGCCCCCTTTGCTCCGGCGGCCCGATCGAAAGCCTACATCCGGGTGATCGAATGCCCGATGCACGGCTCGATGACGGCGGCAGGCTCTTCGATCATGCGCGGTACTCATGCGACCGAGATCGTCACACCCGATGGAGCTCGGATCTTGATCCGTCCTGACAGTTACATTGCGCACATCGGTGCAACCCACTTTGCCGAGTACGCCGGTGAGCCGACTCAGGAAATTCGGTGCACAGTGCCTAATCCCAGGAGGCGATAACTGCGCCGCACATAGCCTCAACCCACTTGGGCCGTTGTCATTGAATGTGATCGCGTTGCACTTTCGGCCGGTGATCCAACGTTAGTAGCCATGGGTAGTCGCGATGTGTTCATGTATCGACTACATCGGCGACCGGTGGTCGCTGCGTGGAGGGCAATCAGCTCAAATCCTTAGCATCTGTTATCGCTTGTCCAGTCGAGGTACAGGAATTTGACGGTTGGCCCGTCATCCAGGATCAATCCGGAAAAATTGCACAAAACTATTGCTAAACGGTTCCTGACTACCCGTGGCCAATAGGCACTGAACGAGTTCTGTTCGTGTCAGATAGCGCTTCAGCTGCCTTCAGACCCGAGCAAAAATCTAAGGTTAGAAATTCTCAATCAGCCAAGCATTACGTTCCGTCCCCGGTTCGCGGATAGCGAGATATTTGCCGTCTGGGGAAGCGATAGCCCAGGCATAACCGCCGCCCCTGGTCACCCAAAGCGGTTCTGCATGACCCTGAAGATCCACTCGTAAGAGAGTGGCTCCAATGGGACCGGATGGGGAATCAATCTGACCGGCGTAAGACACAAATAACCCATGGCCGTCCCCTGCCCAATCGATCGATGACGGGTTTGACCATCCCTCGACTTCAATACTCTTTTCGACCCGTCCGGCCAACGAACGGATTTCTATCCTGCCCGCCGGATCAGCCCCAGTCATCGCGAGCCGCGAGCCGTCCGGAGAAATCGTCCAGTTGATGTTCGTCATAGAGTGCGCTATACGGAAGAGCTCGTGACGTGAACCGGAAACCGGATCAAAAGCAAACAAGAGGACTTGCTTGTCAGTAATGCCTTCGCTGGCCACGCAGGACGCGCCCGACTTGTGAGGGCAATCGAAGTTGTTAACGTTGGCTGCAAACACGGGTTGCCGTGCGCCGCCAGCCAGCGGCACGCGCATCACCTGGACTGTATGGGAGTTGGGCGTAAGCGCCGTGTAAAGCAGTGATGTTCCATCTGAACTCATACGCACTACCTGAACATTGTCTCGGCCCGTCGAAATCAACTCCGGTACATTTTGAGCTAACGCTTGCTTGTATATCAGGAACGTACCAGTGCGATCAGAGTTGAAAATCACACTTTTGCTATCAGGTGTCCATGCAAACGGGACGTTGTACCGCTCATCCAGCGTAAGCTGCCGCAGATTTGCCAGCTTGCCGTCTCGTTCCAGTTGCCCGACTACCACATGGGACTGCTCTGTACTGCTCTCGAACACCAACTTTTTTGCATCGGCTGTGACGCTAAATCCCTCCATGTGAAAACCTGAAAGCTCAGTAATTCGCTGCGGCTGGGTCTGCGGCTTTCCAGTAGCAACGTCCAACGTTATCTCCCAAAGATTGCTGTTCCGCGCGTTGGGTGCGGCTTCGGGAACGGCAAAAACAATTCGGCCGTCGGGCAGCCAGCTAAAATCGCCGGGGAAGCTGAGATCGTCAGCATTTCCGGGCGTAAAATTCAAAAGCCGGTTCGAGAACACAACCGACTGCGTTCCTCCGTTCAGGTCGCATGTTGCTATCGAGTATTCCCACGACATTTGCCCCAGATTCTGGAGTTTCTCGTATGCCAGCCGTTTCCCGTCAGGCGACCAACGGACCGAATTGAACCAGGTCAGGTCGTTGCCGGCGAGCACTTTCTTTGCATTTTCTCCTTGTGGACCCATCAACCAAATCTCTCGTTGGAACATCAGGCGGCGGCTGCTGGCACTTCCCCAATGCGTCATGCGAGTCCCGGCCGTGAATGCAATGAGCGATCCATCCGGCGACACCGATTGAACCAGAGCGTTGTCTCGAAGCGGAGTAGCGGCACCCCTAACCAGGGGCACTGTCCAGGCAGCGAAGCTGGTGGGTGTCATGGACGTGGCGAGCATGCGCGTTCCGTCGGAACCCCAAGCTGTCGGAAACCACGCGTCGCCTGCCGCGAGCGATGAAGGTCTTGGCACCAGATGCAATTCCCCTGTGCTGACCAGCCGAAGCTCGATGCCCGCCAGATCTCCGTAAGCCAGGTACCGCCCGTCTGGCGAGATGACTGCATTCCAGACCGGATTATCGGCAGAATTCGTAGTGAGCTGCCGCACTTCCATCGGCACTCTGCTGGGCGTTCGATGAAGTGCCCGCCAGAAGATGAAGCTTGTCAACACCAAAACCGCCGCAACGGCAATCAGTATCGGGAGCGCAGTTCGGGAACGGGCTTTTGGCTGTTCCGTGGCCGCGCTTGGAACGGTTGCTGCTAGCACCGCCGCATCCGGTGCCTCATCCCTCCTGTGCGGGCGCGCTGGCGGACGTTCCTCCTGAATGGCTCCGATAAACCGATACCCTCGACGGGGAAGCGTTTCGATGAACTGCGGAGTCTCCGCCGAATCCCCCAGCGCTTCCCGTATCTTATTAACGGCTCGATTCAGGCCGTGATCGAAATCGCCGGCGGTGTCCGACGGCCAGATCTTCTGGCGTAGTTCGCCACGGGTCAGGACCTCGCCCGGTTGCTCCAGGAGAGCGACCAGGAGTTCAAAGGGCTGGCCTTGCAGCTTGATCTTGCGCCCCTGCTTGAAGAGTTCGCCGGAATCCCGGTTGACCTCGAATACCGAGAATCGGAGCAGCGGGTCGCTAGAGGTTGGTCCGCTCATCGCAGTAGCTTGCAGCTAAGAGGAATGCCACACCGTTCGCCGCGTGTAATCCGGACCCGGATGTTTAGCATCTTAAAGGTACTTACGCCGGGATAAACATTCAACTCGCGGAGTATCGTGAGAGCATCGACTGGAAATGCCTCCGCGGCAAAACTGGTGTCGTGCCGAAACGATCCGTAACGCTCGAAGGCGACCAAAGTGCACTCGCACCGTGTTCGTCTTACGCTCGTTCCTCCGATTTTCGCCACAACCAAAATTACCAAGGAGAATCCCCATGTTCAAGACGTTTTCGATGATGAGCCTTTTCGGCTTCCTGACGATTTCGGCCGCGTACGCCCAATCCGGGCAGCCGATTCAAGCCAACGTTCCATTCGCCTTCACATTAGAGAATAGGACGCTGTCAGCAGGCAATTACCAGCTCACATATAACAGCAGTGCGCAGCGCTTGATGATCCGAGGCTTGGACCGGAATTCGGCGAGCGCAGTACTAACCGTGTTTCCGACCCTCGGCTCCGGGTCCCCGGGCAGAAATGGCAGACTGGTGTTCGATTGCTATCGCAAAACCTGCTACCTGGCTCAGGTATGGCAGGGCTCGGTCGGCGGCAACCGAGGCCTCAAAGTGCTTCCAACCGAGCGGCAGCGCGCACTCGCCATCTCGGCGCGGATAGCCGCTGTTACGATTCCGGCCAACTGAATCTCTTGTATACCGGGTTGACTGAATCCCTTTCGCGCTGAGGCCATCTCATCTCATAAATCCGATGGCTCCGCGCAAAACGATTGGCGATGGCGGGTGCAGTTTCATTCGTGGTCGCGCGTGCTTGTGCCGAAGTTGGGGGCGTTTTCTGCAACGGGCGGACGGTATGTATTCCTGCACGACGCCTACGGACCCGCCGCCCGAGTTTGTCTGCGGCTTGATTGACAGTTGTGTTTTCCATTTACGTCGGGACTTCGTACCCGGCGGGGCGTGTTGCCTTAATCTGCTCAGGTCAGTTCGAATGATGTGCGAACCCGGAAAGTAGAAGAAAAGTCAGCCGCGAGCGCCGCGCGGGCTGTAGATCGTCTATGACGGCAAAGCATGAATTTGCGCTGTGCGATCAGTGCGGATCTATCAGGCGCAAGGTGGGGTCTGTCCGGGCGGCCAACCATGATGGATGAAATCTCGGTCGCGATTTATTGCTTCTGCACGATCCAACTGTCTTTACCAACCGCCAAAGATGCACATCGAGGCCTGCAGCCCAGGAGGATAGCAAGATTGCATGGTTGCGCTTACTCTGAGATCCGGGCCAGGCCGGGCTCGCTGTGGCCCAACTCTGGGCCACAGCAATTTGCGAGTGACGTTACGAACTAAAAGCCTAATTGAGCGAGAGCGTGAAGGGGTCGGATCTGATCGACCTTTATACGCGCGACTGTCAGGTGAACTGGTCGAGTATGTTGCCGCTTCCCGCTACAACGTCAATCGATACAGCTATGCGCCTCTGCGAACGAGGACCGTTTGCTTTTGCGAGCGCATGCGGCAGCGATTAGGCCTACGAGGCCGATGCCGAGCAACAACAGCGAACCGGGCTCCGGCACAGGACTCGTTGTAAAGGAGCCGTACCGTCCCGGCGGAGGAACGCCCGGTCCTGGATTGGCATTCGGAAGGTCGACGAGACTCGTGGCATTCGCAAGGCCAGCCGCGTAGACGATCGGGCCATGCCCCACGTCCCCGTTGCTCCAAAGCCCACCGACGTATCCTCCGGGTCCGGCTATATCGAAGGTGACTCCATAGATGTCGAACAGGCCTCCGGAAAACGGATAGGTTAGCGTGGGGACGCCGTTGACGAGTTCGTAGCAGACAGTCGGAGAGTTTCCTGCCGGGTAAAACAGGTCGTCGTAGGACAAACCACCTGAGGTGGTTGCAAAACCGGAGACCAGAGGGTTATTCACATACGATATCGGGGTGGCAAGCCCGGTAATCGCCCCAGACACATTTACGTTCGTGTCCGAAAACGTTCCGCTGATACCGGTGATCTCGTTGCCGGGGGGATTACTAGAGTTCGTGCTCTGCTGTCCTACCGTGAGCACGCCAGTAGCGTTGATCCCGTTCCCGCTGAACGAGAAATGAAATGCCTCTGCCATGGCGGCTGGCGCAACCGCAACCGCCCCCGCCAACCCGAGTAATGCAAAATAGCCGATCTTCATTTTTCTCCTTTGAGGTCCTCGCTAGACATCCCTAAGTGAGGTCAAATCAAGTGTATGCGAAAAACATGCATCGACTTACGATAAATCTTCCGGCACATCAAAAATCAAGTTCTGGCGGTACCATAAACTTGACATTCGACAACGCACCCGGGCCGACGTTGCCTGTGAGTGGAATGCCGAATCGAATTTGGCTGCCGCTGTTGCCCGTTTTGCAGCGGGCACCCTGCCATCGTGCAAAGTCACGTGCGCACGCAAGAGACGTGATGAATACGCTGGTTGGGAATCCGCTGAACGGATTGCCAAGCCCGGCGACCGCTCATTCGAATCACGCGAGTGCTCCTCAATTATCAGCGCCGACTAGTACGCCGCAGGTTATTGAAGTTGTTTCAGGTGATAACCCGCAGGCTCATTCAGGATGAACTTGGGGGGCACAATGTCGGGCGGATTCAACTGGAGGCCGGTTACGGTCAAAACCACCTCGTAGCCGTCCTTAGGGCGGCGGATGTCGATCAGGCTCGGGAATTGCACGCCGTTGTGATCGACCCAATTCGAATACTTGGTTTCGCTGAGAATGTCGCCGTTGCGGTCGAAGGTTTTCTGCTGCGCGAGGCGTAGCGTATAGCGATCGAAGTACACACTGCGGCTTGGATAATAGAGGTCGCCGTCGCGGCGAATCATCATCAGGATATAGAGAGCTTTTTGTTCGTCGGTGTCGTCCTCGACAAGCGTGATGTCCTTCTTCGGATCCGGCGGATCAATCATCAGAGCCGTCAGGAAGGCGGCTGGGCGCAAGTTTTCGAGCTTGTTATTGGAGGTCGCCGGCGCATCATTCAAGCCTTCGATAAACAAGCTCTTGGCGGGGATGGAGACACGGAACTGGTTGCCGATCGAAACCATATCGAAGGCAACTGTGTGAATGACAGGATCGAGGCCGACGACGCGAATGCTATCGGGCCGCAGGAAGAGGATGAAACCGCTGATGGTTGGGTAATCCGTAACGGTTCCGCCATAGAGGCCGCCGACGGAGGGCGACATATCGGTCTTCATCTGGAAAGAGTGGACAGGATCGAAGAGATCGTGCAGTTTCTGGATCAACTGCGCCTTGCTGGCGGTAAGCAGCGGCTTCGGAACGCGCTGGCCCTGGGGAACGACCACACGGTGCCGGACCAAACATCCGGTAGAGCATACACACAAAAGAAAGACTGCCGCACAAAGCTCCCGCTCGCGGCGCAACAAACGCATGCTTGAAGTTTAGTAAACAGGCCAAGAGCAACGCGGGAAGCAAGGATGCGATTAGACTGGGAGCGATGCGTATGACCAGGACGGATTCGTTGCGCCTCGCGGGAATCGCGGCGGCGGGATTGCTCGCGTGGGGAGCATTTGCACAGTTGAACAAAGAACGGGGGGACGGTCCGTACGGCGTACCGCAAGCGACGTTCTTCTCGCATCAGCTCGGGAGCGATCACGCGGAGGGAATTTCCGTGCTCGATATGAATGGCGATGGGAAGCCGGACATTTTGAGCGGAGCGTACTGGTATGAGAATCCGGGGAGCGCGGTAGGGACGTGGACACGGCATCAGTACCGCGCGGTGGACATCAGCGGCGAATTCGTTTCCGATTGCGGCGAGTGGGCGGTGGATGTAGATCACGACGGCGCGCCGGATGTGGTGACGGTCGGGTGGATGACCGACGGGCTGTGGTGGTACAAGAATCCGAAAACACCGGGAGTGACGTGGCAGAAGCATTTAATCACACACACGGTTAAAACGGAGGGCGGTTGGATGGCCGACCTCAACGGGGATGGCAAACCGGACCTGGCGCTGGCGCATTACGGGCGGTCGGGGATATTGTGGGTGAATTTTGCGGGACCGGAGCCGAAAGTTCATCACGTGGGCGGACCCGAGCAGGATGGGCACGGCGTAGGAATGGCCGACATGGACGGCGACCGCAAGACGGATTTGCTGACGCCGTTCGGCTGGTTCAAGAATATCGATGCCGACCAGGACAAGTGGGAGTGGCATGGCGACTGGAACCTGGGCGAGACCGGTTTTCCGATTATTGGCTACGACGTCAATGATGACGGGAGAATGGATGTGATTTACGGCCGGGGCCACAGCTATGGACTCTACTGGCTGGAGCAGAAGGGATCAAAAGCGCATCCGCAATGGCTGAAGCACACGATCGATGAATCATTTTCGCAAGTGCATGCTTTGAAACTGGTGGATATCGATGGCGATGGCCAACCGGAACTGCTGGTCGGAAAAAGGTATCGCGGGCACTCCGGGCACGATCCTGGTTCGTATGATCCGCTGGTGATCTACTACTACAAGATTGACCGCAAGACCGCCAAGTTCACTCGTTATGCGGTTTCGGTGAACGGGACGGCGGGCGGCGGAACGCAGTTCATCACCGAGGATCTGGATGGCGACGGGGATATTGATATAGCGGTGGCGGGAAAGACCGGAGTGCATCTGCTCGAGAACTTGCGAATAAACAAAGTGCCGAATGCAGACCGCGAGAAGGAGTTGCTATTGAATAAACAGTGGCCGTTCCCGGGTGAAGGCGTTCCGACACCGAAATAGCAGGATTTTTAAGAGTGCGCCGGAGGGGTACGGAGGCACGGCTGTCCGAGCCACTTACGAAATTGTTTTGTCCAGCCAGTTGAAGACGCGCAAATCGCGAATGCCCGTACCCTTGGGTTCGCAATGAAGGTCGGCGCCATCGGCTTCGGAAAACTCTACGAGATCCTTGGGGCCGGTCACGAGAGCTGTACAGTTGCTTGGATTGGCCAGGCCAGTAGGCCTCGTTGATCGGTGACGTGATGAGCAAAGGGCATCGGATCTGTTCTGCAATGCCCCGCAAGTTATATCCGAGCACTGCTTTGTAAGTATCAAAGTACGAGGTGAAGCCGAACGGCCGCATGCGGAAATTTAGCGTGGCTTGGTCCCTCGGTCCAAGAGCTTTTCCGAGGTAGTGGTCAAATTCGATCTTTCTGTCTTCCTTCAAGAGGCCAAGGAGAGATTTTGGCAACGTTCGGGTCCACGACGTGGACACGTCAACAACTCCGGGATCAGCTATGGCGGCAGCGATACGCTTCTCAAATGCGAGCGCTCTCGGTACCCAGTAGCCGCCCTGGCTGATGCCCTGGATCGCAATCCGTTTCGGATCGACATTCGGCCGGGTGAGCGCGAAATCTACAACGGGAGTAATGACCTTTTCCCAATCTGGCCGGAAATACAGTTGCTGCTTCCAAAGAGCGTATCCCTGGCCCGGTCCGTCGAAGGCGAGGCAGTCGTATCCTCTGGCAGTTGCCCCCGCACCGCCCCAGAGCCACATGTCGAGCAGAGAGCCATCGCTCCCGTTCACAAGGATTAGTAATGGGCGACGGCGGGAGGTGCTTTTGCCTCGCATATAGAAACCATGCAGGGCTTTGCCTTCGTAAGGTATGGCTACCGGCTCGATCGGCGGGTCAAAACAAGGAAGCGACTTCAACCAACAGTCGTACAAAGCCTCCCAGGTAGCGAGAAAACGAGACGGATCGTTCGAGCCGTCGAGGAAATACGTTGCGCTGTCGTAGAAGTTTTGCGCCCAGAGGTAGGCTTGTCGAGCGCTTTCGCGGTGTCCGCCCGCAAGCGAATCGTTGCCCATAGCCCGCGCTTCGTCGCCAGCTTGTTTGAAAGCGACAAACGCGCTCTCGAAATCTCCGTCTCTCACTTGGCGCTTGACATAAAGGACCTTCCCGACGTTTCCTCCTGAATAATAGGCGCGCCCAAGGCTTGTCAAGAATATGTTTTCAAACGTAGAGTCGTGAAACAGGTAATGTGAATCGCTTGCCTTGGCAGCTTGTTTTTCCTGCTGACCGGGCAATTGCGTTTCCGTCTGACCTGCTGCATTGAATTTGCCGAGACCCGTTATGCCTAAGCCGACGTGGAAGGTTCGCCTGGTGATATTCATTGAACCTCGCAGATGGATGCGATCCTTCTTAGGTAATGGCGAGCATACCACGCCGGCACCATGGGGGATTCCACGCCTGGGCGAAAAGGTGATAAAACATTTTTAGGCGAAAGTGTCGTTGGAAAGTTTGTGGAAAACCGGTTCGCAACATTTTTTTAGGCCCGGCAGGCGGTGCGTTCGCTTGTGGAAGCAAGCATTTCGCCTCTTGTGGTTAGAGTACGGGTCGGTTAAGGTAGACGGGTCTCTGTACGATGGCAGCACGCGACATCAGTCTTGAACATTCCCTTCCCGACAATTTAAACGCGGAGCGTTTTGTGCTGGGCGCGGTCATGAGCAGCGAGACGGCGTTTCTGCAGGTGGCGGGGACGATCGGGGCCGAAGACTTCAGCCTGGAGAAGCATAAGCGCATTTTCCTGCGAATGAGCGAGCTGCATGAACGCGGGGAAAAGATCGACCGGGTGACGCTGGCCAACGAGCTGATGAAGCAGGGCCAGCTGCAATCAGTGGACGGACTGAGCTATCTGGTTTCGCTCGATGACGGCCTTCCGCAGCTGCACAATCTCGAGAGCTACGTCACGATCGTAAAAGAGAAAGCTCTGCTGCGGCGGATCATCGCGGTTTCGCAAGATACGATCAACCGGTGCGTGTCGACGGGCGAGAGCCCGACCGAGATCCTGGGCGCGGTAGAAGATGCGTTCATGAAGCTGGGCGATGTGCAATCGAAGAACGCGCTAGCGAGCCCGGCGCAAATCGTTTCCGAGTATGAAGGCGGCATCAATGCTTTTCTTGACGCGAGCAAGCGGATTAAAGGCATCGGCACGGGCTTTTTGAAATTCGATGAGATGACGGGCGGCCTGCGGGAAGGGGAATTGTTTATCCTGGCGGCGCGTCCGGCGATGGGCAAGACGGCGTTTGCGTTGAATATCGCGCAGCATGTAGCGATGAATCCGACGAACCCGAAAGCAGTGGCGGTGTTTTCGCTTGAGATGTCGAAAGAGTCGCTGTTGACGCGATTGATTTGCGCGACGGCGCGAGTGGACCAGCAACGATTTCGGGCGGGATATTTAAACGCGGAAGAACGCCATGCGCTCCAGGATGCGTTGTACCGGATTGTGGAATCGCCGATTTACATTGACGATACAGCCGGGACGAACCTGATGGATGTGCACTCGAAGGTGCGGAGATTACAGGCCGAGCAAGATTTGGGGCTGGTGGTGATCGACTATTTGCAATTGATGCAGGGGCGCGGGCGGTATGAAAACCGGGTGCAGGAGATCAGTTCGCTGTCGCGGGGATTCAAATTGATGTCGAAGGAACTGCGGGTGCCGTTTATGGTGCTTTCGCAATTGAGCCGCGCGCCGGAGACGCGCCCGGGAGATCACAGGCCGATGTTGAGCGATCTGCGCGAATCGGGATCGATTGAGCAGGATGCGGATATGGTGGGGTTTATCTTTCGAGAGGAAGTGTACCGGCCGGATAAGGAAAGCCTGAAAGGGCTGGCGGAATTGATCGTGGCGAAGCAGCGCAACGGTCCGACGGGGCGCGTGAAGATGGCGTTTTTGAACCGGTACACGAAGTTCGAGAATCTGGCGGCGGATACAGGCGGCGACGATGGAGCGTATGAAGAGTAGCAGCGCAGGGGGACGGGGGACACGCCTGCCGCCGGGACTGGGGAAGGTACTCCGAAGAAGCCCGGAGTGTCCCCGGAGCGGCTTTTGAGACAGGCGTGAAGATGGCGTTTTTGAAATGGGTACACAAGGTTGCAGCGGAAGGGCTTTTGTGACGGGGGACACGCCTGCTGCCGGGACTGGGGAAGGTACTCCGAAGAAGCCCGGAGTGTCCCGGAGAGGCTTTTCGGATGGGGGACACGCCTGCTGCCGGGACCGGGGAAGGTACTCCAAAGAAGCCCGGAGTGTCCCCGGAGCGGCTTTTCGGACGGGGGCGCGTGAAGAGCTAAAACGTCAGGGTGATTTTGCCCAGGTGGGATTGGGATTCCATAAAGCGCAACGCTGAGGGGTAATCCGTCCAGGGAAAAGACCGGCTGATGACCGGGTGGATGCGGTGAAATTCGATGGCGCGGTTCATGCGCTCGAACATCGCACGCGAGCCGACGTAGATGCCTTGTAAGCGCACGCTGTTCATCAGGATGGCGGTGGGGCTGACAGTAGGGTCGACGCCGCTGAGGATGCCGATGAGGCTGATGGCGCCTCCGGTGCGGATGGCACGCAGGGAGCGCGGGAGGGTGTCGCTGCCGCCGACTTCGATGATGTGATCGACGCCGAGGCCTGCGGTGAGATCGCGGGCGGTTTTGTCCCAGTGCGGATTGGATGTGTAATTGATGGTTTCGGCGGCGCCCAGCTGGCGGGCACGCGCGAGCTTATCGTCGCTGCTGGAGGTAACGATGGTTCGCAGGCCGGCGGCTTTGGCGAATTGCAGAGCGAAGATCGAGACACCGCCGGTGCCCTGAAGCAGGACAGTCTGGCCGGGCTGCGGAGGCGTGTGTTCGAAGAGCGCGTGCCAGGCAGTAACGGCAGCGCAAGGGAGTGTGGCAGCTTCTTCATCGTTAAGGAAGGAAGGGGTGGGAAGTAACCCGTCCTCCGAGAAGACAGCGTATTCGCGGAGCACACCGTCCAAAGGACTGCCGAGGGAAGAGGCGGCATGCTCTTTGGCGGGCGGCCCGTCGAGCCAGCGCTGCATGAAGCAGGCTACGACACGATCACCCTTTTTAAAACGAGTGACGTTCGGGCCGGCGGCCTCGACCACACCTGCGCCATCGGAGAGCGGCACGACGGGCAAGCGCATTTTGGGGTTGTAGAGGCCTTTGACGGTCAGGTAGTCGCGATAGTTGAGCGAAGCGGCGCGCATTCGCACGAGGACTTCGCCGGGACCAGGCTGGGGTATCTCGCGGTCGACGAGAGATAGATGGTCAAAGCCGAATTCCTGAATTTCAAACGACTTCATGATGGGACTTCATGGCTCCGAATTCGATGAGCTGTTCCAGCTTGCGGCGGGCTGCGCCGGAATCGATGGATTGCTGGGACATGGCAACTGCAGATTTGAGATCAACGGCGCGCCGGGCAAGGAAAAGAGCGGCGGCGGCATTGGCGACCACGATATCGCGACGCGGTCCGGACTCACCTTCGAGCAGATTGCGGATGAGCGTAGCGTTGTGCTCGGGATCGCCCCCCTGGAGGTCTTCGAGCATAGCAGGCATAATGCCGAAATCGGAAGGGTTCCAGCGGCCTTTCTGCACCCGACCTTCTTCGACTTGAAAGACGGTGGTAAGGCCAGTGGTGGTGATTTCGTCGAGTCCGTCGGAACCGTGGACAACGAAGGCGCGCTCAATACCGAGGCGGGCGGAAGCGTGCGCCAGCATTTCGGCCGCGCGGACGGAAAAGGCGCCGATCAACTGGACGGAGGCTCCGACGGGATTAGTAAGCGGCCCGAGCATGTTGAAGACGGTGTGCCCCTTGAGCAGCAGCCGGGCTTCCTGGGCATGTTTAACAGCGGGATGGAGCAGGGGCGCGTAGAGAAAGCCGATGCCGGTCTGGAGAATGCATTCCAAAACCTGTTTGCCAGACAAACGGACGGGAACGCCCAACGCTTCGAGCACATCGGCGCTGCCGCACTGACTGGAGATCCGGCGATTGCCGTGTTTGGCGACGCGCAGGCCGGATCCGGCGACCACAAAGGCGGCGGCAGTTGAAATGTTGAAGGTGCTGGTTTCGTCGCCTCCGGTGCCGCAGGTATCGAGCAGGGGCTCGGCTTTCATTTCTTCCGAGGCGGAGACCGGACTCATTTCACGGATGGCGCTGGCGAAGCCGACCAGTTCGACAAGCGTTTCGCCCTTGCGGCGGAGAAAGCTGAGAACTTCGGCAATGCCTTCGGTATCCATCTCCCCCGAGAGCATGCGGCACATGAGATGGTGCGCTTCGTCTTGGGAGAGATGAACAAAGTTCCGAAAAGGGAGATGAGACATTCTTGAGTTACTTAATTCGAGCACACAGAGGCTAGATATAAATATAGCGACCCGACTCTTGATGAAGGTCTGCTGGCATACTCTGGAGAGCGAGGAGCGAATCTACAGTGCTGGTGGTGATGAAGGCGGGGGCGGGCGAAGCGGAGATCACGGGAGTGTGCCGGAAGATTCAGGCGCTGGGATTTCAGCCGCACATCATTCCAGGCGAGCAGCGAACGGCGATCGGGATAACGGGCAACAGCGGACCGGTGGACGCGGCGGAATTTGCGGATTTGCCAGGGGTCGCCGAGGCAATACGGGTATCGAAACCGTACAAGCTGGTGAGCCGGGAGACAAAGCGCGAGAACACGGTAGTGACGGTGGGCAAGGCGCGGGTGGGCGGCGGGGAGCTGGTGCTTTGCGGGGGTCCGTGTTCGGTTGAGAGCCGCGAGCAGATTTTGGAATCGGCGCGCGCCGTGAAGCGAGCGGGAGCGCAGTTGCTGCGAGGCGGGGCGTATAAGCCGCGGACGTCGCCCTACAGCTTTCAAGGATTGGGCGAAGAAGGGCTGCGCTACCTAGCGGAGGCACGGGACGACACCGGACTTGGGATTGTGACGGAGGCGATCGATATCGAGACCTTCGACCTGGTCGAAAAGTATGCGGATTGCGTGCAGATCGGGGCTCGGAACATGCAGAATTTCTCGCTGCTGCGGCGCGCCGGGCGCTCGCGAAAACCGATTTTGCTGAAGCGGGGAATGTCGTCGACGCTTGAGGAGTTTTTGATGGCGGCGGAATATTTGCTGGCGGATGGGAACTACAACGTAATTCTGTGCGAGCGGGGCGTCCGGACGTTTGCCGATCATACGCGCAATACACTCGATCTGAGCGTGGTACCAGCGGTTGAGAGCTTGAGCCATCTGCCAATTATTGTGGATCCGAGCCATGGAACGGGGAAACGGGACAAAGTGCTGCCCATGGCGCTTGCGTCAGTCGCGGCGGGTGCGGCGGGATTGATTGTGGAGATGCATCCCCATCCGGAAGCAGCGTTGTCGGACGGATATCAGTCACTCGATCCGGCACAGTTCGCGGAGATGGCGGAGGAGTGCCGGGCAATTGCGGAGTTGCTCGAGAGCCGGCGACGAAAACGGATCGAGACATAGAGCGAATTCCCGAACCCCATAGCATGCGTAGCGAGTAGCCTGGGGCGAAAATACCCGCACAGAACCGCAGAGTCACGCCAATTTGGTGTGATATAGGGCATGGCTTGGTCACGGCGAGAGTGGTTGATAAGTATGCCGGCTGCGGCGGCAGCGGCGGCGGCGAGTTTAGAAGAGGGCGCGGGGACTCCCAAAATTTGCGCGCCGATTGCGATTCATGACATAACGGAAGCTGCCATCCGGCGGGTGCGGCAGATTGGCGTGACGCATGTGCTCTCAGGCGGCCCCAAGATTCCGTGGGAGGAAGATCAACTGCGATCCATTGTGGAGCAGTTGAAGCGCGGGGAGTTGGCGCTGGGGAATCTGATGATTGCGGGCTTTCCCAAGACGATTTATGGGAAGCCGGGGCGCGATGAAGAGATTGAGAATGTGCGGAAGTCGATTCGAGCGGCCGGAACCGTGGGCGTGCCGGTGGTTGAGTACAACTTCTATGCGCACCGGTTGATTGAAGGGTATTACGAAGAGACGGGCCGCGGGGGCGCAGGGCTGACGGCGTTCGATTATCAGCGGGTGAAGAACCTACCGCCGCTGCCGCAGGAGGGCGCGCACAATCTGGATGAGATGTGGGCGAACATCACGTATTTTTTAAAGGCGGTTGTACCGGTAGCGGAGGAGTCGCATGTGCGGCTGGCGCTGCATCCGAACGATCCGCCGGCCCCCGTGAGCCGCGGATCACAGCAGATTATGGGGACTGTCGAGGGGTGGAAGAAGCTGATCTCTATTGTGGATAGCACGTCCAATGGGATCACGTTTGATTGCGGCGTGACGCGCGAGATGGGGCATGATCCGGTGCAGGTTTGCAAATACTTCGGGGCGCAGGACCGGATCAACCATGTGCATTACCGGAATGTGCGGGTGCGGAAGCCGTATGAGGAATACACGGAAGTATTCATCGATGAGGGCGAGAATGACATGTTCGCGATTATGCGGGAACTGGTACGGCAGAAGTATCCGCGGTTGATATATCCGGAGCATGAGCGGGCCTTGGATTATGACCGGGAGCGCGGGATTCAAAATCAATATCCGGGTGGCGGCGGGTACACAGGCATGGTGTATGACGTGGCGTATGCGCGGGCGATGCTGCAGGCGGCTTTGTCTTTGAAGAGCTAACCGCGGATGAAGGCGGATGAACCCCAATTAAGAAAATCAAAAGGCAACGGGTGGGATTTCGGATAACGGAATTTCGGCAAAGCGGATGCGTTTT
This sequence comes from Terriglobia bacterium, assembly GCA_963767485.1. GTDB lineage: Bacteria > Acidobacteriota > Terriglobia > Bryobacterales > Bryobacteraceae > Bog-105. Next base: position 213,542 of record CAVYDZ010000013.1, on the reverse strand, counting down.
CGGTTCCAGGTGTAGGTGAGTAAGAGGTTGCCGTTTTTTGCCTGGGTTAGGGATGGGTAGGAGAATTCGCCTGGGCCGGATTCGAGAGTGGAGAACATTTTGAAGTGTTCGCCGTCGCGGCTTACTGCGAGATTGAGCGGGGTTCGCGCGGTGGAAGTGTTGTTATAAGCGAGGACGATTCGGCCGTCGCGGAGTTTTACGGCGTCGATGCCGGAGTTCGGATTGGGGATATCGAGCGGGTGGGCGGGGGTCCAGGTCAGGCCGGCGTCGAAGGAATCTGCGATGCAGATGCGGCCGATTTGTTTTGTGGCACGGGCGTAAAGGCGGAGATGGTTGCCTTTGAGTTGTAAGACTGAGGGTTGGATCAAGCCGTATGGCGAAGGTGCGGCTATGGGGCCGATACGAGCCCAGGTTTGGCCGTTATCGGTGCTGCGCTCAATCCAGCAAGCCCAGGCTAAGTAGCTTTCGACAGAGGTACCGCTGACGATGATGCCGTTCGGGAGCACCAGGGGTTTGGTGCGGATGGGACCGTATAGCCCGGCTGGGAGGTGTTCGACGGGGGACCAGGTGCGCCCATCGTCATCACTGAAACGGCGGCCGGCGGTCCAGTCGCTGGGCTTGGGGCCGAATTTGTAGTAGAACCAGAGGCGGCCGTTCTTACTGTAGAAGACAACGGGGTTGTAGCAGGCGATGTGCGGTTCGCGGACGAGGACGGCGGGCGCGGACCAGCGGCCGGACGTGTGACGCGAATACCAGATGGCGACATCGGGGTTGCCTTCGGCGGAGCCTCCGAACCAGGTGGCGAGATAGTCGCCATCGCGCAGTTCAACGATGTTCGAAGCGTGAGCTGAGCGGAAGGGCGCTTGATTGAAGATGAATTGCGCCTGCAGGGAGAGGACGGCGCAGGCGAAAACGCCTCCTTTACAGAGCATAGAGGCCGAATTCGGCTAGCGCGGGCGGGACAGGCGAGTCGGTGATGCGGAGGCGGACACGCGTGGTTCGGACGAGAGTGGGCGAAGTCAGGATGCGGCAGATGCCGATGCTGGTACCGTTTGCGAAAGTGGACCAGGCGCCGTTTTGCCAGGTTTCGATTGAGAAGGCGGCGATCCGCTGACCGAGTTGGATGTTTTCGCGGAGGCGGACGGCGTTGAACGCGACGGGTTGCGGGAATTCCAGAGAGGTTTTGACGGCGGTGTTGGCGGCCAGGTCTTTGGCGAACGCGTGGCGGACCATTTTGCCGAAGGCGAGGAGGTTGGCAGTGTCGGTTTCAAAGAGGCGTCCGCGGCGATCGGGCGGAACGTTTAATAAAAAGCTTGCGCCGCGGCCGACAGATTTGAGGTAGAGATCGAAGAGTTCGGCCGGTGTTTTTACCTTCTGGTTTTCGGCGGCATGAAAGAACCAGCCGGGGCGGATGGAGACGTCGCATTCGGCGGGCATCCAGAACTTGCCGTTGCGAGTGCCGGTGGTGGATTCGGATGCGATTACGTCGCCGGGCGAGCCGGGGCCGCCGTTGGGAGAATGGGGTGTGTAGGTGGCCCAGCAGGTTTCGCCCGCGATGCCCTTTTCGTTACCGACCCATCGGACATCAGGACCGACATCGCTGAATATAGCGGCGTCCGGCTGGAGCTGGCGTTCGATATTCCAGGTGGCCGGCCAATCGTAGTAGTGAAGTTTATCGATGATGCGCTTTTCACGGGCGCCTCCGTAATAGCCGTCGCCGCCATTCGCGCCATCGTGCCAGATTTCGAAGATGGGGCCGTAGCTGGTGAGGAGCTCGCGCATTTGCTGGCGATAAATCCGGATGTATTGCGGGGTGCCGTAGGTGGCTTGATTGCGATCCCAGGGCGAGAGATAGACGCCGAATTTTATTCCGTGGCGATGGGCGGCTTCCGAGAGTTCGCGGACGATATCGCCTTTGCCGTTTTTGTACGGGCTGTGCGCGATGGAGTGTTCGGTGGTTTTGGTGGGCCACAAGCAGAAGCCGTCGTGATGTTTGCAGGTGAGGATGGCACCTTTGCTGCCGGCGTTTTTCAATGTTTCGCAGATTTGATCGGGATCGAAGTGCGTGGGATTGAAGAGAGCCGGACTTTCGTCGCCGTATCCCCATTCTTTATCGGTGAAGGTGTTGATGGAGAAGTGGAGGAAATTGTAGAACTCGAGTTCGCTCCAGGCGAGCTGGCGAGGGGACGGGCAGGCTCCGTAGGGTTGAAGCGGCTGCTTACCAGTGATGGCCAGGGCGGCCGCGGAAAAGGCGAACGAACGGCGAGTGATCTTCATGCGCTGGCGGCCACATCGTAGATAGCGGAGCGCCGGCCTTCGATGGAGCGTTCACCGCCGGGGAGCAGGTCAAGCACGACGATTTCGTTTTCGCCGGCGCGGAGCCATTCGGCGGGAACAAACATGGTGCGCTGCGGACCGACAGACCAGTAGCGGCCGAGATTGTGGCCGTTGATCCAGACATAGCCTTTGCCCCAGCCGCGCAGGTCGAAGAAGGTGTAGCCGACGGATTCGAGTTGAATGAGGGCGCGATAGAAGCGGGGTTCGTCGTCCGTTACCGGTTGGGGCGAATAGGAAACGCGCGAGAGGTTGGTGAGGGGGAGTGAGTAGATATCCCAGCCGGTGAGCGGGGTTCCGGCGAGGGTGACGTCACCGACAAGTCCTTTGCGGTCATCGACTAGATACTTGCCGAAATTCACGCGCCCCATGGCGTCCACCAAGATGTCCAGCGTAGGGCCGCTTTGCAAATTGAGTTCCAGAGAGCGTTGCGAGAAACGACGGTCGAGAGTGCCGAGATGGCGACCGGATTGATAGAGAAGAGCAAAATCGCGGGCTTCGCCAACTTGCAGTGTGCCGTGTTGGGCGGAGCGGACCGGGGTGCGATAGAGAACGAGGCCAAAGGATTGATCGAGCGATTCCATGGTTTGGGGAGAGGCGGAGTGATGGGGGTCTGCGAGCAGAGAAAAAAGCGGTGCGGATTCCTCAAAAAAGAAGCGGGGAATTCTGAGCGCCGTTTCGCGTTGCGGGAGTGGGGGTAAATTGGCAGTCTGGCGCTGAAGAATCTCGCGGATGGCGAAAAATTTTTCGGTGGGAACGCCGGCTTCGTTGACGGGCGCGTCGTAGTCGTAACTGGAGACGTCGGGTTGATAGGCGCTGCCGCGATTAGCTCCTGCCATAAAGCCGAAAGAGGTGCCGCCGTGGAACATGTAGAGATTCACGGAGGCACCGTGAGAGACCATCCAGGTGAGGCCCTCTGAGACTTCTTTGACCGTCATGCCGTTGCGGGTTTCGCCCCAGTGATCGAACCAGCCGACCCAGTATTCGCCGCACATGCGCGGGCCGGACGGGCGGATCTTGTCGAGAATGGCGAATTGTTTGGCGGCGTTTTCGCTGGCGCCGAAGTTGATGACGGCAGGGAGATCGGCGAACGAGCCGCGGGGCACCAGGGTGGGACCGTCGGAAGTGTAGAAGCTCTTGGGGTCGAAGCCGGCATCCGCCAACCCTTGGCGAATGGCGTTTTTGTAAGTGGCGTCGTCGCCGTAAGAGCCATATTCGTTTTCAACCTGGCAGAGAATGATGGGTCCGCCTTGCGACATTTGCAGATGGGCGACTTCATTACCGAGGCGCTGCAAATACGCGTGGGCAGGTTTGAGGAATCTGGGATCGGCGGAGCGGACGCGGATGGTTGGATCTTTGAGCAGCCAGGCCGGAAAGCCGCCGAAATCCCATTCCGCGCAAGCGTAGGGGCCAGGGCGGAGGATCACCATGAGGCCTTCGGAAGCGGCCATCTGGATGAAGGAGCGGACGTCGAGGTTGCCCGAGAAATCCCACTCGCCGGGGCGAGGTTCGTGGGCGTTCCAGAAGCTATAGGTACAGATGGTGTTCAAGCCGAGGGCGCGGGCTTTGCGGAAACGATCCTGCCAGCAAGAGCGCGGAACCCGGGCGTAATGCATGGAGCCGGAGAGGATCTGGAATGGCTTGCCGTCGAGTTGGAAACCGGTTTCGGTAACACGAAAGGAGCGGGGGGCGGCGGCGGCGGCGGGGAGGGCGGTAAGCGCGGCGGCGGCCGTTAAGAATTCGCGGCGATTGCAGGACATACTGGGTTGTGATGGAGAGATTCTCTCATGTTGTAACAGAAGAGCAGCACACGTTAGAGGCTACACCACTGATTAGAGAAATGATGGTTGTACCGGTGGCGGGCTATGACAGCATGCTGCTGAATCTTAGCGGGGCGCATGGGCCGTTTTTCACGCGCAATGTTGTGGTACTGCGGGACAGCGCGGGACATACCGGGGCGGGCGAAGTGCCGGGCGGCGAGCGGATCCGGCAGACGCTCGAAGAAGCGCGCGATTTTGTGGTTGGGCAACGCCTGGGGAGCTGCAACGATCTGCTGCTGCGAATCGGCGAGCAATTTGGCGGGCGCGATGCGGGCGGGCGCGGCGGGCAGACGTTTGACGCGCGGGTGGCGATACATGCGGTAACGGCAATAGAAGCGGCGCTGCTCGATCTATTAGGGCAGCATCTGGGCGTACCGGTAGCGGCGCTGCTGGGAGACGGCCAGCAGCGGGACGCGGTCGAGATGCTTGGATATTTGTTTTACGTTGGCGATCGGGAAAAGACGGATCTGCCGTATCGCGATGAGGCGGGAGCAGGCGATGAATGGCTGAGGGTACGGAATGAAGCGGCGCTAACGCGAGCGGCGATTGTGCGATTGGCGGAGGCGGCGCAAGCGCGCTATGGGTTTCGCAATTTCAAATTAAAGGGCGGCGTGTTTGCGGGCGCGGAAGAGATGGCGGCGGCACAAGCTCTCGCCGAGCGTTTCCCCGAAGCGCGCATTACGGTAGATCCGAATGGAGCGTGGGGGCTCGAAGAAGCGATTCGTTTGTGCGCGGGGGCGAAGAACATGCTTGCGTATGCAGAAGATCCCTGTGGGGCGGAGGGCGGCTACTCGGCGCGCGAGATTTTGGCCGAGTTTCGACGAGCCACGGGATTGCCGGTGGCGACGAACATGGCAGTGACGGACTGGCGCGAACTGGGGCACGCGATTCCGTTGCAGGCAGTGGATATCGTATTGGCGGATCCGCATTTCTGGACGATGCGGGGCTCGGTGCGGGTGGCACAGCTATGCGCGGAATTGGGATGGACGTGGGGTTCGCATTCAAACAGCCACTTCGATATATCGCTTGCGATGTTTACGCAGGCGGCGGCCGCAGCGCCGGGAAAGATAACCGCAATCGACACGCACTGGATCTGGCAAGACGGGCAACGTCTGACAAAAGAGCCGCTGCGAATTACGAGAGGTTCGGTCGAGGTGCCGCAGAGAGCGGGATTAGGAATTGAGATTGATATGGAACAACTCGAGAAGGCGCACGAGTTATACGAGAGAGCGGGTTGCGGCGAGCGTGATGATGCGGCGGCGATGCAGTATCTGGTGGCGGGTTGGGAGTTTAACGCAAAGCGGCCTTGTTTGGGTACACTGCGGGCATGAGTTTTCGAGCAGGAAACGCGATGGTTGAAGTTTATCCATCGGTGCGCGAACTGGGGCGCGCGGCGGCGGGGCATGCGGGCGACGTGATTCGCGCGGCAATCGAGCGCAGGGGCAAGGCGCGGATTGTTGTCGCGACGGGCAATTCGCAGGTGGTGATGGCGGAATGCCTGGTGAAGGAAAAGCTGGACTGGAAGCGCGTGGAGGTGTTTCACATGGATGAGTACGTGGGCATCGACGAGGAGGATCCGGCAAGCTTCCGGTATTGGGTGCGGACGCGTATTGAAGAGAAGGCGCGGCCGGGTGTGATGCATTATCTGGGCGACGTAGAGAGCTACACGCGGCTGTTGCATGCAGCACCGATCGATTTGGCGTTCGTAGGGTTTGGCGAGAACGGGCATATTGCGTTCAACGATCCGCATGTGGCGGATTTCGGAGATCCGGCAACGGTGAAGCGCGTGTCGCTTGATGAAAAGAGCCGGCGGCAGCAGGTGGGTGAGGGACATTTCGATTGTTTGGAAGACGTTCCGGAGGAGGCGCTGACGATCACGTGCAGCGGGTTGTATGCAGCGGAGAACTGGGTGTGCTGCGTGCCGGAAAAGCGCAAGGCAGAAGCTGTGAAATGCGCGCTCGAAGGGCCGATTTCGGAGAAGTGTCCGGCTTCGCTTGTGCAGCGGCATCCGAACACCCGGGTGTATTTAGATAAGGATTCGGCAGCGCTGCTCAGTGCCGGCTGAACATTTCCATAACATCTTTCCGAAGGGCGGCCTGGCTGGACGGACGCGTATAAAACATATGGCCGCCCGGGTATTCTTTCACCTGCACGCGGGTCTGGTCGCCCATGATGGGCATTTGATCGACCGTGAGGAGTGAGCCCATGAAGGGGCAAGAGAGATCGTTCCAGCCGTGTACGATGAGCACGCGGAGTTTGGGATCGGCCGCGACCGATTCGCGTAATTGATCAACCGAGCCCCTTTGCAGATCTTCGCCGCCATCCCAGAGGCGATTGACTTCTTCGCTCAGAGCGTTGTAGCGTGCATCGACTTTCCAGCCAACCACGCGGGTGACGAAGTCGACCATGGCGGTGGTGGTGGGAGCGATGATGCTTTCCAGCAGCGGATCGTTGCTGCGCTGATGGGGATCGAAGGGGAACGGGTCCCAGGCGGTGACATTGGGATCGTAGCGGCTGCCTAATTTTCCCTGTTCCCGGAACTCTTCGCGCAAGAAGGCCTGAGTTTCCAGGCGGCCGCCGGACTGCTTGACGAAGGTGGGATCGAGTCCGGTCATTTCGGTGACCTTCTTGACAATGCGGGGGGTGGCTTCGGGATCGGAGCGCCCTTTGAGGAGGTCGGTCGCGTATCCTCCGCGCGTATAGGCGATGACATCCTGCATTTTTTTGCTGGTGAGCTCATCGTGGCGCTCGAGATTGGCGGCGGTGATGGAAGGAAGAGTCATCATCCAGGGGATGGGCGAGAGGTCGCGGTTGTCATCGATGGCGGGATTGAGATACGGAGAAACGAGCACGACGCCATTCATGGCAACGCCTAATTGCGTTTGCATGTAGTGAGTAATGCGCGGGCCGCGGAAGCCGCCATAGCTTTCGCCGACCAGGTATTTGCGTGAGGCGATGCGGCCATTTTTCACAAGCCAGGTGTAGATGACGCGGGAGAGGTATTGAATATCGGGCGTGGTGCTGTAGAAGAGCTTTTTGGTTTCGGCTTCCGGAACGAGCGATCGGCTGAAGCCGGTGCCGACGGGATCGATGAAGACGAGATCTGTGAAGTCGAGCCAGGTGCCGGGATTATCGACCAGGGTGGCCGGGTCGGAAGGGCTGTTGCCCTGATCACCGAAAACAACGTGCTTGGGGCCGATGGCTCCGAGATTCAGATAAACCGAGGCTGCCCCCGGGCCGCCGTTGAGCGCAAAAGTAACGGGACGGTCCTTGCCGGCGACGGTGTATGCGGTGTAGACGACATCGCCGGCGGGTTTGCCGTCCTTATCGTCAACCGGCAGAGAACCTACCGTAACGGTGTAGTGAAGAGTTTTGCCGTCGACCTGGGCCGTTTGGTCGACGTGGGCGGCCGGGGGGAAGGGCGGAAGAGTAATTTTGGGCGGAGTGTTTGGCTGGCCGGGTTTAGCATCATCAGGGGCGGCGGCCAGGTGAATCGCAAACAGGAAACAGAGGGCGGCGAGGCAGACGGGGAGCCTTCTGGCGGGCGGCCAGAGCTGCGAAGGGGTCATTCAGTACCATATAGCAGATTCAGGACGAGAGCAGCGTTCGATTATCGTCTACATTAGAAAGATGTTGAGCGGATTCAAGCAGTTCATGATGAAAGGCAACGTAATCGACTTAGCCGTTGCCGTGGTGATGGGTGCTGCATTCGGAGCAGTGGTTACGGCGCTAGTAAAGGATCTGTTAACGCCTTTGATCGCGGCAATTGTGGGCACACCGGATTTCTCCGCGATTGTCTTCACGGTGCACAATAGCAAGTTCGATATTGGCGATTTCATCAATCAGCTTATTTCCTTCATATTGATTGGGATCGCGGTTTATTTCTTTGTGGTGCTGCCGATGAATAGGCTGATGGGGCACTTCAAACACAATGCAACGGCGGCGAAGACGTGTCCGGAGTGTTTGAGCGAAGTGCCGGTCGGGGCGCACAGATGTAAGTTTTGCACTTCTGTATTGACGGTATAACAGGGTTTCTCAGCACCTGCGAGCGCGCCGTTTTGGAGGCGCAGGCGATTAACGCTGGCTTAATCCGCCATCGACCGCCAGCACCTGGCCGGTGATGAAGGCGGGCGCGGTTAAGAAGAAATGCACCGCTTCGGCGACCTCTGTCGCGGTGCCGGGGCGCTTCATTGGTGTGGCGGCAATCATGGATTTCGCACTGTCGTCGTCTTCTTCGAATGTAATGACACCGGGAGCAACGGAATTGACTGCGATCTGGGGCGCAAACGCTTTCGCCAGGGCACGAGTTAGCATGATTACGCCGGCTTTCGAAGCACAGTAGTGTGTATGGTCCGCCCAGGGGCGCAGACCGCCAAGCGAGCTGATATTCACAATGCGCCCCGATCCGATTTCGCGCATCTGCCGGGCGGCCTCCTGACAGCAGAAGAAGGTTCCCTTGAGATTCACGGAATGAATGAAATCCCAGTCCTGTTCCGTGATATCGAGCGGATCGAAACGGGTAAAGCGAGCCGCATTATTTACCAGGCAATCCAGGGGACCGAACTCGGCGCGCACGTCGCGGAACAAGCGGCGAATGTCGCTCACCTGCGCAAGATCTGCTTGAAAAATCGGAGCGCCGCCGCATTCGGCCGCGGTAGATTCGGCCTCCGCGCGCGACGTATGAAAGTGAATCGCAACGGCAAAACCGCGGTGGAACAATTCGAGGGCGATGGAACGTCCGATGCGCTTGGCGGAACCCGTGACCAGGACGCGTTTCGGTTCGGCCATGCTCAAGCCGCGACGGCAGAAAACTCGCGTAGAGCCGCTCTGGTTTGCGCGATGTGCGCCGGCATTAAAGCAGTAGACAGAAAAGCGGCCTCAAATTGCGAAGGCGGGAAATACATACCGTGCTCGAGCAGGAAATGGAAGAAGCGTGCAAAAGCTGCGGTATCCGACCGTTTAGCATCGGTGTAATTTTTCACCGGTCCCGCCTGAAAAAAGAAGGTCAGCATGGAGCCCACGCGATTCACCACGACGCCCTCGGGGGCAGCAGCCGCTAAATCCGCTCCCGCGCTTTCGAGCTGATCGTATGTCTCGCGATGCCGTTCTAAATAAGTCAATAGCGCAATGCCGGCCGTCACCGCGAGGGGATTGCCGGACAGGGTTCCGGCCTGATAAATCGGTCCGGCGGGCGCCACCTGACTCATGACATCTTTGCGTCCGCCGTAGGCGGCAAGCGGCAGGCCGCCGCCAATGATTTTGCCGAGGGTGGTGAGATCGGGCCGAATGCCGTAGAGCTTTTGAGCACCGCCGCGGCTCAGACGGAAGCCGGTCATCACTTCGTCGAAGATAAGCAGGGCTCCAAATCGTTCGGTGATTCGGCGCAGTCCTTCTAAAAAGCCAGGCTCGGGGGGAACACAGCCCATGTTGCCGGCGACGGGCTCGACGATAACGGCCGCAATTCGTTCGCCTTGCCGTTTGAAGGCGTCTTCGACCGAATCGAGATCGTTGTAGGGCAACGCAATCGTGGTATCGGAAAATGCCTTCGGGACACCGGCGGTATCGGGCAGGCTTAAAGTGGCGACACCCGAACCCGCTTTGACCAGCAAAGAGTCAACATGCCCGTGATAACAGCCTTCAAATTTCACGGTGAGATCGCGCCCGGTGAAGCCGCGGGCCAGGCGGATCGCACTCATGCAAGCCTCGGTGCCGGAATTTACCAGCCGTACCATTTCGACCGACGGTACAGCGTCGATAACTAATTCGGCCAACTCGACTTCGCGCGCGGTGGGCGCTCCGAAACTTGTGCCAATTTCGAGGGCTTGACTGAGCGCCTGGATGACTACCGGAGGACGATGCCCCAAAATGTGCGGCCCCCAGGAACTGACATAATCCAGATACTCGTTGCCATCCACGTCATAGAGATGCGCGCCGTCGCCGCGAGCAATGAACAGGGGCGTACCGCCTACGGCGTGAAAAGCCCGTACGGGCGAGTTTACTCCGCCCGGGATGATTTCTTTGGCCCGGGCGAATAGCAATTCCGACTGAGAAACGTTCATACGCGAGTTTGGCCGAGAATCAGTTTGCGAAACAGGAAGCTCATCAGGATCTCGTGAAGGGTTGTATTCACGTTGCGCAAGAGACGATGTTTCAGTTCGAGGTAGGGCTGGGTGCCGGCAAATAAGTCTTGCATGATTTCGCAGAATTTCGGGCTGCGCTTCATGAAATCGATCATGCGTGTGGGCACCGCGCTGAAGCATATTGCGCCGCAGAATAAACGCTTGGCCAAACCTGCGCCGTAGGTGAGATCGAGGCCGAAATCGCGTGAGATGAGCTGCCGGTAATCGTCGGCGGCGCGCTCCGGCCCGCTCTCCTGAAGTAAGACCTGGCTCGCGAGGTCGCCGGAGCGGACCGCATAATAAAGGCCCTCGCCTGTAATGGGGTCGACCAAGCCGCCAGCGTCACCAACAGCCAGCCAGCCATCGCCGGCCACGCGGTTATTGCGCCAGCCGCGGCTTTCGAGTGCCGGAAGCATATGGCCGTAGAAGGTTGCGTCTTTGCGTGGAATGCCCTTCTCTTCCATGTAGCGCTCGAGGCGCAGACGCAGGCATTGGGCCGACTCGCTTTTGCCGCAGATGCCCACGGAAAGATGTCCGGCTCGGGGGAAAACCCAGATGTAGCCTTCCAGATTGGGCAGAAATTGGATATCGATATGCTGTTGCTCGGCCGGGACCCAGTAGCCGAGGGCATACATGGTATCGGCTGCCGTGTACTGGGTGCCGACGTGCCGGAGGGAGTTGCGCGCTCCGGTCGCAATCACGCAATAATCCGCTTCGAGGCTGCCGGAGCGCGTACGAATTCGCCAGCCGGTGGAAGAGCGATCGAGCGCGAGGACGCGCTCCTGGGCGATTTCGGCGCCGGCGTCTTGCGCGCGATCGAGCAGCATGCGGTTCAAATCCTTGCGCGAATAAATCAGCAGGGGCCGGGTGAGCGACATTTTGAACGCGCCGGTTTTGGGTGCGGCAATCAGGGTATCGGTAACGTGACGTTTGGGGGTCTGATTATCGATCAGATAGGGATATTGGGAATAGGCTTTGTAGGTGATGCCGCCGCCGCAGGGTTTTTCCCACGCCAGCTTCTCATCGAGAATGATAGTTTTGAGTCCGGCCCGGGCTAACCGTTCCGCCGCGGTGGATCCGGCCGGCCCGCCGCCCAATACTGCTACAGTCTTCATCGAACCTGCCCGTTTGGCCTCTCCTCGCCGGTGCCGGACGCATGCGGATTCGGCATGGCGGATTGGGGCGCCAGCGAATCGACTGGCGGGTGTCCAGCCGGCAACTGATCCGCGCCCGCGGCCCCGTGGCCCATCAATCCGTGTCCCTGCGAATCGCCTACGCTCACGACTGCCCATTTGCCATTGCGCTGTTCGAGCGTGTATTTCATCACCATGCCGCTATTAAGGCTCGGATCGTTTTTCGGATGGAACGCAACGGTTGCGTACGCTAAATTTTTGTCAAAACGCACGGAGGTTGTGTTGACGTCGAGGCTGTTCAAATCGAGGCCAGAGCTTTTTTGCAGCCGGGCGAGAATCGCCGCCTGCACTTTGTCCTTGCTTTGTAGCCCGTTACGGCAACTGGTGAGTAAAGAGATAGCCAAAAAGAGAGCTGCCGCCGGGCGCAACACCCTCCGAGTATAACGAACTCGGTATGGCGGTTAACTATTATGCCGGAAACTGGCTTGCAGGCCAGTTATCAGTCCCGCGCTACCCTGAAGGCAATTGTTTTCGAAAGAATGAGCGGCAGTTCCCCCCTAAAGCAATTGGTTGTCAACATCGGCATCAGCAAGACGAGCTATGCCGAAGTGGTTCGTCTGTGCGAGCAGTGGTCGGCCGAACGGAAAACGGGACCGCGGGAGCCAGCGCGGTATATCTGCGTCACGTCGGTGCATGGCGTGATTACGGCGCAGGATGAACCAGAGGTGGCAGCGATTTTGAACGAAGCCGATATCGTCACGCCCGACGGGATGCCGCTTGTCTGGGCGCTGCGCTCGTTCGGCGCGCGAGAGCAGGAGCGCGTTTATGGGCCGACGCTGATGCTGGAGCTTTGCCGCCGCGCCGTCGAAACCGGAATGCGCATTTTCCTGTATGGGGCGCGAGAGAGCACGCTTTCGCTCCTATCAACGCGCTTGCAGGAGAAATTCCCCGGGCTTGCGATCGCGGGCGCGTATGCTCCGCCGTTTCGTCCACTGACCGAAGCCGAAAACAGCGCGATTGTCGACGAAATCCGGGCAGCGGATCCGGATTTGATTTTCGTGGGCATCAGCACACCGAAACAGGAGAAGTGGATGTATGCGCATCGCGCCGCGTTTCCGGGGGCCACCCTGATTGGAGTGGGGGCGGCCTTCGATTTTCATGCTGGCCGTACGCGGCAGGCTCCGGCCTGGATGCAGCGCAATGGATTGGAGTGGTTATTCCGGCTAATCGTAGAGCCGGCGCGGCTTTGGCGACGATATCTTTTGATCACGCCGCGCTTTCTTCCGCTCTGGGCGATTCAAAAATTGCGCGGCATCCATCGAGGGCGATAGGGTGCTGTCGGGCTGATAGGGTAAGCGATCAGGCGAGCTGCTGGCCAGGCCACCACCGTGAGCGCGTTCCATTTCGGTCTCGATCGCTGAGGCTTTTCTGGCTGCTAACCTCAGCTCCTCCGGCCCACCACCATACATACCCAAATCGGAGGATTTTGTTCAATGCTACTCGGAAAAGGCCCCTCGATCGCCCTCAGTGTATTTGTTCTGATGCTGCCGGCGTTTCCGGCTTCGGCCACGACCGCCACGTACTCGACGTACCAGACGTGGATGGCGGCGGTGAATAATGCCATCGAGCTCAACTTCACGAAGGTGGGCGGCTCCGGGCAGAATTACAGCACCAGCGCGGGAAAAACGATGTTTCCCACAAGCGGGCCGGCCGTGCCGTTTATCTTTACAGGCCCGTACTCAGGCGGTTATCAATTAACGACCGCCGGTTTCACGACGCATAACATTGTTGCTTTCTACGGACCGGCCAACGGGCAAGGGAACCTTACCATCACACTGCCATCCGGTGGTGAGAATGCCATTCTTCTTGGATTGGGCGCGAGCAATGGCGCCAGCAATATCAGTGTGGCGCTCTCAGATGGGGAAACCTTCAACGTTACGCCCGGCGTGAATACTACGGCTTTCCTGGGCATCTCCCTTTCTCACGATGTTTCCTGGGTTACGGTGACTGCGCCGACTCAGCCGATCGTGGATGATTTCTTCTTTGGGCAAAGTCAACTCGCCCAAGACCCGGCAAATCCCGGGACGGCTCCCACAGCGTTTGAAGGCTCAACATTTTCGCTCATCGGCGGCGGCCTGCTCAGCTTGTTGGGCATTCGCCGGAAGTTACCGCGCCTGAGGTAAATGGGAAAAAGAGCAGGCGAAAACGGCTGCTGTACAAGGGGGATCGTGATACCGTGGAGGCTGTTTCCATGGCTTGGTTTACTAGGCAAAAGCCTTCCGTCGATAGCCCTACTCCCGATAGCGAAAAGAATGTAAAGACTGAAGGGTTGTGGCAGAAATGCGAGGCCTGCGGCCAGATTATCTGGCGTAAAGCGGTTGAAGAAAACATGCAGGTCTGTCCGCAGTGCGGCCACCATTTCCGCATCAGCGCACGGGAACGGCTGGATCAGCTCTTCGATGACGGCGAATATGCCACTCATGACGATGGCTTGCGCTCCTCCGATCCGCTGCATTTCGTGGATTCGAAGCCGTATGGCCAACGTCTGCGGGAGATGGAAGCGGCGACCGATTTGCCCGATGCCGTGATATGCGCGAGCGGCTTGCTCAACGGACGCAGAGTAGAGATCTGCGCGCTGGAACTGCGTTTTATCGGAGGGAGCATGGGCTCGGTGGTTGGGGAAAAAATCACCCGCTCCATTGAGCGCTGTCTGACTGAGAAGACTCCTCTGATCATCATTTCGGCATCGGGGGGCGCCCGCATGCAGGAAGGCGCGATCAGCCTGATGCAGCTCGCCAAACTTTCCGCGGCGCTTATGAAGCTCGACGAGGCAGGTTTGCCCTATATCAGCGTTCTAACCGATCCGACAACGGGCGGCGTTACGGCGAGCTTCGCCATGCTCGGCGATTTGAACATAGGCGAACCGGGCGCTTTAATCGGCTTTGCGGGTCCGCGGGTGATAGAGCAGACGATCCGCCAGAAGCTGCCCGAAGGGTTCCAACGCAGCGAATTTCTTCTGGAACATGGATTTCTGGATGCCGTGGTTAAACGGCCGAACCTGAAGAACTATCTTTCAAACGCCTTCACGTTCCTGACCGCCTGACGCGTCAGCGAAAATAGGACGGGATGCTTCAACTCACCGACGCCGGAAAACGCTTCGGTCACAAACTGCTTTTCGACGGCCTCAACTGGCTGATCACTTCCAAAGAACGCACCGGGCTGGTGGGCGGCAACGGAACCGGCAAGACGACGTTATTGAAAGTGACCGCGGGTATTGACTCGCTCGACTATGGCTCGCTTACAGCGACCAAAGGAATGAAGATCGGGTACCTGCCGCAAGACGGCCTGCGAGTTGCGGGCCGCACGGTGTTTGCCGAATGCCTGAGCGTGTTTGCAGGGGTCCAGGAACTCGAACGCGAGATGGAAGAGCTGACGGCGAAGATGAGCGAGCTCGACCCGTCAGGCGAAGAATATCGCCAGGTGGCTGACCGCTTTCAGCGCGTCGACAGCGAGTTTCGCGCGCGTGACGGCTACATGATTGAAGCGGCGGTAGGCTCTGTGCTGACTGGACTCGGCTTCGGAAAAGAAGATTGGGTCCGCCAGACAGAAGAGTTTTCGGGCGGCTGGCAGATGCGTTTAGCGCTCGCCAAACTGCTGCTTGAGAAGCCGAATTTACTGCTGCTCGATGAGCCGACAAATCACCTCGATCTGGAAGCGCGCAACTGGCTGGAAGATTACCTGACGAATTACGAATTCGCGTTTGTGCTGATCTCGCATGACCGCTACTTTCTGGACGTCACGGTGAAAAAGATCGCCGAGATCTGGAACAAGAAGGTACATTTTTATACCGGCGGATATGAGAAATACCGGCAGCAAAAGGCCGAGCGCCTGGCTCAGCTCGAAGCCGCATACAAGAATCAGCAGGATAAGATTCAGCAGCTCGAAGCATTCATCAGCCGCTTCCGCTACCAGGCGACTAAAGCGAAGCAGGTGCAGAGCCGGATCAAAGAGCTAGACAAAATCGAGCGCATTGAACTCCCGCCCGAGGAAAAGACTATTCATTTTTCTTTTCCACAGCCGAAGCCGAGCGGCCGGGTGGTGGCGCAGTTCAAGAACGTGAATAAGAGCTACGGGGAGAAGAGCGTGCTGCGCGGCGTCGATTTCACGATTGAACGCGGCGACCGCATTGCGCTGGTTGGCGTGAATGGAGCGGGAAAATCCACCCTGATCAAGCTGCTATCCGGCGCCGAACCTCTGACTGCCGGCGAATATACGCTCGGGCATAACGTTGATCTCGACTACTTTGCGCAGGATCAATACAAAGAGCTCGACCCGAATGCGCGAGTAGTGGATGACCTCAAAGACGCCGCGCCGCGCACTGCCGATACTGAGTTGCGTAACCTGCTCGGTTGTTTTCTGTTCAGTGAGGATGACGTATATAAACGCATCGGAGTGCTCTCGGGCGGCGAACGCAACCGCTATGCGCTGGCCCGTATGCTTCTACGCCCGGCGAATTTCCTGCTGCTTGACGAGCCTACCAATCACCTGGATCTCCGCGCGAAAGACGTGTTGCTCGAATCGCTGGCAAAGTTCACGGGGACAGTGATGTTCGTCTCGCACGACCGCTATTTTATTGAGCAACTCGCGACGTGCGTCTTCGAAGTGGCGGACGGGACAGTGCATGTTTTCCCGGGCAACTACGCGGATTATTTATGGCGGAAAGCCGGAGGCGCTGAGCAGATTCCGACGGTGAAAGATGTGTTGATCGGCGTGCCTCCGGCCGAGCCGGTTGCGCTACCCGCGCCGGCACCCGCAAAACGCATTAATCCGCTAAAGCTGCAAAAAATGCAAGAGCACGCGCAATCGCTCGAAGCACGCATTGCGGAGCTTGAAAGCAGCATGCAGAATTCCGAACTTGCCTTGGCCGATTACCCGGGACCGGAGCAGGCGATGCGTCTTTCAGCGCTGCTCGAGACCCAACGGGCGGAACTGGAGCAAACGATGCAGCAATGGGAAGCGATTACGGAAGAATTGGAAGCGATCGCGTAGCTTAGGGAGGAGTTTGGGTATCGTTCGGGCGTCGCTTCTTCATTTCGTCCCAACGGCGCACAAGCTGCCGCCATTGATCGAGGGTAAGCACGGCGCGTAATTGAACGCTCATCTCGAGCAGGACGCGATTGGATGCGGCCTGGGCGGAGGCAACACGGTCGATAATCGGTTTGGCCTGGTTCGGATCGACTTGCGGGCTGTTGAGCACGTCTTCGAGATCGCCGCGGGCTTTCAGCACGTTATTCCGTGCATCGAGCAAACGGTTGCGGTATGAATGCACGATGTCGTGAATTTTCTGACTCTGCTCGTTGCTCAGCCCGATTTCCTGAGTGACCGGACTGTTCCACCAGGGGAAATTCGCGTGATCCTGAGCAAGCAGAAGACCGGCTGCGGCAAGAGCTACGCCGCACAGGGACAGCAGTTTTTCCCTCATTCGAATAAGGCCTGGACGGGCGCGGCGGGCGAAGCATCTTCGTTATCCGCCAACTGGCTGACATCTTGCGCGAGCTGGGCATCGGTCAAGGTGCTGCCCGGCACGGGCCGCGGCTGGTGCTGCTCGTAAACCAACAATCCACCGCTCAACAGCAACAGCGCCGCCGCACCTGGAGCCCAGCGGCGAATCTGCGCAACGTGCCACCAACGATTCCGGGTTGTAATCTTTTCGTAAATCCGGCGCCGCTGCGCGTGCAAGAAATCAGCCGCCAAGCTACCGTCAGCGGCCGAGTGCTCGTGCGTTTCCCGCCGGGCCGTCATTGCAGCCAGACGCGACTGACAGAGAGCACACTGCGCCGCATGACCATCGTCGGGCCCGACACCGTACAACGAAGCTATTAACTGCTCATCTGTCCAATGTCCTGACAGTTTGGACTGGATGTTCATACTTCCCTCCGCACACTTCTCGTCGTGCGTTTTCGCCTGTTTCGATTAAGCTTTCGCCAAATACAGGTCTTTCAGTTCTTCTCGTAGTTTACTCACGGCCCGGAACAAGTGGGCCTTGATGGTCCCTGTGTCCAGCTGCAAAACTTCCGCGATTTCTTCGAGCGGCAGCGCATCGAAGTGCCGCAGCGTGAAGACCGCGCGCTGGCGGCTCGAAAGTTTGGCCAGTCCGGCTTCCAATCTTTGTTGGATTTGTTTTGAAAACAGTTGGCGCTCGGCATCCGGAGATGTGCCGGGCGTCATTTGCAAAATAATTTCCTCGTCCTGCGGGGCCGGACGCCGCTGCCACATTTTCCAACTCTTGGAACGCAGCCGGTCGAGACAGGTATTGACGGCGATGCGCGTCACCCACTTACCGGGGTTGTCAAACTCCTCGCCCGCATCTCTTGTGCTCAACGCACGGTACGCCTTTAGAAAAACGTCCTGGGTAGCAGAATCCGCTTCGTCGGGGTCCTGCAACATGCGGCGGCAAAGCAGAAACACTCGTTTTTGCTCGGCAGCCATCCAGCTTCCGAAGGTCCGAAGTTCCGCACCAACGTGGATTTCCCGCTCCAGTTGGTTGGCCATTGCGCTCATCATAGCGGCTCACTTGTTAAACGCGCCAGATTCAGGGAAGTTTACGCGCCATTTACTTTTTCGGGCTGATATACAGCATTTCCTGCTTGGAAGGCAATTGGCAAGAGGCGGCGCCGGGCGGGATCATGACGCGGTTACTGCCAGCATTAAGCTTTACCCAGCGAAGCGGCAAACCTTGACAGTGCAATGGCATAGCCACCATAAAATCATCCTGTACATTTGACACGTCGATGGTCAGGGAGCGTCCGCCGGATTTCGCTGCAAGGGCCGGAACGCCGGTGCCATACACCCAGGTGTCGAAAAAATCTTCGAGCTTGCGGTCGGGCGCGCTCGGCGGCAAGAACTGGCTCGCGACCTGGCGGAATTCTTCGTTCGTCAGAGGCTGGGTGGAATATTCACGCAGCAGTTCCAGCTGCATCTGACGGAACTTATCATCGCCGAGGCGCTCGCGCAGCATGTGGAGGATCCAGGCGCCCTTTTCGTACAAGATAATCTGCCAGGTGAGGAATCCATAGTTATTGATAAGGCGCTCGCCGAAACTTACCGGGCCGGCGGACTCAACGGTCTGTCCGTCGCGCTCGAGCTCCAGATCGTGGCGGTAGCTTTCCAGAATTTCATCACGCGCCGCAGCGCCGTTCACCTGTGCAATATATTGCAGCGCAGCATCGTTTGCCATGGCTTCCGGGATCCAGCCGGCGCGATAATCTGCTTGCCGCACCAGGTTGCCCCACCATTGATGTGCGATCTCGTGAGGCAGCAGCAACTCGGAAAAGAAATCGTCGGAACGCCGGTTGCGGAAGGCTGCGGACCGATTCTCTTCTTTCACGTAGGCAGTGCTCGACAAATAAATCAGTCCGGGGAAGCCCTGCCCGAAGGTGCCGGCAATGGGCGAAATCGCCAGGCTATGGCACGGCAGCGGAGTCCATTCGCGTTGATACGCCTGTAAAATACGATCCGTTTGCCTAAGGATGGTGGGGTCGGAGATATGCAAACTCTGCGCGAGCACTGGGGCATCGACTTCGATCGAATAAAGGCCGTGATGCTCTGTTCTGGTATCGAATTCGCCCAGATTGAAACCGGCCAGCGGCACGGCGGACAAGGTGCGCCGGTGGATGGTGCGAATGCCATTCCTGGTGGATTCGCTGAGCAACTCGCCGGTAGATACTAACTGCAAACGCTCGGGCAGATGGAAGGTAAGATCGAATTCCGCGCTGGTCGGCTCCTTTACCGGATACCAGGTGGTCCGGTCATCCACGAAGTAGTCGCCAGCGTCGATTTTGTGAATATTCGATCCCGCGTAAGCCACGGTGACATGGTGATAGACGTCAGGAGCAAGAGGCGCAGGGGTAACCAGCAGAAATGTGTTTGAGCCGCCCACTTGCTCGAGCCGCGGCGACGAACGCTGCAGCACTTCCGCCGGCTTTCCATCGACGGTAGCCGATGCGATCCGGAAATGGGGGGAGAGATCGAAGGCGAGAACACGCCCGTTGCGGCTGGAAGACTTCACATCGAAAGCAACTGAGCAATCGAGCGAGAGGTCCGGGTGAATGGTTGCATCGATTTCGTAGCGGCTCACCTCCGCCGGCGGTGGATGATACTGGGGAGCACGGCGCGGCCGGAAATCGGTCCAAAGTTGAAAGGTATCGCCGGGGCCAGGCCCCACCCGCCCGGTATAATTCGGTTCGGGCTGCGTGGGATCGTAGGTCACGTCGAACACGCCAAGCGTGCGGCCGGCAATCACTCCGTAAAAGATGCCATCAGCCGCGGAGTGCTTATCGAGCAGCGCTTCAACCAGCGGCACTTCCAACTGACCGGCGACATTTCGTCCGATGGAGCTGCTGTGTTCCTGCAAAGATTGCGCCACATCGGGCTCGGGATGCAGCGGTTCACGCTCAATCGCGCGCATCACTTCGGAGGAGGTCTCGTCGGTAAAGAAAAAGAGAGCCGAGCTGAAATGCTCGTCGAGATTCGGGGTCTTGGCAAAATGAGCGAGCGATTGGCGTTCACTCCGCTCGACAGGCATCAGGATCACTTCGGCATCGCCGACATCGGCGCCTTCGGTTGTGAAAAAAGCGGCGATCCGACGGCCGCCGACCGGAGTGAAGAAGGAGAGAGTACCGTCCGTGAAATAAATTTTCAAGTCGCCGCGCGCGATTTCGAGATCGCGGACGCGGTATGTCTGCGCGGGATCGAGGGACATATCGTGCAAAGCAGCGGCTAAGGAAGCCGCGCTACCCGACGGCGCACTTTGCCCGATAGCTTGAGGAGCAATTGCCAAACAGGCAAAGACCGCACAGGCAACTGAGCGCAAGCAGGTCACGGCATGCTTACTTCCCGCTATTTAATTCGGGGCTGGTGGCGGTGGCGGGATCGGCACTCCAATTCTGCCGAGTGATCCCACTCTGATCGGTGTAGAAAGTGCGGCGGCCGGTGCTGCCGAACGCCTTGGGAACAGCCGATACACCGTACCCGTGCGGGGTAGCAGTGAGGGTGAAATTGTAGCCGCCGCTCACGCCGCTGGCAAGGCTGCCGGGAATGAGGTTCGCCGATTGCGGCCCTTCCGGTGCGCCGGCCGAGGCGGGCGGCCCTAACTGACTCAGCACGGTCGCGTATTGATTGAATTGCGAATAATACTGAATCTCGGCCTTGTTGATGGTGGACAGCTCTTCAATCGCGGCCATCTCTTGCGCATGCATGCGCGCCTTGCCCATCTGCGGGAGCGCAACCGAGAGAATGATCAGGATGATCGCAATCACGATCAAGAGTTCAATGAGCGAGAAGCCTCGCTGGTGCTGGCGTCGCTTTTCTAAACGTAACAACATACTAATCCACCATAGTAAGACGGAGCGGCTGGCAGAGACGTTGCCCTGAACCTGACAAATTACCGAGCGAAAGCTTTTATGAGGCCGTCGATTTGCCGGAGGCGCGTCCAAAAATCGGATAATTCGTGCAAAGGGAGTGCGTTCGCTCCATCGGAAAGAGCCTGCGGCGGGTTCTGGTGGGTTTCGACGAAGATGCCTGCAATGCCGAGGGCTGAGGCGGCGCGCGCAAGCGGCTCGATGAATTGTGGCTGGCCGCCGGAAGCGGAGCCCGCGGCGCCCGGCAACTGGACGCTATGCGTAGCGTCGAACACCACGGGATAACCAGTGGACGCCATAATCCGCAAACCGCGCATATCCACTACCAGATTGTTGTAGCCAAAGGATGAGCCGCGCTCGGTCAGAATGATTCGATTATTGCCGCTGGACGAAACCTTCTCGGCGGCGTGCGCAATGTCCGAAGGAGAAACGAACTGGCCCTTTTTGATATTGATGGCGCGCCCGGTTTTTCCGGCTTCGAGCAGCAGATCTGTCTGGCGGCAGAGGAATGCCGGGATCTGAAGAATATCGGCACATTCGGCTGCGGCGGGTGCTTGTGCCGGTTCATGAATATCGGTGAGAACAGGCAACCCGGTTTTCCGGACTTCGCTAAGGATTCGCAACCCTTCGGAGAGACCGGGGCCGCGATAGGAATGCACGCTGCTGCGATTTGCTTTATCAAAGGAGGCCTTGAAGACGTATGAGCCGACGGCTTCGCGAATGGCACGCGCCATCATCAGGGCATGTTCCTCCGATTCGATGACGCAGGGGCCGGCGATCAGCGCAAGCGGTAGGCTGTTACCAAATTGGATCCCGCCGACGGCAACCACGCCGCTCATGCGCTCTGGAGGACCGGGCTGTTCAACTCAACCGCGGCATTCCGCCGCTGCTCGCGGTGGGCGAGAGCGGCTTCGAGGAACGCCGCGAATAACGGATGCGGTTCGAGCGGTTTGGATTTGAACTCAGGATGAAACTGGCAGCCTAGGAACCACGGATGATCGGGGAGCTCGCAAATTTCGACATAGACGCCGTCGGGAGTTTGCCCAGTGAGCCGAAGACCATGCTGAGTAAGGAGCGGTTCGAATTCGCGGTTGAACTCGTAGCGGTGGCGGTGGCGTTCGCTGATATCGGAGGCAGCGTAGGCTTGCGCGGCAAAGCTGCCGGGAGTTAAGCGGCAGGGATACGCACCCAGGCGCATGGTCCCCCCGAGTTCGTCGACGCCTTTCAATTCGCGCAATTTGTAAATTACGCGATGCGGAGTCGCGGGATTGAACTCGGTTGAATCAGCATCCGCCAAGCCGCACACGTTACGCGCAAACTCGATGACCATGGTTTGCATGCCAAGACAGATGCCGAAATAGGGGATTTTGTCTTCACGGGCACAGCGGATGGTATCGAGCATGCCCTGAATGCCGCGCTTGCCAAATCCGCCCGGTACAAGGATTCCATCGAAGCGCCGCAAAGATTCGCGGCATTCCGGATACTTCATCTGCTCGGACTCAATCCACTCGATGTTAACGCGCGCCTGGTGGGCGGTTCCCGCGTGCAGCAGCGATTCTTTCAGACTCTTGTACGAATCTTCGTACTCGACGTATTTGCCCACAAGGCCGATGGTTACATCGCGCAGAGGATGATTCATGCGATCGAGCATTTCGGTCCAGCGAGCCAGATTGTGGGGTCCGGCGTGCAGATGCAAGCGGCGGAGTACCGCTTCGTCGACCCCCTGATCGGCAAACATCAACGGAATCTCGTAAACAGAGTGGACGTCGTTCGCAGTAATGACGCCGCTCACGTCGACATCGCAGAACAGAGCGATCTTCTCTTTCAATTCTTGCGGAATAGGACGCTCGCAGCGGCACAGCAACATATCCGGCTGAATACCGATAGCGCGCAGTTCCTTTACGCTGTGCTGGGTCGGCTTGGTTTTGAGTTCCTGAGCAGCCGCAATCCACGGGACCAGGGTCAAGTGGACGAACAAAGTATTTTCGCGGCCTTCCTGATGGCGCATCTGGCGGATGGCTTCGATAAAGGGAAGAGATTCGATATCGCCTACCGTGCCTCCAATTTCGACGATAGCTACATCCACATCGGCAGCAACTTTGCGGCAGGCAGATTTAATTTCGTCGGTGACGTGCGGAATTACCTGGACGGTCTTGCCGAGGTAGTCGCCGCGGCGCTCCCGCGTGATGATGTTTTCGTAAATCCGGCCGGAAGTCAGGTTATTCGATTGCGTGAGAGGCGCATGGGTGAAGCGTTCGTAGTGACCGAGATCGAGATCGGTCTCCGCGCCGTCGTCGGTGACGAAAACCTCGCCGTGTTGGAACGGGCTCATTGTGCCGGGATCGATATTGAGATACGGATCGAATTTTTGCAGTGTGACGCGCAGCCCGCGGCTTTCCAGGAGGCAGCCGATCGACGCGGCCGCAATTCCCTTCCCTAAAGACGAGACCACACCACCGGTCACAAAAATGTACTTAGCCATTAGCCTCCATCGGAATTTACACTACTCGCCGCGAACGAGAATAACTGATTGACGCGTTCGAGGTCGGCGGGCGTATCGACGCCAAGCGATTCATAATCAGTCGCCACCACGCGGATTCTGTAGCCGTTCTCAAGCGCCCGCAACTGCTCTAAGTGCTCCGTCCGCTCCAAAGGTCCGATGGTGAGGTCCGGATAGCGCAACAAAAATTCGCGGCGATAGACATACAGCCCGACATGTTTGAACTGGATGGGTGTTGCGCTCGGATTTTCACGCTCGTAAGGGATGGGATAACGCGAGAAGTAGATTGCATCCTCCAGCAAATTTGTGACGACCTTGACCACGTTTGGATTTTGCACTTCGGCAGGATCGTGAATCTGTTTTTTGAGGGTACCCATCATTACGGATTCGTCGCCGGTTACTGCGAGAAAGGCGGCATCGATCGCCTCGGGATCGATAAGGGGTTCATCGCCCTGAATATTTACATAGAGAGCAGCCGGTTCAGCGGAAGCAACTTCAGCCAGACGATCGGTGCCGCTCAAATGTTCGGGGCTAGTGAGGCGAACGCGGCCGCCAAACTGCCGGACAGTGGAAGCAATGCGCTCGTCGTCGGTAGCCACAACAACGTCGGTTAAGTAGCGGGACAAGCTGGCCCGCTCCCAGACGTGCTGCACCATCGGCTTACCGGCAAGAGGGGCGAGAGCTTTTCCAGGGAATCGAGAAGAGGCAAACCGGGCGGGAATTACGCCTAGAATTCGCGTCCGCACAATCGAGTGTAGCACGCAGACGCTTGAGCCCAGCAAGACTCAATCGGCAATACATTATGGGCGATTCGACCTATTTCTCCGCCCTTGCTTCAGACTCTTTCTGATACGCTGGCGCGAGCGTATTTTTGCTTTTCGCAACGGGCAAAACTGTTGGATAGAACTGGACGAACGTTGTGTCGACAGCTCCGTGGGAGGCATGGCAGCTATAGCAGTCAGCCGACACCGGAATCATCCTGGCGGCCTTTTCGTCATTAAAGCCAAAGAAAGCCCACCGGCCAGGAAACCGCCCGCTATCTTTCACGTGCACCTCCAGCCCCATGATTCTGCCCTGGTAGCTGCCCTTCTGATTTATGGAACCCTTCCCTTCGGCCCCGCGAATTTCGAGTACGAGTGTGGTTTTGTCAGGCCAGGTGCCAGTCTTTACAAATGCCTGGTATGCGTCAGGGTTTACAAACACGTTGTCGAACGTATGATGATCAGTGTTCTGCCTAGCTGCGGGGTTATAGCTCATGTCGAACCCGGAACTCAGATATACCCAGTCCCGGTAATGCTCGGGTAATTCGAGCCGGCCATTGCTAGTGAAGCGTGGACTCGTATCGGACGAGGGCTGGCTTGGCCGAAGTGCAGCCAAAGATAGCAAAGATATCCCAACCAGCACTACGGCTTTGGTCGCGGCAAGCATACCAGCAATTACGCGTGACTCTCCTTGGGAGTTCCGTTCTTTACGGAGCCTTTGACCGAAACGGATCGCGGCTCCGACCGATAGCGGTCTGTCTCCGTTGGATTGTAACTAGCGCTCCCACTGCGAAAGGTAGGGGGCTGCGGGGCTGCGCGCGTGATACGATCCTCACACTGGGAGCGAGCAGCAGAGTGACCGGATTCTCCTCATTCATCCCGTGCGAAACGGCGTTTTTCGAGAAGTGATGCCGGATCACGACCAACTCTCGCGCCGTGGATTTCTACAAACGACGGCTATCGCCGGGTCGGCAGCGCAGGTTTCAGCATCGGTAGCGCCTGAGACCGAGCCGCAACAGTTCTCACCAAATGCAAAGCCGCACAGAATTTCTGAAAACCTATTTGTTCTCGAGGATACCTGCAACGTTTACCTGATCCGCGACGGCGATAGCGGGCTGCTCATCGATTTTGGATCCGGAGCGATTCTGAAACACCTCGACGATCTCGGTGTTTCCAGGATTGACTGGATTCTGCATACGCATCATCACCGGGACCAGGCGCAAGGCGATCCGCTGGCGGCCGTGCGGAATATTCCCATTGCGGTTCCGGTGCACGAACGGCAGTATTTTGAAAGCGCCGAGAACTTCTGGCGTAACCGGCGCATTTTCGAACTCTATTACGTTCGGAATGATTTCTTCTCACTCACGCGCGATGTTCGCGTCGCGGCTGTTTTACGTGATTACGAAACGTTTGACTGGAAGGGACATAAGCTCTTCATTCAGCCTGCGCCCGGACATACACCGGGTTCGATTGCGTTCGCGACCGAAATTGACGGCCGCAAAGTGATTTTTTCCGGCGATTTGATTCATTCTCCGGGAAAGGTGCAGACGCTTTACGACTTGCAGTATTACTACGAAGAACACGAAGGGGCCGACCTTTCCGCCTATTCGCTGTCAGAATTAATCCGGCTCTCGCCGGACCTGCTTTGCCCATCCCACGGCAGCCAAATGAGTGATCCCATTCCCGGAATGCAGGAGCTCATCGGAAAGCTGCGCGATTGGTGGGGCTATTGGAAATCGTGGGGCTTCACCATCGACAACAAACCCCGTGAGTTGACTCCGCACGTGGTCGCGCATTATCAAACCATGTCCTGCTTTTACGCCATCATCAGCAAGAGCGGCAAAGCGCTGTTTCTCGATTATGGCGGCCCGAGCTGGAATTCGTTCTACGCGTTCAAAGATGCGGTAGACGTATATGGCCGCTTTCGCTTCGTGGAACACAGTATCGAAAATTTGCGCGCGAATTATGGCTTGAAATCGGTCGATGTGGCGATTCCAAGCCATATGCACGACGATCACATTAACGGCTTCCCTTACCTTGCGCGGCATCACGGCACGAAAATCTGGTGTTTCGAAAACATTGCGGAGATACTTGAGAATCCGCGCGGGCACAATCTGGGGTGCACGCTCGGCGAGCCGATTCATGTGGACCGGACGATTCGAGACCGCGAAACATTTCGCTGGGAAGAGTTTGAATTTACGGCTGTGCATTCGCCGGGGCACACGAATTACCAGATGGCGCTGTTTACCACGATCGACGGCGTGCGCCTGGCGTTTACGGGGGACGCATTCTTTCACGATGCCGATCGCCCGTTCCAGATCCGCCACAATCTGATTTACCGGAACCGGGTGAAATCGGGCGATTACGTGAAATCAATCGAGAACATCCTCGAGTATCAACCGCACGTTATTTGCCCCGGCCATGGCGAGCCTTTCCTGATTGATCTCGACATGGCGCGCGCATTTAAGACTAAGGCGGAGAAGCAGGACGCATTCTTTCGATCGTTAATTGCCGGGGCGGATACCGATCGCGGGCTTGATCCGTCTCGGGTAGAGATCTATCCCTACCAATCGCTGGTGACACCCGGAGAGACGCGGCAATTTGAAATTCGCGCGCGCAATCATCGCGAGCGTAGAGTGGAACTGCAGGTCGCACTGATTCTTCCCGTCGGGTGGCGGAGCAACCCTCAAACCGTGCAGTTCACTGTAGAAAGCGGCAGTTCAGGAAGAGCGCCAGTGTCGATCACAATTCCGCACGACTTTCGCGCCCGGCACTCTCGGGTCGCAATTGCGGGAGATGTTATAGCAGACGGGCAGTATCTGGGCCAAATCGCAGAAGCGGTGATCGACGTGCCACAGGTTGCACTGCCGCCGGAGGCGCGCACAGCCGCTGGATTTTAAGTCGCGCCTGAGTTTGTATGCAGGTTCAGTCCGAACCCCGCACCTTTACGTTCACTTTCCAGCCCAGCGCACCGAATAAGTCTCGCAGCGCGGTTTGGGCATTTGTTTTTGCCTGGTCGAGCAGGCCCATTTCGAGCGCCGCCTGACGCACGTCATCGATGGCCTTCAACCGCGCCTTATGTTCCAGGTCGGGGTCGGAGGGCACCCATGGGGTCCACCAGGTTACGTGCCTGTCCCAGACTTTAGTCTTGTTTTCGTCGAGCCCGGCGTGCAAAACGACCGGCGGCGGGAGGGTAATGGTCAGAATTCCCGCATCATCGGCGGCCACATCTTTCGAGGAAATTTTGCTCAGGTCAATGCCGCCTTCGACCTCGCCTTCTACCATCAGCAAGATCGATTCCGATCCTACAGGCTGCGCCTGTTCCGTCATAGCCACGACTCTTTGAATTCGATAGCGCACGGTTACCAACTGGTTCAGCTTTTGCACCTGCGCAACCACCGCATCGGGAGCAATGCTCTGACCGAGCCGGCCCTGCAGCGCAGAATAGGCGAGCAGCGATACAAAGGCGACCAACAATACGATCGAAATCAGCTTCCACTTCTGCGGGTTCATTGCTTTCTATTCAAGCACCTTCCGGAGCAATTATGGCCGACCGGGAAACAGTGGCGAAATGGCGTGGAGTGCTGTTGCGGAGATCTTCAGTGCATCCCTGTGACGCGGACAAAGAAGCCGCCTAAAATCGCGCCGGCCACCGGACCGAGAACCGGAACCCAGGCGTAACCCCAATCCGATTTTCCCTTGCCGGGCACGGGCAGAATGGCATGGGCCAAGCGCGGCGGAAGATCGCGCGCCGGATTGATGGCATAGCCGGTAGTTCCGCCCAAGGAGAGGCCGATGCTCCAGACGAGGCCGCCCACCAGCACCGGAGCGGCGCCGGGGGTCAGGCCGGCCGGCGCAACGTTTTTGGAAGTGATGGCGACCGCCACGACCACCAGCACGAACGTTCCAATCATTTCGCTCACGAAGTTATTCACGGGGCTGCGAATCGCCGGAATCGTGCAGAAGCATGCCAATTTTGCCGCCGCGTCTTCGGTGGGCTTCCAATGCGGCAGATAGAAGAGCCACGTTAGCACGGCACCGACAAAGGCGCCCAGCAATTGTGCGGGGATGTAGGCCCATAATCGCTCGGCATGTCCGCCCACAATCACTGCGCCGATCGTAAAAGCCGGATTGATGTGTCCGTCCTTATCGCCCAATCCTGCCGCCACAAAGATTCCGGCAAATACGGCAAGTCCCCAGGCAGTCGCAATCGTCAACCAGCCCGCATTTTGTGCCTTGGAACGAGCGAGCAAGACGCCAGCCACGACTCCATCGCCCAACAGGACCAGAATCATCGTCCCAACAAATTCACCAAATGCGGCTCTTGCTAAGTCCATACGTTATAAAACTGTACTTACACCATATCGTTATGAAATACGTCCTCGCTCTGGATCAGGGAACCACCAGCTCGCGCGCTGTGCTTTACGATCACGAAGGCACGCCGTGCGGGGCGGCGCAAAAAGAGTATGACCAGCTTTATCCGCAGACGGGCTGGGTGGAACACGATCCGGAAGAAATCTGGACTTCACAGATCAGCGTGGCTGTTGAAGCTTTGAGCCGGGCACACGCGCGCCCGCGGGATCTTGTTGCGCTCGGAATCACGGATCAACGCGAGACCACTATTCTGTGGGACCGCGCAACAGGACGCCCGATTCATAACGCGATCGTGTGGCAGGATCGGCGGACGGCCGCCATTTGCCAGAAGCTGCGCGAGCAGGGCCTGGAAGAACTGATCCGGCAAAAAACCGGGCTGCTGATTGACGCCTACTTTTCCGCGAGCAAGATCCTGTGGCTGCTCGATCACGTAAAGGGGGCGCGCGAACAGGCCGAAGCGGGGAAACTGGCCTTCGGAACGGTCGATAGCTGGCTTGTGTGGAATCTAACTAGCGGCCGTCTGCACTCGATCGACGCGACGAATGCCTCGCGCACGATGCTATTTAATATCCACACTGGCGCGTGGGATAAAGACCTGATCGAAGCAATGCGAATCCCGGAGACATTGCTGCCGCAAGTCCGTTCATCGAGCGAACGATATGCGACGGTTTCGACAACGCTCGGGTTGGGGGACGTTCCAATCGCCGGGATTGCGGGCGATCAGCAGGCCGCGCTTTTTGGCCAGGCGTGTTTCGGACCAGGCCAGGCGAAATGCACCTATGGCACAGGCGCGTTCCTGCTTCAGAATCTGGGCGGGAAACCTTCCGTTTCGCGGCACCGGCTTCTCACAACCGTCGCATGGCAACTCGGAAACCAGATGCAATATGCGATGGAGGGAAGCGTCTTTGTCGCGGGCTCGGTAGTGCAATGGCTGCGCGACGGCCTGGGGATTATCCGCAATTCGGAAGATGTGGAAAAGCTGGCGCTCACGGTACCGGATAACGGCGGAGTCTATCTTGTACCTGCCTTTACCGGTTTGGGCGCGCCACATTGGGACCCCTATTCGCGCGGCACGATCCTTGGCATTACGCGGGGTACGACCGCCGGACACATTGCGCGCGCCGCTCTTGAGAGCATCGCCTATCAGACCTATGATCTGCTCGGAGCTATGCAGGACGATTCCGGCATGCCCATTCAGGAGCTACGGGTGGACGGCGGCGCAGCCCGAAACGACATGCTGATGCAGTTTCAAGCCGATCTCTTGCAAACGCCGATTGTGCGGCCCGCGATTACCGAAACTACTTCTCTGGGAGCGGCTTATCTTGCAGGATTGGCTGTCGGTTTCTGGAAAGATCAGGAGGAAATCAAGTCACAGTGGAAGGTCGACAAGACTTTCCACCCGCGTCAACCCGATAGCCAAATCGCGCGCCAAAAGGAGCGCTGGCAGCAGGCACTTGAGCGTGCGAAATCGTGGGAGCAACCCGATGAAACGTCTTGAAATGCTGAATCGCCTCGAAGCGCATCGCGGCGAATGGGACATGGTCATCGTAGGAGGCGGCGCGACCGGAGTCGGAGTAGCGATCGATGCCGCCTCGCGCGGATACAACGCGCTCCTTCTGGAACAAAGCGATTTCGGCAAAGGGACTTCCAGCCGCAGCACCAAGCTCGTCCACGGGGGTGTCCGATATCTCGAACAAGGCAACATTTCCCTTGTGATGGAAGCGCTGAAGGAACGCGGCCTATTGCGCCAGAACGCTCCGCATCTGGTGAGCGATCTCGCGTTTGTGGTGCCTAATTATGATTGGTGGGAAGCGCCATTCTACGGACTCGGCCTGAAAGTCTACAACCTGCTCTCGGGCAAATATGGTTTCGGCGCGTCCAAGATTCTTTCGAGAGAAGAAACGCTCGAACGGCTGCCTACGATAAAGCAGGATGGCTTGCGCGGCGGCGTAATCTACTACGACGGCCAGTTCGATGACAGCCGCCTGCTCATCAACATGGTGGCGACTGCCGAGGAACAAGGCGCCACACTTCTGAACTACGCTCCTGTCACTGCGCTCAGCAAAGACTCGGACGGGTTTGTTAACGGGGTGACGGCGCGCGATCTTGAATCCGGCCGGGAGTTTCAAATCGGCGCAAAGGTGGTGGTGAACGCGACCGGACCTTTCACCGACAATGTGCGGCGCTTAGCCGACGCGGGTATTCACCCCATCATCGCGCCGAGCCAGGGCATTCACCTGGTTTTCGACCGGTCATTTCTTCCAGGACGAGCCGCCATTATGGTTCCACATACGAGCGATGGCCGTGTCATGTTCGCCATTCCCTGGCATAATCACACCGTCGTGGGAACCACAGATACGCCCATTCCGGAAGCCACGCTCGATCCCACTCCCATGGAGAAAGAGATCGAGTTCATTCTCTCGACGGCCGCGCGATATTTGCATAAAGCGCCTACGCGCCAAGACGTGCTGAGTGTATTCACAGGCATCCGGCCGCTCGTGAAAGCCGGCGACTCGGGCAACACCGCCGCACTCTCGCGCGATCACACCATTCTCATCGATGAATCGGGGCTTTTAAATATCACTGGCGGCAAATGGACTACTTATCGCCATATGGCGGAGGACTGCGTCAATCACGCCGCCATACTCGCTAAATTGCCCGACAAGCAATGCGTTACGAAGCAACTCAACATTCACGGTTTCCATGGAAACGCGGCGAAATTCGGCCGGCTCGCGATTTATGGCTCTGACGCTCCTGCGATTGAACAGTTGATGCGCGACGATGCCACGCTTGCCGAGCCGCTGACTGCCGCGCTCCCTTACACGGGCGCCGATGTGGTCTGGGCGGTTCGCCACGAGATGGCGCGCACGGCTGACGACGTCCTCTCCCGCCGCACGCGCGCCCTTTTTCTCAATGCACGAGCCGCTCTCGCCGCGGCTCCGCGCGTTGTTTCGCTGATGGCCCGGGAGCTCGAAAGGGACGAAGCGTGGGAATCGCAACAGCTCGCCACTTTTCGCCAAATCGCTGCTCATTTTGACCTCGAAGAGGTCGCGGCGGGATAGCCGTGCAGGCGAACTTTCATCTCTTCGGTCCGGTTCATCTCCTGATTCTTGGTAGCATCGTCGGGCTGGCGGCGCTCCTCGCAGCGTGTGCGCGGAAATTCGCGTACTGGCGCCCAAGGCTGCGGGTTGCAGTCGCCGGGGCCCTTCTATTAAATGCGATTGTCTGGTACGCTTACCTCGCGGAACGCGGCTGGCTTTCCTTTCCGGACAGCCTGCCCCTGGAGCTATGCGACGCAACGCTCGCGGTCACCGTGGTTGCGTCATTTACTCTCAATCCCGTTGGATTCGATCTCGCTTACTATGGCGCACTCGCAGGGACGTCCATGGCGGTGATTACTCCCGACCTTTGGGAACCGTTCCCATCGTTTTCAACTGTTCAATTCTTTATTGCGCACGGGCTTGTTATCGTTGCGGTTCTCTATCTGGTTTGGTCCCGGCAGATGCGGCCGCGTCCGGGTTCGGTCTGGACTGCGATGCTCGGCTTGAATATCTTTGCTGCGATCGCCGGCACTTTCGATTTATTCTTCCGGACCAACTACATGTATCTGCGGAGCAAGCCGGAAAATGCTTCACTGCTCGACTATCTGGGGCCGTGGCCGTGGTATCTGGCTGTCAGCGAAATCACAGCGCTAGTGCTGTTCACGTTGTTATATGCGCCTTTCGCGCGAGGCGGGAAGCGGTAAAAGCGCGCTATCGACTTGCGTCAGTCGCCTTCTGATAATCGAAGTACGTGCTGTCCTGTTGGGATGCGTGCTGAAAGATATCCAGCACCTTGGCACGCGACTTCATGGCGAAGTGCTTGGGTTGCCAGGTTCCACCGATAACGGGTGCATTTTCAAGTTCGAATTGTGTGCCCGGTTCCACCCGGGCCAGAAAGCCTTCTATCGAGACGGGATGGATCACGCGCGCGGTAACCTTCACCCACTGAAATGTTTTCTGGTCGATCCAAAGCATGCCTTGCATTCCCGGCAAAACTTGCGTTTCCATGTTTGGCGGGTTGTATCCGGGCCGCGGCGTTGCTTTTAACGTGTACACATTGAACCCACGCAGTTTCTTTTGACCGGCATAGGTGAACTGGAACGCCTTTGTCAATTGCTGCATCATTTCGTGATCGCGCGTGCGGTCCTTTTCGTATTTCGCGATCCGCTCTTGTTTTGCACTATTCGATTCGGAACGGCGTTTCTGCATCTCCTGCTGCTGTTTTGCGAGTTCGCTGGCCTGCTGTTCTTTGGACAAAGGCTTGCCATCGGCCGCGATCAACCGCTGATACGGCGAACCGTAGATCATGGTGATCTGATACGTCTTAGAGGCGCTGCCATTGCGGTCTGTTTCTTTGTTGTCGAACTCGGGCGCTGCCTGGAAATCGGCATTGTTCGCCGCCACAGATTTCTGGATGATGCTCTCCACATCAGGGTTCTGCGCGCTCCAGGCAGGCAGGCAAACACACATCAGCACCACGGCAGTCGCATAGTGCTTCACGTTGTTGATCAACTTGGACCGGCCTCCGTGTTATTAGACGAACCGGAAGCTAAGTTCTTTCAGGAAAGAGCCTCAAAACACTCGCGCAAGTTCAGCGGCGCTTTCGCGCGGCAGCTTTCTTGGCCGGTCGGCGGGCGGAGGCCGTGCGCTTCAAGGGAGGCTTACCCCGCTTAGCAGCCGCTTTGGTGACAGCCTTTTTGGGTTTAGAGCGTCCCGATCGAGCCGCGTGCCTTCTTGGCCGGACGAGCAGAAGCCGTGTTTCTGGAGGAAGCTGACTTCTTGGCGGAAGCGGACTTCTTCGCGGGAGCGGACTTCTTGGCGGGAGCGGATTTTTTTACGGCAGACTTTTTGGCCGCCGATTTTGCAGCTGAAGTCTTCTTTGCTGGCGCCTTGCGCGCGGAACGGCCCTTTTTCTCTGACGCGCCTTTTGCGGTACCCGCACTTACAAATTTATTGAAATTACTCTTCTCTCCGCTGGCTGTCTCCTCCTGATAGAGGAAAGACAGGCCGCGCTCATCGAATTTCTCGAAGAACTGTTCCCAGGAGATCTCGCCTAAGCTGGCATCGTTGCTGGCCGGGGCGCCGGGGAATTCCAAACGCAAAATCCCGATATCTCCTGACGAGCCAGTGTCGGCAACGTGTGCGGGCTTGCCGCCGCGCGCCTCGGCCCAGGCTCTGATCTGGTCATGATCTGTGGTTGTGTTGGACTTACTCGCCATCATTTCTCCCTTCGGTTGGCGAGAGCAATTTCTATACCACAGTAGATTATGGGCCTACGGAGTTGCCTACTACGGGGCCGGAACGTGCTTTCCGGCTATCAATACGCGCCTGCCGCAACCTCAGCGGCGGAGCCAGAATTTGTGCCGCCCCAAATTCTGCGTTACGGGCACGCGTCAGGCGACATGGGAAAATATGCGGAAAGCGTGCAAAATGTGCAATCAGCGGGTTACGCAGGTGAAATTTCAAAGTTCCGGAGATTATTTCAGAGATTGAGCGATAACAGCGTCTTCAAAATTGCACATTTCTTACAAATGCATTTATCTGGCCCAAGCCTTCCTGAATCAGCGCGCGGGGCCCAGCACGAGGCCGCGGCGAAACGCTGCTCGCGCGGATCGTAATGCTTTTCGATTCACCGGTTTTTATCGTCTTCCTGTGCCTGGTGGTGGCTGTGTACTGGCCGCTGCGCTGGCGCAGCCAAAACGTTTTTTTACTGCTCGCCAGCTATTTCTTTTATGGCTGGTGGGATTGGCGTTTCCTGGGTCTGATCCTGATTTCGACGGTGGTCGATTTCTACTGTGCGCGCAGCATTGCCCGCTCGAACCAGCCGGTACGGCGCAAAACGCTGCTGACCATCTCAGTTGCGCTGAATCTCGGCTTTCTCGGATTCTTCAAATACTTCAACTTTTTCACGGAATCGCTAGCGCATACCCTGACGCTCGTTGGGTTGCCGGTGAACATTCAGTTCTTGCGCATCATTCTGCCGCCCGGCATTTCGTTTTACACGTTTCAGGCTCTGGCGTACATTGTGGATGTCTATTTCGGGCGGCTGGAGCCTGCGGAATCGATTTTAGATTATGCGCTCTTCATCAACTTCTTCCCTCATCTGATCGCGGGCCCGATTCAGCGGCCATCTCATCTGCTGCCGCAAGTACAATCGCCGCGCCGGTTTGACGGGCGGCTGTTTATGGACGGCATTTTGTTGATCCTCACGGGGCTGTTCCGGAAATGTGTGATCGCGGATAACTGCGCTCTGCTGGCCAATGCGGCGTTCAACGGGAAAATGGGCCCTCCGACGCTGCCGACTGTGGCGCTCGGGACGTATGCATTCGCCTGGCAAATCTATGGCGATTTCAGCGGCTATAGCGACATCGCGCGCGGAGCTGCCCAATTGATGGGCTTTGAGTTCATGGTGAATTTTCGCCAGCCGTATCTGGCTTCGAGTTTGCAGGATTTCTGGAGGCGGTGGCATATCAGCCTGAGCACCTGGCTGCGCGATTATCTCTATATTCCGCTTGGCGGGAGCCGCCACGGCGAACCGAAGACGTACCGCAACCTGATGATCACCATGCTGCTTGGCGGCTTATGGCACGGTGCGAATTGGACATTTGTGATGTGGGGCGCGATTCACGGGGTGGGTCAGAGCGTCGAACGTTTCTTCCGGACGAAGTTCCATGCGGGCATCCGGACCGATAGCGAAACCGGTCTCCTGTTGTTGTGGGCGAAGCGCATTTTTATTTTCCATCTAGTCTGCTTGAGCTGGATTTTTTTCCGCGCGCAATCGATGCTGGATGCGGTGCATATTCTGAAGGGGCTTGCGGTGCTCGACTGGCGGCCTGAGTTCGTTACCGGCTACAAGTTCCTGGCGATATTCAGCCTGCCCTTGTTTATATTGGACGTGCTGCTGGAATACCGGCACGAAGATTTCCTCTTCCAACGCACCTCGGCTCCGATCCAGTGGGCGTATGCTTCGGCACTGGTCCTGCTGGTAGCTTTCTTATCCGCGAACGAAACGAATGCCTTTATCTACTTCCAGTTCTGATTACGTGATTCGGCCTCGAGCCGCATTCGAGAGAGCGGCCATTCCCGTGATGCTGCTGCTCATCTGCGGATGGCTCGCGGGGCTGGAAATTTTCACGAAAGTGGTAGTGGAACGGCACAGCAAGGTGCAAGAGGAAGTGAATCGGGAGTATCGGGAGGCGATTGCTATTCGACAAAGTGCGGGCGGACCCGGTCAGTTGCTGGTGGTGGGGAATTCGCTGGTGGGACAAGACCTGGATTTTCCAGCCCTGAAGAAGGGCCTGGCGCCGGAATGGGAGACGCACCGCTTCTGGATTCACGCGACCGAATACGAAGACTGGTATTACGGGTTGCGGCGCCTGTTTGCTGAAGGCGCGCGGCCGAAGGTGGTGGCAGTGACGCTTGCGGCGATGCACTGGCACACGTCTACCATTCGCGGGGATTACTCGTCGCTCTACTTATTCCGGCCGCTGGACATTCCGGCAATCGGGGCGGAGGTGGGTTTGGATCGCACCAAAACGTCGAACCTGTTATTTGCCCGGTACAGCCGCTTTTATGCGCTGCGCAGCGAAATTCGCAAAGAAACGTTGAAAGTGATCTTTCCGGATTTACCGCGCATGTATCAACTCTTCAAGCCAACAATGGGGCAGCCATTGACCGCGGCCGAGGTGAAACCGGTGCTCGAACCGCGCGTGAGAAGAATTGAAGAACTGACCGCGAAGTACGGCGCCCGGCTGATCTTGATCGTGCCGCCGGTACCAAGGCCGGGGCAGGAGTTTCACGCCGAGATTGTAAACGCCGCGGCGGCGGCGGGCGCGCAAGCCGTCATCCCATTAAGCTGTAAGGACTTGCCAGGCCGTGAGTTTGAAGATGACGTGCATTTGACCGCGACGGGCGCAAAAGTGTTTACGCAGAAGCTGATCGGGCCCCTGCGCGAAGCACTGGCCCAGAGAGCATCCGGAGACAGCCCCAAGCCGTCCCTCCCGGGGAAACAATCAGCTCAGCATCTTCATGCCTACCGGGTCCCAATTGACCATTCTGCGCTCGAAATAAGAAACATTCGACATGAGCGCGGGACCAGCGGCGCGTAGGCCGAAGGCGGGGTCTTCTATCACCGGGGTGCGGGTGCGGATGGCATTTTGAAATGTCTGATGATGTGCGACTTGCTCGGAATAGCCGTGCGGAAGCGGGAATGTTTCGTCGGAAAGGGTACGAATGCTCTCGACGGTCGGGGGGTGCTCGGGATATTTGAGGCGGTGCTCGGCGAGCACCTGTTCGCGGATGGCGTTTGAAAACGTGCTTGCCGTAGTGCCCGGATCGAGTTCACGGGGCCGCTTCGAAATCGTGATGGCATCGCCCACCGAAAGGTTCATCACGCCTTCTGTGCCGATGAAGCGGAAGCCTTCGGAATCGGCTCCTTCGCCGCTCCCCGCCTCAAAATTTACACGGAAGCTGATCTGGAACGGCGGGTGCGTGTTGGTGGCGGGATAATCATAAAGCCCGACCATAAGGTCCGGCACATCGCGGCCGTCCTTCCAGTAATAGTTTCCGCCGCTGGCCCCGATACGATCCGGACCGAGGCTGTCCATTACATAGTGAATGCCGGTGAACAGATGGACA
The DNA here is from genome assembly GCA_963767485.1 of Terriglobia bacterium. Taxonomy (GTDB): domain Bacteria; phylum Acidobacteriota; class Terriglobia; order Bryobacterales; family Bryobacteraceae; genus Bog-105. Next base: position 176,404 of record CAVYDZ010000013.1, on the reverse strand, counting down.
AACAAATCGCCGGGGATGCCGGTGCCGTAATCGCGATAATTCCGCCAGCGGAACAGGCGAATGGGCTCAAAGGGACGTTTGGGAGCGCTGCCTAAGAATTGATCCCAATCGATGGTCTGCGGCGAAGCGTCGGGAGGAATGGTGTACTGCCATGCGCCGAGCGAGGAATTGCGGTTGATGTAGGCCTCAATCAAGTGAACCTGCCCGATCGTGCCGCTGGCAATCAACTCTTTGGCCTTGGCATAGAGGATGGAACTGACGCGCTGGCTGCCGACCTGCAGAATGCGGTTGGTCTGCTTCTGCGTCTCGATCACCATATGGCCATCGGCCACTTCGCGGACCATAGGCTTCTGGCAGTAGACGTCTTTGCCGGCACGCATGGCATCGGTAGCGATCCGCGCATGCCAGTGATCGGGGGTCGCTACAATCACGGCGTCGACATCAGGGCGAGCTAAGAGTTCGCGGTAATCACGGCTGGTGAATACCTTGTCCCCATAGCGTTCGCGAGCGGCCGTGCGGCGGCCATCGTAGACGTCTGAAACCGCGACAATTTCGACCCCGGGCAGCGCGGCCGCGGTTCTGACGTCGCCCTGGCCCATAATGCCGAAACCGATGCATCCCATTTGTACGCGGTCGTTGGGAGAAACCCGCTTGGGGGAATCATGCGCAACGGCAGATTGGGTGAGGGCGAGAGTGGAAGCGGCGCCCGTCGACTGGAGGAAATTACGGCGGCTGATAGGCATGTCTCGATTGTCGCTCGGGGGCAATTTGGGACCCGCTTGTTAGGGTGAAGGATTCGGCTCAGAAGCGATGTTCATTCCGCTCGACATTTCCATCAAACTTGCGATCAGCCTGGGGATAGGACTGCTGGTTGGCCTGGAGCGGGAATGGTCGCAGAAGGATCTGGGGGCCAGAACGTTCGCGATCGCAGCCATGGCGGGTACACTGAGTATCCTGGCCGGCCAGGGCCTGGCGTATCTTTCGTTCGCGGGACTGTTGGCGATTGCGGGGCTCACCGGACTCCGCAACATACGCGAGGGGAGGCCGATTGAAGCGACTACGTTCGCAGCCGTGAGCCTGACGTTTGTACTGGGAGTGCTCGTCGGGCAAGGCCACCATTACACTCCGGTGGCAGCCGCCATTGTGATGACGCTGCTGCTTTCAATGAAGCCGGCGCTAACCCAGTTCAGCGGCGGTCTTTCAAGAGAAGAAGTCCGCAGCGCAGTGTTGCTGGGGCTGTTGGCATTTGTCGTTTTCCCGGTGTTGCCGGACCGGACGGTGGACCCGTGGAAACTCGTCAACCCGCGCGAGGCTTGGCTGACTGTGGTGTTGCTCGCGGCGCTGGGCTTCTTCAATTACCTGCTGTTGAAAGCCTACAGTTCGCGCGGCCTATACTACTCGGCGCTGCTAGGGGGCATGGTAAACAGCACGGCGACGATTGCGGAACTGGCCGGCTATTTGAAAGACCCGAACGTGGACGCGGTCAGCCTTGGAAGCGTTATCGACTTACTTACGATAATCGCCATGTTCGGGCGCAATCTGCTGATCCTGGTGATCTTTGCCAGGGCCGCGGCGCTGCGAGCGCTGGCGCCGCTTAGCGTTATGGCATTAGCTTCATTGCTATTCCTATGGCAGCAGGAAAGGGGCGGACAGAATCGGATCGGCGAATTGAAACTTTCGTCGCCCCTGCAGCTTTTGAAGGTGCTGAAATTCGGATTGATCTTCCTGGTGATCGAAATTGCCGGGCAGATCGGGCAGCGCTATTTCGGGCATTTGGGATTTCTGGTGGTGAGCGTGATCGGCGGATTCGTGTCGAGCGCGAGTACGACAGGCGCGGCGGCGGTTTTGGCGATGCATGGCAAAGTGACGGCCCAGACCGCCGGACTTGCAACTGTGCTTACATCTATGACAAGCGCGCTATCGAATTTACCGTTTGTCCATCAGCAGGTGCGGAACCGCGCTTTGACGCGCAGGCTGTTATTTGTTTCGGGGATCATCGTATCCCTGGGCATCGCGGCGATGCTCATTGTTGCGCAGTTTTGAAGGGCCAGTTGAAGATCGGCGCGGACTGGCTCTGCCCTCGCACTATTTGGGTTCAAGCGGCGGGAGGGGCCAATCGCGCGGCAGCAGCAGCGGATTCCACAAGCCTGGGCCGCCGCCGGGTAATTGAACGTGATACCCGGTCTTGAGCGCCGGGTCCGGCACATAGTAATCCGTGCTAATGATTTGCGCTCCGCTGATGAGGGCGGCGCGCCAGCGGCGGTAATCGTTGTGGCGCGCCTCCAGAGTGTCGGCATCGGCGCGCGTTCGGACAAAGTAGCCGCTGCGGACCAGATACTGAATATAAGCCCAGTCGCGAATGGGTTCATTGACGATGCGAAAGGCGGCTTCGGGGCGGCCTTCGGTTGCGTTGACGAACATGATGCGGCCGCGCAACGACGGATGGCCGGCGAGATAGGTCTCCTGTTTGGTTCCGACTTCGTCCAGCACAAAAAAGAATTTCCCGCGGGCCTGACTGAGCTTGGGCCAATCCTGGGCGAGGACGGCGGATTCGAGCGTGGAGTGATGGCCGCGCACGTCGTCCGGCGTGATCAACCGCTCGCGGCCAAGGCCGCGCACGATTTCGGCATCCCACGCGTCGAACGCCGCCGCATCGAAAGGCGCGGGTTTCACAAAACCGGGTCCCTTCTCCGCGTCATCTTTCGCGTTCATGGTGATGGCAATAGGCAGGTGACCAGGATGCGCATCCGACCAGCGTTTGAGAATGGCGAGCTCCTGCTGAAATGTGTAGACGTTCGCGCGAAAGTCGATATCGGGAATGTGCATCACTTTGAAGCCGGGCTGACGCATCAAGCCGTCCGGATCATAAGGAGGGCCCGGCGTCAGATTGTGTTCCCGTTCGAGATCAAGTCCTTTCGGATGCGCATACAGGCCGCCTTGCGGGTCGTTTACCACGTCGATTTCCAGGGCGCGCAGGCCGAGATCGAGCTGTTGGTCGACGGGGAGATGATGATACTCGAGACCCTCCATCTGTTTCCCTTCCCCTTCGAGCAGCCGGAGGAGAGAGGGATCAATCGCCTGCTTATAACTGTTGTGGCTGCCAAGCACCCGGATCTGATTCATATGGGCGTCGCGGGCGGATTGCGCCACGGCCGGGCGGGCGAGCAAAGAGAAGAGAAGAAGCGGGGCAAAAAGAAGATACGTATGCATTGGCTTTTTCTTCGAGCTTACGGCACGTGCATTCCGTTACATTCTAGGTATGCGCCCGCCCGCGGTCGACAGTGACGAAATTCTGCCGGCGGCAATTCTCGAAGAACTCACCCGGTGTGTGCAGGAGCGCCGCATTCGGGAAGGAATCGAATTGCTCGAACGCGAGTACTGGCGCTACAAACAGCTCTCGCCGGGCGAGCCGCAAGCAGGCTGGGCGACGAGTTGTCTGGCGCAATGGGTGGATATCGGGTTTTCGGACGATGGCGCACTAAGGCGACTACTTGGCCGCTTCGATCGTGAGACGAAACGGAAACTGCCACTGGGCGACTACTTGCATTTGCGGCTTGCCGAAGCGCTCGTGGCGATGCGCGATGAAGAACTGGCTGTGGCGATAGGCCATTTGGACCTGGTGATGGCGCTAGGGGAAGAAGCCGGCGATGCGAGTACCGCGCTGATCGCAGCGATGTGGAAAGCGCGCTGTCTGCGCAAGGCGGGCGAGTACCGCCAAGCCCTTGCGGTGACCCGCGAGGGAATGAAGGTTGCGGCGCAACTGGGGCTCGCTCCCTTGAAGGCCGTGATGCAAACGCTCGAAAGCTGGATCGTGTTCCAGGACGGCCAGTCGAAAGAGGCAATCCGGATCTTGCAGGAAGCGGAAGCCGTCTTACGGGAGACCGATGACTTCATCACGCTCGGCAATATCCAATCAGCGTATGGGCGCATCGCGCTGCGCGAGGGCCGTTATAACCATGCCATGCAATATTTCGAAGCGTCGGTGGATTATTTCAAGCGGCGCGATTCGCTGCTTGGCTACCTGGCTCGTTCATTGACGAACATGGCACAGGCGAAGCGCTTTCTCGCGCTCCAATTGCGGCGCAGCATGGATGCGCGCTGGGAGCAGCAGCGCCGCCAGAAAGCGTCGAGCAATCCCGGGGAGACGAAGAGTAAAGCGGCGCAGCTTGAACGAATGTACGAACTATTGCGGAGCGCGCAGAATGATCTGGGGGAAGCCGACGCAATTTACAAAGCAGTGCAAAATCACCATGGGGCGGGTAATGCGGACGTAAGCCTGGCGCAGATTTACCTGGATTTGGGCCATTTGGAACAGGCCGAGGAACGGGCCAACGAGGCGTTCGAACTGGGCGCGTCGAAGGCGGACTTTGTTCTATTATGCCGGGCCCGTATCGTACAGGCGGCGGTCGCCGGGGCGCGCTATGAGGACGAAGTCGGGGAAGAAGATTCGAGCCGTTTCGCGCAACTGGCGCACGATTGTTCAAAAGAAGCCATCGATTACGGCGAGCGCACGCAGAGCCGGCGCTTGCTCGCGCAGGCGCACATCTCGCACGGACTGGCGCTGGTAAATGGATTTTTCGACCAGGTAGATGCGGCGCGCGTTTGCTGCGACCGGGCCGAGACCTATCTCGATCATGACCGGCATGACGCATTGTGGGGCGAAGTGGAGATTCTGCGCGAGAGGATCGCCCATGGCGGAGTGGAGGATCCGAATCTGCGCGCCTGGTCACAGGGCTCAATCGGCGATAAATCGCTGCAGGAGGTAGTCGGGCAATTCGAAGAGATGCTGGTGCGGAAGGTGTGGGAGCATGAAGGCCGCAAAGTATCGCGGGTTGCGGACCGGCTAGCGGTTTCGCCGAAGAAGGTACGGCGGATTTTGCGGCATTTGGGCGTGCTACTTGAGCCGGTCTCTGCAGTGGCGGAGGCCGACGACTGAATTCACGGCTTTTTATGTCGGAAATGGCGTTCAAGATCCGGCCAGAACTCGAGAAGCACTGCTCCCCCGGCGCCTTCAGCGGTCACCGTAAAAGCACGCTCAAAGATCAGACTGACGCCTTTATCGGTCGACGGATAATACAAATTTGCAATTCCACCGGCCGCAATATTGCCGAGAATGTTCGAGTAGTTCGGCTGCCATTTGCCGTTGTCGCCTTTGCAACGAAAGGTAGTTGAGATGGCATACCAGAGACGGTTGGAGACGGTCCCGGTTCCTTTGCGGAAATAGCGGGGATCCTGATGCAGGAGCACTGGAAACACAGCTCCGCCGAATATCGCGCCATCAAAGTTATCGGCATAAGAGGCGCCCCAGCGCTTGAAATAACCCTGTGCTCCCTGACCGTAGCCCTTAAAATCATTGAACGCCTGGCTAATGCCAGCGTCGACCCCCGCGATTCCAAACTGTACCGGATCGAGCGCTGAATGCAATGACAGCTGAAACTTCTGCTTCGGACTGAGCGACACCGCATCGGGAATGTTGGTAACACCGAAGCTTGGAAATATGCCGAGAATCCGTTGGTGCTCCTGAGCCCTCAATTGCTCCTCAGCTCTTTCCCTGCGAGCTTTCTCCGAGAGCTGGCCGGGCGGCACGGGAACGGGTGGCGCAGTATTCTGACCTGGATTGGTGGGCGTTTCGGTGATCGGACTGTGTTGACCGGCTGTTTCAGCCGCACTCGCGAGATCCTGCGACGGCGTATAGGTGGCGCACGCAAGAAATAGCGCAAGTGGAGCGACCTTGCGAAAACAAGATAAGTTTAAAGCAGCCAAAGCAGAGAATAACCGCAATCACCAGCTTAGCCTGTGGAGCAAGGTCGAGTGACTACCGGTTCAGACCGCCGGAAGCGGGACGCTGCTCGCGCGGTGGCTGTAACCGGTTGCATTTGCCGTCAAGGTGATCTCAAACCGTTCCGATCTATGCGGGTGATAGACAAGCGCGGGACGGAAACAGACGATGCACTTGGAACCGCGGTAGCGGACGCTCGGGTAGATCAGCCCGTTCGATCCGGCATTTAGCAGGCGGCGCGCCAGAGCTTGCGAAGCAGCGTAGCACTGTGGGACAGGCTCAGGCTTCAGGAATTCCGAAAAACGTTCGGGCGGGTCCAGAATGTGAAAATCCGCCCGGAAATCCGCCAGCCAGTCATCATAGGTAGACACATCCTGAGAAGGCCGCTGATATGGCTCGCCGGGAACGATGAGGTCGCCCAACCGTCTGCTCTTGTGATAGACAACCTCCGCTATTGAGGCTTGCTGGCAGTCCGCCGCATACCAGGCGCCCCGCGTGTGATCGTTGAATCGCGATCCCGATTCGTTCGGGTGCGTGTAGGCGGCGTTGACTATGTGTGCGTTCGGAATTGCGTAGAGCAGTTCGAACGGGCTGATTCCGATTGACCCTCGCAATTCGCTTTGCACACGATCGTTGGTTACGCCGTCGAGCAGGATCAAGTCGTCGAGCTCTTTCGAATTTGCGGCGAGCGTCGTGAGCACTGTTCCACTTTCGCTATAGCGAGACGGAATCAGACGGTGGGAGCTTTCCCATTGAATGGGGCGGATCTCAGGATCGGTCAAAGGCCGCCACGCCAGGCATCGAGCATGCGCCGCACCTGGAACATTCCGGGTTGGCCCTGCCGGATCATGTAGTCGATCGGCGCGGTTCCGGAAAACATCGGTCCGCGATTGCCCAGTGTGACCCAACGGTCCGCCCACTCATCGCCGAAGTAGATATGCAGAGCCTTATAAATACCGATCACGAGCGAAATTCTCAGCAGAACGTCCTGCGTGAGCTTCTGTTTTCCAGGAGCGCCTTTCCAGGCATGAAAGGTTGACGAGGCGATGCCGCCCAGCAAGCCGCGCGATTGCGGTTCCGCCAGACCCCACTTGGCGGTGATCTTCAAAAACGCTTTGAGGGAGCTGCCGCTTAGCCGCTGCCGGACTTTCGGGTCGGTCAGATCCGCGGAGGCGTCGAACGGGTATCCGGCGGCAACAGGAGGGGGAAGTAAGACGGCAGCCATGGGTTCTCGATTCCGTAGTCTATTATCCCCGAAATCGAGAGCTTGTGCAATTTATGTTTTTCAGCTTCGATGAGACATGATAGGGTTCAGGACGGCAAATGCGACCTACTTCTACTCTTCCCGCTTCTTCTGTTCCTCTCAGCAACAACAAACATCTGCTGCGCTGGGTCGAGAAAATGGCGGAGCTCACTCGGCCTGCGGCCATTCACTGGGTGGACGGCTCCGAAGAGGAATACAATGCACTCTGCGCCGAGATGGTGGCCAAAGGGACGCTTCGCAAACTGAATGAAGAATTGTGGCCGAACTGCTACCTGGCGCGGTCGGATGCGAGCGATGTGGCGCGGGTGGAAGACCGCACCTTCATTTGCTCGCTTTCAAAAGATAACGCCGGGTCCGACCAATAACTGGGTCGATCCTTATGTCATGCGGCGAACGCTCAAAGGTCTGTTCCGGAACGCGATGCGGGGGCGAACCATGTATGTGCTGCCGTTCAGCATGGGGCCGCTCGATTCGCCGATGTCGCGGGTAGGCGTGGAGCTGACGGATTCGCCGTATGTGGTTGCGAATATGCGCATAATGGCGCGCATTGGGCTTCCGGTGTTCCGGGAGATCGATAAAGATGTGCAGCGGGTGGTGCCGTGTATGCATAGCGTGGGCGCGCCGCTCGCTCCGGGTGCCCGCGACGTGCCGTGGCCTTGCAATCCGGAGAAATATATCGTGCATTTTCCGGAAACGCGCGAGATCTGGTCCTATGGTTCGGGCTACGGGGGCAACGCGCTGCTCGGGAAAAAATGCTTTGCGTTGCGGATTGCCTCGAACATCGCGCGGGACGAAGGCTGGATGGCGGAGCACATGCTCATCCTGGGGGTTGAAAATCCGCAGGGCGAAAAAACGTACGTAGCGGCCGCGTTTCCGAGTGCGTGCGGAAAAACGAATTTCGCGATGATGATTCCGCCGGAGGGCTTCGAAGGCTGGAAAGTGTGGACAGTGGGCGACGATATCGCATGGATCCGGCCGGACGCCACGGGACACTTACGCGCGATCAATCCCGAGGCCGGCTTCTTCGGTGTTGCGCCCGGCACATCGGCGCGCACGAATCCCAACGCGATTGCGGCTTTGGCGCGCAATAGCATTTTCACGAACGTGGCTCTTACTCGGGAAGGCGGAGCCTGGTGGGAAGGCCTGACGCCCGAGCCGCCCGCGGAATGCGAGGACTGGCGAGGCGAACGCTGGACGCCGGAGATCGCGCAAGGAGACCGGGCGGAAGGCGGCTCATCCCAATGCCCGGTTTACCGCGCCCGCAGCGCAATGCCCGTCGATCGATTCCGCCTGGGAGTCGCCGGATGGCGTACCGATCAGCGCCTTCATTTTTGGAGGGCGGCGGGCTGCTACGATTCCGCTGGTCTTTCAGGCGTTCAACTGGAGCGCCGGCGTGTATCTGGGGGCGACGATGGGTTCGGAGACCACGGCGGCGGCGGCGGGAGCCGTGGGCCGGGTGCGCCGCGACCCGATGGCCATGCTTCCCTTCTGCGGGTATCATATGGGCGATTATTTCCGCCATTGGCTCAAAATGCAGCGCCAGTTGACCGCCACGCCCAAGATTTTCCATGTGAACTGGTTCCGCAAGGACGAAGATGGGAAATTTTTATGGCCTGGCTTCAGCCAGAATATGCGGGTGTTGCGCTGGGTGGTCGATCGCGTCCACAGCCGCGCGGGAGGTCAGGAAACGCCGATTGGCTGGATGCCGCGTTATGAAGACATGGATTGGAACGGCTTGGAGTTTCCGCGCGACCGCTTCGCCCAGCTCCAGGATTTCGACCGCAGGGCCTGGCGGCAGGAGGTTATGGGCCATGAAGAGCTCTTTATCGAACTGCACGATCACCTGCCGCCCGAGATGATCTACGAGCGCGAGTTGCTGATCTGCCGGTTATAAGCAATATCCCGAGCTATTCCCGTAGGGAGATTGAGGCACTTTAATGTGAAGTTCAGGACTATTTCACCTGATTTTTGAGAACATACTATCTGGAAGCACGAAGTGCTCACCACGTTGTACACAAGGAGATATCTCACATGAAGAAACTTATGACCGCTGCTCTGGGCCTTTCACTGCTCTCCGGGGGAGGCGTTTTGTTGGCGCAGAATACCTCGACCACGAGCACCGACACCGGTAGCATGAAGAGCACCAAGCACCACAAGAAGAGCCATCACAAGAAGAGCACCGACACAGCTAGCACCACGACCACCAAGTAACTGTTCGGTATTCTCAGGAATAGGCGCGGCCGGTAGAAATACCCGCCGCGTTTTTCTTTTTTGGAAAAGATTATTAGCGCGAACGAAATGCGCGTTCCGTTCGCTCGAAAATGCGGCGCAAAGAAGGTTGCCGCCGGGGAATGCCCTGGGCGCCGCGGCGCAATTCAAGTATCAAACTCATCACCAGGTGCTCGATCTGGTCGCGCACTACGACATAGGTCGCTTCATCGCGGCCGATCGGGTCTTCCAGTTTCCATTCCCGCACTTCAATCGGAATAGCAGGGGGCAGGGGGTGGCCGCTCATATTAATGATCAGGTCGAGAACCGGCAGATCGATCTGGCTAAGATCTTTAGGATACAAGCCGCCAATATCGATATTTTTGGCGAGCATCACCTGGCGGGTAAGCGGTTGGACAACGGCGGCAGGGGCGAGGCCGGCGCTTACCGGTTCCATCACATCCGAGCCATACGCCCGGGCAAATCCCTCGGCCATCGGGCTCCGACATGAATTCCCGATGCACAAGAATAGAACGTGCTTCACGTATTTTCAAGTGTAGCGGAGTGCGGAACTTTCTCGCTTTCGGCGGAAATGCGGGACACAAAGTGCTCGTGGATGTGCGATCGCGCGGCTGAGTTCGGGATGAAAGGTCGCGGCCAGGTGGCGGCCCTGCTGAACCAGAACGGGATCCCCGTTGTAACTGGCAAGTACTTTGGCGGCCGGGCCGACGCGCCGGACAATGGGTGCGCGGATGAAGACTGCTTCGGACGGATGCCCTTCGAGTTCGATGCGGCCGATCCGGCTTTCGATCTGCCGGCCATAGGCGTTGCGCTCGACCGTCAGATCCATTAACCCAAGAGAACGCTGGGCCGGGTGGAGCACCTCGGAAGCTAGCAGAATGGCGCCCGCGCAGGTGCCGAAAATGGGCTTGTGCTCGCCAAAAGCGCGCACCGGTTCGAAGAGGTTTTCTGCCTCGAGCAGTTTGAGCATGGTGGTGCTTTCGCCGCCTGGGAGGATAAGGCCGTCAACTGTTTCGAGATCGTCCGCGGTTCGAACTTCGAGCGCCTTGGCGCCCGCGGCTTCGAGTGCCCTGCGGTGGGCCTCGAAGTCTCCTTGCAGTGCGAGCACGCCGATCTTCGGTTCGTGTCTGTGGTTACCAGCCACGGGTTTGCATCAACTCGCCTTCCGGGAGTTTCGAAATTTCGAGACCCGGCATGGCTTCGCCCAGCTCTTCGCTTGCTTCGAGCAGTTTTACCGGATCGCGGTAATAAGTAGCGGCCTTAACGATCGCTTTTGCGCGCGCTTCCGGGATCGGAGGATTTGAAGATACCCGACCCGACGAAGACGGCTTCCGCGCCGAGCTGCATGACGAGCGCGGCATCAGCCGGAGTGGCGATCCCGCCAGCCGAGAAATTCGGCACCGGCAGCTTGCCGTGCTCAGCGACGTACTGGACGAGTTCGAGCGGAGCTTGCAGGTTTTTAGCTTCGTGCACCAGTTCTTCTTTGCCGAGCACTGTAAGCTGCTTCATTTCCTTGACGATGGTGCGAATGTGGCGTACCGCCTCGACAATGTTGCCCGAGCCGGCTTCGCCTTTAGTGCGAATCATCGCGGCGCCTTCGGCGATGCGGCGCAGCGCTTCGCCCAGGTTGCGTGCGCCGCAGACAAACGGCACTTTGTAATCTTGCTTATCGACGTGGTGTTCTTCGTCGGCCGGGGTGAGCACTTCGCTCTCATCGATGTAATCGACGCCGAGCGCTTCGAGGATGCGGGCCTCGGTAAAGTGCCCGATACGCACTTTGGCCATTACCGGAATGGAAACCGCCTGCATGATGCCGCGAATGACGCGGATCTGCGACATCCGGGCCACGCCGCCTTCTTTGCGGATGTCGGCGGGGACGCGCTCTAGCGCCATTACGGCCGAAGCACCGGCGTGCTCGGCGATGACAGCCTGTTCGGCGTTGACGACGTCCATGATGACGCCGCCCTTCAGCATTTCGGCCAGGCCGACCTTCAGGCGGAAGCTTTCCGTTTCAAAATTCACTGTCGTGCTCTCCTTTGTTGCTTTGGGTGGGTTGCTCCATGAAACGTTTTCATCAGACTAAGGCCGCTTCGGGTTCGAGCAACTGGCGGCGATCGCTGGCGCTAGCCAGCGACCGGGCGGCGTCACCGAGAATGGCCAAACCATCCCCGATTTTCCGCGGCGATAAGCTGCCGAAGCTGAGCCGGAATGAGCGCCGGTGCTCGCGGCGCTGCGAAAACCGGTCGCCGGGCAGAAAACTCACACCGCGCTCCTGAGCGATTTGCAGCAAGTCGGCGGCTAAAAGTGGGGCAGGCAGCTCAATCCAGAGATTCATCCCGCCCTGTGGACGGGTGAAGCGGGTGCCGGGCGGCAGATGGCGGGCGCAACCGGCCAGCGCGGCAGCCAGACGCTCCGCGCCGTTGATCTTCGAGCGCTCCAGATGGTGTGCCAGCTCGCCCGATTCGGCGAAACGCAGCAGGACCGCCTGCGAGAGCTGATCGGAATGCAGATCACAGGTTTGTTTCGCTTCGGCCAGGCGGGCGATTACCGGACGCGGAGCAACCACCCAGCCCACGCGCAACCCGGGAAATGCCACTTTCGAATAACTGGCAACGGCCATTACGTTTCCCGCCGAATCCAACTGTTTCAACGAGGGCAGCGGTTTCCCGGTATAGCGCAGCCGGCGGTAGACTTCGTTTTCGATCACCACAAGGCCGGTACGCGCGGCCAGTTCGACAATAAACTTCCGTTCTTCCAGGCCGAGCGTCGAGCCGGTTGGGTTTTGAAATTCGGGAGTTACTACCAGCAGGCGTGGCCGATACTGCTTAACCAATGCTTCGAGCGATTTTATTTCAATGCCGCGATCTCCCACCGGAACCGGGATGAGATGCGCGCCCGCGCTTTCGAAGACGCGGAGCAGGCCGTGATAGACCGGATCTTCGACGAGCACCGGTGCGGCGCGTTCGACCAGGATGCGCGCGAGCAGATCTAAAGCCTGCTGGCAGCCGTTGGTAATCAACAGATCGTCGCCGGGACGCGCCCAGCCGGCCGCCTCGGCCTGCGCAAGGAGATAGCGCCGCAATGGCGGGTAGCCGTACGGCGAGCCGAGTTGCAGAATGTCGGCCACCGCCGGGTTATCGACCACCTCGCGGGTGATGCGGCGGAATTCGGCAAGCGGAAACAGCTCTGCGCCGGGGCGGGAGGAAGCGAAATTGATCGGAGCACTGTTCGAAACAGGGGCGAACGGACCGGGGCTGCCGAGCAAATGTTCCCAATCGAGCGGTGCGGAACATTCAGGCGTCGGATCAGTGCGCGCTACGAAACTGCCCCGCCCTACTTGCCCTTCGAGCAGGCCGGCTTCTTCGAGGAGCGAATAGGCGGACGAGACCGTGGAACGGTTAAGGCCCAGACGGGCAGCCAGTTCACGGGTGGCGGGCAGTCGGTCGCCGCCCGCGAGTTGACCGGAGCGAATGGCCTGACGGATACCGTCAGCTAGTTGTTTATAAAGCGGTATCTCGCGCGAGGAGTCCAGATCGAATTGGCAGGGGAAGTCCAAGGGGCGGCTCCATCCAATTATAGCCAAATTGGCCTGGCTATGGCCAGCCAATTTAGCGGCTCGCGACCCGCAGGATAGGCTAAAGAGGTGACGGTGACGCGCTGGGCGGTGGGCGGGTTATTGCTGAGTACTGGCTGGGCGCTTTGGGCATCGCCGGCGATCTGGGGCCAGAAGAAAAAGGTGGAGCAGCCCCTGCCCTTGCCACCGCAACCGCCAATGGCGCTAAGGGCGGATACGGCAAGCCTCGATTTTCATCTGTCACCGCTGCTCAAAGCAGGCGGCCTGGCGTCGCAGATTCATTCCAGCCTGACGGACCTGATCCACGATACACATGGCGAGACCATTCTCAAGTTACGCGCCTTTGTGGCGGGGGCGGGCGATGCGCGGCGGGTACAGGCCGAGGTCGGACAGATCTTTACCGAGCGCAGGCTGCCGCTGCCGGTCTTGACGGTTGTTCAAGTGGGAGCGCTCGGCGAGGAGGCGGCGAAAGTCGTGATCGAAGCAGTCGTCGGCACCCGCCGGACCGTGAATCCGAACGGACTGGCATTTTTTGCGGGGCAGACCGGAGGTTCGCTGAGCGAGGCGCTGACCGGTTTAAAAGCCGCAGTGTCGGCCGCGGGTGTAACCCCTGACCGCATTCTGCGCACGACCTGCTTCACCTCGCGGATCGAGAGCCATGAACCCAGCAACACCTTGGTGCTGGCGCTCTTTCCCCATAGCGAAGTCAACCTGGTGCAGGCGGTGCGGGATCCGCCGAACGACGATTCGACCTGCGAGGCGATCGGGCAACTGTCGAGCACGCCTCCGGAAGGGCCGGTCGTGCTGCTCAAAGCTTACCGGACGGCGCTTGTGGGCGCGCGGCAACTGGTGTTTACCGGCTTGCAACTCTCCTTCGGCAGCTATCTGGATGATGCGCACGAGGCCTTTGTGAGGCTGCAGCGCTCAGCCGCCGCAATCGATCCGCAGGAGGCGCCCGTGGAAGTCAATGTGTTTTCGCTCGATCCCACCGGCGGTTCGGCGTTACGCAAGACCACCTCGGTACCTCTGAGCACATTTTCGGTGCAAACGGTGGAGGGATTGCCGTCGATCGACGCAACCGCGGGGATCGAGGCCGTGCTCGCGCCCAACGTGGAAACGCCGGTGATGCGGTGAAAGCGCAGGGGCGCCCAGGAAGCCCCCCTGGCGAGGATTCTGACCACCGCGGCGGGCGAATGCAAGGCTTTCGTCGGGCCTTCCCCGGAGCTCATCCCGAAGGCTGCGGCTATTCTCGATATAATTCAGCGTAGGCTACCTCTTTCATGCAGTTTTGTAAGCGCCACCTCTTTGCGGCCGGCCTGAGTGCCGTGCTGTATCTTTCGCTGCCCGCATTCGGGCAGCAGGCATCGTCCTCAAGCTCAGGGAGCGTAGAAGTAGCTAAAGCGCCCGCGCCGGACACAACGAAGAACAATCCGTCTATTAAAGTATCGGTGAACGAAGTCATTGTGCCCGTCACCGTGACGGACGACAAAGGCCGTTTCGTCTCCGATCTCGATCGAAAGGATTTCTCCGTTTTCGAAGACGGCAAGCCGCAGCCGATCCGCTACTTCACACGTGAGCGGAGCCAGCCGGTGGTGGTCGGCTTCCTGCTCGATATGAGTAATGCCAGCCGCATTCACTGGAAGACGTTTCAGGAGGCTACGACGGAGCTGATTCAGGTTCTGCTCACGGGCGATCCGCGCTACTCAGGGTATTTGATCGACTACGCGCAGGACGCCGAAGTCGCGGTAAACACGACGGATGATCCGGAGCCGATGGTGGATAAAATTCGCAAGCTGAAGCCGGGCGGCGGATCGGCGCTATACGATGCGATTTACCTGGCCTGCACGAGCCGGAAACTGGTGAAAGGCGAGCCGATCGAGCCGCGCCGGATCATTGTCATTGTGGGCGACGGGCACGATAACGCCAGCAAGCATTCGCTGAATGAAGTGGTCGAGCTCGCTGTGCGCAATCTGGTAACGGTGTACGCCATCAGCACCGAGGCGTTCGGATTGACGAATACCGCTACCGAAAACCTGACGCGGCTGGCGACCGAGACCGGCGGCCGGGTAGTGTTTCCGCTGGGCGACGTCTATAAAGATACCGACGGCTATCTGTCGCATCCTTCCGACGACGGGAATTATGCGCTGACGGTCGGCACGGGCGCGTACCGCTCGGCAGTGGATAACAAGATGTATCATGCCGTGGCCGATATCGCGGGCGAAGTGACGATGCAGTATATCATCCGCTACGTCCCGCAAAATCCGCGCGACAAATCGTACCGGAATGTAAAAGTGGTAGTAGACGAGGCAAATTTGAGGGTGCGGGCGCGCAAAGGATACTATGCGGCTGCCCCGGCCGACCATGGCTACCCCCTGAGGCGGGGGAGGCTATTGGCACGGCGCCCATCCCGGCGGTAAGCTGATCCCTGAGAACTGGTTCAGAAATGTCCGGGCGTCTTCTTCGATTTAGCGACTACGCGCCGAAACCGGGCGAATACCTGCTGCTGCTCTCCGATCTGCCGGGCCATGGCGTGAAGACGATCGGCGTGGTGCTGCTCGACCGGACCACGGACACGCTGCACATCCGGCTGCGGCGCGACTGGCACACGGTAGGCGAAGACGAAGACATTGAGGTACTGGCCGAGCTCGAAGACGATCTGCGGGCCCAGGAGCGGGAGCATGGCGGAGCGGCAGTGTTCGACCGGTTGGAGGAATCCTCGCAATCGCTTCGCACGACGGATCGCGAAGTCGGTTACAGTGCGCGATTTCGATCGCATGCTGAACGATTTATACCGTGAACACGTGCCCTCGGAAGTGCTGCCGTTCCGGACACATCTGCCGCGTTTTTCGCTGGCCGTGGCGGCGGGGCCGTTCCTCACCAATCCGGAAGATGTGACGGCAGAGGATTGGATTGAGGTCCCGGCCGATTTACGGCTGGACGAGAACATGTTTGTGGCGCGGATCCAGGGCCATTCCATGGAGCCGAGAATCCCGGACGGGAGCTTGTGCGTCTTCCGGCGGAACGTAGTGGGTTCCCGCCAGAACCGGCTGGTGCTGGTGCGCAATTCGGAACTGGCGGACGATAATCAATACACCGTCAAACGGTACAAAAGCGAAAAGAGCTACGCCGATGACGGATTTGCGCAAACGCGCATTCGCCTTGAGAGTCTGAATCCGGCGTATCCCTCGTGGGACCTCGACGAGGAGGAATCGAAATATCAGGTGATCGCCGAATTTGTGGCAGTGCTCGATTGAGGCTTGGCCAGAGGGGAACAGGGATCAGAGCGGATGGGACCACCCTTAAAGGGTGATCCGCGTGCTTGAAGAACGCCTGCGTCGTCTCGCAATAGTACCCACCGCGAAAAGCCCCGCGCCCACAAGCAGCCAAGATCCCGGTTCCGGGGTGGCGGTTACCGGCGCGGTCTCGGTCAGAGTGGCGCTGAACGGCGTGTTCACGGGCAACGAGTTAAACAGATCGGCTACGCTTGACCCTGGGAACGTGGCCGCAAAAGTCGCGGTGAAGTTCTGGTTCAGGTCCGGGTTCGAGGAATCGAGGATCTTGCCCTCTACGTCAAACGAGAGAACGGCGCCGATCGAAGTAGCGGTCGGGACGAAAGGGCCAACCGTTCCGGCCGGTATCTTGGTAGCCCACAACTGTAGATTCGAGCCGCCGGTATCAAACGTGAGGAACGCGCTCGGCAGCGCTACATTGCCCGGGCCCTCATTCAGGCTTTGGATCGTACCAAACTCGCCTGTTGTGACTCCGGCGTTAGAAAAAATCCCTGAATTCACGAGCGAAACTTCAAATGTCCCGTAACCGGGCGCCGGCGTGTATGGCGCTCCATTCGGGTATTGGCCGAAATCAATGTAATTTAAGCCAATCTGTGCGTCGCCGTTGATGCCGAGTTCGATGTTTGCCGCGCGAGAGGCCGCCGGGCATACAGCCAGGAGCGCAATCGCCGCGAGAGAAGAAACAGTAGAGTAGATCTGAGTTTTCAACATTTGCCGTCCTACTCTGGAAGCGACGAACGGGACCGGAAAGCCCTCACGCCTTGCACGGAATCCATTCTTCGGTTATCGCCAGTGACCAGTGCCTTCGCGAAGTACTGAAAGGGGGGTGAGCACAATCACAGCACGCATTTTGCATGGCTCGGCTCTAATGTCTTATACTAGAGTTTCAGGATATCTGGTCTTATGATCCGGCAGATTATTAGCGGACTGCTTATTAGCGCGGCAACTACCGGCCCCGCCTAAGACCTTGTACACGTTCGATTTTTTCGAGGCCACCGGCAGGGAGATCCAGCCGGTGGCTTTTGGTTTTTAAACGCATAAATTGCAGGAATTTCAAGGTTGCGGAACAGTTCATTATGAGAGTCTTCACATTCGACACCACGTTGCGGGACGGCACGCAAGGCGAAGCCGTTTCTTTCTCGGTCGACGACAAGCTTTTAATTGCCGAGAAGCTGGACGAATTGGGGATCGATTACATTGAGGGCGGATGGCCCGGATCGAATCCGCGCGACAAAGAATTTTTCACGCGAGCCAAGGGCCTGAAGCTCAAGCATTCGAAGTTGACCGCTTTTGGAGCAACCCGCTTTGCAAAGAACGCGGTTGAAAACGACCCCAACGTCAGAGAGTTGCTGGCCGCGGAAACGCCTGTCATTTCCATCTTCGGCAAGACTTGGGATTTTCACGTGCGCTGCGCCCTAGGCATTACGGAAGACGAGAACCTCGCGCTGATCTCCGAGACGGTTTCGTACCTGATCCAGCATGGGCGCGAGGTGGTCTATGACGCGGAACATTTTTTCGACGGCTATCAGGCCAATCCGGCGTATGCATTAAAAACGCTTGAGGCAGCGAAGAATGCCGGAGCCGACGTGCTCTGTCTGTGCGATACCAATGGCGGAACGCTGCCCGACCGGTTGGCTGAAATTGTACGCCTGGTCCGCGGGCGCTTCGACGGCGTGCTCGGGATTCACTGCCATAACGATTCCGAAGTTGCCGTGGCGAACACTCTGGCGGCAGTGCAGGCGGGCGCGAGCCATGTGCAAGGCACTATCAACGGCTATGGCGAGCGTTGCGGCAATGCGAATTTGTGCTCCATCCTGCCGAATCTGGAGCTGAAGCTTGGTCACACCACGATTGGGCGGGAACGGCTAAAAAGCCTTACCGGGGCGGCCCGGTTTATAGCGGAAATGGCAAATTTGACGGTTCGGCGCGATCAGGCGTATGTGGGACCGAGCGCCTTCGCGCACAAGGGCGGCATTCACGTGAGCGCGGTCATGAAAGATTCGTCCACCTATGAGCATGTTCAGCCGGATCTGGTCGGGAATCGCCAGCGGGTGCTGCTGAGCGATCTTTCCGGCCGGGGCAATGTCGCATATAAACTGAAGCAGCTTGGCCTGAGCGAAGGACTCACCGAACTTGCAGGGCGTGAAGTGTTGCAGCGGATCAAACAAATGGAGCACGAGGGCTACGACTTCGAATCGGCCGAGGGTACCTTCGAATTGCTCGTTCACGAAGCCGCGCATCCGGAATTTCATCCCTTTGAAGTGGTGAAGTATGAAGTCTCAACCAAGCTGCAGAGCGGCTCGGACGAGACCGTGACCACTGCCAGCGTTACGCTGCGCGTCGACAACGCGATTCATTCTTCGACTGCCACTGGGCACGGTCCCGTGAATGCGCTTGATCTCTGCCTTCGGCAGTCGCTTGCATCGATTTATCCGGCAATCACAAACGTGCGCTTAACCGATTACAAGGTCCGCGTGCTGGGTGCAAAGGGCGGAACGGAATCGCGTGTGCGAGTCCTCGTCGAGTGGAGCGACCACCGGCGGAGTTGGGCCACCGTGGGCATTTCCGATAACGTGATCGACGCCAGTTGGCGGGCGCTCGTCGATGCCTTGCGGCTGGAATTAATGCGCTTGCTTGAACAGAAAGAGGAAGGCCCCGCGCCGCTCGATCGGGACTTTAGTTGGGCGGTCTAACCGCCAGAAACCGCAGCATCGTAGAATCAGCTTGATATGAAAGCTGTGGTTGCTGATCCGGTAGGCGGTCCGGAAAATCTCAGATACATCGACGTCCCCACCAAGCAGCCTGGACCGGGCGAGGTTCTGATTAAGCTCGAAGCCATTGGTGTCAATATGATTGACACTTATTTTCGGAAAGGCTTTTACAAAGCACCGGAGACGCCGGTTGCGCTGGGCGATGAAGGGGCCGGAACTATTGAAGCCGTGGGCGCCGGGGTCGAATGGCGCGTGGGGCAGCGGGTCGCGTATTTCCTGTCGCGCGGTTCTTATGCCGAATATGCGACTGTTCCGCAGCAACGCCTGGTGGAGCTGCCTGCCAGCGTTTCGTTCGAACAGGGCGCGGCCGCGATTCTGCAGGGGCTGACTGCGCATTACCTCACACGCTCAACTTTTCCTCTCGAAGCTGGAAACGTCTGCCTGGTGCACGCCGCCGCGGGTGGGACGGGACTCATGCTGGTACAGATGGCTAAAATCGCCGGCGCGACCGTGATTGCGACCTGCTCCACATCCGAGAAAGAAAAGCTTGTTAAGGAACATGGCGCCGATAGCGTGATCCGCTACAGCGAGCAGAGTGTTGTGGCCGAAGTGAAATCTTTCACGGGCGGAGCGGGCCTTGACGTGGTCTACGATTCGGTTGGCAAGAGCACTTTTATGAACAGCCTGGATTGCCTAAAACCCCGCGGATTGATGGTGACTTTCGGGCAATCGAGCGGGCCGATCGGGGAAATTGATCCCTTGCTTCTTTCGCAGAAAGGTTCTTTGTATCTCACCCGTCCACATCTGGGTAATTATGCCAGCGACCCCGCGGAATTGCGCTGGCGAGCCTCCGATCTGTTTCGATGGATCGCGGAGGGCCGGCTCAAAGTGCGGATCTACAAAGAATACAAATTAGCCGATGCCGCTTCTGCTCATCGCGATCTGGAAGCAAGACGCACGACGGGCAAGCTGCTGCTGAAGCCGTAAATGCCGGCTCTCATTCCATACGCGGACTTCGCCGGACGGCGCGAGCAGCTTACCTCACGGCTACCGGAATGGCGGGCGGACGCCTTCCTGACGAGTGCCCTCCCCAACATCCATTACCTGAGCGGATTTACCGGAAGCAACGGTGTCGTCTTGCTCCTGGGCGGACGCGCCCTGCTCTTTACCGACCCGCGTTATGCAACGCAAGCACCGCAAGAATCAGATTGCGAGGTAAAGGTAGCGAAAGGCCCGCTGCTGGTCGAGGTTGCCAAGTGGATCAAGCGCCTGAAACTGCGCTCACTGGCTTTTGAGGAAAATCGCATCAGCTACGAAGAATACGGGCAGTTGAAAACGGCGCTCGGGTCGATCCGGCTCAAGCCCGTCAACGGAGCTGTCGAAAGCCTGCGCATGACAAAGTCGGCCGATGAGATCGGCACGATTACCGCGTCGGTCCGGTTGAACTCCGTTGCGCTCGAACAAACGCTCGAGCAATTTCAGCATTCTATGACGGAAGCGGACGTGGCGGCCGAAATCGAATACAGAATGCGTCTGCTCGGAGCAGATGGAACGTCGTTCGACACTATCGTCGCCTCCGGTCCGCGCACTGCCCTTCCGCACGCTCACCCCGGTAATCACCCCGTAGAGGCCGATCAACTATTATTGATAGATATGGGCGCGAGCGTCGCCGGGTACGCAAGCGACATGACTCGAACCTACGCCCTGGGCAAGCTCAATGCGAAGATCCGCCGAATGTACAAAGCTGTGCTGGAAAGTCAGCTAGCCGCGATCGACGCAATCAAGCCGGGCATTTCATGTGCTTACGTCGACCGTACTGCTCGCGACGTACTGAGCGGCTACGGATTGGATAAGCTGTTTGTTCACTCCACCGGCCATGGACTTGGTTTGGAGATACACGAGCGGCCGCGAGTCGGCAGGAAAGAAAGGACTAAGTTGCAAGCGGGAATGGTGATTACTGTCGAACCTGGGGTCTATCAGGAAGGCGTGGGCGGAATTCGTATCGAAGACACGGTGGTCGTTACCGCGACAGGCTGTGAAGTGCTGACACCAACCGGGAAAGAGCTGGTCGTCCTTTAGCTTTTGAAGCTAGAGTTCACCAGTGCATAAGCAGACGATGACCATAGACGAGATTAAGAAACTGATTGACGTCGTGCGCGAGACCGGAATCGCTGAACTGGAAGTGCAGTTAGGCCCGGATCGAGTACGCATTCGCAGTACGGCGCAGACGAAACAGGAAATTGTACTGCCGACCGTGGGGGTTTCGCTGGCCCATGGTTCCGGTCAGACCCAGGCGGCAGCTCCACCCGCCGCGCCCGTACATGAAACACCGGCCACACCGCCGTCTCCGGTTGTTCCCCAAGAGGATCAAAATAATCTTGTCGTGAAGTCGCCGATTGTCGGCACATACTACGATGCTCCCTCGCCCGGCGCCGCTCCCTTCGTAAAAATCGGAGACCACGTTGAGCCAAAGCAAGTGCTGTGCATCATCGAGTCGATGAAACTGATGAATGAAATCGAAGCGGAGGTCGCGGGCGTAGTAGTGGCGAAGCACGTCGACAACGGACGTCCGATTGAATACGGCGAGTCATTGTTTACTCTCCGTCCGCGGTAGAAAGCCCGGCGCTCAATCCACATGTTCCAAAAAATTCTTATCGCCAACCGTGGCGAAATCGCGCTTCGCGTCATTTGCGCCTGTAAAGATCTGGGCATCAAAACGGTGGCAGTTTACTCGGAAGCCGATCGCCACAGTCTGCATGTCCGCTTCGCCGATGAGGCCATTTGCATCGGGCCTGCCAAGAGCAGCCTGAGCTACCTGAATATTCCTGCCGTGATCAGCGCGGCTGAGATTACAAACGTGGATGCGGTCCATCCCGGTTATGGTTTTCTCAGCGAAAATCCTGATTTCGCGGAAGTGTGCGAGCTTTCAGGCATCAAATTCATCGGTCCCAGGCCGAAGGTGATTCGCGAAATGGGATTGAAGCAGCGCGCCCGGGCCATTATGGAGCAGGCCGGCGTCCCGATTCTGCCAGGCTCCCAAGGCATTCTGAATAGCGCCGAGGAAGCCCAGGCTCTGGCGTCCGAAATCGGTTATCCCGTGATGTTGAAAGCGGCGGCGGGCGGGGGCGGCCGCGGCATGCGCATGGTCCAGACAGAAGCGGAGCTGCCCGGCTTGCTCGCACAAGCTCAGGCGGAAGCGGCCGCCGCTTTCTCCTGCGGCGATGTTTACATGGAGAAGCTGGTGGTTGCGCCCCGGCATATCGAATTTCAGATCCTCGCCGATGAGCATGGCAACGTCGAGGTTCTCGGCGAGCGCGAATGCTCGATCCAGCGGCGTCATCAGAAACTGATTGAAGAATCGCCCTCGACGGCCGTCCCGATCGAGCTGCGCGAAGAAATTTCAGAGCGTCTGCGGGTAGCGATGAAATCGATTGGCTACACCAACGCTGGCACTGTCGAATTCCTGATGGATCAGGATCGACAGCTTTACTTTATCGAGGTAAATGCCCGCATTCAGGTGGAGCACCCGGTCACCGAGTTCGTCACGGGGATCGATCTGGTGAAGGCGCAAATACGCATCGCGGCCGGCGAGGAGTTGTCGCAAATCCTCCGTCACCCCGTCAAATTATCCGGTCACGCCATCGAGTGCCGGATCAATGCGGAAGATCCACGCACGTTTACGCCTTCGCCAGGCCGCATTACGGGGCTGAATCTTCCGGGCGGTATTGGGGTCCGGGTCGACACCGCGGCTTACACGGATGGCATTATTCCGCCTTACTACGATTCGCTCGTGGCTAAGCTGATTACGTACGGCAAAGACCGGGAAGAAGCCGTCCTGCGCATGCGGCGGGCGCTAAGTATGTTCGTTGTGGAAGGAATTCACACCAGCATTTCGCTGCACGACGCTATTCTTTGCGACGAGGACTTTCTGGCAGGACGCATCGATACCGCCTATCTCGGGCGTTTGCTCGGATCGACCAATGGGTCGAACGGACATTAAGATAAAAGCCGGCGACTCCCTTCGCTCCCTCAGAAACTAATTCCAACCAGAACGTCGCCCCGGTCCTTATTCGACACCAGTCCCGGACCGGCGAATGAATTCCCGAATCTAAGGCAGTCTTATTTGTATATATTTAAACCAATATATAAGCAATATACGACTGGCAATGCAAACAAACTACTATCCATGCGATCAAGTACGCCCCCATGTCCGGGCAATAAGTTTCCGCTGTCTTTTACGCCGGCGCCTCGTTTAATCGCCGATTCGGCCAGATCGCCCAGTTGGCCGGCTATGTTCCCGGCGATTGCCATTACGACTACTTGCCACCAGGGGAGGCGAGGCAGAAAGAACCCGAGATAAATCAGTCCGGCGACCACCGAACCTGCTACCGACGCAACCGCACCTTCCCAACTCTTGGCGGGGCTGATCACGGGAGCCAGCCGGTGCTTCCCGAAAGCGCGGCCCGCATAGAAGGCAGCCGAGTCTCCGGCCCAGTTTAACGACAAAGCAAAAAAGACCAGGTGAACGCTTTGAGAGCGCAGGTCGATCGCGAATCGCCAGGGAGCAAACGCATACAGGACCCCCAGAATTACAGCGCCGGCGTGCGGCAGGATAGCGCTCAATGTGGGCAGCCGAAGCGCCCCGATCAGGACGACGATGGTGAACAGCACAAGCAGAGACAGGGAGTTCGGGATCAGAGCAGAAACTTGCGGCCAGAAGATGCAGAGTAAACCGCCGAGCATCCCGATCACTCCCGGCTTGGCGGTGCCATGGGCGCTTACCAGTTGGGAGTATTCGCGGTAGCAGAGCAAACCCATGCCGTATGCGGCCGCCACGAAAACCAGCTGGGGCACCACGAAAATGAGCAATAACCCAATCGCCAGCAGCCCGATCGCCGTAATCAGGCGCTTCATCCGACAAGCTCCTTCACGCTAGGCTATCGGGAGTTCCAGAGTCTCTTCTTCCAGGCGGAACTGCGAGTTTTCAATGCCGGCCACGCCGTTTCTGGTCAGGCCGCCAAAGCGGCGGTCGCGGTTCTGATATTCGGCAATTGCCTCCAGCAGTTCCCGGCGCGTAAAGTCCGGCCAGAGGGTTTCAGTAACGTAGAGTTCGGCGTAGGCAATTTGCCAGAGCAGAAAATTGCTGATGCGCATTTCGCCCGAGGTTCGAATCAGCAGATCCGGATCCTTGAGGCCAGCCGTGTACAAATGCGTGGAAATCGCTTCCTCAGTGATCTCGAGCGACGCCAGGCTGCCCTCGCGCCGGGCATTTTCGAGCATGGAGTTGATGGCATCCACCAATTCCGTTCGACCGCTGTAGTTGATCGCCAGGTTGAGGCGCATGCCGCGATTGGCCGCCGTTTTATTCATGACGGCGCGCAATTCTGCCTGAACGGACTCGGGCAGCGACTCGAGGCGGCCGATCGCTAACAGCTGAATATCGTTGCGCATGAGCGTGGCCAATTCGCGGCGCAAGTAGAAACGGAGCAAGCGCCAGAGTCCTTCGATTTCATGACGCGGCCGCTTCCAGTTCTCGACCGAAAAAGCGTAGAGGGTGAGGGCCTCCATGCCGAGGTGCGCACAAGTCTCAACCACGGTTCGCACGGTTTCGATCCCGGCGCGGTGGCCCAGGATTCTGGGGTAGTTACGTTGCCGCGCCCACCGGCCATTTCCGTCCATGATAATGGCGATGTGAGCCGGAACCCGCTTGGGGTCAAGTTGGCTCGCCAGACGCCACTCCGGGGTGCCGGGCGCAAGCGACTCAAGCAGTTCCTTCATAACGTAAAGCTCTATAGTACAGCAAGAGCTCCCGCCCGCCACCCGAAAATCAGCGGTAAAACCGCGGCGCCAAGGCACAAAAAGCTACCGAATGGCAATTCGTAGGTACGAGCGTCTTTTTTGCTGATTGCAACAACGCATATACCGACCAGCGCACCCGCAACGCTGCCGGCCGTTATGGCGAGCAGACCGCGTTCCAGGCCGAGAAAAAACCCGATCATCGCAAGTAACTTCACGTCCCCAAAGCCCAACGCGTCGCGCCGCCGCAAGTACCCGTAGAGGGCGCCCACCGCCCATATCGGGAGCGCCAGCAAGGCAGCCCCGACGAGCGCGTTGAGCAGCGATTGCAGCAGTATCGAAAGCTCCGGCGCAAGGACAGCGCCGGCGAATCCGGGCAGTTCGATAAAGAAACATGAGGCGATTGCGGCCAGAGTGCCGAATCCAACCACTTCGTCGGGCAGAATCCGCTCTTCGAGATCCGTCCAGAACAGGACAACCAGCACTGCTTCGAAAATCGCCCACTTCGCCGCCGCAGCGGTGAATCCGAACTCGTTTACGACCAAGAGAAACAAGCACCCGGTGACAAACTCGACCAGCGGATATCGCCATGACACCGGCTGCCTGCAATGCGCGCAGCGGCCGCGCAACAGCAGGTAACTGAGCAACGGAATGTTTTGCTTCCAGGCAATCTGTACACCGCATTCCGGGCAAAATGAACGCGGCGTCACGATTGAAATATCTCGCGGAATGCGATAAATGCAGACGTTCAAAAAGCTGCCAAAGATCAAACCAGCCAGGAAAGCAAAGCCAAGCGCGACAGCGGGCATCAGGCCAGTTCCAAAACCTTTTCGTAAGCGCGCAGCGTTCGTTCTACCATTTGCCGGCGCGTAAAGAACTGCTCCACTCGTTTGCGTCCGTTGCGGCCGAGTTGTGCGGCGAACGGCGCATCATCGGCCAAGCGGCGCATCGCACGGGCAACCTCCGCTGGATCATTGTCGACCAGCAGTCCGGTTTCTTGATCGATGACCACTTCCGGAAGACCACCGATACGGCTTGCGATCACCGGCAGCCCGAAGCTCATCGCCAACAGCGCGGCGGAGCCCAACCCCTCGGAGCGCGTCAAGTAAACGAATTGCGTGGCATTCCTCAGGTCGCGAACCAAATCGTCTGAAAACACCAAAGTCATTTGCGCCAGTTCGGCGGCTTTTTCGGCCAAGTCCCTGCCCTTCTGTGGATCCCTCGAAGCCAGCGCAACGGCCAGGGGCGCCCTTCTGCGGGGCTCGTCCCGCAGTTCCACCAAATCTACACCGTCATGCACCACTTCGATTTTGTCCGCGGGGACGCCAGCGCGCCGCAGTTCGCGCGAAACGAAATCGGAAACGGCCAGGAAACAATCGGCCCGCCGGTACTTCCAGCGCGAGAGCAGACCGCTTCCTGGAGGAAACGCCACCCGGCGTGAAACAACCAAGGGCTTTTGCGCGGCTATGGAACACAGCGTATGTGCGCGCGCATCGTGCGCATGAACCAGATCGGCTTCTTCGCTGAATTTGTGCACCGAACGCAGGCCGGCCGGCCCGGATGCCGCTTGCCAGAGCGGGCCGTCTGGCCGCGCCAGCAATTGACAGGAATTCCCGGCCCGCCGCAACTCTTCGAGCAGCATAAGCGCCTGACGCTGGCCGCCGCGCATCTGTTTCCCCGTGTCTACGTGTACGATCCGCAACTATTCTTTTCGACCTGGAGCCATCAAGCGCGCTTTCGAATATTTTGTGAAATTGTAAAAGGCCGCCATGTAAGCGATGGCCAGTCCTTCCACCCCATCCATGAAGCCTCTTTTCGCTATATAGGTGCGAAAGAAGGTCCAGGGCGGATCGAGCAGCAAGCGCGCAATAGAGATATTCATCTGGCGCGCGGCAATCTCCTGCGCGGCGAGCGTCGTGTAGCGGTCCATGGTCCTCAAATGTTCGGATAACGAATCGCAGGTAAAATGCAGGAGGTTCGACTGCAAATGGCCGACGGTGCCCTCTACCTTGACGGACTCGTGCACGAACTCGCCCACCCAGCGCGCCTTAGCTCGATTGAATAATCTCACTTTGCGGTCCGGATACCATCCGCCGTGTAAAATCCAGCGGCCCAGATATTGCGCCAGGCGCGGCATAGTGTAGCCATCGAACTTCGGGCCGGTCTTTTTGATATGCCAAATCTCCGCTTCAAGGGCTTCGCTTAAGCTCTCGTCCGCATCGAGCGCCAGCACCCAGTCGTGCGCTGCCAATTCTGTGGCAATGTTCTTCTGCGCAGCGTATCCGTGCCAGGATGCTTCTTCCACCCGCGCTCCAAGCTTGGTTGCGATCTCAACCGTACGATCGTTCGAACCGCTGTCCAACACGAGAATCTCATCACAGCAGCGCAAGCTCTCAATCACGCGTGCGATGTTCTTTTCCTCATTGAAGGTGATGATGGCGGCCGAGATCTTCATTCGGTTGTTTTTCGCCTCACAGCGTTCGAACCGGGACGACGGTCAGAGAGAGGAGAAAGATGGCTAGCGCGGCAGCACACAGCCATCGGCGGGCAGCCGAGAGCGGGACCTCATCGTAAATCAATGGGTGACGCCTGCCTAAGAAGAACATGGCCGCGCCCCACAACCACCACGGCCAATAGGAAAATCCGGCGACCGCCAGAAGCACCAGGAAGGCAAGTCCGACTCGCTGGTGCCACGTTTCGGAGCCTAGCGCATAGACGACGTGGCCGCCGTCGAGCTGTCCGATAGGAAGTAGATTTAAGGCAGTCGCAAACAATCCCGCCCAAGCCGCCATCGCGATCGGGTGCAGCAAAATCCGGCTCGAAGGCACACCCGGGAAACGAAGCGCTTCAGCCACGCGAAAGAGCAGCGGTGTCCCAAATGCCACCGAGTCCGGAAACATAAGATGCGGAGCGATTTTCGAAAGGCATATTCCCGCGATCAGAAACGGCAACAGGACAACAAACCCGGCAAGCGGGCCTTTGATTCCGATGTCGAACAGACCTTCCCGCGTATATATGGGCGAGCGAATTCGGATGAATGCGCCAAACGTACCAAACAAAGAAGGCGAAGGCAGGAAATAGGGGAGACTGGCATCCACGTGGCGCTTGCGGCATTCCAGATAATGCCCGAGTTCGTGGGCGAGCAGAATGGTTAATAGCGGGATAGAAAACCAGAGACCCGAAAAGATGGCGCGATCGAAATGAATGAGATGCGAGTAGCTGGCTTCGACGAGATCTAACGTCAGAGCCTGGCCGCGTTCGAAGCTTTGGTATAGCGCTTGTCCGAAAGTTGTGGTGGTGACTAAAGTGGCCGCGAAGAGCAAGCCGTGCAGCCACTTGGCCTGGAGAACGCGCGAGTGCATGCGAATTCCTTCCCCAGCCGCCGGAGAATCATCCGCCTGAGAACCAATGGATCCACTCGATCGGGACACATGCCGCTGCTCAGAGCGTTTGCAACTCCTTGCCGGGCTTGAAACGGACCGCTTTGCCGGGCGGAATTGCCACTTCGGCTCCGGTACGCGGGTTGCGGCCAATCCCGGTTTTGCGCGGTCGAACATTGAAGATCCCAAACCCGCGCAGCTCAATGCGGTCTCCCTCCGTAAGAGCCTTCTTCATCGTTTCAAATACGGTTTCGACTGCCATCTCGGCCTTCGTCTTGGTTATGCCCGTTCGATTAACGACTTCGTTAATGATGTCCAGCTTGATCAAGAACCCTCCTGCGGTCCGCCCTAGTTGAGCGAAACAGCCAACTCCGGAAGCAATGTTAATGATATGAAAGCCTTTAGCAAGCTGTCAACGAGAGGTCGCCGGGAACCGGGTGCGAGCTTCAAACGAATTTTTTCCCGGTATTCCGGAGATAATAGTGCATTCTTACCGCATTTCAGCTAAGTAGCTTGGCCCAGTACTTTAGTTAACAGGAACTTAAGAACTATGCATTCTATGGCCATTCACTTGCTCTCTGATTCCCAAATGAATATGCGGACAGGGAGATGAGGCAATTGGAAATTCTACTGGTTGAGGACAGTCCGAGCGACGTTCGCCTAATTCGAGAGGCTTTAAAGGAAACCCCGATACGCGTTAAAGTCAACGTTGCGAACGATGGGATAGAGGCAATGGACTATCTCCATCAAAGTGAAAAGGGTTCAGTCAGCCGCCCAGATCTAGTATTGTTAGACCTGAATCTGCCGCGCAAAAACGGCCGCGAAGTGCTGGCCGAGGTGAAAGCCTCCCCGCAACTGAAGCAGATACCGGTGCTGGTGATGACCAGCTCGAAGGCGGATGAAGACATTCAGAGCGCCTACTCGCTTAACGCGAACTGCTACATTACGAAACCGGCGGACCTGAGCGAGTATGTGAATATCGTGCGTGCGATTGAGGATTTCTGGTTTTTCACCGCAACTCTACCGGAACCGGCAGAGCCGGGCAGCATAGGCCGCAGCGCGGCGGCCACTACTGGCCGCTAATTTCTTTCGCTACCGCCAAGGCTGCTTCGTAGTTGGGATGCTCTCCGACTTCCTGCACGTATTCCGCATGGCGAATTTTATTCTTACTATCTACTACAAAAATTGCGCGGCTCTCGATTCGCAAGTCGCGAATTAACGTTCCATAGTTCTGGCCGAAGGAACCCGTCTTGTGGTCGGAAAGCATGTGAACATTCTTTACGCCGAAGTTTCCGCACCAGCGCTTTTGGGCAAACGGCAAATCCATGCTGATGGTATAAATTTCGACGTCAGGAAGCGCTGCGGTAGCTTCTTCAAAGCGTTTGGTCTGCGCATCGCAAACCGGCGTGTCCAGCGATGGGATTACGCTGAAAATACGAACGCCCTGACCCGTATTTTCCAGGTTTACGTGCTTGAGCGACGAATCTACAGCGTCAAAATCGGGCGCTGTATCCCCGACGTGCAACTCCGGGCCATCGAGTTCTAAAGGATTTCCTTTGAGGGTAGTAGTACGGCTGGTTTCGGTTGAGGACGCCATCGGCCTCAGTGTAGCAAGAGCTGTAGAAAATCGGATAATGGCTTCGTATTTACGACGTCAGCGGCTTCGAGCCAGCCGCGCCGGGCAGTAGTGACGCCCAACCCGATATTGCGCAAATGGGAGGGGCGGTGGGCGTCGGTCGAAATAGCAAACCGGCATCCCTGCCGTTTGGCCGCGCGAATCAGATGCGGCGGAAGGTCGAGCCGTTCCGGGCTGGCGTTGATCTCAAGAAAAATTTCCCGGCCAGAAGCTTTCCTGGCAATCCGGTCGAAATCGAACGGATACGAATCCCGCTGCAAGAGCATACGGCCGGTGCCGTGGCCCAGAATACGAATGCTTGGCGATTCCAAAGCCCGCTCGAGCCGATCTGTCATTTCGGCGGCTTCCAGATTGAAATAGCTATGCACGCTGCCGATGACGAGATCGAGTTCGGCCAAGGCGTCTTCGGCGATGTCCATCGAGCCATCGCGTAGAATGTCGCATTCCAGGCCGGAAAACACGCGCAGAGGCAAGCCATTCTGGTTGAGCTCCCGGACTCGCCGTGCAAAGGCGACCACCCGATCCTCGTCAAGCCCGTTCGCCATCGCGAGAGCTTTCGAGTGATCGGTGATCGCAATGTACTCGTAGCCAAGCGCCGCGGCGGCTTCGGCCATCTCGTAAAGCGTCGCCTTTCCATCCGTCTCCGTCGTATGCATGTGCAGATCGCCGCGCATGTGTTTCGCCTCAATCAGATTCGGCAGCGCGCCCGTCTGTGCGGCTTCAAACTCCCCGGAGTTTTCACGCAGCTCCGGCGGAATCCAGGCATATCCAATGCGCTGGTAAACCTCTTCTTCGGATTCGCCGGCCACCCGCTCGTTATTTTCTGCGCGGAAGAGGCCGTATTCGTTGAGTGTCAGACCCTGGCGGACAGCGCTCGTGCGCAACACCACGTTATGGTCTTTACTGCCGGTGAAATACTGCAGGGCGGCGCCCAAACTTTCGTGCGGCAGCGCGCGAACGTCAACCTGAAATCGCTCTAACCCAAAAAGCACACTGGCTTTGTTCTGACCCTGGCCGAGGACTTCCTGAGTCTTCGGATGCTTCACCACTAAGTCGAGGGTGCGCACGGCCTCCGGGCCGGTCACGAGCAGGTCGAGATCGCCCACGGTTTCGCGCCCGCGACGAAGACTGCCCGCGGTCTCCACTCGTTCGATTCCGCCAAGCGCCGAGAATTCTGCCATCAGCTCATTCGCAACCGAACGTGCAAAGCTCAGCAGAAATCGCCCCGCGCTCTTGCGGTACGACTCAATCGAGCGCAGCACTTTTTCCTCGAGCTTGGCTCCCATGCGCGGCATCTCGCGCAGCTTGTGTGCGCGGCAGAGTTTTTCGAGATCCTCTACGGTTCGGACGCCGTGGTGCTCGTATAGCAACGCGATGCTCTTCGGGCCAAGCCCCTGAATTTTCAGAAGCTCGAGCGCGGAAGCAGGATATTTCTCGAGCATCTGGTCGCGGCGCTCAAAGGAACCGCGCTGGCAAATTTCGGCAAGAACAAACGCTAGGCCTTTGCCGATTCCAGGGATTTCGGTGACTTTGCGATCGGGGTTGCAGATGATATCGGCGATTCGTTCGGGATGGCTCGCAATGGCGGCGGCAGCATTGCGATAGCTCCGAATCCGGAATCCGTCGTCGCCGGCAACTTCCATCAGATCGGCCGTCTCATGAAGCAGCCGCGCGATCTCTTTGTTTTCCATGCTCAGCGCCATCCAACGATTATCAACAGTGAGAACGATTGTTCACAACCATACTCAGTCTTCCGAGCCGGTCTTAGGCGTCGGGAATGGCAAGACCCTGGCCGAAACCGATTCCAACTGAGGCGGCTTGCGGAAATGGCTTCTAACCGGCGGAGCGCGCGGGACAGCCCCCGGCTTTGATCTTGACCTCCAAAACGATTTGTCCTACACTGTAGGTCATATATGCCCCGCCTGGATTCCCTGGGTCAGTTTGAGCAATTAGTTCTTACCTCAATTCTGGCGCTTCATGACCGCGCCTATGGTGTAACGATTCATGAGAAGGTCGGCGAATTGGCACGCCCCAAGCCGGTCTCGCTTGGAGCTGTCTACGTAACTCTGGACCGGCTGGAAGACAAAGGTTTTGTGGCCTCCTGGCTCTCCGATCCGACGCCCGAACGGGGCGGCCGCGCCAAACGCTGTTACCGTCTGGAAGCACTGGGCGAACGCGCACTGCAGGAATCGGCCGTCACCGCCAAGCGAATTTGGGACGGCATAGCGGAGGTGTGGGGAAAGGACTGGGCCAAAGAATGGGGCAAACGATGGACGAAGGAGACGCACTGATGCGCGCTGCTCCTCCAAAGATCATTGAAAGGATTCTGTCGCTACTCATTCCGCCTGCCTGCCGTGAGGAGATTCTCGGCGATCTCTATGAGGGTTCCGATTCCCTGGGGCAATACCTTCGTCAGGCGTTTTATATCTTGCCAATGATTATCTTCAGCCGAATACGTCGGACAGCGGATTCACAAGTGCTGCTCATGCAAGCAACGGCCCTGTATTCATCGTTCTTAGGCGCTGCCTGGTACGAAGGCAAAACATTTCTGTTCGAAAACTCCGGCCTGCTGAGAATTGCGTTACCACCAGCATGGGTCCTGTTTGGCTTGATAATCGAAGACGCGTATTCAGTTCCAGGCAAACGATCTCTCCTAAAGAAAATGCGAGGCCCGGTGCTTGGCTTCGGACTTGCTTACCTGTCCCAGTTGGCTTTCTCGGCCGGCCGGCAATCGGCTTTATCTTTGCCGGTCCGGGTCATGTTCTTTGGAAGCGCAGTAGGCCTGCTGCTTTCGATTGGTCTCAAATTCTTGTTTCCGCCCGTCGTAGATTGCCATATCTCCGCAGGCGCACCGGCCCTTTGGCTGAAGCACACGGCAGAACCATTTCGAATTACTAGGGAGTTGATTTCAATTGCCAAAACCCTTCTTTTTGTGCTTGTGCTTGCCTTTATAGGAGGTCAAATTGGCGGGCGATTACTCGTCTTAGCTCTCCTCTTGATCTCGTTGCTGCTTCTCGTCTTCCGTGAATTGCGCAGGAGGTGATGATGAGAACCAGCATTTGAAAGATCGACCGTTACGAAGAGCTTATCTCCCGCATCGCCGTACTCCAGATGCATGTTTTGAGATCAGGAATGCCGCAGCGCCCTAAGCGGATCGACCGATGCAGCGCGCCGGGCCGGGATCAGCATTGCAATTCCGGCCACCGCCGCCACGAGCAGCACCACGCCGGCATACGTTCTAAGATCACCTGGCTTTACGCCATACAAGAACGACCGAAGATAGCGGGACAAATACCAGAAGGCCGCGAAACCGCCTGCGAGACCTAGCCCGATCAACATACCCCCTTCCCTCAGGATCATGCCCAGAATACGCATGCGTGCCGCGCCAAGCGCAAGCCGAATGCCGATCTCCTGCGTTCGCTGTGTTACGGCGAACGCGAGCACGCCATAAACCCCGACCACCGTCATAACAAACGCCAGAACGGCGAAAATCCCCACCAGCATCGAATTAAAACGCGGCCCTGCGGTGGCTTCGCTCAATTGCTCATTCAGGGTTTCAAAGTGTGCGATCAACCCCGGGTCGAGGTGCCGAAGCCGTTGCGAGACAGCCGTGTCAAAGCTCCGCCGGTCCGCCAGCGTGCGCACCAGAATCTGAAGGTCGGGTGTATCCGGCCAGGCCTCGGTGTTAAGAAATCCCTGTGCGGCGGCCGGAGCGTTCAGGCCGGCATTTTTGGAGTTCGACACGACACCAATCACCGTCCTCCACCGGCCATCCGGGGTACGAAGAACTTGCTTTCCCAAAGCATCTTCGCCAGGAAAAAATCGCTGCGCCGCCGCCTGATTCAGAACAACCGAAGCATTCGCATGGGCAGCATCTGCCCGGGTAAAAAAGCGGCCCTCCATAAGGTGAGTGCCCGCCGCGGCCGGATATTCCGGACCCACGCCGCAGAGCGAAATACCGTCTCCGCGATGAAAACTCTCCGGTAAAGGGCGGTCGGAGCGCGAAAAAGTGCTCCCTAGCGGTCCCCTCGCAAGAGGCGAGCATTCCGTTTCCGCCGCCGCTTCGGTTCCCGGAATCTTATGCAGAAATGCAATCAAGGTGTCTATCGTCCCCCGGCGATTTCCCTCCTCCAGAATCGTGCCCTTGATTGGAATCGAAATCATCGTGGCGTGTTCCGGGGCGAAGCCGAGATGATCATTGCGTAGATGCCAGAGAGTCTCAACCAGCAACGAAGCCCCGCATAGCAGGAGCACCGAAAGCGCAACCTCAACCAAGACCAGCACACGTTTCGCCAACTGGTGGCCGCCGGCCAGTCCAGGACGCGCAAATTGCTGAAGTGCGGGCTGGAGTGCGGCTCCGCTTCCTGCCCGCAAAACCGGCAGTCCGGCAAACAGTAACATCGTGCAGGCGCTCACCAGCAACGCAATCGAGAAGACCCGGCCATCGACATGGACATCAGCCAGTCGCGGGAGTTCGTTCGCAGCATAGTGAGAGAACATTCGGAGTAGAAGGATCAGCAACCCCGTTCCCAGCACAGCCCCGCAGCCAGTTAGAACCACCGCCTCCGTAACAAGCTGGCGGCCGAGACGCAGCCTTCCTGCCCCTAAGGCCACCCTCACCGCAAACTCGCCCGAGCGCGCCAACCATCTCGCGAGCAGTAGGTTTGAGACATTGGCGCAGGTGATAAATAGCAGACACGTCACTGCGGCAACCAGAACATAAAGAAGCTGTCGCGCGTCTCCAACCCGGTGCTGTTGTAAAGTCTCGAGCACCAGATGCGTGTCGGCGCGAAACATCAGCGGCATGTCGCGCTTGCTCGCGGCGAACAACCTCTCCAGATCGGCGCGCGCAGATGCAATCGTAACGCCGGGCTTTAATCGGCCATACACTGCCCAGGTCATCATCGTCCGATCATGGTGCGAGGCCGTGGGCGAAACAGGCAAGGGGGCCAGCAGATCAGCGCGGACGTCCATGGGAAATTGAAAACGATCCGGCAATACGCCTGCGACTGTATAGGATTGGCCGTCCAACAGAATCGATCGGCCTACAACTGCCCGCGAGCCCTCGAAACGCGTCCGCCATAAACGAGCCGAAAGCAGCACGGCGCGGGGCCCGTTGGGCAGTTCTTCTGCTTGCGAAAAATTGCGGCCGAGCATCGGTGCGATACCCAGTGTGGGCAAGAAATTCGCTGACACGCGGATCCCATGCACTTCCTGGGCGCGCTCTCCATTGAGCAGCATGGACTCGCCCCCGCCCGCCTGCGCCGCCCCCAGGCTCGAAAACACGTGATTGTCCCGGCGCCACGCTACGTAATCTGGCGAGGCGAGAAATTCACGATTTCCGGGGAAATGCAAAGCCACCCAAAGCAGTCGGTCTGCATGCGGATACGGAAGCGGTCGGAGGAAAATCGTATCGGCGATCGCGAAGACCGCCGTAGTCGCGCCGATGCCGACCGCCAGGGAACAGATCGCGGCTAACGCGAACCCGGGTTTCTGGCGCAGGCTGCGAAGAGCATAGCGGAGATCCTGCTGCAAACGATCCAGCCATTCCCTGCCCCAGCTTTCATAGAGAACCTCGGCCGTCCGGGTGCGGTTCCCGAATGCCCGGCGCGCGCGGCTCCCGGCTTCATCCGCCGCTACCCCGCGCTCCATAAGCAAGCGAGTCTCGAGCGCCAGATGCGCATCTAATTCCTCTTCGAGATCGCGCGCCAGCCTCCCGCTTTCGAATGATACGCCGCCAGAACACGTCATTCCTCCGCTGGTTTCATCGTCTGCGCCACAGCCCGCACCAGCTGTTTCCAGCGCGATTGTTCGGCCAGCAACTGCTTGCGCCCGGCCGCCGTGAGCTTGTAGTACTTGGCGCGGCGATTCGCCTCCGACATCTTCCATTCCGAGGAAAGCCAGCCCCGCTGTTCCAGGCGATGCAAAGCCGGATAAAGCGAGCCATGTTCCACCTGCAATACATCTTCCGAACTGACGCGAATGGCTTGACCGATGCCGTGCCCGTGCTGTGGGCCCCATTGCAGAGTTTGGAGTATCAGTAGATCGAGCGTGCCTTGAAGAAGATCGATACGCGCTGCCATGCCAAACAGTGTAGCAGAATATCTACCAAAGCGTATCTACCAGAGCGAACGTGTAGTCTTAAGAGCTTTCTGCCAAACCGCACTATGACCTTTCACTGTGTCCGAGCACAACAGCGGTGGGTAATAGTGCGCCTGCAGATACATTCCTCGTGCGATCTCCGCCGCCTGGCAAACCCCAGTTCCAGATAGACGCGAAAGTTGTTGCGCGGAAACACCAGTGGTTTGCTGGGATCAGAAAGTTCGGCCCCTGTTCCTTTCGTTAACGGTCGGCCAGCACGGTTGATTATGCGATAGTGGCGCGAACGGCCGGCGAAGGCTCCACATGGACGAGAACATCCGCCACCCACGGCAGGTCGCGGCGAATGGCGGCACGTACTTCAGTCGCAATGTCGTGCGACTTCTGCACGGTGAGCATCGGATCCACTTCCAAATGCAGGTCGACGTGATACTTCAAGCCGGTGCGGCGGGCAAAACACTTCTCAATTCCGAGTGTCCCCTGGACAGCTAGGGCAGAGTGCTTGATCTCCGCCATTTTATTTGCCTCGGGCATGGTATCGACCAGTTGATCGACTGTCTGACGCACCACGCGCAGGGAGAGGAGCAAAATCAGAACGCCGATAATGATGGCTCCAACCCGGTCGGCGATGCCGAAGCGACCTGGATCAAGCATGGTCAGCAGAACCGCAATCAGCGCAACCGAAGTGGAGAGTAAATCCGTGAGGTCGTGCCAGGCGTCCGCTTGCAATCCGGTGCTCGAGATGCGCTTCCCAACCCGAAGTTTGAACGTCGCAAGGCCGATTTTCAAGACGACCGCGGCAAACAGCGGATAGAGCGCGTAACCAGGCAGGGGAACGCTCAAGGTAGTGGACCGGATGCCATGCCAGAGGATCGCCGCGCCGGCCAGAAGCAGCATCGCGCCCACCGCCAGGCCGGACAACGTTTCATAGCGTCCGTGCCCGTAGGGGTGTTTCTCATCGGGCGGCTTGCTGGCGAGCCAAAGACCCGCATAAACAATGGCGGACGAGAGTGCATCGCCCGCCGACTCTAAGCCATCGGAAAGAACTGAGGACGAATGGGCGCGCAATCCGACGAGAATTTTGGCGATTGCAAGCGCGACGCCAACGGTCACGCTGATTAAAGCAAGACGACGGCCGAATAACTGTTCTTTTTCGAGAGCCAGCGCGCTCCCGGACTCGGCGGCCATACTCCCAGAGGATAACGCGATCTGCGTAATTTCTTAGAAAAGATGCAAGCGAACTCTTATACGGCTGCCCACTACTTCTGAAGACATCGTGTTGAAAAAATCTTGGTGGACATTAAGGAGTGTGCTTCTGAGCCAGATGGAACTGCGGCAAAGCATCGGATTGATTGCATTGGGCAATTTCACCAGACAAGGAGGTACGGCGCTCGATCGATCCAGGGAGGCGTTGCGGGCAGGATCAGCGTCTGTAAGGGCCGTCGATCAGGACGGAAAGGAATTTCAGGTATTGCGCATCAGCGAGACCTCGGATTTTCTCGGCGACTACGAAGCCATGGATGAAAACGGGCAATGGCGCGTTTTCGCGGAACTGCAGGTAATGGAATAGCCGCATGAAAACGGACTTCATTCGTCCCGCAGCGTTGCCGCCGGGTCGATCCGGCTAACCCGCAGAACAGGAATGGTTGTGGCGAGAAGCGTAATGCCGGAAAGCGTCAGGATCACTGCCACAATTGTCGGCGCATCGTACACACGCACGCCATAGAGAACGCTGCGCATGACGCGGAGCGCACCGGCGCAGAGGATCAGCCCGATGAGCAATCCGAGCGCGGACGCCGCGATGCCCGATCTACCGATTTCGAGCATCGCGCTTCGCACCGTCGAGCCCAGAGCAAGCCGGATGCCGATTTCGCGTGTCCGTTGCGCAACCAGATTGGAAACCAGCGCGAACATACCAACCGCGCTCAGCAATAATGCGAGCAACGCCATGGCTGTCAGCAGCGCGACTTCAATTCTTTGCATCGCGAGGGTCGCAGCCATCAGGTCGTTCATCGTATAGAAGCTCGAAAAAGGCAGGCCGGGATCAACACTTGCCAGCGCACGCTGCATGCGCTTAGTTAAGCCTTCTACCGGGCCGGCCGTGCGAACGATCCAGCTTGGCTGAAACCAGACATGCAATACAGAGAGAAATTTACTATCCGTGATTTGTGCCGCGGGAACGTAAACCGTCTCTTCGCTCGTTAGGGGTGACGTGCCTGCGTTCAATCGCGAGGCGGCCGACAACACGGTATCGGAGACGACACCCACAATCAACGTATTCTTGTCGAGATATCGTCCGACGGGATTCGCTCCCGGAAGGAACTTGCGCGCGAATGCCTGGTTGACGACAGTTACGTGCTGCGCATTGGGGCCGTCCGCCTCGGTAAACGTCCGGCCAGCAAGCAAAGGAATTTGTAAAGTATCGAAATAACCTGGCGTGACATAGATCCAGTTTGTGCCAACGTCCCGTCCCGCCTGCTTGCCATCGCTGAGTTTCACTTCATTGAGCAGGGCGCGTTCGTAGGGTAGAGTCAATCCAACGGCGGCGTTTCGCACGCCGGGGATCGCCCGCATGGCAGCCAGGCTCTGATTGAGCAACTTCCGGAAGGCCGCCGGATCCTGGTATCGAGCATCATCTAAAGACGCTTTAGCAGTAATCACCCCGGCCGGGTTGAACCCCGCGGGCATTGTTTCGAGGTGGATGAGCGTACGAATGAGCAGCCCCGCGCCCGCCAGCAGCACAACCGTAAGCGCGACCTCCCCGGCAATTAATCCCTGCCGCAAGCGAACGCTACCCGTGCCGATTACCGCACGGCTCGCCATAGAGGATCGCAGGTCAACTTTTCGCATCGTGAAGGCGGGCAACATGCCGAACAGAACGCTGGTCAGCAGAGTCAGAAACAGCGTGAAGCCGAGGACGCGGCCATCGAGAGGCACCCCCGCGACCGGCAGAAAATCTTCCGGCAGAAGCAGTAATAGCGCACGCAACGCTAGCACTCCAACGCCGATGCCAACGGCTCCCCCCACCAGGGCAAGCAGCAGGTTTTCAATCCAAAGCTGCCGCTGAATCCGCCAGCGTGATGCGCCGAGTGCGACCCGGGTGGCCATCTCGCCGGTCCGGCGTACCATGCGCACTAACGTCAGCCCGGCCAAGTTTGCGCACGCGATCAACAGAATAAATCCAGCGGCCAGCATCAGCGCCAGCACCTGCGGACGGAGTGTGATGGTTTCCGCGCGCTGCAAAGGTACGCAGTAATAGTGCAACTGCGCGCCAGGATTTGTTTCGAAGAAGTGTCGCGTATGAAAACTTTGGGCCCACGCGCGATTGAGATCGGCATTTGCCTGTTGCCAGTTCGCGCCAGCGCGCAGCCGCATGATTGCGGAATAATTGGTTGCCTGGCCCTCGCCCTCGCGGCTCGGTTGGAGAGCAGTGTACAAATCAGCACTCAAGGGAGTAGTTGCATTCTCAGGCAGTACCCCAACAATCGTGTACGGCGCTCCTTTCAGCAACATGGGTTTTCCAATCACGTGTGGATCCCCCTCAAACACGGTGCGCCACAAAGGATAGCTAAGGATGGCTGCCGCTGGACCGTGAGGCCGGTCCTCAGCTTTAGAGAAACCGCGCCCGATAAAGGGGTGTATTCCGAGAACCTCGAAATAGTTCGCCGAGACCCTTCCCTCGTGCAGATACTGCACATGGGAGCCGGCCTCAAGGTTTACACCTGAGATTCGCGTGTAAACAGCGGAGGTAAGAGAGGGCACATCGTCGCGCAGCAGTTGCCATTGCTCCCCATCTATAGTGCGGTGCTCGTCGGAGGGTTCAGAGCCAGTTGTGCGCGCAAAAACGGTCCCGATGCGCTCCGGGTGAGCATATGGAGGATTCTTCAACAGCAGCGCGTTCACCAGAGAGAAAATCGCGGTGTTTGCGCCGATGCCCAGGGCGAGCGTCAAGCAAACCGTGACCACAAAGCCAGGGGATTTCCGGGCCTGCCGCAGCGCGTATTTCAGATCGGCCCAAACGCTCTCGATTGCGGCCCATTGCCAGACTTCGCGGCTGCGCTCCGCGATCAGCGTTACGTTGCCGAATTCGCGGCGAGCGGCGTGTTCAGCCTCTTGCCGGGTCATCCCCGCATCCATTAACGTGGCAACCGCCTCTTCGAGGTGCTCTCGCATGGATTCGGCTAATTCGTCATACCGCCGCCGCCGAGACAAGACTCGTTTGAGCCATCGCATACCGGACTCCTAATGCCAGGTTTTACTAGGTCAAGAATAGCCTATTCGGTCGAGGCTTGTCACGGCCGGGATCCGAACCAGCATTTCAGCGCCCTAATTTGGCTTTTAGTTCCGCCAATAGCCGGTCTACGCGATCAGCTTTTTCAAGTTGATTCAGTTGCTGGTCCGAGTCCATCAGCGAGGCGGCGATCTGATGCCCCTGGCCAATTACTTCGGCTTCCCACACCTTGTTTTGCACCCGGTCGAGCGCCAGATCCCGATGGAACTCGGCGGAACCGTTGCCATTGGCCGCTCTCATAAGCCGCGCGCGACGGTGTTGGGCCAGGAGCAGATCGGCCTTCGCCTGCGTTTCGGCCATCTTGCTTTCCAGCCGGTAGAGAGCGTCGCGCAGCGTATTCACCTGATGCGATTGCTCTTGCAGTTGCGCCGCAAAATTCTTTGCCGCGGTCTCGTAGGTGAGCGAGCGGTCCAGTGCGACTCGCGCCAAATCTTCTTCGTTTCGTTCGACGGCGACTTCAGCCTTGCGCGTCCACTCCGAATGCGCGTTCAGATTTTCGGTCTGCTTCTTTTCGAGCAGATGCTGATCCGCAATGGCGACGGCGACCTGCGTTTTGACCTGCAGATATTGGTTTTGCATATCAAGGAGAAGCTGCTTCAGCAGCTTCTCCGGATTCTCTGCGCGATCGACCAAATCGTTCAGGTTTGCCCTAATGAGTGTTGTGACTCGATCGAGGAGTGCCATAGAGTGTCTCCTTTAGTCCTTCGGGGCAGGCGCGCCGTTGCGATCGCTGATCCCGCGAATCTTGCCAAACAATTCCTGCATTTGCATTCCGGAAAGCGTTTCGAACAAAGCCGGAACCTGGGCCGCAATCTTGGTCATATCGCCCGTGATCTTGCTGAGGCCAGTACTGGTTCCTTCCCCCGTGGACACGATTGTGATCTTGTCGACGTTCGCCAGCGGTGCGGCCATCGCCCTCACGACTTCAGGCAAGCCCGTGATCAGCTTGTCAACCACAGCCGCCTGGTTCCATTCCTGATACGCTTCGGCTTTCACGTTCATCGCCTTGGCCTCGGCTTCGCCTTTGCGCAGAATAATCTCCGCGTCGGCTTCGCCCTGCGCGCGAGTGGCAAACGCGGAGCCTTCGGCTTCAATCGTCATCTTGCGGCGCGCCGCCTCAGCGAGCATTTCAATGCGCTGTTTCTCCACTTCCGCGCTCTTGAGCACGGTCGCAATTAATTCTTTTTCGTGGCGGAGAATCTCGGCTTCCTGCACCTTTATTTCCTGCTCTTTTTCGACCTGGCGAACCTTGACAGCTTCGACCGCAACTTGTTGTTGCATGACATTCGATTGGATGTCATACGCTTTGTCCGCCTGAGCCTGTTGCCGCTTGATGGTTTCGGAATACTGCGCGCGCTTGATTTCTAAGTCGCGCTGCGCCTCCGCCTGCGCTGCCATGGATAATGCTTCCGCTAATACGCGTTCCTGGTCAGCTTGCGCTTTGGCCACCGCGGCGGCTCGGATCGCTTCCGCGCGGCGAATCGCGGTATCGCGTTCGGCCTCCGCAGTGGCGATTTCCGCATCGCGCCGGATACGCGCCACATCCGGCCGGCCCATGTTCGTTATGTATTCGTTCTTATCGCGGACTTCTTTAATGGTGAACGAGACGACTTCGAGCCCCATCTTGCTCATATCGTCGGCGCAAGTGGCGCGCATGCGGTCTCCCACCATTTCGGGTTCTTTTACGATCTGCTCCACCGAGAGTTGGCCGATGATGCCGCGCAGATGCCCTTCCATGACGAGACGGATCAGACCTTCGCGCGCCTGGTCGGTCTTCGTCAGGAACTGCTCCGCAGCGGTCTGAATGGATTCCGGATCGCTCTTGACTTTAATTTGCGCAACCGCTTCTACCGTGACCGCGACGCCTTGCTTTGTGTAGAGATCCTGCTGCGGGGCCACATCGAACGACATCAACTGCAGCGAGAGCTGGCGAAACGATTCCACCATCGGGAAGATGACGGTTCCCCGCCCTTTCACGATGCGCGTACCGCGCAGCCCATATACGATGAGGGCCTCATGCGGCCCGGCTTTGCGAAAGAGTGTGCCTAGAGTGCTCATGGCAAGCAGGAACACCAGCACCACTACAATCGCGATTACAATCACTTCACTCGACATTTTTGGTCTCCTTGAGCAATGTTTCCGGGAGCGAACGGTTTGCCCGCGGCTGGGTTAGCATTGCATCCCAGGTGCGTACATACGCAACGCCTTTTTCAAAACGGGTGACGACTACTTCGGCGTCGCGGGAAATCAGATCTCCGGCGTCGCTGCGCGCGGGTATGGGTTTGCGCGCGCCATCTTTGATGTAAATGACCTCGCCCACGCCGTCGGGGCGGATGGTGCTGCTGACGCGGCCCAGAGTGCCGGGCAGGTAATAATCGGCCGGATCTAGCGGCTGCTCGCGCGCTTGCAGGAACCGCAAAAACGATGCAATCAGCAAAGCGCCTACCGCGCCCAGCATTGCCGCGATTGCCAGATCGAGCCAGAACTCGAGCCCGCTGTGCCGCGTCAGCAGATATCCGATGCCACCGAACCAGGTGAAGAAAACCCCGGCGCTCATCGGATTCAAGAGATAGCCAAGCCAGCTCCCAAGCCCGCCAAGATGCGCGTGATGGCCGGTTCCGTGCGCGAGGTGCCCATGAGCTACGTGCCCATGACCCAGATGTCCCGCGCCTAATAACCAGCCGAGCAGAGTCCACACGCCGCCGATCGCAAAGCAGAGTAAAAAGATGTCAGACGCTGTCATTCGATTCCCCCACGCTTCCCGGCTCTAAGGCTTCCCACAATCGCTCTACCAGATCCGGAGTCTCCAAAATAGCTGCGAGCAGCA
Source organism: Terriglobia bacterium (assembly GCA_963767485.1). Classification (GTDB taxonomy): domain Bacteria; phylum Acidobacteriota; class Terriglobia; order Bryobacterales; family Bryobacteraceae; genus Bog-105. Next base: position 133,528 of record CAVYDZ010000013.1, on the reverse strand, counting down.
GCAAACATCGCCGGGTATCGTCGTGCCGCGCTACTTTTAGGAGCGCCTGCGCGAGCGTCGCATCTTTCCGGAATCGCTCCGCCCCTTGCACCAGCCAGAGGTCCACTTTATCCTCCTGGTCGCTCAAATCCGAAAGCAAGCCGGTGTGAAACCCTTCCGGATCGTCCACCAGGTATCCCGGGTGAACCTTAAAAAATTTTGCGAGCAATAGCCGGGTCGTGTTCGTCAAGTGCCGGCGCTGGCCGCTTTCGAGTTGCGATAGATACGGCTGGCTGATGGTCTTTTCCATCTCACGCTCGATCGCGGTCACCACTTCCTTTTGTGTCATCTCGCGATTCAGGCCGCGCCAGTGTCCCTCAACCAGGCGCAAGTACCGGATTTTCTCGGCCACGGTCATATTGCAATCTGCTATTACTGTATAGCAAATTGCAATCTGGTGCAAGCCTAAAAGGTACCATGCGGACCGAGTTCGTTTGGTAATTCGCATTTCCCTCAACAAACCTGCCTCGAAATACGTCTCAGCCAACGAACATGGAAGAACTGCTCAGTAATCTTCGCTTTGGCTTTCGCATGATTCGCAAGAGCCCTGGCTTTGCGACCGTTGCAATTCTTACACTTGCCCTCGGGATCGGCGCGAACACGGCGATTTTCAGCTTCGTGGATGCCGTCCTCCTGAAGCCGCTGCCGTACCCGCATGCCGAACAGATCGTTCAGATCTGGGAAAAGCCGCCCGGCTACGACCGCAACGGCGTCTCCACCATGAACTTTCTCGATTGGAAGCACCAGAACACGGTGTTTAGCGCCGTGGCCGCAGAAACCGGGGGAAGCGTCACGCTTTCGGGGTCAGGCGAGCCCGTCCAGTTGCGCGGCTCGCGGGTTTCCGCGCCCTATTTCCAGATCTTCGGCATTCAGCCGGCGCTCGGCCGAACGTTTGCGCCCGACGAGGACCAGCCTGGCAAGGAGCAGGTCGTGGTGTTAAGCCACCGCATTTGGCAGTCGCGCTTTGGAAGCGACCCGGCGCTGCTTGACCGTCATATTTTGCTGAACGGCCGCCCGTACACGGTGATTGGCGTCCTGCCCGCCGGTTCGCGCTTCGACCGCACGTATCAGGATGTCTGGATGCCGCTCGCCTTCGCGCCGCAGGACATGACGCGCGACTTTCACTGGATGATGGTCTGGGGGCGTTTGAAGCCGAACGTCACGCTAGGCGAAGCGCAACAACAAATGCGAGGTATCGGCGCGCGGATCGCGGCGGCGTATCCGGCTTCGAATAAGGGCTGGAGCGTTACGGTCGATCGCTTCCAGGATCATGCGGTAGACGAGCATCTGCGCAGCTCGCTTTGGGTGCTGCTGGCGGCAGTGGGCGCGGTACTTCTGATCGGCTGCGTGAATCTGGCCAACCTGCTGCTGGTACGCGCTTCGTCCCGTGAGCGGGAAGTGGCGATTCGCACGGCGGTGGGCGCGAAATCATCGCAGCTGCTGCGCCAGTTCCTCACGGAAAGCCTGCTGCTGGCGGGATCGGCGGTATAGCCGGGCTGATCGTCGCGCTGGCTGTCCTCCATCTGCTTAAAATTTCGCTACCGCCGTTTTACTTGCCGCCGGACGCGGTGATCTCGCTCGATTTGCGCACGCTGCTCTTCACAGGACTTTTGATTTTGGCGACCGGCGTGCTCTTCGGCATCGCTCCGGCCCTGCAGGCAGCGCGCGTCGATCCCGGGGATGCGCTCAAAGAAGGAGGGCGTTCCGCAACCGCCGGGGCAGGCGGCCGCCGGCTGCGCGGGATTCTAATTGTGAGCGAAGTGGCGCTAGCGTTTATCCTGCTCTCGGGCGCGGGCCTCTTGATCCGCAGCTTTTATCAGTTGCAGCAGGTGGATCCCGGGTTTAATGCAACCAATGTGATCACCATGGGGCTGCCGATGGACGACAAACAGTTCCCAACGGGACCGCTGATCGACGGCTATTACCGGCAAATTGTCGAAGCGATTCAGGCAGTGCCGGGGGTGCGCGATGCCGCGGCGGCTTCTGCGCTGCCGATGGGCGGCTGGGGCTATGGTATGCCGTTTCAAATCGCCGGGCGGCCCGTGGTCGATGTTTCGAACCGGCCCGATGCTTTCTTCAAAATGGTTAGCCCGTCGTATTTTCGGACCCTTGATATGCGCTTGCTGCGGGGTCGAGGCCTGACCGAAACCGATGGAAGCGGGGCCGCTCCGGTCATGGTCGTCAACAAAACCATGGCCGACCGGTATTTCAAGAATCAGAATCCGATCGGCCAGCGCATTCTGGTCCAGCAAATTGTTCCCGCGAGGCGCGAGCTCGGCAAAGATGTTCGCGTGGCTGATTGTGGGCGAGGTAGCCGACGAGAAAGTGAACGAACTGGACGATTCGAGCCCCGGCATGTACGTTGCGATGGCGCAGAGTCCGACGCTGGGCGGCGGACTCGTGGTGCGCGGCGAACTCGACCCCAGCCGCCTCATCAAATCCGTCGAGAGCGCGGTTTGGAAGATCAACAAAAACCAGGCCCTGACCGATATCAAGCCGCTGGAATTGATCAAAACGGAATCGCTCGGACCGAACCGGCTGCGGACCGGGCTGCTGATGGTGTTTGCGGGGTTGGCGCTGCTGCTGGCGGCGATTGGCCTGTTCGGCGTGATCTCTTACACCGTGACGCAGCGGCTGCACGAACTGGGGCTGCGGTCTGCGTTGGGCGCTTCGCAGTGGAATCTGCTGCGCTTGGTGATGAAAAACGGACTGGCTCTGACCGCGGTGGGCCTTGGAATCGGCTTGGTTGGTTCGTTGATTTTGACGCGGCTGCTTTCGAGTTTGCTGTTTCAGGTCGGCGCACGCGATCCGCTCTCGCTGGCGCTAGCTGCATTTGTGCTGGCCGCAGTGGCGGTGGGCGCGAGTTTTTTGCCGGCGCTGCGGGCAACGCGGGTAGACCCATTGGTTGCGCTGCGATATGAGTGAAGGAACAAGCGTAGTACTGTCGTCCGTTGCGTCAAATTAGTAAATGCACTACTTTGAGAATTGAAACTGTCAGAATGCTGGACTTCGATCTGGAGCGTAACTCGGGAAACCGAGATTCGAGAACGGGCGGAAACCTCTCGATAGGCAGTTTCTTTGTTTGCTCTGTCCTACAGCGTCGAATCGAGTGGCGTTGGCGATGCTTCTTGCCTGTCGTGTTTTTCCTGATCTGCCAGGCAGTAGCGGGTCCACGGCACTGCTTCCAGGCGCTTCGCCTCAATTTGTTCGCCGCAGTCGATGCACACGCCGTATTCGCCGGTCTCTATACGCTGTAGGGCGGCATCCACCTCTTTGAGCGTGTCGGCGGCGATGTTGCTGCCGCCGAAGGCTGTCGCTTTGGCTTCCGAAGAGATTACCGCGTCAATGGGGTCTTCGACCTCGGCTGTTTTCGACTCGCGGGCATCCTCATCAAATCTTGCAATTTCGTCTGTCAGGTCCTTTCGTTTCGCAAGAAGAAGCTGCCGGTAATGCGCTGTATCGATCGCCATGCCTCCAGTATCGTTTACACATGCGCGGAGGCAGCGTTGCCGTGCGTTTCCGGGCTGCTGGTTTCTTCTTCGATGTAGCCGTAACGCTGCGTGTGATGCAGATAGTAGTAAACGCCGAGCAGCGTGAGCATGAAGAGCGCCAGGATCACCATGATGATCGCGAACCGCTCCAAAAGGCGGATCGGCGCTGCAGCGGCGTGCTCGTTTTGCGTAACGGTCACGACCCACGCCATATTGGGGAAATGCTTTTTTAGCCCGGTAGCCGCATACCCGACGATCTCGTCGCCGCGCCCGGCATTCGCCATAATCCAGCCGTTTTGCGCGCCCTGGCTCGTGCCCAAGGCATCATGCACATAATCGAACTCGGGAGCCTTCGCCCGGGCAAAGACATCGGCATTGGCCCCGCTTACGATCAGTCCGTCCTCGTTGATTAGGGCTGCCCGCGCGCCGCTCGTCAATTGATCCTGGTGGAACGGCATCAACAAGTCATTCAGGTTGACCTGGGCATTCAGCACGCCGACGGTTTGGCCCTGCGCCCCGAGAACGGGAACGCCCAGGTTGACGTAGTCGGACTTGGTCATTTCGTCCTCGATGATGTCGCTTACGTTAGTGACACCCTGGCCGTTGTTAAAGACCGCCTGCCAGTGGGGATCTTGCGCGTACGACGCCTTAGCCGGCTTCTGCGACGAGGCGACGACATTTCCCTCTGCATTGGTGACGAAGATGTAAAGGAATCGCGGATCCATCGATTTGTGCTGCCGCAGAGCCGCCGAAGCATTCTCATCGAGAGTTCCTTTCGCGTTGGACAGACCGCTGGCGGCCGCCATCACAGCGGGATTGCTGGCTAATAAGCCAACATCGGTCAAGCGTTCCTGCATAAAGGTGCTGACCTGATTCGCATAGAGTTGGGCGATTGACCTGAAGTTCGAGCCGACCGCATTATCGAGAGACTTATCGCTCCGCTGCGTCAGCGCCAAACCAAGGATACTGAGCGGAACGATGATTACGATCAACGCAAGCAGGAGCTTGGTGAGAGAAATACGGACTTCCATCCGGTCCATAGACATCGCAGACCTCCCATCGGTCTTCCAAGAAGACTTGCCAAGGTGCCGGGCATCCGAGGGACGGTGTGCGCCAGTCGGGCTCGGCCTGGATGGCCGCTTCCCGGTTCGATGATACTCCAAATCAATAGGCGATGGTAGTGGAATCTATACAACAAAAGGGGCGGCTCCGAGAGCCGCCCTGTGATTTTATTTTGTGGGATGCCGGACTTAGACTTCGTCCGGAGCGCGAAGGGCCTGTTCGGCTTCCAAGTCGTCCGAAAGACCGCCGGTGTAAATACCAGGGGTCTCGTCCGAGTAATCGTTGAGGCCGTCGGCAAAGGAGACTTCCTGCTCGGGCGCTGCCTCCTCTTCGACGACGTCTTCGCCGGCGATCTTCACATGCCGGTAGAATTCCATACCGGTACCGGCGGGAATCAGGCGGCCCATGATGACGTTTTCCTTGAGCCCGCGGAGGTAATCGACCTTGCCGTTGATGGCGGCTTCGGTGAGCACACGCGTTGTCTCCTGGAAACTTGCGGCGGAGATAAACGAATCGGTAGAAAGCGATGCTTTGGTGATACCGAGCAGGATCGGCTTGCCGGTGGCTGGATGCCCTCCCGCCTCGATCACTCGAGCATTTTCTTCGCGGAACCGGAAGCGATCGACCACTTCCTCCGGCAGAAACTCGGTGTCGCCGATATCCTCAATGCGCACCCAGCGCATCATCTGGCGCGAGATAACTTCGAGGTGCTTATCGTTGATATTCACGCCCTGCAGACGGTAGACCTCCTGAATTTCGTTCACGAGGTACTTCTGCAATTCCTTTTCGCCGAGCACAGCAAGGATGTCGTGCGGATTGCGCGGACCATCCATTAACGGATCGCCCGAGCGGACGCGCTCGCCTTCCTGCACGTTGATGTGAACGCCGCGCGGCAGTGCGTATTCCTTCTGCACACCGTCATCTCCGGTGATGTAGAGCTTGCGCATGCCTTTGGAGACTTCGCCGTACTTCACAACACCGTTGATTTCCGCGATGATGGCGGTTTCGCGAGGCTTCCGAGCTTCGAAGAGCTCGACCACGCGCGGCAGACCGCCGGTGATGTCTTTGGTCTTGGTAGTAGCGCGCGGGATCTTCGCGATAACGTCACCCGCATGCAACTGCTCACCCTCCGACATCATGAGGTGGGCGTGAGTGGGCATGAGATAACGCTTCTCTTCCGAGCGGCTGCCGCCTTCGGGACGGATGATGACCGTCGGGAAGCGCTTCTCGTCCGCGGATTCCGTGACAACCACCTGCATGTTGCCGGTGATTTCATCGACCTGCTCCTGCGTGGTCACGCCATCGACCAGATCTTTGAAATGTACGGTACCGCTGATTTCCGTCAGAATCGAGAAAGTGTAGGGGTCCCATTCGAGCAGGACCTGATTTGACTTAACGGGCGCGTTATCTTCGACGTTAATTTTCGCGCCGTAAACAACCGGGTACCGCTCGCGCTCACGATTCTTTTCGTCAACGATGATGAGGATACCGTTGCGATTCATCGCGATGAGTTCGCCCTTGTTGTTGCGCACCGTGTTGACGTTACTGAAGCGAACGAAACCGTCGCTCTTTGCGTCCTGGGTGGATTGCTCGCTGACGCGCGTTGCCGCGCCGCCGATGTGGAATGTACGCATCGTGAGCTGCGTGCCGGGCTCGCCGATTGACTGAGCAGAGATAATGCCGACCGCTTCGCCGCGCTCCACCATCCGTCCTGTTGCCAGGTTGCGGCCATAGCAGAGGCGGCAGACGCCGCGCTTCGATTCGCAAGTCAGCACCGAACGGATTTTGACGCGCTCGATACCGGCCAATTGAATCGCACTGGCGAGCTCTTCGGTGATCTCCTGATTCACCGCGACAATCACGTTGTTTTCGTAATCGCGCTGATCTTCGAGAGCGACGCGGCCAACGATACGATCGCGCAATGGCTCGATGATTTCACCCGATTCGATGATCGGCTCGACGTAAATACCGTCCGTCGTGCCGCAATCATCCTCGGTAATGATGACGTCCTGCGCCACATCGCAGAGGCGGCGGGTGAGGTAACCGGAATCGGCGGTTTTGAGCGCCGTATCGGCCAGACCTTTACGGGCGCCGTGGGTCGAGATGAAGTATTGCAACACATCCAGACCTTCGCGGAAGTTCGCGGTGATGGGTTGCTCGATGATTTCGCCCGATGGCTTGGCCATCAAGCCGCGCATACCGGAAAGCTGACGAATCTGCTGCTTGGATCCGCGGGCGCCGGAGTCTGCCATGATGTAAATCGGGTTGAGAATACGGCCCGTGCGGTCGTCCTCTTCCAGATTCTTGAAGAGCTTGTCGGAAATCGCTTCCGTGACTTTCGACCAGATTTCAATGATCTTGTTGTAGCGTTCGGATTGCGTGATCGCGCCTTCCTGGTACTGCTGCTGGACTTCGATCACCTGCTTTTCCGCCTCGTGCACAAGACCGGCTTTTTCTTCCGGCACGACCATATCGTCGATGCCGATGGAAATACCGGCGCGCGTCGCATAAAGGAAGCCAAGCTTCTTCACTTCATCGAGCATTTGCACTGTGGTCTGCAACCCGAATTTCAGATAGCAGTACTGCACAAGCTGGCTGTCGCCCTTCTTCTTAAGAAGACCGTTGATGAACGGCATTTCCTTGGGAAGAACGTCGTTCAAAATGACGCGGCCGACGGTTGTGTCCATGTACTGCTTGTTGAACTCGATCGGCTCGGTGTACATGATGTTCTGGTTGTCAAAGGCCTTGCTCAGGTCGATGACTTTCCCGGTATAGCGGAGCTTAATCGCGGTGAGCGTTTCGACTTCGCCCATTTCGAGCGCAATCAAAACGTCTTCCATGGAGGCGAAGGTGCGGCCGGCGCCCTTGGCGGTGGGACGCATCTTGGTCAGATAATAGAGGCCGAGCACCATGTCCTGGGTGGGCACCGCGATGGGCGCGCCGTGCGCAGGCGACAGGATGTTGTTGGAGGCGAGCATCAGAGTGGATGCTTCGATCTGCGCTTCGGGAGAAAGCGGAATGTGGACAGCCATCTGATCGCCGTCGAAATCGGCGTTGAACGCGGTACAGGTCAGCGGATGAAGCTTGATGGCTTTCCCTTCGACCAGCGTCGGTTCGAACGCCTGAATGCCGAGGCGGTGCAACGTAGGAGCGCGGTTCAAAAGGATCGGGTGATCCTTGATGACTTCTTCGAGGATGTCCCAAACCACGGGGTCCTGCTGTTCCACGAGTTCTTTCGCCTGCTTGATCGTAGTGCAATGGCCGCGCTGTTCGAGGCGGTGATAGATGAACGGCTTGAAGAGCTCGAGCGCCATCTTCTTCGGCAATCCGCACTGGTGAAGCTTCAGTTCGGGGCCGACCACGATCACTGAACGGCCGGAGTAATCGACGCGTTTGCCGAGCAGATTCTGCCGGAAGCGTCCCTGCTTGCCTTTAAGCGTGTCGGAGAGCGACTTAAGCGGACGGTTATTCGCACCGCGCAGCACGCGGCCGCGGCGGCCGTTATCGAAGAGCGCGTCTACGGCTTCCTGCAGCATGCGCTTTTCGTTGCGCACAATGACATCGGGAGCATGCAGCTCCATCAGCTTCTTGAGGCGGTTGTTACGATTGATGACCCGGCGATAAAGATCGTTGAGATCGGAAGTGGCGAAGCGGCCGCCATCGAGCGGCACTAGCGGGCGAAGCTCCGGCGGAATGACCGGAATGACATCGAGAATCATCCATTCCGGCTTGTTGCCCGATTTACGGAAGCTCTCGACAACGCGCAGGCGCTTGGCATATTTCAGCTTTTTCTGCGCGGACGTTTCGGTCTTCATCTTCTCGCGGATTTCCTGCGAGAGGGATTCGACGTCAATCTTACGGAGAAGTTCCTTGACCCCCTCGGCGCCCATCATGGCCACGAACTTGCCGGGGAACTCGGTATCAAGCTGGCGCTTCCGCTCGTCGCTGATGACCTCGCCCATATTGAGCCCGGTGCCGTCGCCCGGATCAATCACGACGAACGCTTCGTAATAAAGGACGCGCTCGAGCTCACGTAAAGTGATATCGAGCAGGTAACCGATACGGCTCGGCAGGCCCTTGAAAAACCAGACGTGGGACGAGGAGCTGGCGAGTTCGATGTGGCCGAGGCGTTCGCGGCGCACGCGTGACAGCGTCACTTCGACGCCGCACTTATCGCAGATCACGCCGCGATGCTTCATGCGTTTGTACTTACCGCAGAGACATTCCCAATCGGCCACCGGGCCGAAGATGCGGGCGCAGAACAATCCGTCGCGCTCGGGTTTGAAGGTGCGGTAATTGATGGTCTCCGGCTTGGTCACTTCACCGTGTGACCAGCTCCGGATTTTTTCCGGAGAGGCCAAACTGATTCGAATGGAATCGAAGTCGGCAATGAGATTGGCTCTGTCGTACGGAGAGGAACGATACATGAATTGTCCTTAAAACCTTACAAGATGATGCCCACTTCAAAGTTCTTTTAGCCCCCGGAGCGTAGGACACCAATCGACGCTCCGGAGACTGGTTTCTAAGACTAGTCCGCGGCGTGTGCCAGGTCCTGCATCTCGCGCGGCTTTTTCATCAGCTCGACATCGAGGCAGAGGCTCTGCAGTTCGCGGATCAAGACGTTAAAGGATTCAGGTACGCCGGGCTCGGCCGCAGCCTCGCCTTTGACGATCGCTTCATAGATTTTTGCGCGACCGTAGACGTCGTCGGATTTCGCCGTGAGCAGCTCCTGGAGAATGTAGGCAGCGCCATAAGCTTCGAGCGCCCACACTTCCATTTCTCCGAACCGCTGTCCGCCGAACTGCGCTTTTCCGCCGAGCGGCTGCTGCGTAATCAGTGAGTATGGTCCGATGGAGCGCGCGTGGATCTTGTCATCCACCAGGTGGCTCAACTTCAGCATGTAGATGTAGCCGACCGTGACCGGCTGCTCGAATTGAGCGCCCGTCATTCCGTCGTGAAGCTGGATCTTACCCGAACTGGGCAGACCGGCTTCGGATAAGCGCGCCTTGATGTCCTTTTCCGCAGCGCCGTCGAACACGGGCGTAGCGAAGTGGAGACCGAGCTTTTCGGCGGCCCAGCCCAAGTGCGTTTCGAGAATCTGGCCGACGTTCATACGAGACGGCACGCCGAGCGGATTCAAAACAATCTCGACAGGCGTTCCATCGGGCATGTACGGCATATCTTCTTCGGGAACGATACGCGCGATGACGCCCTTATTTCCGTGGCGTCCGGCCATCTTATCGCCAACCGAGAGCTTGCGTTTCATGGCGATGTAGCACTTCACAAGTTTGATGACGCCCGGAGGCAGCTCATCGCCCTTGCGCAGCTTGGCGATTTTTTCTTCGGTGATTTTTTCGAGAACGGCAATCTGGCGCGAGGTCATTTCCTCGATTTCGTCGATTTGCTCGTTAAGCCGAACATCTTTGGTGTTGAGGCGCATGCGCTTCAGATCGCGCGCGCGCAATTTCTCGAGCAGCTCACGATCGAGCGGCACGTCTTTCGAGAGCAGCTTCTTGTTGGTCTTTTCGTCGTGCAGATCCGCAAGCAGTTCTTTACCGCGCAACAGTCCTTCGAGACGTTTGGCGCGTTCGTCACTCAGAATGCGCTTCTCGTCATCGAGATTGCGATGCAGCCGCTCTTCCTGCTGCTGCAGGATGAGTTTAGAACGTTCATCGAGCTCGGCGCCCTTGCGGGAGAAAACCTTGCAATCGACGATGGTGCCTTCAATGCCCGGAGGGCAATAAAGCGAAGCGTCCTTGACGTCGCCGGCCTTTTCACCGAAGATCGCGCGGAGCAGCTTCTCTTCCGGTGTGAGCTGCGTTTCACCCTTCGGCGTTACTTTGCCGACCAGGATGTCGCCCGGCTTGACGGTTGCGCCGATACGGATAATACCGCTTTCATCGAGATTGCGGAGGAAGGATTCGGCGATATTCGGAATATCGCGCGTGATTTCCTCAGGTCCGAGCTTAGTGTCGCGAGCTTCGATTTCGAATTCTTCGATGTGGATCGAAGTGTAGTAGTCGTCTTTGACGAGTTTCTCGCTGACGACGATCGCGTCTTCAAAGTTGTATCCGCGCCAGGGCATGAAGGCTACCAGCACGTTGCGGCCGAGAGCGAGTTCGCCCGCTTCGGTGCAGGGCCCGTCGGCGAGAACATCGCCCTTGCGGACCTTTTGTCCTTGAAAGACAATCGGCTTCTGGCTGATGCAGGTGTTTTGGTTCGAGCGTTTAAATTTGGTGAGCTGATAAATGTCAGCGCCTACTTCGCGCGACATCTGCCCTTCGTGAGCGCCGCCTTCGACACGCACGATAATGCGTTCGCTATCGACGGAATCGACAATCCCAGCGCGTTTGCAAATGACGACGGCGCCGGAGTCGCGCGCGGTGACGCGTTCCATACCGGTACCGACGTACGGAGCTTCAGCGCGCAGCAGCGGCACGGCCTGGCGCTGCATGTTCGAACCCATGAGCGCGCGGTTCGCGTCGTCGTTCTCGAGGAACGGAATCAAGCTGGCCGCAACCGAGACGAGCTGTTTCGGGCTGACGTCCATGTACTCGATTTCGTCGCGATGCTTCAGGACGAAGTTACCGGCCTGGCGAGCATTTACGAGATCGTCCACGATGCGTCCGGACGCGTCGATCGGCACATTGGCCTGGGCAATTATGTACTTGTCTTCTTCCCAGGCGGAGAGGTAATCGGAGTAGGCTTCGTGCTCGACAAGCTGCTGCTTTTTGCCGTCGAGAGACTTGTTCACTGATTCCATTTCGTCGGCGGCAACAACCTGGCCGACCTTGAAATCACTACCGCCGGGATTCAGCACTTTCACTTCATCAACCAGCGCGCCATCGCGTACGCGGCGGTACGGGCTTTCAATAAAGCCGTACTCATTGATTCGGGCAAAACAGGAGAGCGAGGAAATCAGGCCGATGTTCGGGCCTTCCGGCGTTTCAATCGGACAGATGCGGCCGTAATGCGTCGGGTGAACGTCGCGCACTTCAAAGCCGGCGCGCTCGCGCGAGAGACCGCCCGGTCCAAGCGCCGACAGGCGGCGTTTGTGAGTGATTTCGGAGAGCGGATTGGTCTGATCCATGAACTGCGAAAGCTGGCTCGAGCCAAAGAATTCGCGGATCGCCGCCATCACTGGCTTGGCGTTGACCAGGTCGTGCGGCATAGCGGTCGACATTTCCTGGTAGACCGACATCTTTTCTTTGATGGCGCGTTCCATGCGAACCAGGCCGATACGGAACTGGTTCTCGAGGAGTTCGCCGACCGCGCGGACGCGGCGATTGCCCAGGTGGTCAATATCGTCGACCACGCCGATGCCACGGCGCAGCTTCAACAGATAGAGGATTGTGTCGGTAAAGTCCTTCTGGTCGAGCGTACGTTTGTCGAGCGGGGTAGCATCCGCCTTGTCGTAGAGCTTGATATTGAACTTCATGCGGCCCACGCGCGAGAAATCGTACTTGCGCGGGTCGAAGAACATACCCTGGAAGAGCTGAGTGGCGGTGTCGAGCGTCGGCGGATCGCCCGGACGCAGTTTGCGATAAATTTCGAGCAGCGCGTCGTTCTGGCTCTTCACTGCGTCTTTGCGCAGAGTGGCGGAGATGACGTTGCCCGCTTCGTCGCGATCCGGGAAGAAGATTTGAAAGCTCTCGATGCCAGCTTCGGCAATCTTGCCGATGGCGGCCGGCGTGAGTTCGTGATTCGCTTCGATCAGAACTTCGCCGGTTGACATGTCGATCACGTCGGAGGCGACATATGCGCCTTCGAGATCGTTCGAAGCCACTTCGACTTTCTCGAGCTTCGCCTTCTGCAACTCGCGAAATACCGAGTTGGTGATTTTGCGGCCCTGCGGAACCACCTGCTCGCCCGCCGCGGTCTGGATGGCATGCGAGAGCTTCATCCCGATCAGGCTTTCGTTTACGCCCCAGTAGAGCTTGCTGTCTTTAAACGAAATAGTCGAGAGCTTATAAAAGGCGCGAATGATTTCGGCATCGGTTTTGAGACCGAGCGCGCGCAGGAAAACGGTGCCGTAGAATTTACGCTTGCGATCGATCCGGACATACAGCAAATTCTTGTTGTCGTATTCGAACTCGACCCAGCTTCCGCGATAGGGAATGATCTTGCCGAGGAAATAGCCTTGCGCCTGCACGCGTTCGAAGAACACGCCGGGCGAGCGGTGTAACTGCGAGACAATGACGCGCTCGGTACCGTTGATGATGAACGTACCGTTGTCGGTCATCAGCGGAATTTCGCCAAAGAAAACTTCCTGTTCTTTGATGTCGCGGACAGTCTTGTTGCCGGTTTCGGCATCCTTGTCGTAGACGGTCAGGCGAATCGTAACTTTGAGCGGAGCGGCGTATGTCATGCCGCGCTCTTCGCACTCGGGCACGTCGTATTTCAACTGCAGAGCGACCGGATCGCCGCAACGATTACAGAACGTAACGATGTTCTTGTTGAAGGTGCCGCATTTGTGGCAGAGCACATCGCCCGCATGGAACGGGTCGGTGCGAATCTCGGCGCCGCAATTCGGGTTGCGGCAAATGGTGCGAAGGTGATGCAGGCCCTTCAAGTTGCCGCACTTGCACTCCCAGTTGCCAATTGAATAATCGACGAACTCGAGTTGGCTCAGGCCGCGGAAATCGGAGATGGGGAACACAGAGCTGAATACGCTTTGCAGACCCGCATCGTCGCGCTCTTTGGGCAGCAGATCCATTTGCAGGAAACGCTCATACGAACGCTTCTGCACTTCAATGAGATTAGGAATCGGGATCGAAGTTTTGATCTTCGAGAAATCGACTCTCTCCCGGAGAGAACCATTTTGCACGTTAGGCATCTACACTTGTCCTTTTAGGAAACCAATAACTGGAGCGGCGGAATTCTTTGGCGACATGACTACAAGCAGCACCGGCACTCCTTTGCGAGCGACAGCCATTCGAGCAGGCGAGGCCATCATCAGCGAGACGAGCCGCGAAGTCGAAGCAGGAGGCGCGGCGGGAAAAAAAACACGAGAAAAGACGACGGTGAATCCAACAATACTTCAGGCGATCTTTCTGCCGATTGGGGAAACGGGTTTGAGTAGTTAAACAATGAAGGAAAGAACCCACCAGACACTGAGAAGACCCGAACGAAAATCGGGCACAGCAAAATCCCCGTCGGCCACCCAGACCGCGGGGAAACTATCTACAAACTGAAACTCTTAATTCGAATGCTGGACCGTCCCGGCTCGACGACTTCTCCATAGTAACACAAACCAAACCTTTCGCGTCCAGAGACACGAAAGGGGAGCCCGGCCGAGACGAGCACCCCGACGAATTAACACATTTACTTTACTTCGACACTTGCGCCGACATCGGTGAACTTCTTTTTGATGCTTTCGGCTTCGTCTTTGTTGATGCCTTCCTTGATCGGCTTGGGGGCACCGTCCACCAGGTCTTTGGCTTCCTTGAGACCGAGGCTGGTAACTTCGCGAACGGCCTTGATCACGTTGATCTTATTTGCGCCGGCAGCGGTCAGGACCACCGTGAATTCCGTCTTTTCTTCCACCGGGGCCGCAGCCGCCGCGCCGCCCGCAGCCGGGGCCGCCACGGCGACCGAAGCCGCTGCCGCCGACACACCCAGCTTTTCTTCGAGCAACTTGACGAGCTGAGAGGCCTCAAGCAGCGTCAAACCCTGAATCTGTTCTCCAATTGCGTTAATATCCGCCATTTTTCTTCTTCCTACTCCCTTACAATTTCTAATTTGCCTTTACCCTGCGCCGGCGGAGCACCGCCAACGATGCCAGCTCTCCCGCGTGCGGGGAAACAGGCCAAAACTTTTAATAACCCGGCTCTTACGCGGAAAACTTATTTTCCTTGGCCGCCTGATCGAGCACGATAGCGAGATTGCGCCCGACACCGTTGATCGACGTAACCAGACGCGTCGCGGATGCATTGATCAGGAACAACAGCTTGGCGTAAAGCTCTTCCTTCGGCGGCATGGTCGCGAGATCGTTGATCGCGCTGAGGTCAACCACCCGGCCTTCCACCATTCCCGCTTTAAACGTGAACGCCGCATTGTCCTTCGAATATTTCGTAAGGGCCTTGGCGAGCGCGACCGGATCCTTCGCGGTGTAGGCCAGCGAAGTCATACCCTTGAGATCGCCCAACAGGTTATCGGCCGGGGTGCCTTCACTTGCCTTGGCGGCGAGGTTGTTTTTTACCACCCGATAGGCGCCGCCCGCCTCCCGAATCGTCTTCCGAAGCTGAAAGTCCTGGCCCACCGTCATCTTCTCGTAGCTGGTGACGAAGATGTTCTTGTTCTCGGCGATGGTCTTTTTCAGATCGTCGAGATCTTTTTGTTTGTCGTCTCTATTTTTCATTTCGCCTCCCTACTACGCGCTCTTCGCGTTGAATGCCGTTACGTCCAGCGGCACGCCCGGGCTCATGGTGGAGCACAATGTTGCGCTTTTCACGTATTTGCCTTTCGCCGCCGAGGGTTTGGCGCGTATCACGGCCTGGATCAGGCTGTTGGTATTTTCGAGCAGCTTCTCATTTGCAAAGCTGACCTTGCCAACGGGTGCGTGGATCACTCCGGTTTTATCGACGCGGAACTCGACCTTACCCGCTTTAATTTCTTCGATGGCGTTACGCACGTCGGTCGTCACAGTACCGGTCTTCGGATTCGGCATCAAGCCGCGAGGGCCGAGCACCTTGCCGAGACGCCCCACTGAGCGCATCATATCGGGGGTCGAAATCACGGCATCGTAATCGATCCAATTTTCGGATTGAATCTTGGCAACCATCTCTTCGCCGCCCGCAAAATCGGCGCCGGCTTCTTGCGCTTCGCGAATTTTGTCGCCCGAAGCAATCACCAGCACGCGTTTCGATTTCCCGAGACCATTTGGCAGAACCACCGTGCCGCGCACCATTTGATCGGCGTGCTTCGGATCCACGCCGAGGCGCATATGCACTTCGACGGTTTCATCGAACTTCGAGAATTTGATCTTTTGGACGAGCGTTACCGCGTCGGCAAGCTGATAGGGTTTTGCATCTACCTGCTTAGCCGCGGCTTCATACTTCTTTCCGGGCTTTTGACTCATAAATTTAGGACTGGTCCGAACGGCTCAGGTGGAAACACACACCCTCGCCTCCCAAGTTGAACTGGAAACGTTTTTCAGGATAGCACACAAGTATTGCCGCTGGCCTAGGCGAGTGCCAAGTCTGACAAGAAAGAGAAGCGACAGTACAGCCTCTCTGCTCGCCTCACACCCGCCCCTGAGATCGAACGCAACGTACGCGGGCGATACAAAGAGCTATTGCATATTTAATTCACCAATATTGTGTCGGCCAGCAGGATCGCAAGCGCGGTGAACACGATGTCGAAGACCACCAGGACCTTGCTCCATAGGAACTGCGAGGCGTCGAGCGGCTCGGTTCCGAAGATGGCTTTGGTCCGCTCGATGGCTGCGATCAGCAGCGGAATCAGCAGCGGATAGACAATCACCGGGAGCATCAGTTCGCGAAGCCGCAGATTAACGGTGAGCGCGCCGAAAACTGCGCCGAGCGTGGCGATCCCCCAGGTCGTCAGCACAAATACTCCTGCAAGCTGCCAGGGATGCACCCACCATCGGACGTTATAGAAAATGCCAAAGACCAGCAGCGAGGCGATTTCAACCGCCAGCAGGGTAGCGAAGTTCGCGACGGATTTGCCGAGCAGCAGACTCGCCGCCCGAGAGCGGCGAAGAGAGCAAAGAGTCCAGGCATTCATTCGGCAACTCGCGTGCGAATCCGCGATTGAATACCAGAGCGCCGGCGAAGGCGAAAACGAGCCACAGCAGACCGCCCGCGAAGTCCTTCGTTTCGTCGGATGTGACGTCGAAGGCAAAGCTGAAGAGCAGTAAGATCGCAATGGCAAACGCGGCGGCCGCGTTGAGCGATTCCTTGGTTCTGAGTTCAACCGACAGGTCTTTGCGCGCAATCCAAAGCGCCTGTATGAGAGTCCTCAAGCGGCGCCGGACTCCATATGCAGCCGGTACAGCAGGCCCGGGTCGTCCAACATCGCCGGCGTGCGCTCGCCCGTATAGCGCAATCGGCCATTCTCGACCAGCGCCACGTGCGATGCGATTGCAAGCGCCTCCCGCAATTGGTGTGTCGAGAGAATAATGGTGGAACCGGACTCGCGGGCTTCGACGAGCAGTGAGCTCAGCATCGCAATGGCGCGATCGTCGAGCGAGGTGAAGGGCTCATCCAGGAGTAAGAGGCGCGGCGCGTGGAGAAACGTGCGCGCGAGCGCCAGGCGCTGCCGCATGCCGCGTGAAAACTGGCGAACGGGCATACTCGCGACACGTTCCAGCCCGACTCGTTCGAGCCACGCAGCCACGCTTTTCCGTGCCGCTGAAATGCCCGAGATACGTGCGAAGAAGTTCAAATTTTCGCGCGCGGATAGATCTTCATAGACCCCGATCCCGTGGCCGAGGAAGCCGATCCGCCGGCGCGCCGCATCGCTGCGGAGAGCATCGCCAAACAGCGAGATGCTGCCACGTTGAAAGGGCGAAAGGCCGGCAAGGATGCGCAGTAGAGTGGTCTTCCCTGCCCCGTTCCGGCCTAGCAGCGCACAGCAGGCGCCGTCGGAAACGGTCAAAGTATAGTCGCGGAGTGCGGCGTAATCGCCGTAAAATTTCCAGACGTGCTCCAGCCTTACTTCGCGGTTGCTTCCGCTGCTCTGTGACATTTTCAGTTATTGCAGGCGAACACGCCTGCTCTACATTATTGCTAAGCTAGGATACGGGCTTAAGCCGCTGTGCCGTCTCGCTTCGATTCCAGAACCGTTTTGCTTGCTGCTGTTTCTGGTCTCTTCTTGACTGCGCTCTCGCTTGCGGCCGATAAACCGCCCACAATCAAGCCGCTTCCCTGGGACCAAGCCGCGGCAGCCAAGTACCTGGATTACCGTGAAGCGTGGTGGCAAGGCTGGCCACCCGCGCAACGGGATAACGGGACAACGTGCGTCTCGTGCCATACCGTATTACCTTATGCGCTGGCCCGGCCCGCGTTACGAAAGTCCCTGGGCGAAGAGCCTTCCGACACCGAACGCATGCTGTTCAATAACGTGCAGACGCGTGTTGAACTCTGGAGTAAAGTAGCGCCGTATTACAAAGATGCGCAGTCCGGCCATGGCAAAGCGGTTCAGTCGCGCGCCACCGAATCGGTTCTGAACGCATTTATTCTGGCGTCCTATGACGCGCGCCACGGCAGGATGCGCGCGATTACCCGGCGCGCTTTTGACGCGGCTTGGGCGCTGCAGTTGCGAGACGGGCCAAACCAGGGCGCTTGGAATTGGCAGGTATTTCGCCTTGCTCCGTGGGAATCCAGCGAATCGCAGTACCAGGGCGCGACCTTCATGGCGCTCGCTCTCGGCATGGAGCCTGACGATTACAAGGATTCCCGCGCGATCAGCGATCACGTCCGCTTTCTGCGATCGTATTTGACGTATGAATACGGTCACCAGCCTATGCTGAATCAGATCGTAGTGCTCTGGGCGTCAGCCAATCTCACGGATCTTTTGACGCCGAAGCAATGCGATGCGCTAATCGCGCAGATCCGCGCGAAACAGCAGTCCGACGGTGGCTGGAGCCTTTCGTCGCTAGGGTCGTGGAGACGATCGGATCACACACCGCTTCCTACGACGAGCGATGGATACGCGACGGGAGTAGTCGTGCTGGCGCTCGAACGGGCAGCTTCCGCAGGGAACCAGGACGTTATCAACAAAGGTTTGGCATGGTTGGTCGCACATCAGGATCGGGACGAGGGATCCTGGCATACCAGTTCTCTAAATCAAAACCGCGACCCTAAATCCGATGTGGGCCGGTTCATGAGCGATGCCGCGACGGGGTACGCCGTTTTGGCTCTTGAGAATTGCCGTTAGCTGAACAACCTGGCGGGTGCAAACTCAACAGATGAGTATCCGTCCGCATACATTTTGGCGAAGGATTACGGACGGCATTGCGATCCAGCAGCTCTGGTCACAGTTCCAAAGCGAAGCCCGCACAAGCTACCGCCTCTATTCGAAGGACATCGACTGGACTCGCGGCGAACATGAACGACGCGGGCAGCAGGCGCGACGGGTCGTGAGCGGGCTGTTCTGGGCGATGGTTTTAAAGCTCTCCCCGGCGCGCCGGCTCCTATTCGTGATTGCTCTCGTTTTGCTCGTCTTCCCCGGCTTTGATTTTCGCTATGGCCGCACTGAGGTGCAATTGCCCAATTACTCCATCGTGGCGGCTATTGTGCTGCTCGTGCTACTGGCGCTCGAGCTGGCGGACCGCGTCACCATGAAGCGTGACCTGGAAATCGCGAAAGAGATACAGACCTGGTTGATGCCCGCCGCGCCGCCGCAGGTTTCAGGCGTTGAAATGGCATTCGCAACTCGTCCGGCCAACACCGTGGCGGGCGACTATTACGATGCGTTCCTTCGCCCGGGAAACGGAAATTGTTCTGCGCCCGCTCCGCTGCTGCTCGTGGTGGCCGACGTGGCAGGCAAAAGTGTTCCCGCAGCTTTACTGATGGCCACACTGCAAGCGAGTCTGCGCACGCTAGCGGGCATCAGCACAAACCTGCTCGAATTGATCGAGCGACTCAACCATTACTGCTGCGAGCAAAATGTCGGTGGACGGCGCTTTACAACCGCCTTCCTCGCGGAATTGGATCCGCTTACCCGCCAGCTTACGTTTGTGAATGCGGGACATAACTGGCCCGTGCTGCGCCGCGCCTCAGGACAAATCGAGCGTCTGCAAACGGGCGGCGTACCGCTCGGCCTCCTGCGCAATGCGCGTTACGAATCTGGTCAGGCAACGCTCGCGCCTGACGACCTCTTGTTGGTGTTCACCGACGGCCTGGTAGAAGCCGAAAACGACGCAGAAGAGGAGTACGGCGAAGCTCGGATGCTGGCCACACTGAATAGCTATTCCGGCAGAACCGCTGCGGACGTTCTGCAGAGCCTGATGTCCTCCGCGGATCGGTTTGTAGGAACGGCTCCCCAGCACGATGACATCACCTGTCTTGTGATGCGAACTGTGGCGGAAACTTGACCGATACGAAACTGAAGACGAGAGGCAGAGCGATGAGAGGGAATCCGTAGACCTTGTTCTCATCCTCTTTGCGAATACAACCCTCTGGTTCGCCTATGAAGTCGTCTACGGGAGCCTGCGGGCCTGCACATTTACTGCTGTCCCATTCCTGCTTCCAAGGAAGTTTGCCGGTTCCCTCGATCACCACGACAATGCGGTTGGTGAGTTCTTGGGCAACGTCGCGGAATTCGTGCTGCGCGCGTTGGAACGATGTGCCGGGACAATAGGCACAACCAGCCATCGAGTAAAGCCCTTGAAATGCGCGATAATCGGGGTAGGATCATCCCATGGCGACCACACCGACAAGGCCGGACGAGAAGATCGAAGACGAAGAGCGCCGGCAAGCGCGTGAGCGCATTGCGAGCTATGAGGAAGCCAAGAAGGATACGGTCGAAGGCAAGCGGGAAACGCAGAAAATTCGCCGCGAACTCAGACTCCATGGCCCGCGTTGAAGCCGGTTCGCTTAACCAGACTGGCATCGGATGATCTTCGCAAAGCCGCTGCATGGTACGAAAAGCAGTCAGAAGGGCTTGGCTTTAAGTTTCTTGACCGGGTGGATGAAGCGCTTGATCATATAGCCAGAAACCCCCAAGGCTATGCGGTCGTGGAAAGTGGCGCGCGCAGATGTGTAGTGTCGCATTTCCCATACGCTTTATGATTTTTCCTTGAGGCGGACCAAAATGTGGTTATCGGTTGCATCTCGACGCGCCGCAATCCGCGGCTGATCAGAGAACGAGCGAAGGGCGTGACCGAGATGCCGGGGCGGGAGTAAAGAACAGCGCCAGAATCGTGTTTCTGGATGAATCCGGATATATGAGCGCGACTTCTTGGGCGTTCAACCTGGATACCACTTTCGGTCCTTGGCCAAATGGGGCATTCACATCGGCGCCACCCCTTCCGCCTCTCGTCATGGAGTTGTGTTAATGACGCTTTTGCATTCGCGGCACAAAACAATGTTTGGCGGAAGCTAATGGGAGTCGAACCCACCCGTGACATCAATTTGTGCCGCACTCCGGTTTTGAAGACCGGGCCCTGCACCGGCAGAGTCTAGCTTCCAACAGGCACTTCGGCTTGATCGGCGACCGGGAAAAGTTGCGCGCTCATCGCAAACCGCAGCTCATCCAATCCCTCGCCGGTCACTGACGAAATAGCATAGAACGGAAAGTGATTCTCGGCCGCTTTCTGTTTGATCTGCTGAATTCGCTCTGGAGATTGGCACGCATCGATTTTGGTCGCTACCAGCAGCATCGGCTTCTTGGTCAGTTCGTAGTTGAACTTTCTCAATTCCGCCTGAATGATCTCGAAATCCTGTCCCGGATCGCGTCCGCTGTACTCGGAAACCTCCACCATATGCACCAGCAAGCGAGTTCGCTCGATGTGCCGCAAGAACTGCGTACCGAGTCCATGCCCCTCGTGGGCCCCTTCGATCAGCCCCGGCACGTCCGCCAGCACGAACGTATGATCCCCGGCTTGCACGACGCCCAGATTCGGCTGCAAGGTTGTAAACGGATAATCCGCGATTTTCGGCCGCGCCGCCGATAAGCAGGAAATCAAAGTAGATTTGCCCGCATTCGGAAAACCGACTAAGCCAACATCGGCAAGCAGCTTCAGTTCGAGCCGAAGACGCAGGGCATCGCCGGGCTTGCCTTCTTCGTGTTCGGTAGGCGCCTGATGGGTCGAGGTCGCAAATCGCGCATTGCCGCGCCCCCCGCGTCCGCCGCTCGCTACGGTGAAACTCTGCCCGGCCTGCGTGAAGTCGAAGATCTGTTCACCGGTGTCGGCATTGTAGACGATCGTACCTATGGGAACAGGCAGCTCCACAGGGATCCCATCGCGCCCGGTACGATTGCTGCCTTCGCCATGGCGTCCGCGCTCGGCCGTGTGCTCAGGGTTGAACCGGAAGTGAAGTAGCGTGTTGTAATGCTCGCTGGCGATTAGAAGAACGTCGCCTCCCCGGCCGCCGTCCCCGCCACTCGGACCGCCTCGCGGCACGAACTTTTCCCGCCGGAAGGCAAGACACCCATTACCGCCATCACCCGCTTTAACGGAGATTACTACTTCATCGATAAACACGCAAAACCTACCTCGCGCCTACACAGGCTCCGCACTTTTTTGGATGCCTTGCAAGCCCGCAACAGACCACGAATTTGGTTACTTTATCCCGCGATTATGTTTACAAACTTACCAAGGCGGCCGCGGTCCCGGAACTCTACCGTCCCGGTCACCGTGGCAAAGAGCGTGTCATCCTTACCCAACCCCACGTTCTTTCCGGGTTTATAGCGCGTGCCCCTCTGCCGTACGATGATGGAGCCGCCGCTCACAAATTCGCCGGAAAACACCTTAATCCCGAGCCGCTGCGAATTCGAGTCGCGCCCGTTCTTTGAACTGCCTAAACCTTTTTTATGCGCCATTGCTAGCTTACGATCTCCTCGACCTGCACGCGCGTGAAGTTCTGGCGGTGCCCAATGGTCCGTTTGTACTGCTTCTTGCGCTTAAATTTGAAAACAATCACTTTATCGCCCCGGCCATGTCCGGCGATTTTGCCGCGCACCCGCGCGCTTCTCAACTGCTCTCCCAGCGTCAACTCGCTAGCATCATTCGAGATCGCAAGCACCCGGTCAAATTCTACCGCCGAGCCGACATCTCCGGCGATCGTGTCTACTTCAATAAATTCGCCAGGCTTGACACGATATTGCTTACCGCCTGTCTCTATTACAGCGTACATTTTGGGCCTTTATTTAGGTTTTTCTGCCCAGGTATCAATGCCGGTTTCGAAGCAACTCCAATAGCAAACACCTGGTCCAATGCTGGATGGAAATCCGAACCTCTCCATAATACCGAACTCGCCGGGGCCGCGCTACCAACGAGGCGCGGAATGAGGCCCGCTTACTGTTGACATCCGACATCAAAATGCTTCATAGTGTAGCAAGCCGACAAGATCATGCTTCAAACGAAAATCGATCTCCTGCAAGGCACCCTCGATTTGTTAATTCTCCGGACGCTTCGGGCCGGTACGCTCCACGGGTGGGCGATTTCGGAGCGCATTCAGCAAATCTCGCAGGATGTTCTGCAGGTCAATCAGGGATCGCTGTATCCTGCCCTGCACCGGCTCGAAAACCGCGGCTGGATTAAAGCGGATTGGCGAACCTCGGAATTAGGCCGGCGGGCCCGTTTCTATGAATTGACAGCTACCGGCCGGAAACAGCTGGACGTCGAGGCGCATAACTGGGCGCGTTTGACTGCGGCGATCGGACGAGTGATGGAACTCGCGTGACATGTCCTGGCGCGGTTTTGTCCGAAAACTGAAAACGCTCATCCTACACGAGCGAGCGGAAGAGGATCTCACCGATGAGCTGACCGTGCATCTTGAGTTGCAAACGAGAAAGTACGTGGCGCGCGGTATGGATGAGAAGGCAGCACGGCGGCTGGCTCGCCTGGAGTTCGGGAGCCTGGAAAGCGCGCGCGAGGAGTGCCGCGAGACCGATCGCTGGGGCCCTATCGATACGATGGCCCGCAATTTAAAATACACGTTCCGTTCGCTCGCGGCGAATCTTGGATTTACGGTTATCGCAATCGTTATTTTGGCAACCGGGATCGGCGCCACGCTGGCGGTGTTTAATCTTTTGTACGCCCTGACGTTCAAGCCGCTGCCGGTCCGAAATGCTGCGGAGCTGGTGCAGGTCTCGACGGTACTTCGCGAGGGAGGTCCCGGCGCACTCCCTACTACGTTTCTCGACGCTTTGAAGACAGTGCCCGATTATCAGGGCGTATGCGGCTTCGATACCAGCTATCCGGGAGTGGAAATTGGCAGCTCGATCATCTCTGTTGGAACGCTCGGCTTTTCCGGCGATTGTTTTTCGACGCTTGGAATCCGGATACAACTCGGCAGAAGTCTGATGCCGCAGGACGATCACCCGGAAGCGGCGCCTGTAGCGGTAATCACGGACGCCTTTTGGCAACGGCAGTTTAACCGACGGCGCGATGTTCTCGGTCAACGGATACGCATGGCGAATCAGGCTTACACGGTTGTGGGGGTGGCTGAGCCTCAATTTACCGGCTTGCTCGTGGGGTTCCCGGAGGGTGTAGTTGTACCCGCCAGCCAGGAATATACAGAAACCATGCCGAATGGCAGGAAGCCCACGTATTGGTGGGTGAACATTCTGGCGCGGCGCGCACCGGGAGTTTCCGAACAGCAGGCAGCCGCCAGGTTGAAAGTCCGTGCGCAACAACTACTTGCCAATAGCGTTCCCCCACACTACAGTGCGGCCCGGAGAAAGCTATATCTGGCAAACAAAATCGCGCTCACGCCAGGCAGGGACGGCGTCGACTATTTTCTGCGCCAAAGGTTTGGAGGATCGCTCTATGCTGCGGCCGGAATCTGCGTGGCGATCCTGCTGATCGGCTGCACGAACTTGATCAATCTGCTGCTGGCGCGCAGTTTGAAGCGGCGGCGTGAAATAGCTGTTCGCTTCGCTCTGGGCGCGAAACGAAGCCAGATTGCCAGTCTGTTTGCGACCGAGAGCCTGCTGCTGGTTGCCGCTGGGGCGGCCTTGGGTCTCCTGCTGTCGCAAGCGCTCGACAAATGGCTGGTCGCCCAGGGAGCGCACATGTTCGGAAATTTCAACCCCGGACTCTCCTTCGATTGGCGCATGGCGCTGTTCTTTGCGGTGGCCATCGCGGTTATAGCGATTACTTTTGCGGGAGCTTCCGCTTGGCAGGCGGATCGGCTGCGCGGATCGGGAGCGCTGAAAGAAAGCGGGCGCGGCATTGTAAAAGGCGCAGGCAGAGCTCAGACCATTTTGATTGGCTTGCAGATTGCCCTCACACTCGCGCTGGTGGCCGGCAGCGGTTTGCTTAGCGAATCGCTCAAGCACTTTTACGCCCTTGACCTTGGCGTCAGAACCCGCAATGTATGGGACGTAACCCTCGCGACCCGGCCCGACGCGA
This sequence comes from Terriglobia bacterium, assembly GCA_963767485.1. Lineage (GTDB taxonomy): Bacteria > Acidobacteriota > Terriglobia > Bryobacterales > Bryobacteraceae > Bog-105. The sequence continues at coordinate 108,889 of CAVYDZ010000013.1, read as the reverse complement.
AATCATATTTTGTTCGAGGACCGTATGATCGAGAGCTCTTGAACGAAATTCGTCAGGTGCCTGGAGTAGAGTCAGTCGCGTTGACCGATTTTGTGCCGTTTTACAACAGATCTGAGGTAGAGCCGATTGCCGCAGTCGACAACGGGCGCGCCCAGCAGGAAGTAAATGGAGCGATCTTGAGCACCTCTGCAGAGTTCTTTCAAGCAATGGGTATGAAATTGATCGCAGGCGAGCGTTTTGAAGAGCGCGAAAACGGCGCACCTGCAGTGATCGTAAGCAAGTCGCTCGCGAAAGAATTAGCGAATCCGCCGAGCGCCTTGATTGGTCATCACCTTCGGATGGGGATGGATAGCCGCTATCAAGATTTGCGAGTAACCGGTGTGGTCTCCAATGCGCAGATGGACCTTGCACACCCCGAACAAGTCGCACCCCCGGTCGCTTATCTGAATTTCTGGCAGCACGCCGATAGGCAGGGGTATCCGGTGCTCTTAATTAAGACTGGCTCCAACAGCTTGAACGTGGCTGCCTTACGAAAAATTGTGGATTCCGGCGGCCGCGAATATGTCGATCGCGTGCGAACGCTCGCGGACGAAAAGGACGGCGCACTCATGGAGAATAAGTTGCTTGCTTATCTGTCGGGCGCCTTTAGCGGCCTGGCCCTTGCGATGGCGGCCACGGGACTCTTCGGCCTGCTCAGCTATCAGGTGGCGAACCGGACAGCGGAGATCGGAATTCGCATGGCGCTCGGCGCGCGGCGTGGGCAGATTCAGTGGATGATCTCCCGGCGAATCCTCACCATCGTGGCAGGCGGCAGCGGGCTGGGGCTAGTGGTCAGCCTGGGCGTTGCCCGCATGATTGCGGGACTGCTCTTTGGCGTGAGCGCATTTAATCCGTCGCTGCTTGCGCTTTCCTGCGCGGTGCTTGCCGTAACGGCGCTGCTCGCAGCGTGGCTTCCGCTGCGGCGTGCATCGTCGGTTGATCCGCTCACGGCTTTGCGCCACGAATGAAAAGCCGATCATTCGTGACGTAACGAGAGCATCGGATCGACGTTCGCGGCCCGGCGCGCGGGGATGTAACAGGCAAGCAGCGCAACAAATAGCAGTATCAACGAGACTGCGGCGTAAGTCAGTGGATCCCCGGGCGTAATGCCATACAGCAAGCTCGAGGCCAGCCGGGTCAGCCGCAGAGCGATTAAAACGCCGAGCGCAATGCCGGCCAGGGCGGGCCTGAGACCTTCCCCAATCATTATCCGGAGGACGTCACTCTTCTGCGACCCAAGCGCCATCCGGATGCCGATCTCATGAGTACGTTGGACCACGATGTAAGAGATCACACCATAAATTCCTACGCACGCCAGCAGTAATGCGACGCCCGCGAAGGCAGTCAGCAGCAGGGTCACCACACGCGGCAGAACCACGGATTGGGCGAAGTATTGATCAAGCGTCATTACGTCATAGATCGGGACGTTCTTATTCAACGAGGCCACACAGCGACGAACGGCCGGGATAATGCTTCGTGGATCGTTTGCCGTACGCGCCGTAACGAACATGCTCGAAAACGGGCTCTGCGCCAGGGGCGCATACGCCTCGGGATCGGAATCCGAACCGAGGCCCCTTTGTTTCACATCGCCGATCACGCCCACGATTTCGCGCATCGGCGGTTCGCCCGGACCATAGCCGTTTCCCATCCCCGGCCGGATGTGCTTTCCAATTGGGTCCTGGTGCGGAAAGAAGCGGCGCGCGAGTGTCCGGTTGATCACTACGACGGGAGTCGATCGCGCGTCATCGTGTGGCGAGAAGTCGCGTCCCTCGATGAGCGGAATACTCATGGTTCGAAAATAGTCTGGCTCGACCGCGTTGAAATCGACCGAAGCTCTCGATCCCCTCGGAGTCGGCTGGCCTTCGATTTCGATACTCAAACTGACGTTATTCCCGGCAAGGGGCAGCGACGCAGCCGTACTGGCCGATTGAACGCCCGGCAGTGCTCTCACTTTCGCTACTACACTCCGGAAAAAGGCCGGCGTGCTGATTGCCTTTTCACCTGGTGCATCAAGCTGAAAACTCAGTACATGCCTCGGATCGAATCCCGGATCGACACGGGTGAGGTGTAGAAAACTTTGCAGGAAGAGACTGGCTCCGAGCAGAAGCACGACCGCTAAGCCGATTTCGCTGATAACCAGGGCGCCCCGTAGGCGGCTAGTCCCTTTTCTTCCTCCGCCGGCGCCGAGCCCGCGCTCCCGGAGCGATTCCGTGAGACTGATTCTTGAGACCTGCAATACAGGAACGAGGCCAAACAAAATCCCCGCCAAAACCGCGATCAGAAACGTGAAACAGAGAAGTCGAACGTCGAAGCCGGCCGCGTTCAAACGTGGGACATCGGAGGGCATCATTCGTACCAGCAGCCTGACCAACGAAAGTGCTAGCGCCAGACCGAGCGCGCCACCGAGTAGCGACAAGACCGAGCTCTCGGTGAGCAATTGACACGCCGCTCGCCAGCGGCTTGCGCCCAGAGCAGCCCGTACGCTCATCTCCTTGCGCCGCCCGGTTGCCCGCGCCAGCAGCAGATTGGCAACGTTCGCGCAGACAATCAGCAGAACGCAGCCCACGGCTCCGAGCAGGATAAGCAGTGGAGTGCGGAGCGGACCGACGACACCCTGTATCTCCGGCACAATCCGAACTGTGCGCGGCTTATTTTCGGGGTATTGCTTGTTTAGCGTGCCGGCGATCGCGGCCAGTTCGGCTTGCGCATGGCGCAGACCGATGCCGGGCTTCAGCAAACCAACCACATCGAGGTAGTGCGCTCCGCGCTGCGCCGTGATCGCATTCGCGCCGTCCCGGGCATCGACGGCAATGGTGGTCCATAGCTCGATGGGATCCGCCTGAATCGGAAACTGGAACGCCGGCGGCATGACGCCAATCACCGTGAAAGGCCGATCGCCGAGCCGAATAGTGCGCCCCACTGCGGATCCGTCAGAACTGAATTCCCGCTGCCAAAGCCGGTAGCTCAGGATCACTGGATCCGCGCCATTCGCCGCCGCGGGGTTATCCTCCTCAGGGAGAAAGCCGCGCCCAAGCCTCGGGCTTACGCCGAGCAAAGCAAATAGTTTCGCCGAGACTACCGCTCCCTGCAAATGAACCGGTTCGCCTGGGCCAAGGAGAGTAAAGTCGTTCGTTCGGAACGCAGCCATGCCGGCGAAGACGTGATTCCGTGCGCGCCAATCCAGAAAGTCTGGATAGGATGCCACGTCGCCGTGGCCCGATGCGGCAATCACCGATTCAACGCGAACCAAACGCTCACCGGTGGGAAAAGGGAGCGGCTTGAACATAACTGCATCCACCACGCTAAAGATCGCGGTGGTTGCACCGATTCCGAGCGCGAGAGTCAGGATGGCGGTTGCTGCGAAACCGGGATTTCTTCTTAAGACGCGCAGCCCGTATCGAAGATCTTGCAGCAGGTTATTCAGGGAAACCCCGCATAAGACATCCCGCACGCTTTCTTTCACCAGTTCCACTGCGCCTGTCTCACGATATGCCTGCTGCAAAGCCTTCTCGCGGCTGATCCCGGAACGCTCTTTTTCTTCGGCGACGAGTTCGACATAGCTGTGGATCTCCTCATCGAGATCCGCGGCCACCCGCTGCCGCCGCAGAATGTTTCGCCAGAAGTGTTTGAAGCGGCGCAGTGGCACTGGTGTTGCCCTAAGTAGCTCGTAACGCGCTCGCGATCGCGAGTGAGATACGCTCCCACTGCTCGGTTTCGGCCGCAAGCTGGCGGCGGCCCAATTTTGTGAGCCGGTAGAATTTAGCACGCCGGTTGGTCTCGGCCTCACCCCAAAAAGAACTCAACCAACCCGCCTCTTCCATACGGTGCAAAGCCGGGAATAGCGAGCCGGCCTTAACATCAAATGTCTTATTCGAAATCTGGGCTATTCGCCTTGAGATTCCCATTCCATGCAGCTCTTCGAGCGCTAACGCCTTCAAAATCAGCAAATCGAGCGTGCCCTGAAGCAGATCTGTTCGGGACTCTGGCATTCTCGTCCTATAGACTTCCTTTAAGAAATAGTGCCACAGGTCTTATAGAGCGTCAATAGTAGAAATAAAGAATCGCCGGTCTAGCGTTCACAACTACTTTTTCCGCCGTGCATTTGAATGTCCTTCGCTACCTCGGGATACCCGTTCGCGAGAGCCGCCTGGTACGGGGTCGTGCGGCTCTTGCCGCACAGGTTGGGATTGGCCCCCCGGTTTAACAGCAACTTCACCACATTGCTTTTGCCGAACGAAGCCGCGGCGTAAAGCGCGGTCGTTCCGGAAGCGCTATTCAACCGATTCACCTGTGCTCCATGATCGAGCAGCATCGCAGCAATGGCCTCATATCCTTTTAGCGAAGCATCTTCCAAAGGGGTGGCTCCATTCCGGCCGGCGACATTGGGATCGGCGCTATTTCTTAATAGAACAGGTACAATCTTCGCCGCCCCGTTCGAAGCTGCCGTGTCGAGCAGCGTGGAGCCCGATGGCAAAACGCCGTGAACCGAAACTCCCCGCCGGAGTAATTCCTCCAGTACCAGCGATTCATCGTTTCGAATAACCGGCTCGAGCACTCCTTCGAAAGCGTGCGGGCTTTTCTGCTCTTTCGCTTCCGCCGCCAGCAGGAGCAAAGCGGCCTCTTCTTTCCCCTTGCGCACGGCATTTTCCAGCGGAGTGTAGCCTCGGTTGTCGGCAATCGCCAGATCCGGATTGAATTGAAGCAAATACTTCACGAGCTCCGTACGACCCAGGTAAGCGGCTTCATTGATGGGCGTCGCCCCGGTTTTAACCTCGGCTTCATTCAGGCGAGCGCCGTGCGCCAACAAGATCGCAGCCGCGTCGAGCGATCCTCGCCAGACAGCGTCGTCTAAGGGACTGGTCCCTTCCCTGTCGCGGGCATTCAGATCGGCCCCTTTTTCAATCAGAAACTGAATCAGGTCCAGGTGGCGCCCCAACACCGCAAAGTGCAATGCGGTACGACCGCCGTTTCCAACGGTATCGACGCGGGCGCCTGCAGCCATCAGTTCCGAAGCAATGTGCAAATTACCAAGTTCGGCTGCATATTGCAGAGGAGTTGCCGGGAACTCGGTTTCGCGCCGTGCGGCCCGGGCGTTCGGATCTGCGTGGTAGGTAAGCAAAAGCGCGACCGTCTTTGCCTCGTTAAAGGAGGCAGCATAGTAGAGCGGCGTTTTTCCGTATTTGTCCGGAAGATTGGGGTTCACTCCAGAAGAAAGAAGAGCCTCGGCGGTCCGCAAATCTCCGACCCGCGATGCCTGGGCTAGCTCTTCTGTTGGACCGTTCACGCCGCGCGCTGGGACGCTCATCAAAATCAAAAACAGCAGGAAGCGCATAATCTTTCCTCGAACTTTCCCGGGCGAAACAACGTTAGCTAATGAGTTGTGAAATCATGACCCAGGGAGATTCACGTGAATAAGATACTCTGTTTCGCGCTGGTTACGCTAGCAGCGGCTCCGATCGCGATGTTTGCGCAAGAGGCGGCCACGGAGCCCGCCAATCCGATTTCGGCGAGTGAAAAAGGATTTTACGCATTGGTCAGCGGCGAAGTGATTGCCGCCGCCGAAAAAATGCCGGAAGAGAACTATTCCTTCAAACCGACGCCAGAGGTTCGCAGTTTCGGTCAACTTGTGGGGCACGTGGCGGATGCTCAATACATGTTCTGCTCGATTGCTGCTGGCGAACCATCTTCCATGAAAAACATCGAGAAGACGAAGACGTCAAAGGCGGACCTGGTGAATGCGCTCAAAGAGGCCGTCGGGTACTGCAGCAAAGTCTATGGCGACATGACGGATGCCAAGGGAAGCCAGATGACCAAATTTATGAACTTCGATCTGGCCAGGCTTACTGTTCTTTCCGTCAACTCAGCGCATACCGATGAGCATTACGGCAACATGGTGACCTACCTGCGGATCAAAGGCATCGTGCCTCCGAGCAGCACGCCGCGCAAGCCGAGCGGGAAATAGCGCGCGTCACAGCCGAGCCGCGCTCGCAATTCCGGGGATATACTAAAGCTTCAGCCCGGAAATATGAAAACCTATGTGAAGTTCGGGACCCTGATGGTCTTGGTGGTTGGCTCTCTTATCTGGCTTGCCGCTGGCGGCGTCAAGGAGACAAAGGCCTATTACAAAACCATCCCGGAACTTGAACAGATGGGCAGCGCGGCCCAGCATGAGCGATTGCGCGTGGGTGGCGACGTACAGCCCGGCTCGATCGTCAAAACAGGAATGGCCGTTTCATTCGTTCTGCACCAGGGGGCTCGTAAACTGAACGTGGTGTACACCGGAACCGATCCGCTCCCGGACACGTTTCGCGACAATGCGCAGGCTTTAGCCGACGGCCGCCTTGGCCCGGATGGCGTTTTCCAGGCGAATAAAATCCAAGCCAAATGCGCTTCTAAATATGAAGCGAAGCCAAGCCAGCGCGGTTTATCGCACAGCGGCGGCGCCCCTGCACGCGTAAGCTAATTCTTTCCTTAATCCTATGGAGAACATCGGCGCTCTTGCCACCCTGATTGCTTTCTGCCTGACGATCTTCGCGGTCGTCGCTTCGGTGCTGGGCAAGTATGCGCGGCGTCCCTTTCTCCTGGTCAGCGCGGAACGTTCCGTCTACGCCATCTGGCTGCTGCTTACCATTGCTTCCGCCGTGCTCGTCGCCTCCTTGCTCAATGGCGATTACCGGATGGCGTATGTGGCCGCGCATAGCAACAAGGCGATGTCGCCGGTCTATAAATTCACTGCCTGGTGGGGTGGTCAGGAAGGCTCGCTCCTGTTCTGGAGCTGGATTCTTTCGACGTATTCGACCGTAGTGGTTTGGACAAACCGGCGCAAGTTCCGCGACATGATGCCGATTGTTATCGCGGTGCTGATGGTGACGCTTGCGTTTTTCGTTGGCATGATCACGTTTGTGGCGAGTCCGTTCCAGGTGCTGATGGCCGGACGCGGCGTGATCAATGTGGGCGATGGGAACGGGTTAAGTCCATTGCTGCAATGGTGGACCATGGCGATTCACCCGCCAATGCTGTATCTCGGTTATGTCGGGTTCACCGTACCCTTCGCCTTTGCGATGGGATCGCTGCTGACCAGGCAACCGGGTGAAGCCTGGATTCACACAACCCGGCGCTGGGCTTTGATCGCGTGGCTGTTCCAAAGCACCGGCGTGACGCTTGGGATGTTTTGGGCGTACACGGTCCTGGGTTGGGGCGGGTATTGGGGCTGGGATCCCGTGGAAAACGCGGCTTTAATGCCCTGGATTGCAGGAACGGCTTTTCTGCATTCCGTGATGATGCAAGAGAAGAAGGGCATGATGAAGGTTTGGAATATGGTGCTGGTCTCGGCCACCTTCCTGCTCAGCATTCTGGGAACCACGCTGACTCGCACCGGGTTGGTCGCCTCGGTCCATGCATTCGCGCAATCTCCGGTGAAACCCTACTTCACCACATTTATTCTTACGGCGACCGCTCTTACCGCTCTTGCCATTCTGGTCAACCTTCCGTACCTGAAGAGCGAAGTGAAACTCGAAAGCGTGATCTCTCGCGAGTCTAGCTTTCTCTTTAACAATCTAATATTGCTGGCCAGCTGCTTTGCGATTCTTTGGGGCACTTTGTTTCCCGTTCTGATGGAAGCGCTCACCGGCGAAAAGGAGACCATCGATGCTCCTTATTACATCCGCGTTAATGTGCCAATCGCTTTATTTCTGCTTTTTCTTACGGGCGTAGGGCCATTGATCGCATGGCGCAAAAGTTCAGCAAGTAGCTTGATACGCGCTTTTCGTATTCCAGCGTTGACCGGTTTGCTGGTGGCGATCGTCTTAGGCCTCTCAGGAATTCATCAGATTGCGCCGCTTATTTCGTTCGGACTGTGCGCCTTTGTGCTCACGACGATTATCAGCGAATTTTGGAAAGGCTCGCGGGCGATTCAGGCAAAGGAGCATTTGCCATTACCGCGCGCGGCAGTCGAATTGACTTGGCGAAACACCCGGCGCTACGGCGGTTACCTGGTCCACATGGGCATCGTGCTAATGTTCATCGGATTTACCGGACACGCATTCGATCTGCACCAGACGAAGAGCCTCGGGCTGAACCAGAGTCTTCGTTTCGGCAATTACGATCTCAAATTGCTCAACGTCAACAACGGCGAGAACGATAATTACCAGTTCAGCCACGCGGTGCTCGATGTTTCGCAAAACGGCCAGGTCATCGATCAATTGAATCCTGAAATCCGCCTCTACAAATCGAGCCAGGAACAAGCTTCAACGGTCGGCGTTCGACGCCGCTTGAACGAAGATCTATATGTCAATTTCTCGGGGATCTCACCCGACAATACAAAAGCAATTTTCCAGATGTACGTATTTCCGCTGGTCTCCTGGATCTGGATCGGATACTGGGTCGTCTTGGCGGGAACCATCATCTGCCTCATTCCAGGCAAGGTGCGGCTCCAGTATGCGCGTACGGAAGTAGTAGGGTATGCGAGTGCGCCCGCAACAGTTCAGTCCTAAACTTTTCGCGGCGTTTTTCCTGGTGATCGCAGCGGTTTTTGCGCAGGATGCGAGCACCTACTTCACGCCGGATGTGGCGCGCGTGGGAGGGCGGCTCGCCTGCCGCTGCGGAGGGTGCCGCAACACAGTAGGCAATTGTCCCATGTTGCGCTGCAGTTCGGCCGATCCAATGCGCCACCGGATATACGATCTGAAGCAGAAGGGGATGAGTGACGACGCGATCGTCAACTCTGTTGTGGCCGAAGAAGGCATCGTGGCGCTCGCTTCGCCTCCCACTTCGGGTTTTGGTCCCATCGTGACCTGGGTAATGCCCGGCGTGGTGCTCGCGATTGGCTTTTTTATCTGGACGGCTTTCGTGCGCCGCAACCGCAAAGCGCCCGCACCTCTGACCCCGGCCGACGAATCGCTCATTGAGCGATATCGCAGCCAGATCGATAGCGAACTGGACGATGAGGAAGGATGGCCGGATAACAAACGATGATGGTGATCGTGGCAGCCGCGGCCATTTTTCTGGCGGCTCTTTACTTCATCTTCAACATTGGCGAAAAGGACCTTCCCGAACCGATCCCAGTTTCCCCGGTGCAGCATCTCGAAGATCGCAAACAGGCCATTTACGAAAATTTGCGCGATCTGCAATTTGAGTACCGGCTTGGAAAACTCTCCGACGAAGATTATCAACAAAACAAGCTGGCTCTCCAGCGGGAATTGGCAGGCGTCCTGGCCGAAATAGAAGCAACCGCCAAGCGTCTGGGACTTTCGCTTCGCCGGACGGCCGCACCAGCCAGAAAAGCAGCGGCTCCGGCAGCTACTGTCTGCCCCTCTTGCGGCGCAAAGTTTACCAAGCCGCTCAAGTTCTGCGGCGAGTGCGGAAAGGCGATGGCATGAAACGCGCGCTGCTGCTCATTGGCATTCTCGGTGGCTTCGCCGGTCTGAGCGTGGCCGCAATCGACGGCACCGTTATCAATCGCACCACAGGAAAACCGCAAGGCGGCGTCAGTGTGACACTGATTAAACCTGGCCAGAATGGTATGCAGACGCTCGGCGCGACGAAGACCGACGCCGCCGGCCATTTTCTCTTTGAAAAAGACCAACCGGGCGGCGGCCCGCAACTGCTGCAGGCTGATTATAAAGACGTTCACTACAACAAGCTGATGACGCCCAATATTCCGACGTCCAATGTGCAGCTTGACGTATTCGAAGCTAGCAAGTCGCCGGCCGTCGCGACGATCACGCAGCGCATGTTGGTGCTCGAGCCCAGTTCGAGCCAGATTTCCGCCGCTGAAACCGTGATTGTCGAAAACAAGAGCAACACTACGTACGACAATCCCGCGCTCGGCAGCTTGCGGTTCTTTCTACCGCCGGCCGCCAACGGACAATCACGTGTTAGCGTGCAGGGTCCGCAGGGTATGCCGCTGCCCGGCGTGGCGATTAAGACTTCGGAAGCCGGTGTGTACCAGGTCAATTATCCGATTAAGCCCGGCCAGACGGAATTCGAAATCAACTACGTGTTGCCGGCCGGTTCGCCGTTTACGTTTCGGAGCCGCGTAGAGGGCGTGAAAGGAATGCCCGCCGGGCCGCTCCGTTTGATCGCGCCTCCAGGTGTCACGCTCGCCGGGAAAGATTTGCAGACGGTTGGCACCGAGCCGAAGACGCAGGCGACCATCTACACCGTGCTTTCAGCTGGCAATTATTCCGCCGATATCACCGGGACAGGATCGCTGCATTCAAACGACAACGATAGCGGGGTCGACACCTCCGATGAACCGCCGGTCACGCAAGGCATGCCGCGCCTCTATGCTCATCTTTATTGGCTGCTTGGCCTGGCTTTCGCAATTCTAGCCTTGGGTTTAGTGATGCTCTACCGCGCGTCTCCCGTGCGTTCGCTCCCATTCCCTCCGCAAAAAAGGTAATCCTTCAAAAGCGATCACATCCGGCCGCGGCGCAAGATCGCGCCAGATCGAAGCCGCCGCCGATAACGCGCCTAGCGAGAAGCCAAAGCTTTCAATCGTCAGCCAGCCATCGTAGCCGGTATCGTTCAGAGCGTTAAATACGCCAGGCCAGTCGATGTGCCCCGAACCGGGAATGCCGCGGTCGTTCTCGCAGGAATGAAAGTGGCGCAGATATTTGCCCGCCGTGCGAATCGCTTCCCCAATATGTTTCTCCTCGATATTCGCGTGATACGTGTCGAACAGAATTCCAACATGCGGGTGGCCGATTTCGCGACACAGAGCGACTGCGTCCTCGGCGGTATTGAGGAAGTAGGTCTCATACCGGTTTAACGGCTCGAGCGCTAACGTCACGCCAGAGCGATCGAGCACGTCGCCAAGCTGCTGGAAGCACTCGACCGCCCATTTCCACTCGTCAGCGGTTCGGCGGCGTCCCGGCAAGTAGCCGACGGGCGAATAGAGCGGACCGGCAATCAGTTTCCCGCCGATGGCGGCAGCGATTTCAATACACTCCCGGTAGTGTTCGATTGTCGCTTTGCGAACTTTTGGGTCCTCGCTCACAGTGTTGAATCCCGGCGGCAAAACAGCGCAAAACGTACATTCAAGCCCCGCTTCTTCGAGCGCGCGCCGTACTGCCGTGCTTTGCACTTGTTTTGGCTCGATGAGCGGAATCTCGATTCCGTCGAAGCCCGCTCTTTTTATGTCCCCAAGCAAACCTGCCTGACTGCTGCTATCGAAGTGATCAGACCAAATAAAAGTGTTTACGCCGAATTTCACGAATGACTCCAGAGTCTGGTGCGATTGTAATAAATAGATGAGCAACGATCTGGAATCCAGCCAACCCACGCGGCGCGGACTGATCAAGCGACTGACAGCGACCGCTTCGGTCTCGGCTTTGCCTGTGCTGGGCCAGAACCCGCCGCCGGAAAGCCGCAACAGCGCGATGAATGTTACCGACCAGAAGGCGACTGCTTATCGTTATCAGTTCTTCGACGCCATGCAACGGAAGACGCTGGACGCCTTAACCGAAACCATTATTCCGACCGACGACCACTCGCCGGGCGCTGTGGCAGCTGGTGTTTCCGAATACATCGACGCCATCGTGGCCGATGCTCCGCAAGACAAGAAACAACTTTGGAGCAATGGCCTGGTATCAGTCAACACGCTGGCGCGCAACGGATACGGGAAAGCGTTCGAAGACTGCTCGCCCGAGGAACAATACGCCGTGGTTGCCGAAATGGCGGGCAACGAAGACGATGCGGCTTCACCACAGCAGCAATTCTTCGCCAGCTTGAAGCGCGCCACAATCAACGGCTACTATACGTCAAAAATCGGCATTCACCAGGATCTGCAATACCAGGGAAACGAAGCGCTGATGGGATTTCCGGGATGCCAGCACGGAGAGCACGCGTGATCTACGATGTCTGCGTAATTGGCTCGGGTCCGGCCGGCGGCGTGCTTGCGAAAGAACTGGCGGAATCGGGCGCGAAGGTTGTGCTGGTGGAAGCCGGGCGTATGCAGACTGCGGATGATTTCCACTTCCATTCCTGGCCCTACGATTTTCCGAAGCGCATCAAACCATCGCCGGGCTACCCGAGGGAAGTGGTCGATTCCATCCATTATGAGAACTGCGATGACATTTCGGTTGACCGCATTCGCGCGGTGGGCGGCCGCAGCATTCATTGGAATGCCGGTTGTTTTCGCTTCGCCGAGTGGGATTTCAAAGAACGGAGCACGGAAGGCGTAGAAGATGATTGGCCGATCACTTATCACGAACTCGCTCCCTATTACTCCTACGTAGAAAAAATGATCGGCGTGTGCGGCTCGCGCGAAGGGCTGGCGGTGCTGCCCGATGGAGAGTTTCTACCGCCGCTGCACATGCGCTGTTCGGATCTGCTGGTGAAGCGCGCCTGCGACACCCTGAAAATTCCCTATATTCCGACGCGCAAGGCATTACTCACGAGCGCCTACGATGGGCGGCCACCCTGCCATTATTGCGGCCATTGCATGGAGGGCTGCGACATCGGCGCGATCTTCAGCGTGCCGTCCGCCATGCTGCCGAAAGCACGCCGCACAGGGAACTTCACACTGCTGCAAAATCAACTGGCTCGGGAAATCCTGGTGAACGACCAGGGCGAAGCGCGCGCTGTCTCGGTAATCGATACCGGCACGCGCCAGGAACAGGAGATCCGCGCCAAACGTTTCGCGGTGTGTTGCGCGACAGTCGAGACCGCAAGGCTGCTGCTGAATTCGCGCTCGCCGCGGCATCCGAACGGGCTTGCCAATTCGAGCGACATGGTGGGCCGCCATCTGCACGGACACATGGCTACCGCGTTTCTCTCATATCTCGATGAGTTAGTGGGCTCGAAGCCGATTAATAACGATGGCGCGCTCGATCATACTTACATTCCGCGCTTCAATCTCGACAAGAGATCGCGGAATTATGTGGGCGGGTTCCAATACCAGAACCAGTTCTTCGGATTTCGCTATCCCTACCAGGCGCAGCATTTGAAAGGCTTTGGAGCAGACTTTAAGAAACAGGTGCGCTCACTGCAACCCGCTTTCTTTCACACCAGCGTGTTTGGGAAATCGCTCTCGCGCCCCGATAACCGGGTCACGGTGGACCCGAACCGGCCCGATGCCTATGGCATTCCTGCTCCGGTGGTCAGTTTTCGTTTCGGGGAAAACGATCTGGCGCTTTGGAACGACATGAAGGTGAAAACGCACGAGATTTTGCACGCCGCGAAGGCCAGTATCGTATTCGAAACGTCAGCCAAGCCCACCGGTTTCGCGAGCCATGAAGTAGGGACGGCGCGCATGGGCAACGATCCGAAGACTTCCGTGCTTAACCGGTTTTGCCAGGCGCACGACGTCAGTAACCTGTTCGTCTGCGACGGGAGTTCGTTTGTAACGTTTCCGGAAAAGAACCCGACGCTTACAATTATGGCCCTGGCCGTGCGAACGGCCCGCTACATGACAAATGGAGCGAAAGGGCTGAACGCGAGCAACCTCTAGAATCGAGGGATGCAGGATTTCGAAAAGCTGGGCGTCTTTTATCTTGGCAAGCCGGTCGACACCGCGACCAAACAGGAATCGAACGCACCGCTGCTCTACGAATCAAAAGACCTGGTCACCCATGCCGTTTGTGTCGGCATGACGGGCAGCGGCAAAACGGGTCTTTGCATCGGATTGCTGGAAGAAGCGGCAATTGACGGGATTCCCGCAATTGCGATCGACCCGAAAGGCGATATCGCAAACCTGCTGCTCACTTTTCCCGAGTTGCGGCCCAGCGATTTCCGCCCGTGGATCAATGAGGACGAAGCCAGGATTAAAGGCATTGGCCCCGACGAGTTCGCCGCCGGACAGGCGGACCTTTGGAAGACCGGTCTCGCGTCCTTCGGGCAGGACGGCGCACGCGTCAAACGATTGCGGGATGCCGCCGAGGTTACGATTTACACTCCGGGCAGCGAAGCGGGCGTGCCGGTTTCCATTCTGAAATCCTTCGCGGCACCGGATGAAAAAATTCTGGCGGACGAAGAGGCTTTGCGCGACCGCGTGAACGCAACCGCCACGAGTCTGCTGGGCATCGCGGGAGTTAATGCCGATCCGCTGCAGAGCCGGGAGCACGTTCTGCTCGCGAATATCCTCGAAGCAAACTGGCGGCAAGAGCGCGATCTCGATCTGGCGAGCATCATCGGCCAAATTCAAAAGCCGCCATTCCAGAAGGCAGGCGTCATGGATCTGGAAACGTTCTTTCCCGCTAAAGACCGCTTCGCGCTCGCCATGGCGTTCAACAATCTCCTGGCCTCGCCCAACTTTGCCGCGTGGTTGAAGGGCGATCCGCTCGATATCGGCGGGCTGCTCTATACGGCAGAAGGCAAACCGCGCATCTCCATTGTTTCCATCGCGCATTTGAGCGATGCGGAACGAATGTTTTTCGTCTCGCTGCTGCTGAATCAACTATTGAGCTGGGTGCGCGCACAATCCGGGACGACGAGTCTCCGGGCCGTGTTCTACATGGACGAGATCTTCGGTTATTTTCCGCCAACCGCCAATCCACCCTCCAAAAAACCGTTATTGACACTGCTGAAGCAGGCACGCGCCTATGGACTCGGAATCGTTTTAGCGACGCAGAACCCGGTCGATCTCGATTACAAAGGCCTGTCGAATGCAGGGACGTGGTTTATCGGGCGTTTACAAACCGAGCGCGACAAGATGCGCGTCATGGACGGCCTCGAAGGCGCCGCCAGCGAGGCGCAGACCGCGTTCGACAAGCCGGCAATGGAGCGTTTGATTGCAGGGCTGGGCAGCCGCGTGTTTCTACTGAATAATGTGCATGAGGGCCAGCCGCAGTTGTTCAAGACGCGCTGGACACTCTCATACCTCAGCGGCCCAATCACGCGCGAAAAGATCAAGCTTCTGATGAAAGACCGGCGTTCGGAAGCTGCACCTAAAACCGCTCAACCCGAAACGGCCGAGGGCGCGGGCGACGCTCCGGTTCTGCCGCCCGATGTGCCGGTCTATTTCTTGCCGGTCGAAAGAGCAGGAGCATCGCTTTACGCGCCGGTTCTCCTGGGCGCTGCCAAATTGCATTACGATGATCCGAAGCAAAACATCTCGGAGACGCGGGAGATGGTTTGGATTACACCCTTCAACGACGGCCCGGCCCCAGTCGATTGGTCGCACGCGGAACCTGTGGAAATAGCGCTCTCCGAACTGGAGAAAACACCCGAGCCGGGCCTTCGCTTTGGCAATCTGCCTTCGCAAGCTGCAATCGCCAGGAACTATGCCGGCTGGAGCAAGTCATTTGTGACATGGATTTTTCAGACGCAGCAGTTAAACGTTTTAAAAAGCCCGAGCTTACAACAAGTGTCACAGCCGGGTGAATCGGAGCGCGATTTTCGAATCCGGCTGCAACAGGCCGCGCGCGAGGAGCGCGACCGGGTCGCCGAGACTCTTAAACAAAAATACGCACCGAAACTGGCAGCCTTAGCCGAACGTAAGCGGCGGGCCGAGATGGCGGTAGAGCGGCAAAGCAATCAGAAAAACCAAGCTTTTCTGCAAACGGCGGTTTCCGTCGGCAGCGGCTTGTTAAGCGCATTCCTCGGACGAAAAGCGCTCAGCGCAACCACCATTTCGAAAGCGGCGACGGCCGCCCGCCAGGTGGGCCGTACGTGGCAGCAATCGCAGGGCGTGGAGCAGGCGACGGAAACGGTAGCGCAGATCGAACAACAGTCCGCCGCATTACAGCAGGAATTCGAGAGCGAGGTTGCGGCGCAGCAGGCCAAGATCGATCCGCAGACGGAAACACTCGAAACGATTCCCATCCGGCTCAAGAAGACAAATATCGAAGTGCAGCTGACAGCCCTCGCCTGGAAACCTATTTAGAACACGTATATAGTTGAGAAGAAGTTTGTCACCCAACTTAGAAAAGGAGATCGATTCGGATGGGAATAATCTGGACATTAATTATCGGCTTAGTTATTGGCGCCGTCGCAAAGTTCTTGATGCCGGGCAAAGACCCGGGGGGCATTTTCATAACAATGATCATCGGTATCGCTGGCTCGATTCTGGCGACATACGTCGGCCGCGCGATCGGCCATTATCCACCGGGCTCTTCGGCAGGGTTCATCGCTTCAGTGATCGGCGCAATTGTACTGCTTGCGATTTACCGCGTGTTTAGAGGCCGACGCCCCACGACTTAATGGCTTGGGTACTCTGGTCTCTACTTTCTGCATTCTTTGCGGCGGCGACGGCTCTTTTAGCGAAGGTCGGCGTCAGCGGAATCGATTCGAATTTAGCCACCGCTATCCGAACGATTGTAATTGTGCTGTTTGCCTGGGCAATTGTTGCCGTCACTTACAAACCCGGAGAGCTATCCACCGTTACACAACGGGGATGGCTCTTCCTCCTTCTTTCCGGTGTGGCAACCGGACTTTCGTGGCTTTGCTATTTTCGCGCTCTGCAGCTCGGTCCCGCCTCAAGGGTAGCGCCCGTCGATAAATTAAGCGTGGTGTTTGTGATTGTTTTCGCCGCGGTATTTCTTGGCGAAAAGCTCTCGTTCGGCAAGCTCGTGGGCGGCCTGCTGATTACCGCCGGAGCAATCACGATGGTATTTGCTTAAGCAGCGAGCGCCCGGGACAAGTCGTCCTTCAGATCTTCCACGTCCTCGATACCCACTGAAATCCGAATCAGGGAATCGGCAATACCCGCAGCTCGGCGTGTTTCCGCGGGAATTGACGAATGCGTCATAATCGCGGGGTGTTCAATCAGGCTTTCCACTCCGCCTAAGCTCTCGGCCAGGGCAAATATTTCGCATCGTTCCAGCATGCGACGTGCAAACGCTAAATCGCCTTTCAGAATGGCAGTGATCATTCCGCCATAGGCTGACATCTGGCGCTTTGCCAAGGCCTGCTGCGGATGAGAAGAAAGGCCGGGATAGATCACGCGCTCTACTGCCGGGTGGGACTCGAGCCACGCCGCCAGTTCCGCCGCGTTCTCACAATGACGAGCCATTCGCAGGTGCAGCGTTTTCAATCCGCGCAAAGCCAGAAAAGAATCGAACGGTCCAGCGATTGCGCCCACTGAGTTTTGCAGAAACGCCATTTGGTCAGCAAGTTCGGGATTGGCAGCCACTGCGATCCCGCCCACAATATCCGAGTGGCCGTTCAAATACTTGGTTGCCGAATGCAGCACCAGATCGAAACCAAACTCGATTGGCCGCTGCAAGTAGGGGCTGGCAAAGGTATTATCCGCGACCGAAAGCAGGCCCGCGCCCCTGGCTAATTCGCCGATGGCGCGCAGATCGATCAGCTTGAGCAGTGGATTTGATGGGGTTTCCACCCAAATCATTCTGGTGTTAGGCCGGATCGCTTGTCTTACCGACTGCGGATTGCTCATATCGATGAGGCTGAAATCCAAACCAGCGGAACGCCGCCGAACGCCTTCAAAAAGCCGGAAGGTGCCGCCGTAGAGATCGTCGCTGGCAATCACGTGATCGCCCGGTTGCAGCAGATCGAGCGTGGTCGACATCGCGGCCAGGCCGGAGGCAAAGGCAAACGCGCGAACGCCGCCTTCGAGATCCGCTACGCAGCGTTCGTAAGCAAAGCGCGTCGGGTTCTGCGTCCGGGAATACTCGAAGCCTTTGTGCACTCCGGGGCTTTGCTGAACGTAGGTCGACGTTGCATAGATCGGCATCATGATTGCGCCGGTCGAGGGATCGGGATATTGGCCCGCGTGAATGGCGCGGGTACCGAATTTTTGCGGCATTGTTACTGTAGTTTCCTGCGCAAATGACTAAGTAAATCGGACCGCGTGATCAGTCCAAGGAACTTGCTATCTTTTTCGATCACCAAGGCCACGAGGCCCCGGTTCAAGATGTCGTATGCCGAATCCATGGAAGCTTCCGCCGAAACGGTTTCGAGGCGGCTGGTCATGGCCGAGCTGACAGGCGCTTGGAATTTCTTCGGATCGTCGTGAACGGCAAAGAGCAAGTCCGATTCGTCGAGCACGCCAACGCATTTGCCGCCCTGCATTACGGGAACCTGGGAGATATCCGCCATGCGCATACGCTGCGAAGCGGTGAGCAGCGGGTCGTCGGGCATCACGGTAATTACCGCCGCCCTCTTCGTAGCGGCGGGTGATCAGTTCGCGCAGATTACCGGTTGCCGGCCGCTCGAGATAGCCGTTGTCGAGCAGCCAATAATCGTTGTACATCTTCGACAGGTATTTAGCGCCCGTGTCGCAGACGAACGTCATTACACGCTTCGGTTCGGTCTGTTCGCGGCAGTAACGCAAGGCGGCGGCAAGCAGAGTCCCGGAGGACGGGCCGCCAAAAATCCCGGTTATGCGCAGCAGTTCGCGCGCGGTGAGAAAGCTTTCCGAATCGCTAATGTTGTAGGCGCGATGCGTGCGGGAAAGATCGGCAATCGCGGGCACGCAACTGCCGCCAATACCTTCCACAGCGTAACTGCCTTGCGGCCCAGGGTGGCCGGTGCGCACCACGTCGCCGAGCACCGAGCCCATGGGATCGGCCAGAACCAGTTCAAGCTGCGGCTGAACGCGAGCGAAATAGCGGCTCAGGCCGGTCAGTGTACCGCCGGACCCGATGCCGCAGACCAAGGCATCGATACGATGCTCCATCTGCTCCCAAATTTCCGGCCCGGTGGTGGTTTCGTGCGCCAGCGGATTGGCTTCGTTGGCGAACTGGTTGATGTGATACGCGCGCTTCTCCGAAGCGATGCGGGCGGCCATGTCCTGGTAATACGCCGGGTGTCCGGGAGGAACATCGGAACGCGTCAGGACGATTTCGGCACCCAAGGCTCGGGCATGCGCGATTTTCTCAGGCGACATTTTGTCCGGAATGATGAGAATCAGCCGGTAGCCTTTGATCGCCGCGACCAGCGCGAGGCCGATGCCGGTGTTGCCGGCGGTCGCTTCGACAATGGTGTCGCCCGGATGAAGCCGGTCGCTGCGCTCGGCTGCTTCAATCATCGAAACGCCGACGCGATCTTTGATCGAACCTCCGGGGTTCTGCGATTCCAGTTTTAAATACAATTCACATGGGCCGGTATCGAACCCTACCAAACGAACTAGCGGGGTGTGGCCGATCAAGTCTAAGGTTGGCGGTTTCATTGGTTTACGCCGCTCGCGAGGAATCCTCCATCGACGCCGATGCATTGCCCGGTGATAAACGTCGCAGCGTCGGAGGCGAGCAGAATTGCGGTTCCGATCAACTCCGGAATCTGGCCGAAGCGCTTCATCGGCGTACGGAGCAGCAGTTCACGTCCGCGTTCGGTGCCGTCGAGCAGAGCGGCATTTAAATCCGTGCGAAAGACGCCGGGAGCGATAGCGTTTACGTTGATTCCCTTCCCTGCCCACTCGACGGCCAAGCTGCGGGTTAGGCCCAGCACCGCAGATTTCGAGGTGGCATACGCGGCCACTTCCATAAAGCCGAGATAAGAGGTCAATGAAGCGATATTGATGATACGGCCGCGGCCTTTCGCTGACAATGGCTCGAAGAAGCTCTGGCAGGCGCGCAACGTTCCGTTGACATTGACGTCGAGCAGGTTGTTCCATTCCGCTTCTTCAACCTTGACGGTCGGCTTGCGAAAGGTCTGCCCGGCTGCATTCACCAGAATGTCGACCCCGCCCAGCTGCGAGACTACCGCGTCGCGCAGCTTGTCAATCGATTGCCGGTCGGCTGCATCCACGGTTTGCCGGACCGATCTTCGGCCCTTTTTCTCGATTTCGGCGGCGACTTCGGCAACCAGCGCCTGGCGGCGGCCAGTAGCGATGACATGGGCGCCCGCATCCGCCAGACCTAGCGCAAGCACGCGGCCGATACCGGAGGTACCACCCATCACCACAGCTACCCGTCCGGTCAGGTTAAAGAGTTCGAGTCCTTCGCTCATGGTTTCCGGGCCTCCGGTTGAAGAGCCCCTGTGGCGGCTGATGGCTGTGAAGCGAGTCCTTTGGTCATAATTTCCGACAGCTGAGAGATCAACAGTAATCCAGGGTTGTCGGAAGTCCAATCCTCCTGGGGCATATCGTCGACGGTAACGGCCATCGCGATGGGCCCGCCCGAAGAATAAATGATTCCAACGTCGCTGCGCAAATGTTCGAGCGCGCCGGTCTTGTCGGCCACGTCTACGTCTTTCATATCGCGCCCGAGTCCGTTGCGATCTCGCTGGCGCTTCAGAATAGTCAGCATCTCATCCGATGCCTGCTTGTTCACCAACTCGCCCTGATACATTTTCTTGAGCAGGGTTACCATTTCGAAGGGACTACTGCGCCCTAAGCCCCACTTTTTATTTTCCGGTTTGCGCCCCTCGGCTGTGACTCCGCTTTTGACGCCGGGCTTATTGTCGCTCATGATCTTGCGCATGACACGCGTATAGACCAGACCTAAACCCGCCATGCGCGCATTTACGGCATCGCCCCCAATGCGATTCAGGATCAAATTCGTGGCCGTGTTATCGCTGAGCACGATCATCAAGTCGATCATGTCGCGAAGGGGCAGTTTGTCTCCATCCGAAAGCTCTTGGAGGATGCCGCTGCCGGTCACTTTTTCGGGGCCGGTGAGCGTGATCATTTCGCCGAGGTCGAGCTTGCCTTCGTTTGCCTCGGCGAAACACTCGGTCATAATGGCGAGTTTGATGGTGCTCGCAGTGCGCACCGGGTTCTCACCGCGCAAGCTATACTTCTGGCCGGTCTTGAGGTTCTCTGCATACAAGCTAACCTTGCCTTGGAAGCCGGATATTTTCTGCTGTACAGCGGCGTCCAGACCGGCTCCCGGCAAGAGGGATGGAGCGAGCAACAACCCCACCACGAGCGCACAAAAAATCATAGCCGCCATTCTATCTACTCAAACAAGGATGCCCCTGCCAAACATAGCGCAGCGGCCAGTCGGCGCATTTGGTGATGCCGATCCTGGGCGTGATCGCGACGGAAAACTCCGGCTGTTTGCGCCAGGTGCGAATGAGAAGATCGCCATGGTCGAGCCGCTGCCCATACTGTGCGCGCGTGATGCTGAGGGCCCGGGTCAGCTTGCCGGGTCCATTCGTGAGTCCGCAGACCGGCCCTTTCCGGCGGCGGCGCTCCGCCATACACCGCAATCCAGTGAGCGGGGCGAGGGCACGGATCAAAACGCAACCGGGTTCGCCCTCCCGGTCGGCCACCACATTCAAACATTCATGCATGCCGTAAATGAAATAGACGTAAGCACGTCCGGGCGGCCCGAACAGCACTTTGGTGCGCTCCGTCCGTCCCTTTGATGCGTGAGCTGCAAGATCCTGCAGACCAAGATAGGCTTCGGTTTCTACGATCATCCCGGCCGTCTCGCCGTGAATGAGTACGGCGCTGATCAGGAGCCGGGCGAGTTCGCCAGCGGGTCTTTCAAAAAACGGGAGTTCCACGGGCGCAGTAAGCTGGTATAAACTATCGAGCGAATACAGATCTTCTGGCCCCAAGTTACGCTAGAACAGTAACACGGCCCGTATGCGACTCTTTACCGCAATCGAACTGCCTGCCGAGATCCTCCTGCGATTGGAGCGTCTGGTTGCGCTGCTCCGTCCGGAAGCGCTGATTAAGTGGAGTCCGCTGGACAACCTTCACATCACAGTTAAGTTCATCGGGGAATGGCCGAACGACCGCTTGCCCGAACTCGAGTCTGCCCTGGCGGGGATAGAATCGCGCAGGCCGATCGAGATCGAATGCCGAGGTTTGGGATGGTTTCCCGACGAGCGTTCGCCACGCGTACTTTGGGCGGGAGTTCAAGCCGGAGAAGCGCTCCATGACCTTGCGCGCGATACGGAGGAGCAGTTACTGCCGCTCGGGATTGCGCGAGAAAGCCGTGTTTTCTCACCGCATCTCACGCTGGCCCGGGTGAAGAGTCCGGTTCCGCTGAGGGGATTGCGCCGCAAAGTGGAGGAGCTGCGTCCTACGCTGATCGGCAAGTTTGAAGTCTCGCGGTTTGCCCTGTTTCGCAGCGACCCGGGGACGAATGCAAGCATTTATCGGCGGCTGCGCGAATACAAATTTGAAAGCGCCCTGGCGGCTTCGAGCTCGCCGCAGTGACGGGAACATCCTTCCTGGAGCTGGCGGTTTTAACGATGCTGGCGTATCTAATCGGCGGCCTGCCGTTTGGATATTGGTTCGTGCGTTTGCGTCTTGGCAAGGACATCCGCACAATGGGCAGCGGCAACATCGGGGCCACCAACGTACATAGAACGGCCGGCGGCAAGGCGGGCGCAATCGTGCTGGTGCTCGACGTGCTGAAAGGGCTGCTGGCGGTATTTATCGCTTCGGCAACAACGCATGGCAATGCATGGGCCGTTGCACTGAGTGCGGCGGCAGTGCTCGTGGGCCACTGCTTTCCAGTTTTTCTAAATTTCAAGGGCGGCAAGGCTGTGGCGTGCTTTGTGGGTGCGTTCGGCTTCATTTCACCTGTAACTCTGTTGATCGTTCTTGCAATATTTGTGTTGACGGTCAGCCTAACGCGGTATATTTCGCTTGGTTCGATTGTCGGGGCGGGGCTGTTTCCCATTCTTCTGTGGTATGTTGCGCAGCCCGCGCCGCCCTTGTTGTACGCCAGTATTTTTGCGGCGGTTCTGGTCATTTATCGCCATCGTGCAAATATCGTGCGGCTGCGAAGCGGGAGCGAGCATACCTTTTCCCTGCGGCGGAAAGCTGTTTGAAGCAGCTGGCAGTCATCGGCGCTGGAAGCTGGGGGACTGCTCTTGCGATAGCGCTGGCTTCGCGATTCGACACTGTTCGCATCTGGACCCGATCGCAAGAATATGCCGGGCAGCTAACCCGGGACCGGGAAAATGCGCGGTATCTGCCAGGGTTTCACCTCGCTGCGAACGCTGAGATCTCGAGCGATCTCAAATCCGTCGCCAGCGGCGCTGAGATTATTCTGCTGGTGGTCCCTTCGGCTCATCTGCGAGCGACGCTTGAGGCACTTCGACCGCATATTTCGGCGGCATCGTCGTTTGTGAGCGCGACGAAGGGAATTGAGGAGCAGTCGTTGCGCCGGATGTCGGAAGTGATCGCAGATGCGCTGCGCCTCGAAGATAGAGAACGAATCGCAGTACTCTCGGGGCCAACATTTGCTCGCGAGATCGCGTCGGGAGAACCGGCCGCGGTGGTAATTGCGTCGGAAAGAGGGACGCTGGCCACCAGGATTCAGCAGTCGTTCGCGACCACTGCGCTGCGCTTCTACACGAGTACCGACGTAATTGGAGTGGAACTCGGCGGGGCACTGAAAAATGTGATCGCCATTGGGGCCGGGGTGTGTAATGGCCTGGGCCTGGGCAGCAACAGCGTGGCGGCGCTTGTGACGCGCGGCCTGGCAGAGATTACGCGGCTGGCGGTCGAGCTCGGCGGGTTACCTCGCACACTGAGCGGACTGGCGGGCCTGGGCGATCTGGTGCTTACGGCGACCGGCGATCTTTCGCGCAACCGTTTCGTGGGCGTTGAACTCGGAAGAGGCCGCAAACTGGAAGAGATTCTTGCCGGCATGAGCATGGTTGCCGAGGGCGTTGGCACGTGCCGGGCGGCGTATCAACTGGCTGCGCGGCATGGGGTGGATTTACCGATTGTGAGCAAGATGTACGAGGTGCTATACGAGCAAAAAGCTCCGCGCGCCGCGATTCGCGAATTGATGGAACGCCCGCTGACGACGGAGTGAATATTCGGATTTCAAAGAACTAGCCGCAGATGAACGTCGATAAACGCGGATTTAAGAGCGCGGCGGGGCGGTTGCGGACGGGGCGGCGGTGACGATTTGGGGCGCGATTTCAGGAGTTGAAAAAACGAACTCCCTGGTGGGAGTTTCCTGTTTACGCTCCCTTTGGTCGCGGCTCTGTTGCAGTTGGCGGAGTTCGGCGGATTCCTTTTCGTAGCGGCGGGTGAGACGCGATTCCTGGAGTTGCAGGTTGCGGAGCTGCTTTTCGTACTTCAAGTGCGTGTCGAGATCGATGAGAGCTTTGCGGAGGGATAGTTCCTCATTCGCGTGGGCTTCGGCGAATTCGTAGCGGCCCCGGGCATAGATGGCGGATTCGAGGCCGGGGATGCGCTGCAAGCGCCATTGCGTGTCGGCCATGGATTGGACCAGTTCGGTTTCGCGCAGGCCGACGGGTTTGTATTCCTTCTCGTAGGCAGTGATGTGGGCGCGATAGGCATCGGCATCGTCGCTGGGCAGCAGGACGGTGCGGCCGGTGAGTCCGGTTTTGACGGCGTTCATCGAGGCAATGCGCTTGCCTTCTTCGGTGCGGGGGCCACCGCGGGCCTGGCGGTCGGCTTCCGCTTTGAGGGCGGCATGCTTTTGGGTGAGTTTGAGGAGTTCGAGGTCGTGTCTCATGGGCGTTTTTTCTCCTGCCGGAACATAGCATCGAGACGCGCGAAAACGAACTTTCCACAGCTGTGGAAATCCGGTTAAGTGGTTTCGGCTCTGCGAGTAAAAAAATTTTTTGGTTCGCTGTGAACGTGTTTCAAAACTCCTCAAGGTGCGCCGGGTTGGCGGCGTTTGGTGGTTGAATGAGAGACACTCGATACGGACAGGAGTTGCACACGAACCCGGCTGCGGGATCATTTATCGGCAGCACGGCAAATCGATCATTATGGCTAAGGCGTCTTCAGAAACGGCTGAAAACTGGCCCGGAATTGTCACCGAAGTAAGCTCGCGTTCGGCAGAAGAGGTCGTGCAATCGCTCGAAGCTTTGCTCAAACAGAAAGGCATAAAGCTTTTCACGATCGTCGATCATAGCGGAGAAGCCGAGAAGGCGGCCCTGAAAATGCCACCGACGAAACTACTCATTTTCGGGAACCCCAAGGTAGGAACGCCGGCTATGTTGGCGTCCCCGAGTAGCGCGCTTGATCTTCCACTCAAAATTCTTGTTGCGGAGGATGAGCAGGGCGTAGTTCACATCTCCTACAACAGCTTGGCCTACTTGCAGGAGAGACATGCGATCCCACAGGAAGCGTCGAAATCACTAGGCAGCGTGGCGGATCTGGTGAAGTCGATTCTGTGAAGTTTGTTGCAGAGAACCTTCAGGTCGCCGGTAACAAAGCAGTGCCACCATTGTGAACCCCAATCTGCACCGAAGCCAGCTTCTCAACAGCGAATCAAGGCATTTGCGGGGTGCCGCTAGAAAGCATCCTGGCGATCCAATCGGAATGAGGCAAAGCACAAGCAGATAAGGCTCGGATTTCGTCATCAACTTCGTATTCAACGCGTCGGATCGTCGCACTTCCGTTGTCGATCAGAAGGTATGCGGCGCGGCAATCACCATCGTAGGGAAGGCCGACACTTCCAGTGTTCGCAATGGTCAGTTTGCCATTGGACGGGCGGACAATACGCACAAACGGTCGATGAATATGGCCGAAAACGGCAAGCTCTTTCCCAAGAGGTGCATACGTATTCTCCAACTCCGGATCGCTCGCCTCATATCGAGGTGATCGCCACACGCTCCCTGGGCTTGCGTGCACCAATGCGAAGGAGTCGTAAACTTCGACTCGCGGCAAGCTCCGCATCCACGAGATCCTGTCTTCGCCCAAGACCGCGCGGGTAGCTGCCGCCCTTTCGCGGACGGCGCTCCAGAGGCTTGGGGGTGCCGAGGATTGATCTGCAAACTCATTGAGCGATTCAGGCCTCGTGTAGATTTCGTCAGCGTTCCCCATTACTCCTTGCCAACCAAGATCACGAATCTGGTCTACAACCAGTGCCGGACTGGATCCACCATCCGCTAGATCACCACCGTGAAGAATCAGATCTGGAGAGGTGGTCCGGAGGTCTCTAAGAATCGCTTCAAATGCCGTCCCATTGCCATGAATGTCAGAGACAATTGCAATCCGCATCGCCAGGCTCCAAACAACGCAATAATCTCACTGTGGCAGACGCCCATTGGTTCTTATATACTGCGGTAAATTTCGCCAACGGTAATCGGCCTTGACAGCGACCGGCTTCATGAAAGTGCTTTTGGGGATGACGACCGCATTCTTGGCTTTACGACTCTTGGTGTGGACGGCGGAGGAATGATGTCCGCTGGAAGGGGAAGCGGGAACCTGCGGAAGCCTATTCCCTCTAAACCGTCAAACTTTTTCGAGCACAACATGGGTCGCGTGTTCCGTAACCCTGTGTTCTGTCACAGAAAATCCGAGCGCGGGCAGGTCGAGGCCGGTAAACAGCGCTTCTCCTTGGCCGAGTACGACGGGAGCAAGCGCCAATTGGAGGGAATCTATCAGCCCCGCCTGTAGATACTGCCGGACAGTGGAAACACCGCCGCCCACCTTGACATCTTTGCTGCCCGCAGCTTCTTTCGCGAGCCTCAGCGCCTCTTCGATTCCACCGGTGACGAAGTAGAAAGTTGTCCCTCCCTCCATCACCAGAGGCTCACGCTCGAAGCGGGTGAGAACGAACGTTGGCGCGTGATACGGAGGATTGTCGCCCCACCATCCTTTCCATGAGTTGTCGGGCCAGGGTCCGCGTACAGGACCGAACATGTTGCGACCGAGGATGAAGGCGCCAAAGTTCGCCATGGCTCTCTGTGCGAACTCATCGTCAGTATCGATGGCTCCGCCTTCCTGTCCATGCATCGTGCAGAAGGTCCTCGTCCGAAAAAACCACTGAAAGATTTCGGTGCCCCGCTTACCGAGTGGATCCGTCAGACTCTGCTCTATCCCGGCGCTGAAACCATCCAACGAAACGCTGAATCCTGCGACACGTACCTTTGGCATCTGGACTGTTTTCTCCCGAATCATTGTGCTCACTCTTACTTGCTTCAGCGCGCCGTGCCCGCCCGGCGCCGCTGCTCGCTCGCCTTTATTATTTCGGTAAACTCAGCAGCTGGACGTATCTCGAACGGTCCATACTTCACTCCAGGATGTTGGGACATGAGCTGAACCGCGTGATTCAGATCTCTCGCCTCAAGCAGCAGGATTCCGCCCAATTGCTCCTTGGTTTCCGCGTAGGGACCGTCTGTCACGGCAACCTTCCCGTTCCTCCAATACAGAGTCATTGCCGTGCCGGCGGGCTGCAGAGCTTCGCCCCCGGCAAAATGTCCGTTTTTCCGCAGCTCGTCGTCATACGCAAAACACTCGTCCAGCATGGCGTTGCGGTCGCTTTCGGACATGTTTTCCCACTTGTCCGGCTGGATGTAACCCAAGCAGATGTACTTCATGAATTTCTCCTTATTTTCTATGATTCAGAGCCATGGCTCATCGCTCTTCTATCGGATAGTCGTTCGGGAGATCGGAGATCGACAGCGGCTCCAAATATTTTTTAGTTCAACTGCCGAAGCCGCTCTTGCAGAAATTTTCGCTCCGGCTCCTGCCGGGTCAGCGCCAAAGCCTTCTCATACGAGGACCGGGCCTCAGCGTTCCTTCCGAGCCTGCGGCACATATCGGCACGCGCCGAATGCGCCAGGTAGTAATCTGCCAATGCGCCTTGTGCCAACACTCGGTCGATATGCGCCAGACCGATCGCCGGACCGTCGCGCATAGCAATGGCTACGGCACGATTCAGTTCCACGACGGGCGAAGGTTGCATTCGCAGGAGACCGTTATAGAGAGCAACAATCTGCCGCCAGTCGGTTACAGCGGATGATTCCGCCTCTGCATGCACGGCTGCGATTGCCGCCTGCAGTGTGTAGGAGCCGAAGCGGTGGGACTCGAGCGCGCTCTCTACCAGCGCCACTCCCTCGGCGATCTGCTCTCGATTCCACAGCGAGCGGTCCTGGTTTTCCAGCAGCACCAGGTCTCCTTCGGGCGAAGTACGCGCGGCGTGACGCGATTGCTGCAGCAGCATGAGGGAAAGCAGCCCGGAAACCTCCGGCTCCGGGAGAAGCTCTCTCAGCAATCGGCCGAGCCGGATCGCCTCGACGGTTAGCTCGGCACGGGTTACGTCCGCTCCCGCCGCAGCCGAATAACCCTCGTTAAAAACGAGATAAATGACCTGCAGTACCGCATCCAACCGCTCTGGCAATTCCTCCGGCGACGGCACGACGTAGGGAATTGCAGTATCTCGAATCTTTGCCTTTGCCCGTACGATACGCTGCGCCAGCGTTCGCGGAGTGATGAGAAAAGACTTCGCAATTTCCTCGGTAGCGAGCCCGCACACCTCGCGTAAGGTGAGCGCAACGCGCGCTTCCGGGGGCAGAGAGGGATGACAGCAGGTAAAGATCAGACGTAGCCGATCATCTTCAAGGTATTGCTCTTCATGGGACGCCTCCGCCGAACTGCATTGCGCCTCGAGATATCGCGCGAGTTCCTCTTTGGAGGCGTGAAATCGCGCGTTTCGACGTAGAGCATCGATGGCCTTGAATCTAGCTGTGGAAATCAACCATGGCCGCGGGTCATCCGGCAATCCGCCGCCGGGCCATGCGCTGAGCGCAGCGGCGAAGGCTTCGTGCATCGCCTCCTCAGCGAGATCGAAATCGCCGAGCAGGCGGATCAAGGTCGCGCGGATTCGTCCCGACTCCACGCGATAGAGGGAGTCGAGCAACTCGCGTATCTGCTCCGTGGAAGCCTCTGGCATGGCGATGACTTTAGCAGACCAGCTATTCCAAATCACTTCTTTGGAACAGCACCTGATGGGGGCACCGCAGTCTCCGGCTTAGATGATGGTTATCATCGAGATGGAAACCAGACCATGAACAAAATCACACCGTTTCTGTGGTTCAACGATAACGCCGAAGACGCCGCGGAGTTTTATCTCTCGGTATTTCCGGAAGCGAAAAAGGTAGGCGAGCTACGCTCGAGCGGCGTGGGGCCTTGGACCGCCGGAAAAGTTGCGACCATCACCATCGAACTTATGGGCCAGCGCATGACGTTCCTCAACGGTGGCCCCGGGCAGGCGCTCACGCCAGCTTTCTCGTATTCCGTGGCGTGCAAGGACCAGGCCGAGATCGACTCTTATTGGGACAAGCTGCTTGAGGGCGGCAAACCGATGGCATGCGGTTGGCTGACGGACAAATTTGGCCTGTGCTGGCAAATCGTGCCGGAGGGTATCGGCAAGATCCTGAAGCATCCGAACGCGATGGCGGCCATGATGAAAATGATAAAGTTTGACATCGCCACACTGGAGGCGGCGGCGAAAGAGTAGCGCCTGCTCATTCCGGCGAACGATTCCCTGAAGAGCGGGCGGCCGGATTGAAATGGAGTGCGGTATCAGGACAATCTGATACTCTTCGCTCGGTAATCTCCATCACATTACTTCTGTAATTCCGCTTCGGCTGTTCCAAATCAGTACCGATTCGGCCCTTACGTTCCAAATATGGTCCCCAATTGGAAACAAAAGGAGGAAAAGCAGTCCAACTCATTGTACTGCGATCAGTAAGTCATTTATTTTCTGCCCTTTAGGTCAATTTGTCGGCCATGGTTCACTGCGCGCTTTAGTCCTTGCAGGAGGACAAAGAGCCATGCACCCACCGGTCATTATCGATTTCGTCGTAGCCGTCGTCGCCCTACTTTTTCGCTAATCTTCTATTTCTAATTCGGTTTTTCGGAAAGCGGTAAATATTACTTGGTATTTTGTTCCGATTAGTGGTAGAGTACTTCCAGCAAAGCAATTTGCCGGGAGTACTTTGTCCTTATTTCGATGGGTTGGGCGGGCACTTGCACTGTGTTTGCCTCTCACCTTTCTAACGTTGAGTCCTGGCGCGCAGCCGTCTGCAGTTGGCAGTGGACAGGCCAAACCCACGCTTTTTCTGAGCAGCGAGGGCCGGGCGGCTATTGCGCACGCGAAAGGATTAGTGGATAAGGGGCGGATCGCCGAGGCTGCTACTTATCTGAATCGAGCCGCGGAACAAGCGCACGGAGACCATGAATCGGTAGACGAAGCACGCATTCTGCAAATTTTAAGCGGCTGCAGGATTCGCCTGTTCGACTATCAGGGCGCGGAGCAAGCGGCCGCTTACAGCCGTGAGGTCGCGTTAAAGATACGGGATTTCCCGGTAGCGGGGTCGGCAAGCGTCAATCTCGCAACCATTTACTCTCAATTGGGCGATTATGCGCGGGCGGCACACGAAGCGACGTATGGAGCGCAATTACTCGCCAGTGAACCGAACAAGACCCGGTTGGCGAAGGCACTGCTGATTTATGCCGATGTGGAAGCCGAACGCGCGCGCGGCAGAATCGAAGCGGACCGGGCACGCGGAGACGCGCCGGCAGAGCGCACGGAAATTGCGGGCATTGAACAGAACTATCGTCACGGCGTAGACGTAGCGCATGAGGCGAGGCTGCCGCATTTGGAAGCCAACATATGGGAAGAGCTGGGGTATTCGCTGCTCCTCGTACAGCGCCCCCAATTAGCGGAAGAACCCCTGCAGAAAGCTTTTCAGCTAGAAACAAAAAGCCACGATGAGGATGCACTTGCGGTCAACCGGGCGCACCAGGCTGAATTGCAACTCCAGCAACATAACTATAGAGCGGCGCTGGCACTGATCGATCAGGCGTTTGCGGGGCACAGCGAAGCGTTTCGGATGACGCCGCTGTTTTATCCCCTGCACATTCGCGGAGTTTTGCTCGAAGCCTTGAACCGGAAATCGGAAGCGCTGGTTGAACTCAAAAAGGCCGTGGATTCGGCTACGGAATGGCGGCAGGGAGCGCTCCCCGGAGACGCAACGAGCACGCGTACGGTGGTGGTGCTCCACGACGTGTATGAAGACTACGCGCAGCTCGCGGCGGAGCTCTCGCTCGAGCGCGACGACCCATCGCTCGCGCGGGAAGGCCTGGAAGTTCTGGCAGAAAACCGGGCGGCTAATCTGCGGGACGAGATCAAGCTGGCGCTCTCCCAGAAACAACGCCTGCCGCAACGTTATTACGACCTGCTCTCCGAATTGCGCGAGGCGCAGGCGAAGGTCACGCTGGGGAAGACCGGCCGGAAGATAAAGCGGAACTCAATCAGGTGCGGCTTGAAATCGGAGGGATGGAGAACGAATTCGGTCTGAAAACGCGCCATTTGGAACAAATCGATGAGAGAAATCTCCATAGGAATTCACTTAGAGGTATCCAGGCGGAGATATCCGGGCAGCAAGTCCTGCTTAGTTTCTGCCTCGGGAGCAATCGATCCTTTCTCTGGGCCGTGACCAAAGACCGAGTGAGCGTATACAGACTGGCGGATGAGAATAAAATCAGCGCCTTTGCGCTGCAATTTGCACAACTTGTGCAACGGCATCAGGACGCGGCGGCAGCGGGCAGGCGTCTCACACAAGAACTGTTTGGCAGTCTACCCGCCGATATCTGGCAGAAACCGGAGTGGCTGTTGGTGGGCGACGGGGTCTTGCTCGACGGTATTCCGTTCTCCGCTCTCCCCGATTTGTCGCCCGGATCAAAATCCGCGCGACTAAAACCTCTAAATAGTGCCCATAGCATCCGATATTTACCTAGTGAGCTGTTGCTGCTGTCTTCCGACAGGGCGAAAGCGCAGCCACGCTTTGTGGGAGTGGGAGATCCGATTTACAACATGGCGGATGGGCGGCTGAAAAGCGGAGAGACGGTGGCGGCGGGAACTGACCGTGCAGCCGTGGCTCTGCCGCGTTTAGCCGGAAGCGACCACGAAGTCAGGATGGCTGCCCGGGAAAGCGGGATGGCGCAGGCGGAAATCCTGGTCGGGGCGGCTGCGACGGTAAATGACCTCAAGCGGGCGCTTGCCAAACATCCGGAAATCGTACATTTCGCGGTCCATGTGGTCAGCCCGGAAGGCGGCGAAGCGGCCGGCAGCGAAAACTCCCAGGCAGCGCTGGCATTGAGCTTGACGCACAACAATTTACCGGAACTGCTCACGCCGGAAGAAATTGCCACCTTCCGCGTGCCGGGGAGCCTGGTTATTTTGAGCGGATGTTCTTCCGAAAAGGGTGAAATTCTGCCGAGCGCGGGGCTGATGGGATTAAGCCGCGCCTGGCTGCTGGCGGGCGCCGCGGCGGTGGTCGTGAGCGCGTGGCCGACGCCGGACGATTCCGGCAAGTTCTTTTCTTCTTTTTACAGTCATTTGGAAAAAGAACCGTCCGGTACGCTCCCAGAGCGTGCCGCGGCGGCTCTCGAGCAGGCGCAACTTGAAATGGAACACGGTACCGGGTACCGCAGTGCGCCGAAATTTTGGGCAGCGTATTCGGTGATTTCTAAGGAGTAATTAACCAGATTATGGTTGACACACATCAACAGCTCGATCAACAACCCGAAGAGGTGAATGAGGGATCCGCTGAAGACAAGGGCGTCAAGACGAGTTTCCCGCCGGTCGATTGGGCCCTCCTGGTCGATCAGATTAAAGCGGGACAAGATGCCGGCATGGAACAGCTATACAAGCTGTTCAGCCGGGGCATCCGCTACTACCTGTGCCGCCAACTGGGACCGCAGGAACTGGAAGATAAGGTACACGATACGTTTCTGATCGTTGTCAATGCGATCAAGCGCGGCGATCTCCGGGAACCGGAACGTCTGATGGGATTCGTTCGGACGGTGGTGCGGCGGCAGGTGGCTGCCTATATTGAGAACGCAGTCCATACGCGGCGGGAACAGGCGGATCTCGAAAGCGGCGTTACGGTGGCGGACAAGACGCAGAACCCGGAACAGGAGGCGATCGGGCGGCAGAAGGCGGCGCTGATGAAGAGTGCGCTCGAAGCCCTCTCCAAGCGTGACCGCGATATCCTGGTTCGGTTTTACCTGAAGGAACAATCCCAGGAGCAGATCTGCGAAGAAATGTCACTAACCGAAACGCAGTTCCGTCTGTTAAAATCGAGGGCCAAGGCCAAGTTTGGGGAAATAGGTAAGAAAAAACTGGCGAGTAGCGGAATTTTCTCAGTTTTAGTGAGAGCGCAGGCGGGGTAACTCCCACATGTCTAATAGAGAGGGTGGAACCATCACTCATTCGTATATGACAAACGCATACTGCGAACATCCAAGCGAAGAAGCGCTAGAGCGTTTCCTTCTACATAGATCCGGGGATCAGGAAGTTGACATCCTCGAGACGCACATACTAGCGTGCGAATCCTGCATCACACGTCTGGAAAGCTTAGAAACCGAACTGGCGACACTAAAAACTGCGCTCCTCGCCTCAGAAGAAGAGCGAATTCAGAAGGAGTTGAATCCGGCAACTTCGTCATGGAAAGCCTGGTTTACTATTCCTCGCCTGTCGTGGGGAGCTGCCGCTTGCGCCGCACTGGCGATCGGCTTAGTAGCCATACCGGAAACCGTACACAAGCTGCACCTTACCTCGTCTCCGACAGCTGCCGTAGCTGAGGGCGATCTCTCAGCCTGCCGTAGCGGCGACGGATCGGGCACCGATCTCTCTACCTGCCGCGGAGCGGAAACGGCGACGCTGCCCGAAGGACGGCCGCTCAGTTTGCGGGTCGATACGACCGACATCCCGGCCGGTCCGATCGATGTCCAAGTGGTCAACAGTAGTGGAAGTGAAGTCTGGCACGGCCAAAGCACGGTAACCAACGAACGGGCGCAAGTGAAATTGCCGCAGCTTTCGCAAGCTGGACCGTATTTCCTGCGCTTTTACGCACCGACCACAAACGCGGAACACGAACTGCTTCGCGAGTACCGCTTCGAGATCAAGTAGCTCATCCGCTTTCAGCGATCCGCTAAAACACGCGGCGATGCAAGCGTCCGATGGTGAATTTGGCGGTGTCGGCTACGGCCATCACCGCCATAACCCCGGCCTGAACGGGGTCGGTTACTACCAGATCCGAAGCGTCGGGCACGCTGCCAGCCATATTCAGACTGATCACCAGCAATCCTTCCGACCGAACTTCCGTTACCGCCTTTTCGATATCTCCACCCATGAGTGATCCTGCTAAAACCAGAGCCCGGACCCGCGGCAGGCGCCGGACTGCGCGGACGGCCGCTGCGAGCGTCTGCTCACCGACCAACGGGATGGTGTCGATCGAGATATGTTCTCCGCGGATGTTATGACGATCGGCCTCCGAGATAGCGCCGAGAGCGACCTGGCCGACCTGAGCGCCTCCGCCTATTATGATGATGCGCTTGCCATAGATCTTCTGGAGAGATTGCACCGGGGTAACCGACTCGACCACGGGCAAACGTCCGAGATCAGCCACGAGAGCGGCGAGTTCGCCGGGGAGATCGAGCTCGAAATAAGTGCGCACGCCGAGCGGATGGTCTTCGATGATCGAGAGCGAACGAATATCGCCCTGGTGATTGGCGATGACCCCAGAGAGGCTATGAAGAACTCCGGGACCGGTGACGGTCGTGATTACCAGGCCGACCCGACCTATGGGGAGTTCGTTCAGGAGTTGACCTCGTATTTTTTAACCAGTTCGTCCCAACGGCCTTGAGCCCGCATCAACAATTCGATAACCTCACGCGCGGCGCCATGGCCGCCGGACGCTTCGAGAACCGCCGAGGCGGCTTTTTTGACTTCCGGGCGGGAGTTGGCCGGGGCAAAGGACAGTCCGACGCGGCGCATGATCACAATATCGGTCCAGTCGTCGCCAATATAGGCGATTTCTTCAGGGTTGGCGTTTGCTTCGCCGAGAATCTGTTCGAGGATGGGGATCTTTTCGATGTGTCCCTGGAAAACCCAGCGCATGCTGAGCTGGCGGGCGCGCTCCTCGGTGGCCGGCGATTCGCGCCCGCTAATTACGCCGGTGTCGATACCGAACCAGTTGAGCCAGCGGAGAGCGATACCGTCCTGGGAATCGAAGCCTTTGGTTTCGACCATTTTCCCGCTGTGATCCGGCACGAGGAAGAACCGGCCGTCGGTGAGGACGCCGTCAACATCCATGAGCAGCACTTTGGTTTTAGCGGCAAGTTGGTGGAGCTTCTCTTCGGTGAGAGGAGGGGTGATTTGCATTTTGAGTGGGGAGAGCGGGCGGGACCTAGAATTGAGTATTGGTTGAGAGAGTTTGGGAAATCATTCAACGTTATAACATGCTGGAGCCGGGGGACCGGGTGGGCGTGGCGGTGTCGGGCGGCGCGGATTCAGTGGTCTTATTGCGGGTGCTGCATGCGCTCGCCGGACGGGTACCGATCGAACTGTTTGTGCTTCACATGAATCATCATTTGCGAGGGGCGGAATCGGAGGCCGATGAGCGGTTTGTGCGGGATCTGGCCGCCTCGCTGGCGGTGCCGTTCGTGGCCGGGCATTCGCAACTGCGGGGCGAAAATCTGGAAGCGGAAGCGCGGAGGGCCCGGCAGGAATTCTTTGCGACAAGCCGGGAAGCCCACAAGCTCACTCGGATAGCGCTCGGGCATTCCCGGAGCGATCAGGCGGAAACGGTGCTGCATCGCTTGCTGCGGGGCAGCGGACTGCGGGGATTGGCGGCGATGCGTCCAGTCGGGGGAGATGGAACGATCCGGCCGCTGCTGGCGATTAGCCGTGGGGAGATCCGCGCCTGGGCGGAGGCCAACGGGATCGCCTGGCGCGAAGATTCCTCGAATTGTGATTGGCGCTTTACCAGAAACCGGCTGCGCCAGAAGACGGTTCCCGAGCTTACAAAGGATTACAACCCAAACCTCGAGGCACTTTTGGCGCAGACTGCGACACTCGCCCAGGCTGAAGAAGATTACTGGAACGAACTGGTCGAACGGATATCGGGCGAAATCACCAAACGAACTCGATTGGGTTCGATTTTCCAAATCGGGGATCTGCAGAAGCTGGCGCTGGCGGTGCGGCGGCGAGTGATCCGGCGGGCACTCGATGAAATCCGGGGTGACCTGAACGGGGTAGAGTTCGATCATGTCGAAGCTATCCTGCGACTTTGTGAATCGAATAAAGGGCACGACCGGGTATTGATTCCGGGGGCGGATGCCATGCGGTCGTTTGATGCGCTTCTGCTGGCGGCAGCAGGACGCCTCAGTGCGGAGCCGCGGGGCTACCGGGTGGAAGTACGACCCGGAGAGAGGCACGAATTACCTTTCGGGGCGGGCACGATTTGTCTCGATCCGGTAAACGCCGACGGCTCAGTTTATGTTAGTTTCAAGGAAGATCGAGATTCGTACGTCGAACGGGTGGAGTTGGGCAAGGCGGTTGACGCCGGGGGATCACTGCTGGTGCGCAATTGGGAGCCAGGAGACGAATTACACCGGCCGGGCCACGCGTCCGCCGAGAAAGTTAAAACATTATTCCAGGAAGAGCGAATCCTGCTTTGGGAGCGACGCCATTGGCCGGTCCTGGTGGCCGATGGGCGGATTGTCTGGGCGAAGGGATTCGGAGCCGGACTCTGAACCAAAACGCAGGTCTGGTACGTCATTGATTATGAGGGGAATTCGGGTTATTTGACCCGCATCTGGCAGAGGTAAGCCAGAAGAAGGTGAGTTCATGAGTGCAAATGTAAAAACCGCAGTGTTCTGGGTGGTGATCATCTGCGCGGTCGTGTTGGTTTACATGGCCGTGAAGACGGGGCGTGGGCCCACGCCAGCCAACCTGTCGGTTTCGGAATTCGTTTCCGATATTCAAGCAGGCAAGGTAAAGGATGCGAATATCACGGGGACGGACGTACAGGGAACCGTGGAAGAAAACGGCGTTGGAAAGCCATTCCACACGGTGATTCCTCCGAACTATCCCGATATCTACAAGATGCTGCAGGAAAAGGGCGTCAAGTACACCTGGAAAGACTCGACCGGCAGCGGCTGGATCAGCATTCTATTTAATGCGGTTCCGGTGCTGATTCTGCTTGGGCTGTGGATTTTCATGATGCGGCAGATGCAGAGCGGGGGCAATAAGGCACTCAGTTTTGGCAAGAGCCGGGCGCGGCTGCACTCTTCACAGCAGAAGAAGGTGACGTTCAAGGATGTCGCTGGCGTGGAGGAAGCCAAAGAGGAACTGCAGGAGATCATCGAATTCCTGCGGGAGCCGCAAAAGTTCCAGAAACTGGGCGGCCGCATTCCCAAGGGCGTGCTGTTGATTGGGCCTCCCGGAACGGGTAAGACGTTGCTGGCGCGGGCGATTGCGGGCGAGGCGAACGTACCGTTCTTCTCGATTTCCGGTTCGGATTTTGTCGAGATGTTCGTGGGCGTGGGCGCGAGCCGCGTTCGCGATTTGTTTGAACAAGGCAAGAAGAATGCGCCGTGCATAGTTTTCATCGATGAAATCGACGCAGTGGGACGGCATAGAGGCGCGGGTCTCGGCGGCGGCCACGATGAGCGGGAACAGACGCTGAATCAACTGCTAGTCGAGATGGACGGCTTTGAATCGAACGAAGGCGTGATTCTGGTGGCAGCCACGAACCGCCCGGACGTGCTGGATCCGGCGTTGTTACGCCCGGGACGATTCGACCGGCGCGTGGTGGTGGACCGGCCCGATGTGCGCGGCCGAGAAAGCATCCTAAAGGTACATACCAAGAAAACGCCGTTGGGCGATGACGTCAACCTTTCGGTGATCGCGCGGGGAACGCCGGGATTTGCGGGCGCGGACCTGGCGAACCTGGTGAACGAAGCCGCACTCGTAGCGGCACGGCAAAATCGCAAAGTGGTCACACAGTGGGATTTCGAGCTGGCCAAAGATAAGGTTCTGATGGGCGTGGAGCGCAAGAGCCTGATTATCAGCGACAAAGAAAAGCGCATGACGGCGTACCACGAGTCGGGCCACGCAATTGTAGCGGCGCTGCTCGAGCATGCCGATCCGCTGCATAAGGTGACGATTATCCCGCGCGGCATGGCGCTCGGTTTAACGATGCAACTGCCGCTGGACGACAAGCTGTCGCATGACAAGAAGTATCTGGAAGCGCGGCTGGCCATTCTGATGGCGGGACGCATAGCCGAAGAGATCTTCCTCGACCAGATGACGACGGGCGCCGGCAACGACATTGAGCGCGCAACCGAGATGGCGCATAAGATGGTCTGCGAGTGGGGCATGAGCGAGCTTGGGCCTTTGAGCTTCGGCAAAAAGGACGAGCAGATCTTCCTCGGCCGCGAAATCGCGCAGCATCGCGATTACAGCGAAGAGACAGCGATCAAGATTGACCGGCAGGTACGGCAGTTAGTCGAAGATGGCTACAATACGGCGAAGAAAATTATCGAAGAACGCAAGGAAGCAATGGTCCGGATTGCGGAAGCGCTGCTTGAACGGGAAGTGCTGGACGGAGCGGAAGTGGTGGACCTGATCAACGGGCGGCCGCTAGGGCAGGCGGCTAATCCGGCGAGACCTACAACGACAAATCCTCCCGATAACGGCATCGTGATCGGACCCCATCCGAGCTCTGTGCCGGGCTTGCTGGGAGGCGAGAGTCCGCAGCCGGCTTAGGCATTCCAAAGTAACGATTGACAAAGCGCCCTGGGTTGTCCAGGGCGCTTTTTTTGTGAAAGGGTTCGAGGCGAAGGGCGATACGGTTTCTCCTCTGTTTATTTGCTTTTGCTGCTGATATCGCTGCAAATCGTACTGAGTCCAAACACGTCATCTTTGTACGAGTAAGTATGCAGATTGATGTCCTCTTTGTGCTGCTGGTCCTGCCGCATTTGCAGGAACCACATGCCTTTGCTCCCGAGTGAAGCGATCTTGTCGAGAATTTGTTCTACAGAGGCATCACGTACCACAAAGTCGGGAAACGTCTCAGCATCTGCCGAAGACAGGATGTCGCCTCCATAGCCGCCGACCTCTGGATGAAGACGGCCATAAATCCAAGCGCTTAGAATGATGCCTGAACCTTGCATAGTCATCCCGGGTTCGCCTCCAAACTTATCGAATTTCATGTTTAGTACGCGATTGATCTTATCCGGCACATGTGCCGGCCGGATCACAATCACACCGTCCTTGACAAACCAAGCATAATTCGACCGCGCTAGGAGTGCATCGAGGAACTCCGACATAGGCCTATCTCGAATGGTCACTTGAAGGTTTTCTTCACACATCTGGTGCGGCTTTTCTGTTTCGAGCACAATCCCGATCGGTATGCGCGTCTGGCTGCCGAAGTTAATCAAAGCTTGCAGAATAGATGTATCGACCGAAACAGAAATGGTTTGTTTCTGCAGATCAGAAGATAATACGTCGCGAGCCTGACCGGTACCGGTGATACCGGCAAATAGGCACATCGATAAGATAACTTGCAACATGATTCCTTCCTTACCTACTGCCTGTTAATTGAAATCGATGAGCCTTCGTTCCAGGATCGCACGGCAGTTGATCGAAGACGGCTACAATACAGTGAAGAAAATCATTGAAGAGCCCCGGGATGCGATGGTGCGGATCGCGGAAGCGCTGCTCGAGCGGGATGGTGCACAGAGCGCAATCCGTATGATAAGAGAATGGCCGCTACTCTTACCCCGCAATCCGAAGCGAAAGCAACTCCGCTCGCGGAGATCATGGGTCTCGAGCAGGAATATCTATTACAGAATTACGCGCGCTACCCGGTGCTGCTGCGGCGCGGACGGGGCGTTTATGTCTACGATGCGGACGGCAAGCGATACCTGGACCTGATAAGCGGTATCGGCGTCAATTCGCTCGGTTATGGCCATCCACGCATCACGAAGGTGATCCGGCAGCAGGCGGGTCTGCTACTGCACACCTCCAACCTTTACTATCACGATTTTCAAGGACGGCTGGCGGAGCGACTTGTGAAACTCAGCGGTCTCAATCGTTGTTTTTTCTGCAACTCCGGGGCGGAGGCAATGGAGGGTGCGCTCAAGATGATCCGAGCGCATGGGGGTTCGATTTCTCCGAACAAGA
The DNA here is from genome assembly GCA_963767485.1 of Terriglobia bacterium. GTDB lineage: Bacteria > Acidobacteriota > Terriglobia > Bryobacterales > Bryobacteraceae > Bog-105. The sequence continues at coordinate 69,284 of CAVYDZ010000013.1, read as the reverse complement.
CGGAAATTGTCTCGCTCGAGAATTCGTTTCACGGACGGACTCTCGGCGCGCTGTCAATCACCGGACAACCAAAGTACCGGAAGGACTTCGAACCGCTGCTGCCGGGCGCCCGGTTTGTGGAACGAAACGATATCGCAGGACTCGAAGCCGCAGTCAATGAGAGCACGTCCGGGATTGTTCTCGAGTTTGTGCAAGGCGAGGGCGGTATTAACCCCATTTCGGAACCATTTGCGCGTAAAGCACGCGAATTGGCGGATCGGTTTAATGCGTTGCTGGTGCTGGATGAAGTGCAGTGCGGCGTGGGCCGACTAGGGACGCACTTCTCCTATCAATTGCTCGATCCGGTACTGCTGCCGGACGTGGCTCTGGCAGCGAAGCCGATGGCCTGCGGTATTCCGCTGGGCGTGATTATTGCCAATGCGAAAGCCGCGGCGACGATCAAGCCGGGGATGCACGGCTCGACCTATGGCGGCGGTCCGCTCGCCTGCCGTGTCGCCTTGGAGTTTTTCGATGTTCTGGAGGAACTGCTTCCCTCAATCAATTCGGTAGGGGTTTACTTCCGGATGAAGTTGACGGAACTGATGCGTACTTTTTCGTTCATTAAGGAAGTGCGCGGGCAGGGTCTGATGATCGGTGTGGAGCTGGAGTTTTCAGGAAAGCAATTGGTTTTGGACGGCATACGGGAAGGGATGCTGTTCAATTGCACGCATGATACGGTGCTGCGATTCCTTCCTCCGTATACGCTGACGGAACAGGACGTGGACCGGGCAACCACTACCCTGACAAAGTTATTCAAGTCTGTTAAGCGCCCCGAGGTACGATAATGAACCATGCGTTTCGTTATTGTGTTTTTTGCTTTACTAAGTTCGTCCGCTTTGCCGGTTCCAGGAGCGCCGGGACAGGCTTCTAAGTCCGCTGCTGTCGCTGCCACGGGGGTTGCGGGTAAGTGGCATTTTGTGTTTCAGACCGACGGCGGCGATCGCGATATTCCGGCGGAGTTTACCGCGACAGGAGATCAGGTCACTGGCAAATTCGGGGGCGCAGACGTGAAAGGAACCTTCAAAGACGGGAATCTGGATCTTGCCTTCCCATTCCACTCCGAGGAAGGCGGGATGACGGCCACTCTGAAGGTTAAGGGTGCGCTCAAAGACGGTAAGCTGGCGGGAACCTGGCAGTTTTCCGATTATGATGGTGCGTTTACAGCGACTCGTGCTGAGTAACTTTGGTGGGAAGCGAGGCTGAGAGCCCCGCTTCCCAATTAAGTTGCGAGCTTAGAAAACGAACTTCGCTCCCAACTGGATAATACGTGGGTCCCACACCGACGTAACTTTGCCGAAGTTACCGTCTGTATAAGTGGTGTCCACGCCATTGAATTGGGTGTGGTTAAACGTGTTGTAAGTTTCGCCTCGGATTTCGAGGTGCATGCCTTCGCGCCCCGGAATCGCAAATTGCTTAAAGAGCGCCATGTTCCAGTTGTCGCGTCCGGGTCCGATGATCGAGTTACGGGCGGAGGTTCCGAATTGGAGCGGCGCCGGAGCCGCAAAGGCCGCGGTATTGAACCAAGCATCTACCGAAGAGGGATAGGTTACGGCCGAGACAATGTTCGGCCGGCTGTTGGTTCCGCCGCCAAGGCCGAGATTGTCGTAGCCGAGGCCGGGGTTGATCGGAAGCCCGCTCTGGAAAACGGTGATGCCAGAGAGTTCCCATCCGCCGAGCGCTGAATGCACGAAGCCATTCGAATGCGCGAAGAACGGCAGGTCGTAGACGTAGCTGAATACGGCGGTGTGGCGACGGTCGAGATCGCCGCTTGCGTAGTCATACGTGCGATTGAACGGATTAGACAGAGTGTTCAGGTCGCCCGAGGTGTAATCGAGTTCGTGAGACCACGTGTACGCGCCTTGTAAGGACAGGCCGCTATGATTGCGCCAATTGAAGCTAACCTGCAGCGAGTTGTAGTTCGACTGCGAAGCCGCTTCGGTCATGGTGATACCGGAGAATCCAGGAAAGATGCGATAGGGATTTGGGCCCAGGTTGGCGTTTGGTCCAGTATATTTGCAATTGCCGCCGCAGACCTCGAGGCGCTGTACAAGGTCATTTTCGGGAAGCGTGTTGATGTTGCGCTGGTCGGGCTGATGGTAATCCTGCGAACCGACGTAGGCCAAGTTCAATACCGCCGATTGTGAGAGCTGCCGCTGAAGGCCGAAGCTATATTGCATCGCGACCGGCAGTTTGTAATCGCTATAAGCGAGCGCGGTGAAACCGGACGGGTAATACGGGGCCGTAGCGGTTTGACCGGTCTGATAGCTGACGCTCGGGTTCGAGAGCGTCACATTGTTCGCGCTGGGATTATTAGAGAACGGCGGATTGGGTCCCATGTTGTAGACATCGTTGCCCTGAATGCGTTCGTAGAACATGCCCATGCCGCCGCGCAGAACAGTTTTCTGATTGCCGCCGATATCGTAGGCGAAGCCGATGCGGGGACCATAGTTATTCCAGTGGTTTTGGACCAGACCTTGCGGGGTTCCGTTTTTGCCGGCCAGCGTAACGCCGTTCAAATAGAAAGGCACGGTGGACAAAGCGATGCCGGGTACGGTGCGGAAGCCGGGTCCATTCGGATCTAAACTTCCGTTGCTGAAGAAGGTAGGCGCTTGCGCGGGGTTATAGAGCTGCGATTCGAAATTCGAAAGGCGGCCGTTGGTGTCATAGGCGTGCGGAATGCCTTCCCAACGCAGTCCGAGATTCAGAGTTAAGCGGCTGGTGACACGCCAGTTGTCTTCGGCGTAAAGGGCAAATTGATTGAAACGGATGTTGACGGCATCCTGAATTTGCAGCTCCTGATAGTTTTGGGCATCGCCGAGCAGGAAATCAGCGAAGGCATTGCCGGTGGCGCTCCCGTCGAAGTTGAACTGGCCGTTGGTCTGTCCGAAAATATCCTGCTGCTTATAGCTGCGGATGTAGTTCCCGCCAAGCTGGATATTGTGGTTACCTTTGGTCCAGGAGACGTTATCGCCGATGACGTGCGCGCCATAGACATTATTCCAGGGCCACGACGCGGTGTTGTAATTCACGTTATACGGGCTGCCAATCTGCACGACTGGCAGGCGGTCGAGGTTATTGGCCGGGAAGTACTCGGGCACGTTGAAGTCGCTCGGACGTTTATACACGCCAGTGGGCACCAGGTGCAGCTTGTTGCCGTTGAAGTTGTAGCTAATTTCGTTCACCACGGTGGGGCTGATGCTCTCGGTGAGGTTGACGACGGCGCTGTAGGAAGGGGCCGTCAAAAGAGTACCGACTGTGGGATAGGTGTCGTTGGTCCACAAACTGGTGGCGTAAGAATTACCGCTGGAATCGTAAACCAAGTGGCCCATGGCGTGGAGCTTGTCGGTAATGTTGTGATCGATGCGGACGATCTCTTCGCGAAGGTTGGTAGGCACGGGAGCGGCTTCGGAGAAACGGCCATCCGGGGTGTTCGGCTTGGGGAAGGCGCCGGTTGCCAGGAAGGCGTTGGCGTTCGGATCGATCAAGCTAGCGGGGATGATGTTCCCAGGAAACTTGCTGCCTGGCGTGAGCCCAGCGGCAGCATACTTGGCGAGAATCGCCGGGTCGGTTGTGTTCGGAACGGTAAGCTTGGTCGCAAGGCCGCTGAAATCACCTGTGAACTCGGGAGCCGGAATGGCGGTGGCGGTGAGCTGGCTTCCCTGGATCAGCTTGCGCCATTCCATGTTGTAGAAGAAGAAGGTTCGATTCTTGCCGTTATAGATCTTCGGGAAAATCACGGGACCACCGACATTGAAGCCATAGGCGTTATAACGCAGTTTGGGTTTCCCGCTGCCGTTTCGATTGGCAAAGAAGTCGGTGGCATCGAAGAAGTCGTTGCGATTGAACTCCCAGGCCGAAGCATGCAAATCATTGGCGCCGCTCTTGATCGCCATATTGATGGTGGCACCGGAACCGGCTCCGAACTCAGCGCTGTAGTTGCTGGCGAGTACGCGAAATTCAGCAAGAGCATCGGGGGAGGGATTCACTTCCAAGCCGCCGCCGCTGCCGCGGTCGTAGGCTTCGCCGCCATCGATGCGCCACACGTTGTGCTGGGAGCGCTGCCCATTAAAGCTGATGTTCTCACTACTAGAAAGGGCGGTGGGCGCGTTGAAATCGGGGAGGTTGCCAGATGCGCCAGGCACGAGGGTGGCCAACTGCACCGGATTGCGGCCGTTGGTATCCAGCTTCATGATTTGGGTGCCACTAATTACGTTACTCTGCTCGCTGGTATCGGCCTGCACTTGAACGGCATTGGCTTCGACCGTGACGGTTTCCTGAGCCTGGCCGACTTGGAGGGCGGCATCGACGCGGAGAGTGGCGTTAACGTTCAGCGTGACGTCCGTTTTTTCATAGGCTTTGAAGCCAGGCGCGTCGACCTTCACTGAATACGAACCGATGGGTAGGTCGGGCGCAGTATACCCGCCGCTCTGGTTGGTGGTGACTGAGCGGCTCAAGTGGGTACCGTTATTGGTAATTGTGATTTGGGCATTCGGAACGACAGCGCCAGACTGGTCAGTAACGGTGCCCAGAATACTGGCGGTCTCCTGCGCGAAAGCTACGCAGCCGAGAAAAAGTAGGAGAATGGAAATCCGAGAGGCGAGCCGGAAGACTTGGCGGCGCACTTCGGACATAGAACTCGTGCCTAGTGGTTGCATGGATGGAACCTCATAGATCAAGGATGATCTCAGTATGGGAAGTCTAGGGCGAAACCGCTAGGTTAATACGGTTATTTTGGCGTCGTTTAACATGGAAAACGCTGGTTTACGGGACGTTCCGGACCAATGTAACCTCAGATTTAACCGAAGTTTCGGGCCGGTTACCCGGTGATATACTACCTGGGACAGGGGAGTTGAATTTGGGGACTACGTCAGTCTCGTGCGCTAACGCGCAAGCTGCGGCCGAGCGCGTAGTTGCGTCAAAGACATTTGCTCGCAATCCGCGTCTGGTGGCGCTCCTCGTCTACCTTTGCGAGAAATCGCTAGCAAGCGACGGGCAATCGGTAAAAGAATATGACATTGCCACCGATGTATTTCAACGCCCGCCGGCATTCGATCAGACCCGGGACGCAATTGTTCGGGTCGAGATGCACCGGCTTCGCAAGAAGCTAAAGGAATATTACGCAATCGAGGGAGTGCTCGATCCGGTCGAGATCGTGCTGCAAGCCGGAAAATACTTACCGGATTTCGTAGAGCGTAGAGCGCTAACGCAGGCATCGCCAGAGCCAATGGAGGTCGCTCTCTTACAAGAGCCGGTCTCGATGCCGAGCCCCATCGCGCCCAAACGAGCTTTTCCTTTTGGCTGGCTGGCGGTGGTGCTCCTGGCTGCGGGGTTGGGAGTTGCCGGAAGTTTGTTTTGGCTGAACCATTCCCGGACGAAAGCAGCCACGGCAAGTATAAAACCTACGCCGACCGCTTCGGTGGGCTCAGCGGTGCGCATCGCGTGTGGACTCACACAGGGAATTGTGCAAGACCGGGAGGGGAACGTGTGGGGTTCGGACGCGTTCTATGCGGGTGGATCTGCGATAAAGCTGCCGGCAACGCCGATCTATCGGACGCGCGATGCGGGGTTATTCCGTACGGCTCGTTCGGGCGAATTTTCCTATCGCATTCCTTTGAAGCCGGGCGCGTATGAGTTGCGGCTATATTTCGTGGACACGAATTATCATCCTGGAATCGAAATGGAAGGCGGCGAGGGAACGCGCTATTTTGCGGTGCGGATGAATGGGCGACTGGTGCTGGACCAGTTTGACATTTTGGCGGAAGCCGGACCAGACACGGCAGACGTAAAAGTTTTCAAAGATGTGAGCCCGGCGAGCGACGGGTATCTGCATCTAGTTTTTTCGCGGGAGGTGGGAGAACCGCAATTAAATGCCATCGAGATCACGCCCGGCATTCCGCACCGGCTCAGGCCGATTCGAATCGTGGCCCAGGACCGGAAGTTTACGGACCGTGCGGGTTTGGAATGGCAGCCGGACGATTATTTCCTGAGGGGCCGAATCAGTTCGCGATATGGCGTAATTGCGGGGTCTGCCGATCCGCAGGTGTATGAGCGGGAACGATACGGCCGTTTTTCGTATGCGATTCCAGTGGCACAAGGGCGGTACGATGTGATGCTGCATTTCGCAGAGTCGTTTTGGGGACCGGATCAGCCGGGCGGCGGCGGCGCAGGGGATCGTGTTTTCGATGTCTACTGTAACGGGACAACGCTGCTAAAAGACTTCGACATGTTCAAAGAAGCAGGCGCGAACCGGCAAATTGCGAAGACATTCCGCGGGCTACCGGCGAGCGCGCAGGGGACGCTGCTGCTTTCTTTCGTTCCGACGAAAAATTATGCGAGCGTCTCGGCGATTGAGGTAATCGATGAAGGCGGCGAGGAGCTTAGCAAGTAGCATTCTGCGGCCCGGGGGAATCAGTGTTGCATGCTGCCGCTGACCTGCAGAAGGGTCTGATCGGCCTGGTGCTGCTCGAGCTGCTTTACCGCGGCAAATTCGCGCGCGGCTTGCGCTGTGTTCCCGGTGAGGCGATAAAGACGAGCTAAGCGGTAATGGGCGTCGGCTTGTTTGGGATCGAGAGTTACCGCGCGTTTCAGATGCTGCTCGGCCGCCGTATATTGCTTATTTCCGGTTTCAATGATTCCGAGATCTAGAAAAGCCAGGTGATTGTCTGGCCGAAGGCTGACGGATTGGCGGAGAAGGGATTCGGCGCGACGGGTGTCCCCGCGCTTCAGCAGGATATCGGCCAGATAGGCGAGGGCTTGCGAATTTTGCGGATCGTGGGCGAGTTCCTTTTCAAACTGCGCAGCGGCTTCGTCGTAAGAATGCGCCTTCCATAATAGATAGCCCAGGCCAAAGTAGGCATTCGGGAGGTAATTCGCCTTGGTTGCGGCGCGGAACTCTTCAATTGCCAGTTGTTCCCGACCGGCAGCATCGTAAGCTTCGCCGAGAAGCAGATGTACCTGGGGCGAATCGGGGCTTTCGACGAGCACCTTTTTGAACTCGTCCATGGCACGGCCGTACTCGCCCGCATAGAGATAGTTCTTTGCGAGCGTGCTTTGTAACTCGGTGTTGGAAGGCTGGGCGGAACAGGCTTGCTCAAGGTAGGGGATGGCGGCGCGATTCTGCCGGGTGCCGTAGAGCGACATGCCGAGCAGGACGTTTAGCTGCGGGGTATTGCCGAGGGTGCGAGCGGCGGCGCGCAAGGGCGGGATGGCTTCGGATAAGCGGCCCATTTTGAAATACGCGATGCCGAGGTTGAGCTCGGTGGGCGGATCGTGCGGATGAAGGGCGAGCGCTTTGCGATAAGCGGCGAGCGCATCGGGAAAGCGGTCCTGGTGAGAAAGCGCGATGCCGAGACTGGCCCAAAGGCGGTAGTCGCCGGGATCGTGCTTGATGAGTTGCTGCCAAACGGCTTCGGCGCCCTTCCAATCGCCGCGGGACTGGAGTTCCTGGGCGTCGGACGGCGATTGCGCGCGGAGGAGCGCCGCGAAAAGCAGAAGGGCGGCGCAGGAACTTCGCACGGACCCATTATCCATTGCTTACCTATTGAATCGGGATCACATATTGATTTGCTGTTCGCGATGACGGGTGAGATACCAGCACGGCGGATCGCTCATATGCGGGAAGAGAGAATGGACGCAGGTCTGGTCGACCGGGTCTTCGACGATGAACTGGGTACTGCGATTTTTCTGCGGAACGGCTAATACCGGGTGTACGGTAACGGTGGCGAAAGCATTCCAGTTCGCCGCAACGCGAATGCGCAGAACGGCGTAATCCACGAGATAGGCAAGGGCCGCGAGCAGCACGAGCGCGGCGATTGATTTTTTGAGCCAGTCGAGAATGATGTCCCGACCGGAACGAGGCGGGCTACTCACTGAGAGGAGCCGCGGCCAGCTCCGGCGAGTGCAAGTGAATAATGCCACGGCGCAGCGCAATGGTGACGGCATGTGTGCGGTCTTTTGCATTGAGCTTGCCGAGGATGCTTTGCACGTGCATTTTGATTGTGCCGGGAGCGGCGCCGAGCACGTCACTAATTTCTTTGTTGGCAAAGCCGCGGGCGACGAGCGAGATGACTTCGATTTCGCGGCGCGTAAGGGCGACTTCGGGGAAGAAGCCCTGCAGCTGGTCGGAGACTCCACTTGGGATGAAGCGCTTGCCGGCGAAGACGACGCGAATGGCGCGGACGACTTCGGTGTGCACCATTTCTTTCAGTAGGTAGCCGCGGACGCCGGCTTCCAGGGCGCGATAAATGTCCTGATCTCCGTCGTAGGAGGTGAGGGCGATGATCTTCGCTTCCGGCTGTTCCTGCCGAATGGCGCGAGTAACATCGATGCCGCTTTGGCCGGGCAGCCGCAAATCCATCAGTGTTACGTCGGGAAGATGGCGGCGGAAGAGGCGGATGGCTTCCGTGCCGTTAGAGGCCTCGGCGACAAGTTCGAGATCGGGTTCGGTCGAGAGAATGGCGGCGAGTCCTTTGCGCACGAGCTCATGATCGTCGACTGAGAGAATGCGAATTTTGGTGGAAGATAGCAAGGGGGGATTAGCTCCTTTTAAGAAGGCGGGCGTTTCGGATGGGGGACACGCCTACCGATTTGACCGGCGCGAGGCGTTCCGTGCTTGCCCGGTGTGTCCCCGTTGGGCTTTGGGGTTCGGGGGAGACGGAGAGTGGGAGGGAGACGGTGACGCGAGTTCCCCGCCCCGGCGCGCTGGCGATGGAGAGTTCGGCGCCAATTTCGGCGGCGCGTTCGCGCATGCCCTGGAGGCCGAAGTGTCCACGGGGAGGTTGGTCGACATGGTTGAAGCCAAAGCCGTCGTCTTCGATTGTGAGACGCAGGGTTTTTTCGATTTGATCTAGTTTTATAGCCAAGTGAAGCGCTCCGGCATGCTGCAGGGCGTTAGAGATGGCTTCGCGAGCGATGCGCAGCAGTTGATATTCGGTGTCGGGAGTAGCGGACAAATTGATGGGGTCGACCTGTTCCGAAAGCGAGATGCGGCGTCCGGCAACAGATTGGCGAGCGAGCTCGATCAACTTTTGAGAGAAGGACAGAGCGGCGGGCGCGGGCGCGCGCAAACCCCAGAGAGATTGGCGCGCCTCTTTGGAACAGCGGCCGGCATCGCAGATGATGCCGTTTAACTGGTCGCGCTCGGAGGAGGGCGGAAGCTTCGTCCAGAGCGCCTGCATTTGCATTGTTATACCGGAGAGACCCTGCAACAGGGTATCGTGCAGTTCGCGCGCGATGCGATTGCGCTCGGCGAGGACGAGGGAAAAACGCTGCTTCAGCCGGCGTATGCGCAGACGCAAGCCGGCAAGCACGAGAAGGCCCGCAAGGAGGGCGAGCACAGGAAAGAACCAGCGCCGTTGATAGAGAAGCGGCTCAACAATGAAAGCTAGCGAGGCGGGTTGAGCGCTCCAGACGCCATCCGCATTACGCGCTTCGACACGGAAGACAAAGGGACCGGGAGGAAGGTTGGTGTAGAACGCCTCGCGCCGCGTGCCTGCATCGATCCAAACGCGATCGTAGCCTTCCAGACGATAACGGAAAGTGACTTTCTCGGGCGATACGAAGCTCAACCCGGCGTAGCGAAGCTCGATGTTTTTCGCCTGGCCGGGCTGGATACGCAATTGCCCGGCGGGTTCTGAGCGCTCGCCATCGACCAGGATTGAAAAGATTTTGACGGGGGGCGGCGACTGATTGCTTTGCAGATGATTGGGGTCAATTACAACGACACCGGTGGTGGTGGAGAACCAGAGGCGCCCGTCTTTGGTGCGGCAAGCGGCGGGTTGGACGCCGCCCTGGCATTCGAACCGTAGTTGGCCGGTGGAGAACGGGAGGCTCGTAATGGATCTGCGTTTGCCATCGGCGAAGTCCGTGAGCTCTTTTTGACTCAGGCGGAAAACACCTTTGCTAGAGGCGAGCCAGAAGTTCGAATTGCGGTCGCACAGAATGCTGTAGATGCGGTCATCATAGAGGCCGTCCTTAACGTAGACGTGAGTGATGGCTCCGTTTTTCCAGCGCAGCAAACCAGAGCCAAGCGTACCCATCCAGATGGAGTGGCTGGCAGGATCGAGCAGGAAGCAATCGACAGCATGGGTGATGGTAAGCGGGCGCAAAGAGAAACGGTTCTGTTTGAAGACGTAGAGCGCCGAATCGCTTAAGCTGGCGAATAACGGGACCCGGGCATCGCCGCTCATAGCGAGGACGGAAGACTGCACTGACAAGATTTGGCTGAGACGGCCGTGGAAGAGGCGGTTCAGGCCGCGATCCGTTCCGATCCAGAGCGTATCCTGAGCATCGGCAAAGAGACTGCGCACGGGGCTTCCTTTCAGATACGAGCCCGCAATTTTTCCGTCGCGCACGAGATTGAGACCGCGACTGGTTCCCACCCAGAGGCTCCCGGCAGAATTGACTGCGAGGCTCAAGATAGAATCGCTGAGCAAGCCCTGGCGAGTGGTGAGCGAATGAAAGCGGCGGCCATCGAAGAAGCTCAAGCCTTTGTCTTTGGACCCGATCCAAAGATGACCGCCGTTGTCTTCCACGACGGGGCCGGCATCGTTGCTCAAGAGCCCTTCACTGGTAGTAAAGGGCGTCACTTTACCGTTGGCGAATTGATCGAGACCGTTTTTTGTACCGGCCCAGAGGTCGCCTTCCCGATCGATGAGGAGCGCGAGAACCTGGCTATGAGAGAGACCATCGCGGGGGCGATAGACACTCACTTCCCCATTTCGTAAACGAGTAATGCCGTTGCCGGATCCGATCCAGAGCGTGCCATCCGGCCCTTGGCTCAGGGCAGAGATTTCACTGTCGGGGAGCCGATTCGCGGCCGTGTAGGCGTTTGCGGAGCGGGCGGGAATGCTGGTGAGTCCGGAGACGGTGCCAATCCAAACAGTTCCGTTGGGAGAACATTCGAGGGCTGTGATACGCGTGCGCTGGAAGGGAACGCCGACGAAACGGGAGCCCGACTGATGACTCAATCCAAAGTCGAGGCCAGCGATCCAGAGAGAGCCATCGGCGGCGAGGCAAGCGGTGCGAAGACGGTTGGAGGGCAGACCTTCGGCCGTGGTCAACACCTGGATTCTGTTTCCGCGGATATGTACGAGACCCGCGTTGGTGCAGGCCCAAATGGATCCATCCGCAGCAGCGAGCACTTTGAACACGGAATTGCTGGGGAGGCCTTGCGCCATCGAGAACTGGGTGGCTTGGCCGCGGGGTGAGATGCGGACGACACCGGCGCCCAGAGAGCCGACCCATAAATTGCCTTGGTTGTCTTCGGCGAGCGAGCGAATCAGACTGCCGTGCAAGACGGACCGGCCTTCGTTGAATTCGCGGAAGTGAATTCCATCGAAGCGAATCAGGCTATCTTCAGTGCCGAGCCAGATCAAGCCATCGCGCGTTTGGAGGAGTGAGTAGATAGTTGGTTGAAACAGCCCCTCTTCCTGGCTCCAGATGCGATGCGCGTATTGCGTTATCGATTTGGCCGGATCGAGCGCGAGAGCGGGGAGCGCGGTAAAGACGAGGCCCAGCGCGAATAACGGGCGAAGAAACAAGGTCAGCCAGGTTCCAGTGTAACGAAGGAAAGCGAATGTTGGCGTATGCCGAATGGCATACCGGCCGGTAGCTCTTTTGGCAGTCGCAGATAGCTGCGAAACAGTTCAGGCTTTGAATTTGATGAACGATTCGGAAGCGATGGCGAATGCTGCGGGGGAGAAAAGGCCGGCGGATCCACCGGTGAAAAAGAAGTCGCGGTGGTTCGCCTGGTTGATTGTGATTGCGATAGTACTCGGGGGCGGCATTCTGCTTTCACAGCGCCATAGCAGTTCCGGGCAGAGCACCGCGGCGGGCGCGAGCGGCAGACGCGGCGGAGGGGGAGCGATTCCGGTTGCTACGGCGGTCGTTCAAAAGGGCAACATGGGCGAGTACATCAATGCGCTCGGCACCGTGACTTCGGTTTACACAGTGACGGTAACGAGCCGCGTAGCGGGGCAATTGACGGAAGTGCGCTACCGCGAAGGGCAGACGGTGCACAAAGGCGACTTGCTCGCGGTGATCGATCCGCGGCCGTATCAGGCAACCGTGTTGCAGGCGGAAGGACAGTTGGAGCGCGATGAGGCTACGCTTGCGAACGCGCGCATCGATCTGAATCGTTATACGACGGCATTTTCGCAGCACGCAGTTCCAGAGCAGACACTCGCGACTCAAAACGCGGCGGTGAATCAGGACGAAGGGACGGTGAAGCTGGATCAAGGCAACCTGGATGCGGCCAAAGTGAACGCGGATTACACACAAATACGCGCGCCGATCGACGGTCGGGTGGGGCTGCGTTCGGTTGATCCGGGCAACATCGTGCAGGCGAACGGCACGACGGGCTTATTGACTATTACGCAGCTTCAGCCGATTACGGTGATTTTCACTATGGCCGAAGGCTACATCTCCGACGTGGTGACAGAGATGCAGAAGGGGCACAAGCTGCGGGTGGACGCGCTGAGCGCCGATAACGAAACAGAACTATCGCAAGGAACGCTTTTGACGGTGGACAACCTGGTGGATACGACTACGGCGACGGTGAAGGCGCGGGCGAGTTTTCAGAATCGCGATTACAAGCTCTTCCCGAATGAGTTCGTCAACGTGAAGCTGCTGGTGAAAACGCTGATGGGCGTGAATATTGTTCCGAATGCGGCGATCCAGCGGAATAATACGGTGGCGTTTGTGTACGTGGTGAATGAGGGGCGCACGGTGAAATCAGCGAATGTGATGGTGGCCTCCAATGACGGAAACCAGTCGGCAGTAACGGGCGTGAAGCCGGGCGATGTGGTGGTGACGGACGGCTTTGACAAGCTGCAGGACGGAGCGAAAGTAGTGGTTCGCAAGCCGGGCCAGACAGCGGCTCCGGCAGCGGCGAGTCCACCGACCCAAGCAACTCCGCGGAGGACCGGGAAGGGCCAGGTTAAGTGAACCCGTCGCGCCCGTTTATTCTCAGGCCGATTGCGACTTCGCTGCTGATGGCGGCGATTCTGCTGATCGGCGTGGTGGCTTATAAACAGTTGCCCGTTTCCGCGCTGCCGGAAGTGGATTATCCGACGATGCAGGTGGTGACGTTTTATCCCGGTGCGAGCCCATCGGTGAGTGCGTCGGCGATTACCGCGCCACTTGAACGGCAATTAGGCGAAGTGCCCGGGCTCAACCAGATGCTATCGACCAGTTCGAATGGGGCGTCGGTGATCACCCTGCAGTTCGCGCTCAGTTTGAACATCGACGTGGCTGAGCAGGAAGTACAAGCGGCAATTAACGCGGCGCAAACATACCTGCCGGCGGACTTGCCGATGCCGCCGGTCTACAGCAAAACGAATCCGGCGGATGCACCGATCATGACGCTGGCGTTGACTTCAAAATCGATGCCGCTGCAGGATGTGCAGGATTACGCGGATACACGGCTGGCGCAGAAGATCTCCCAGTTGAGCGGCGTGGGCGCGGTTACGATCAGCGGCGGCCAGAAGAAGGCGGTCCGCATTCAAGTGAACCCGACGCAACTGGCGTCGGTGGGCATCAACCTGGAGGACGTACACGCGGCTCTGACGGCGACCAGCGTGGACCAGGCGAAAGGCAACTTCGACGGCCCGCATCAGAGCTATCAAATCAATGCCAACGATCAACTGATTTCCGCCGGTGAATACAACCAGGTCATTGTGGCGTACAAGAACGGCGCGCCCGTGATGTTGAAGGACGTGGCAAGAGTTTTCGATGGCGTGGAGAACGTGAATCAGGCGGCCTGGATGAACCAGGTTCCCGCGGTGATCGTGAATATTCAACGGCAACCAGGAGCGAACATCATTCAGGTGGTGGACCGGGTGAGCGCGCTTCTGCCGAAACTGCGCGCGACCATTCCCACGTCGATTGCGATTGCCACGCTGACCGACCGGACGATCACGGTTCGGGCGTCGGTAGCGGACGTTGAGTTTGAGCTGCTGGTTTGCATTGCTCTGGTGGTTGCGGTGATCTTCGTTTTCCTGCGGAACCTGGCGGCGACGTTCATTCCGAGTGTCGCGGTACCGCTGTCGCTGGTTGGAACGTTCGCGGTGATGTACCTGCTCGGCTACAGCCTCAACAATCTGACGCTTATGGCATTGACCATTTCGACGGGCTTTGTGGTTGACGACGCAATCGTGATGATTGAGAACATCATGCGGTACGTAGAGCAGGGGGAGCGGCCGCTGGAGGCGGCGTTGAAGGGCGCGGAACAGATCGGGTTCACCATTTTGTCGCTGACTGTGTCACTGATTGCGGTGCTGATTCCGCTGTTATTCATGGGCGATATCACAGGGCGGCTATTCCGCGAATTCGCTATCACGCTGGCAGTGACGATTATTATTTCCGCGTTTGTCTCACTGACGTTGACGCCTATGCTTTGCGCAAAGCTGCTGAGGCACAAGAAAGATGCGCAGGAAGGGCGATTCTACAAAGCTTCGGAAGCAGTTTTTGAACGTACCATAGCGTTCTATGGCAGAACGCTGACTGTCGTGCTGCGATATCGCACGACCACATTGTTAATTGCGCTGGCGACTCTGATTATCACAATCTTTTTGTATATAGCGATTCCGAAGGGCTTTTTCCCGGTGCAGGATACCGGAGAGATTCAGGGGGTGTCGGAAGCGGACCAGAGCGTGTCTTTCGCAGAGATGTCCAGATTGCAGCAGCGCCTGGCGGCGACGATTCTGCAAGACCCGGCGGTCGAGAGTTTGTCGTCGTTTATCGGCGTGGACGGGACGAACACGACGCTCAACGCCGGGCGCATTCAGATCAATTTAAAGCCGCTGGCCCAGAGACAGATCAGCGCGTCGGATGTGATCCGGCGGTTGCAGCCGGAGTTAGGCAAGATCGACGGGATTGCGCTTTACATGCAGCCGATTCAGGATCTTACGGTAGAAGACATCGTGAGCCGTACCGAGTACCAATACAGCATAGAGGATCCAAATCTCGACGAGTTATCGAGCTATGCGGCGCGTTTTGTGCAGCGGTTGAAACAACTGCCAGTTTTAGCTGATGTGGCGAGCGACTTGCAAACGCACGGGCTGGAAGCGGCGGTAAATATCGACCGGCAAACAGCGATGCGCGTGGGGATCACGGCACAGGCCATTGACGCCACGCTCTACGACGCGTTCGGGCAGCGCCAAGTCTCCACGTTGTTTACGCAGCTCAACCAATATCACGTGATTTTGGAAGTGCAGCCGCAGTTCAGCGTTCATCCGCAGAACTTGCACGACGTTTATATAAAGTCGACGAACAGCACGCCAATTCCGCTGAGCGCGATCACGCAATTTTCGAATGGATCGATGCCGATTTTGATTAGTCATATCGGACAATTTCCGGCGACCACAGTTTCGTTCAATCTAGCGCCCAACGGATCGCTTGGAGAGGCGGTGGACGCCATCCGCAAAGTAGAAAAGGATCTGCCGGCTCCTTTGGCGATGCAGACTTCGTTTCAAGGTACGGCCGAAGCGTTTGTTGCTTCGCTGACGAATGAGCCGCTTTTGATTCTGGCGGCGTTAGTGACGGTTTACATCGTGCTGGGAGTTCTATATGAAAGCTATATCCATCCGATCACGATTTTATCGACGCTGCCTTCCGCGGGTGTAGGCGCTTTGCTTGCATTGATGATCTGCCGGGAGCAATTAACGGTAGTCGCCATTATCGGGATTGTTCTGCTGATTGGCATCGTAAAGAAGAACGCCATCATGATGATCGATTTTGCGCTGGAGGCTGAGCGACATGAAGGCAAGTCGCCGTATGATTCGATTTATCAGGCTTCGCTGCTGCGGTTCCGGCCGATCATGATGACGACCATGGCAGCGCTACTGGGAGCGGTACCGCTGGCATTCGGAACGGGAGTCGGTTCGGAATTACGGCGGCCGCTGGGCATTACGATTATTGGCGGCCTGCTGCTGAGCCAGCTCCTGACACTTTACACGACACCGGTTATTTATCTTTTCTTTGACGACATCGCGAGCAGGCTGGTGAGATTCAGAAGACGCCACGGCCGCGGCGAGTCCGAACCACACACCGCGCCCAGCCCATCGGAGAGCCAGTCGTGAATATTTCGGGAGTGTTTATCCGGAGGCCGGTAGCGACGGCGCTGCTAACGGTTGCGATTGCTTTAGCGGGCGCCGTGGCATTTCGCCTATTGCCGGTTTCGCCCCTGCCGCAGGTGGACTTTCCTACGGTTTCGGTATCGGCTTCCCTGCCCGGGGCGAGTCCGGAAATCATGGCATCGTCGGTAGCGACCCCGCTCGAACGGCAGTTTGGGCGGATTTCGGCGGTAACAGAAATGACGTCGGCGAGTTCGCTCGGCCAGACCAGGATCACGTTGCAATTCGATTTGAACCGAAACATCGACGCGGCGGCGCGCGATGTGGAAGCGGCGATAAACGCGGCGCGCAGTTATTTACCCGCGGATCTACCCGGCAATCCGACATACCGGAAGGTGAATCCGGCCGACGCGCCGATCATGATTGTTGCGCTAACGTCCGACAAGCTGCCGCCGCCAGCACTCTACGATGCAGCATCCTCGGTTCTGTTGCAGCGCATTTCGCAAATCCGGGGAGTGGGGCAGGTGGTCGTAGGCGGAAGTTCGGCTCCCGCAGTGCGAATCGATGTAAATCCCACCAAGCTCAATCATGCCGGCTTGAGCCTGGAGAACGTGCGTGGCATTATCAGTGCGCAGACCGCAAATTTAGCCAAAGGCAGCTTTTCTGACGCCACTCATACCTGGCTTATTGGCGCGAACGATCAGCTTATGCAAGCTGCCGATTACCGCCCTCTTCTGCTCGCTTACCGCAATGGCGGCACACTCAAACTTACCGATGTTGCAACCGTCACGGACTCGGTGCAGACGGTACGCTCGCTCGGCTTAGCAAACGGGAAGCGCGGGGCATTGCTGATCATTTTCCGGCAGCCAGGCGCAAATATCATCGACACGGTCGACGGCATCAAAGCAGCGCTTCCGGCACTGCATGCAGCGATTGATAAATCGATCGAATTGACCGTGACTCTCGACCAGACGGTTACCATCCGTGCTTCCGTGCGAGATGTGGAACGCACCTTGATGATCTCGGTCGGGTTGGTGGTGCTGGTGGTCTTTCTGTTTCTGCGGGACGTGAGAGCCACATTGATTCCGGCGGTCGCAGTGCCTGTGTCGCTGATCGGCACGTGCGGCATCATGTACGTGCTCGGTTACAGTGTGGACAACCTTTCGCTGATGGCGCTAACCATCTCGACCGGGTTCGTGGTGGATGACGCCATCGTAGTTCTGGAAAACATCACGCGATACCGGGAACGCGGAATGAATGCCGCGCAGGCCGCGTTGAAGGGCGCTGCCGAAATCAGTTCCACTGTTTTTTCGATAAGCGTTTCGCTGGTCGCTGTCTTCATTCCAATTTTGCTGATGGGCGGAATTGTAGGCCGCTTGTTCCGGGAATTCGCGGTGACGCTGTCTTTGACCATTCTGGTATCCATGGTGGTTTCGCTCACGACGACGCCTACCATGTGCTCGCGATTGCTAAGCGATGGAAAAGGACACGGGAAGTTTTTTCAGGTGAGCGAGAAGTTCTTCACGTTCATTCTGAAGGTTTACGAAATAAGTCTGACGTGGGTTCTGCGGCATTCGGCGATTGTATTGCTGATCGCGATTGGCACGCTTTGCCTGAATGTCTATCTTTATGTGATCGTTCCCAAGGGATTTTTCCCGCAGCAGGACACCGGACGGATGAACGGCAATTTTTTGGGCGATCAATCCATATCATTTCAGTCGATGCAGGGCAAGATCACGCGTCTGGCCAAAGTTGTACAGAATGATCCCGCGGTGGCGACGGTGGAAGCGTTCAGTGGAGGGGGCGGAGGCACAACTACGAATACCGGGCGCTGTTTCATCACGCTAAAGCCCTTGGAAGAGCGCAAGGTATCGGCCGATCAGATTATTGCCAGACTGCGCCCGAAGCTAAATGCCGTTCCAGGGGTGACGCTGTTTTTGCAAGCATCGCAGGACGTGCGCGTGGGGGGACGGCAGACACCAGCGCAGTATCAATACACATTGCAAAGCGACAACCTGGCGGAGCTGACGCAGTGGTCTCCGAAACTTTTGCAACTTATGAAGAAAATGCCGGAACTGACGGACGTAAATAGCGATCAGCAGGATAGCGGGCTTGAGGCCAACCTGGTGATCGACCGGCAGACGGCTTTCCGGCTCGGGATCACGCCGCAAACGCTTGACAACATCCTCTACGATGCATTCGGCGAGCGCGAAATTGCCAAGACGTACACCGCGATTAATCAGTATTTCATCGTAATGGAGGTCGATCCGATCTTCTGGCAAAGTCCGACGGGATTGAGAGAAGTTTATGCGCCATCCACGACGGGAGCACCAGTTCCACTCGCAGCCTTTACGCACCATCAAGCCTCGACAGCTGCGCTCACGGTAAATCACTCGGGCGTTTTTCCGTCGGTAACGATCTCGTTCAACCTGCCGGCCGGCATTGCATTAGGGCAGGCCGTCGACGCGATCAATCTGATGGAAGAGAGGGCCGGGATGCCGACCACCATAAATACAAGTTTCAGTGGCACGGCGCAAGCATTTCAGTCGTCGTTATCAAATGAGCCGCTGCTGATCGCAGCCGCGCTGGTGGCCGTCTACATCGTACTCGGCATTCTATATGAAAGTCTGATCCATCCGATTACGATTCTGTCCACGCTTCCATCAGCGGGCGTGGGAGCGCTTCTGGCTTTACTCATTACACGAACCGAGCTCAGCGTGATTGCCTTAATCGGCATCATTCTGCTGATCGGCATCGTGAAAAAGAACGCCATTATGATGATCGATTTCGCGCTCGAAGTGGAACGGCGCGACAGAACGACGCCTAAAGAAGCAATTTTCCAGGCATC
The DNA here is from genome assembly GCA_963767485.1 of Terriglobia bacterium. Taxonomy (GTDB): domain Bacteria; phylum Acidobacteriota; class Terriglobia; order Bryobacterales; family Bryobacteraceae; genus Bog-105. The sequence continues at coordinate 50,324 of CAVYDZ010000013.1, read as the reverse complement.
TCTGCTGCGCTTCCGTCCGATCATGATGACGACCATGGCGGCGCTGCTTGGCGGCCTTCCGCTGGCGCTCGGGACGGGCACCGGGTCGGAGCTGCGCCGGCCGCTGGGTATCACGATTGTCGGGGGATTGATTGTCAGCCAGGCGTTGACGTTGTACACGACTCCAGTCATTTACCTATATATGGACCGGCTCAGCTTGTGGCTGCGCGGCGTGCGCCAAGGACACGCGCCCGAGGCTCCGGCGGAGGCGGTGGGATGACGCAATACAAGATTGTTCCGGAGACTCACCCCGCCCAGCGCGCAGTAACTCTCTTGCTGAACGGCAACTTTAGCGAGGAGGCGCTGGACGACCTGGAGGAATTTATTTCGGAGGCGAGAGTGTCTCAGCAGAAAGTTTATATCGATCTGAGCGAAGTAACTTTGGTGGACCGCAAGACTGTGCAGTATTTTTCGAAGCAGGCGGGGCGAAATGTTGAGCTTGTGAATTGTCCAATCTATTTGCGGCATTGGATCCACGAAGGAGTTGAGGATGCGGGGAATCAGTAGCGGCGCCCTTACGGTGGCGGTTCTGTGCTTAGTGCTTTCGGCGTGCAATCCGGCGCCGAAGTATAGAAAGCCGTCGATGCCGGCGCCGGTTGCCTACAAAGAAGCTGTGCCGCAACAATTCAAAGAAGGCGCTGGCTGGAAACTCGCACAACCAGGCGACGACAAGCTGCGTGCAAAGTGGTGGGAGATATACGCGGATCCTGTATTGAGCGCGCTCGAAGAACAAGTAAGCACAGGTAACCAGAGTCTGGCTGCTTCGGAGGCCAATTTTCGTGAAGCGAGGTCGCTAGTGGTTTCGGCACGGTCCTCGCTATTCCCTACTGTGGGCGCTTCTCCTACCTACACGAATTCGCGCGTTTCTTCGACAATTCGAGGCCGCACCATTGTGGGCTCGGGTACGGGCTCAACCTCGTCCGGGATTTACAACGACTTCAGCTTTCCTGTCGACGTTTCCTACACAGTCGACTTCTGGCATCGGATTCGCAATACAATTGCCGCGAACACATATTCAGCGCAGGCGAGCGCAGCGGACGTGGCTACCGCGAAGCTGAGTTTCGAGGCGGAACTGGCGCAAGATTATTTCGAAGTACGAGCGATCGATGCGCAGCGGGCGATCTTAGAGGATACTCTCAACAACTATCGCAGTTCGCTGAACCTCACAACGACGCTGTACCGAACGGGGATTGATTCGGAACAGGATGTTACCCAGGCGCAAACGCAGCTCGATACAGCCACTGCGCAGTTAACGGACCTGGGCACGGCCCGCGCGCAATATGAGCACGCGATTGCGACACTCATCGGAAGAGCGGCGGGGAACTTCGGGCTTGCGCCCGGCAGGTTCAATCCAAATCCGCCGCAAGTGCCGGTTGCCCTCCCTTCCGTGCTGCTCGAACGGCGTCCTGATATCGCGGCATACGAACGGCAAGTCGCCGCGGCAAACGCCCAAATCGGGGTGGCACGCGCTGCTTACTATCCAAATGTCACTCTGACCGCCTCGGGCGGATTGGAGACGTCGAGTTTTACGCAATGGTTTACCTGGCCGAGCCGCTTCTGGTCTCTTGGGCCCTCGGTTTCGCAGACGATCTATGATGCAGGCGCCAGACGGGCGCAAGTGGAACAAGCGCAGGCGCTATATGACGCGGCGATAGCAAATTATCGCCAGACGGTGCTCAACGCGTTTCAGGCTGTGGAGGATAATCTCGCGAATTTGCGGATTTTAGATCAGGAGGTTTCGCAGCAGCAAACTGCGATTGCCTCGTCAGCGCATTATCTGGATCTGGCAATGGTCCGGTACAAGACAGGCGTGGACAGTTATCTGAACGTAATCACCGCAGAAACGGCCGTGCTGAGCAACCGAGAAACACAGGTACAAACGCAATTGCGCGAAATGGCGGCGAGTGTTTCGCTGGTTATGGCGCTCGGTGGCGGCTGGGATCCTTCGCAGTTACCAGATCGAAAGGATCTGCTTGCCAGGCCGGCGCGCTGGAACCCTAACGGCACGGTTGTGCCGCAATCGGCTTCGACTGTCGAAGCGCCGAACCCGCCGAGAGTCGAGCCCACTCCGCTTAACCTGCCTGCCGCGAAACCGGTTCCGCAAGAATAGAAGAGATATGGATCAAGGAAACCTGAGCGCATTACGCAAACAATTGACGATCGCATTGAGCGGTACGGAATCCCACATTAGCTTTGAAAAGGCGGTAAACGGAGTTTCCACCGGAAGTTCGCAGTATGAAACTGCCGGGTGCGCCGCATAGCGCCTGGGAACTTGTTGAGCACATGCGAATCGCGCAGTGGGACATTCTGGAATTTTCGCGCGACTCGAAACATGTTTCGCCGGAATTTCCGAAGGGCTATTGGCCTGAATCGGCCGCGCCTCCGAGCGAAACAGCGTGGGAGGAAAGTGTAAACGCATTTCTCCACGACCGGCGGGAGTTCGGGGCCTTACTTGAGAAAGGAGATCTCTTCGCGCCGTTAGCACATGGCGATGGACAGACTCTCCTACGCGAAGCCGTGGTACTTGCGAACCACAACTCGTACCATCTCGGGGAATTGGTTTTTCTGAAGCGGCAGTTGCTTGAGAAATCGTAGCGATGAAACTTTTCCTTTGTCTGCTATTGAGCGGCGCAACATTGTTAGGGGCAGACTCCGGCCTTTCGCTTAATTCTCCAGACGCGCAGGCCGCGGGTCTCAGAGCGGAGACGCTGGCCAATATTCCACGCCGCATGCAGGAATTTGTCACTCAAGGCAAGACGGCGGGCGTGGTGACGGTGGTTGCGCGCAAAGGACGCGTGGCAAGTGTTGAAGCGGTGGGTTATCAAAGCCTCGAGAGTAAAACTCCAATGCGGGCTGACACTTTGTTCCGTATCGCTTCGTTGACGAAACCGGTGACCTGCGCGGGAATTATGATTCTGGCGGATGAAGGCCGGCTCTCGGTGCGTGATCCAGTTGAGAAATATCTGCCCGAATATAAAGGACTGCGCATGAATGCCTGCGGAACTTTGGAAGGATTTAGCTGCGACTCCCGGCTGCCGATGCGGGCGATCAATATAGAAGATCTGATGACCCACACGTCGGGCCTGCCGAGTTCACTAGATTCTAATAAGGGAGCGGAGCCAAAGACGCTCGCCGAATTGGCGGCGCGGGGCGCGAGAACGGAACTACTGTTTGAGCCGGGCACGGAGTGGAACTACAGCAATCTCGGGATAGACCTGCTGGGGCGAATTATCGAAGTTGTTGCGAAGCAGCCGTTCAATGAGTTTCTGCGGAAGAGAATCTTTGAGCCACTCGAAATGAATGATACCTGCTTCTTTCTACCCGCCGCTAAGCGGAGCCGGCTGGCGTCGCTCTACACTTACCAGAACGGCAAGCTTGAATTGCAAGGCGAGGAGCCTCAAAGCGGCATCCCATCCCCCGCCGGTGGTTTGATCAGTTCAGCGGCCGATCTGTTGCGCTTTAACGAGATGATGCGGGAAGGAGGATCGCTTGACGGACATCGGATTTTGTCCCCGGCAGCAGTTCACCTGATGACCATTTCACATACCGGGGACATGAAGGCCGGATGGTCGCCCGGAGTGGGGCATGGCTACGGATATGAAGTGGTGCGCGACGTGGAGGGAATGTTTCGCTACAGCTCGCTTGGGACGTTCTGCAAAGGCGGCGCTTATCGCACCTACGAATTCGTGGATCCCAAGAAGGAGCTCGTGGGGATCATTTTGATGCAGCGAACGAATGGCGGCGGCGATGTTGCGGACGAGATCAATAGCTTTATTGAGATCAGCAGCGCCGCCGCGCCGGTTATTAAAAACTGAAGCGCATTTGCAGTTCGACAACTCGCCCGGCCAGCGCGGATTGAGCTTGGCCGAACGAAGGATTGGAACTGGTACCGTTGCTGATTACCGTGCTTGCACCTCCGAGCGGAGTGAGGTTCAGTTTGTTGAAGATGTTGTAGAGGTCGCCTCGAAACTCGAAGCGGGCATTCTCGCCAAAAATGGGAAGCTTGGGCAACATGAAAGACTTTTGCAAAGTCATATCGGTATCGAAGTACATGGGCCCTCGTAACGAGTTGCGGCCCACGCCGGGCGGCGGGGGCGTTCCAGTGGGCACGCCGCTCGCGTTCACGGGAAAACTGGGGATAGAAAAATAAGCCAAGGACCCGTTCGGGAAATTGCCGTTTGGCTGTTGGAACGTGCTGTTGCTGCTGCTTGTTCCGTATCCGCCCGTGGAGCCGGCGGGCCGTAAAGAAGAGTATCCGCTATTCGGGTAAACCAGGTTGCCTGTCGGAATGTTGTTGTAGATCGGCGTCCAGGGATAACCAGTGTGCCAGTTCAAGATACCGCTAAGCTGCCAGCCGCCGAGGATCTTTTCCGCCCAGCCGTGACCTTTGAAAAACTTTGGGGTGTAGACGCCATAGAGCTTCACGTTATGGCGCACGTCAAAATCGGCGTTTCCTTTCAAGTATTGAATGCCGTAAGGATACTCGCCAAGGAAGTAATCATTTGAGCCATCATCGATGGTGTGGCTCCAGCGGTATTGAAAATCCAACTGGATGTTATGACTAAAGCGGTGTTGGAGTTCGGTCAGTAACGCGTTGTAATTGGCGTTAGCATCATTCCCATAGAAGTAAGTGTGAGCCACCTGCGGGTTTACCGACGGGAAAAAGTTGAGGTTAAGATTCTGCTGACGGGTTAGATGACGGCTTAAGCTTCCTTGATAGCCGAGCGTGGCGACCCAATTTCCGCCCAAGTCGTATTGGCCTTCGAAGGAGTAACGATAAGTGACCGGTGTTGGGAGGTTCTCCTGGATACCGACAAGATCGAGACTGCTGCCCGAAAGAGGCAAGCCAGTTGCGGGATTGAACGCAAGAATGGCATTTGGATTGACCGGCCAGTTATAGAACTGATTGACGTTCGCCGGAACCTGGTACACAATTTGCGGCTGCGCGAATGTTAAGGTATTTACCAGCGGGGGGTTGCTTCGGCCGTTCAAGGTAATCGCTTCCTCCATACGGTTGTATCCAATGCCGAAGCCGCCGCGGACTACGAACTTTTGGCTGTTCGGATCCGGCCGCCACGCGAAACCGAATTCCGGGCTCCAATTATTCTTACTCGCGTTGTATAGGTTCCCGCCGACTTTCAAACGCAAGTCGGTCAGCGCGTTCTGACCCGGGCCGAGGATGAAATTGCTAAGATTGCCATATTTTTCGCTGACGGGCGTGAAATATTCCCAGCGAATACCGAGGTTCAGCGTTAAGTTGGAGCGAGGTTTCCAATCGTCCTGAATAAACCCTGCGTAAATGGCTGACCGGATGTAGTGGGTAGCGGAAGTGGGCATCCCGCTACGCGGGTCGAAAGCGCCGTTCTCCTGATAGGGTGCGTCGTTTGCGAAATCCCAGAGGTTATGGAACGTATAATTCGGACGCCCGGCACTTGCCTGCGTATCGTTATCCTGCTCTTTGTAGATATCGACTCCGAGCTTAATCGAATGATTGCCTCGCACGGTGCTCACCGTGTCGCGCGGATTGTAAGTGGTTTGGTAAAAGATACCAGGGCCGGGCGCGCCGAAGAACTGAAAATTAGCCGTACCTAAGGTATCAATATTGTCTTGCGGCAAGCCGAAGGGTTCCTGCGGATTAGTTCCGACTTCGTTGAAATACCAGCGGGTGACATTCACGCGAGCTTCGTTCAACCAGCTTGGCGTAAAGGTGTGGTTCCAGACTGCGGCGGCCGAGTAGTTGAGGCGGTCGCTATGCCAGAAGTTAGCCGCTCGGGCGGGGCCGTTATAAAAGGAGGCGTTATTTGGCACCCAATAGGTGCTGAAGGTGATCAGGTCTCGATCGGTCGCCTGGTAATCAGCACGGCCATTATATTGTTGCGCGACGACGTTATTCGGAGTCGTGGTCTGGACAAACATCAGATCTGGAACACCATCGAGCCCGCCGCCTACGCCCGGCACGCTAGAACTTACGAAGGTAGGGTCCTGCGTACCTAACGGTGTCTTGAGAGGCGAGCCAATATCCAGGCCCGCATACTGCCCGTTCTGGAAAATGGCGTTGCACGAACCGGGGGCGAAGCCAGCGTCAGCGCACGTCCTTGGAATAATTGCGTTGTAAGACGCGCCTTCGCCTGGATAGCTGAGAATCTTGGAAGCTACGCTATTCGCAGCCGCGGCGCTCTTGAGGAATTGCGGGGTTTCATACCAGCCCTGTGCAGTCGCGGTAGAAGCATTCCGCAAAGTCTCGTACGAAAAAAAGAAAAACAGATGATTCTTGATGATGGGCCCGCCCAAGCTGCCAGCCCACTGGTTGAAACGATCGGTGTCCTTCTGCGGGGGCGCATTGTCCGGACCGTTCCAGCGTTGAAAGGCGTTCAGGCCGGGGCGGTCGAACTTCATCAACGCGCTGCCATGGAACTGATTCGTGCCATTCTGCGAGACGAGCAAGACTTGCGCGCCGCTATTACGGCCATATTCGGCGCTGTACTGGTTGGACTCGACAGTGACTTCCTTTACCGACTCTTTGTTGGGCGTGATCACCGCAGCGCCGCCCCAAGCGAGGCTGTTCGTCGAGGTGCCATCCACCTGGAAGTTGTTTGAGTTGTTGCGGGTACCATTCGCGACAACCTGCACCTGATTCTCGGTTGCGAAGATGCTGTTGGTTCCGCTGGTGCCGCCCGGCCCTGCGCTGCCGGGAAGATTTTGCGAGCCAGTACCGCTCGCGCTGCGCGCATTGTCGCCGAATGCACCGGGCGCCAGAGCCGCCACCTGGTAGGTGTCGCGACCGAAGGTGGGGAGCGCCTGCACTTCCTGGTGAGAGAAAGTGGCGGCAACGTTTGCGTTCTCCGTATCGAGGGTCGGCTCCTCGGAGGCGCTTACCGTTATCGTCTGCGCCGCTTGTCCGGCAAGTTGTAATTGAATGTCTTGCCCCTGCGCCTGTTCGGATGTCAGGGTGACATTGTTGACGACCTGCGTTTTGAATCCGGGCTTCTCGACTTTGAAAGTGTAGTGGCCTGGCGCAAGCGAGGGAAACGCGTACGTTCCCGCTCCGCTGGTCGTGGTGTCGCGCGAGTTGTTGGTATCGGTGTTGGTGAGCGTGACTTTCGCGTCTGGCACGACCGCGCCACTGGGATCTGTGACAGTGCCTTGGAAGCTGCCGCGGAACTGAGCTTCGAGCGGCTGAAGAGAAAGCATGCAGAAGAGCAGAATGCTCGCTGCGAAATACGTTGCACGACGGAGTGTCTTCGATGACAGGAAAACCATTGAAACCCCTTTTTCGGCGCCGGCGCTCAAAAATGCCGCCGTCGGCCAAAACGTACTGTTACCCCCAACGGTACGCGATCGAAACACAACCTGTCAAGGAAACTCGCACTGGTTCGCTTACAAGTCGGCACACGTAAATATCGCTATACTGCCCCTTTACGAATGATCCAGCTGCTGCGGACCAAGAACATCGATGACCTGGTGAACGAATCGCACACCGAAGGCAAACGGCTGAAGCGTTCGCTTGGGGCATGGAGTTTAATTGCGTTTGGGATCGGCGCAGTAATCGGCGGCGGAATTTTTACGGTGACTGGGACTGCGGCGGCGGGCCAGCGCATGGCCGTACCCTCCATTTTGAACGCACCGCTGCTGGACCTGCTGATGCATGGCAGCAAAGCTGCTTCGATTATCGGCAGACCGGGCGCGGGGCCGGGGCTGACCCTGTCGTTTATTCTAGTAGCGCTGACCTGCGGCTTTGCGGCTCTTTGCTATGCCGAATTGGCGTCGATGATACCGATTGCGGGGAGCGCGTACACGTACGCGTACACCACGCTCGGCGAAATCTTCGCCTGGATCATCGGTTGGGACCTGATTCTGGAATACGCGGTGTCGAATATGTCGGTTGCGGTTGGGTTCTCCGCCTATTTTAATGTGATGTGCGATTACATATTTGGCCATCACTTACCGAAGTATTTGTCTGAGCCAGCGATTGTGAACGGCAGCTTCACCGGGAGTGTATTTAACTTACCCGCACTGATCATCGTGATGGCGTTAAGTTGGCTGCTGGTGCGCGGAGTGAAAGAAAGCGCGGGCGCCAACAACGTGATGGTTGTGATTAAAATCGCCGCGGTTTTGCTGTTTGTTTGCGGAGCCGCTCACGCGATCCAGGCTTCCAACTTGCATCCATTTTTGCCAAACGGTTTTGGCGGCGTGCTGAGCGGCGCCGCGATCGTCTTCTTTACTTTCATCGGCTTCGACTCAGTGTCTACCGCGGCTGAAGAATGCAACAATCCGCAGCGAAACATGCCTATTGGCATCATCGGAACTCTTATTGTGTGCGGCATCCTTTATACGGCCGTGGCGCTGGTACTCACTGGAATCGTGAATTGGAAGACGCTGGATAATGCATCGCCTGTTGCGAATGCGTTGCAAGCGATCGGCATGTCGCGTTTGCGTTTCACCGTTACCGTGGGCGCGCTGCTTGGGATGCTCTCGTCTCTTCTGGTGTATCAATACGGGCAAGCGCGTATCTGGTTCGCGATGTCCCGCGATCGTTTGCTGCCCGCGCTCTTCTCGCGCGTCCATAAGCGCTTTCAAACACCGCATGTCAGCACTTGGATCGCGGGTCTGGCGGTAGGGATTCCGGCCGGCATATGGGACATCGGAACCTTTGCCGACCTCTCCAATATCGGGACCTTATTCGCATTTATCATCGTTTCTGTGGGTGTGGTGATTTTACGCCATAAGCAGCCGGGGCGCCCCCGCTCATTTAAAGTTCCATTCTCACCGGTTACGCCTGCAATCTCGGTAGCGGCCTGCCTGGGACTGATGCTCGGCTTACCGCTTGAAACGTGGATTCGCTTTGTGGTCTGGCTCGCTATCGGGCTTGTGATTTACGCGAGTTATAGCCGGAAGCGAAGCCCTTTATTCAATGTTGAGAGGGCCAACATTGGCCAAGTTGACGTTTCCTGAAAGACTTCGCTCGAATGGTTGAAAAACAACCTCTGCAGCAGATCGTTCTGGCTCTCCTCCTCGCCTGGGCTTTCATCGCGCAGCTCACCTTTTCCGGATCGCTCATTTATCAACAAGCGCATCCGTCGCAATACGTTGCACTGCCGTTTGACACTCAGCCCTTCTCAACGGTCATCAGCAAAGCATCGGCAAGCTATCCAACGGCCGCAGTACAAAAGGGCGACGACGTCCTTTCGATAAATGGAACCAGGTTTAACGGCGCAGAGCAGTTGGCCGCGATTCAATCGAACGTTCGTCCTGGCGACATGCTTACGCTGATTGTGAATCGGGGCGGCCATCCAGTCACTGTCGCGGTGAGGGCACACGGGCTCGGTAGCAATTGGATCGATTTGCTGGGACTGCAGGTCTTTTTACCGCTGAGTTGCCTGATCGTTGGTTTTTACATCGCCTTCGCCCGGCCGCGCGACCCGCTCGCCTGGATCACACTGGCAATGCTCGCTTCCATTGGCCAAATAACCGGAGACGTGTCCTGGTTCATCGCTTCCCCGTGGCGCGAACTCCTGTTCTTTTATCATGCGCTGCTGGGCAGCACGTGGCCACTGTGGCTCTTATTGTTCGGATTGTACTTCCCTGTTCCGTTTCCCGCGTGGCAGAAGATCAGCTGGCTGAACTGGGTATTGGCAGCGCCCTGGATTGTATTTTCCGGCTTGACGGTCTGTGGCTTGATGATGGCGGGTGCTCATCTGCGCGAACTCGGCTGGCTCAGCGCATTCTTTGTCAAAGGCAGTCCCTTTATCGTTTCCTTGTTTTCCATTTATATTGGCGGCTTCTTCGCACTACTTGGCAGAAAAACCGGCATGTTACAGAAGCCGGATGCCAAGCGACGCCTTCAATTGATGACCGCGGGATGCACTTTGGCGCTCGCTCCGCTAATGCTAGTGGTGTTTCTCCGGTTGCCGTCCTGGCTCGAAACGGTCTGCCTGCTGATGGTGCTCTTTTTCCCAATCACCATGGCTTATGTGATCGTGGTGCAGCGCGCGATGGACCTTCGCATGGTGGTGCGCAGCGGAGTGCGCTATGCGGTTGCGAAACAGGGAATTCAGTTCTTGCGAATTGCGCTTTCAATCGCTTTGGTTCTTTTAGCGCTGCGGCTCGGGCGCAGTTTCGCCGAGCACTGGCAGGGACTGCTCGTCATCGTTATCGGGATCGTACTGATCGCCACGGTGGGCCGCGTTGCCAAGCGCGTGAGCCATTGGATGGATCGGCGTTTTTTCCGCGAAGCCTATAATGCCGAGCTGATTCTTACAGACCTGAGTGCATCCGTTGCCAGTATTCGCGAAGTCAAGACATTGCTACAAATTGTGGCCCGGCGCATTTCCGCTTCGCTGCATGTGGAGCGCATCGTTGTGATGCTCGAGCAGGGTCCGCAGTACGAGCCAGCATACGCGCTGGGGTTCGAGACCTCACTTCCACCTCTGCCGCGCGAGGGCGCCACCGTGCGCATTATGAAACAGCTTCGCGCTCCTTCTAAAGTTTATTTCGAAGACCCACAATCCTGGATTTATGGGGCACCGGAAGCCGAACAGAAAATTATTCGATCGCTGCATGCGCAGCTTCTGCTGCCCGTCTCCTTGAACAATCGATTGCTTGGGATGATCAGCCTGGGGCCGAAAAAATCGGAGCTGCCCTATTCGCAAGGCGATTTGCAGCTGCTGGGCGCGGTGGCTTCGCAGACCGGTCTCGCGATTGAGAATGCGCAACTCACCGAAACCATCCGGGAGGAGATCGCCCAGCGCGAACGGCTCGACCGTGAACTCGAAATTGCGCGTGAAGTTCAGCAACATTTATTTCCGCAAAAACTCCCGCGTGTAGAAGGTCTGGATTTCGCGGGATATTGCCGGCCGGCTGAAGGCGTGGGCGGTGACTACTATGATTTTCTACGCCTTCCGGGGGAGGCGCTTGGGATAGCTGTTGGCGATGTCTCGGGTAAGGGTATCGCAGCAGCGCTCATGATGGCCAGTCTGCAAGCGTCATTGCGGGGTCAAACCATTAAGCCCTGCGAAACCCTTTCCGAGATGGTACGGAACGTCAACCAGCTAGTCTACGAAGCATCCGCCGATAATAAGTACGCGACATTTTTTTACGCGCAGTATGAACCTCGCGGCCGGGTTCTCCGGTATGTCAATGCCGGCCATAATGCGCCCATCGTATTTCGCCGAAATGCCGCCGATGGCTGCCGGATTGTGCGTCTGAACGATGGAGGAACGGTGATTGGATTGTTTCCCTGCTGCACGTTCGACGAAGGGCAAGTGATTCTTCAATCCGGCGATGTCTTTGTAGCATTCACTGATGGCATTAGCGAAGCCATGAATAAAGCAGATGAGGAATTTGATGAAAGCCGTTTGATCGAGGCAGTTCGGGAGCAGAATGCACGCTCCGCAGCCGATTTGATTTCAGAATTACTCAGACAGGTTGATGGGTTTACCGTCGGGGCACGCCAACATGACGATATGACTCTAGTAGTCTTGCGTGTGGAATAGCGGCGTCAAAAGCCTTCCCAGACGAGTGCCGGGAACGTGGAGCGTGCCCGGAATCCAACCGCTTCGTAGAGCCGGATGGCTCCCGTATTTGACGAAGTCACCGTCAGGCTTATAGTGGAACAACCAGACTCGACCAGCCGCCACATTGTCTGGCGCAGCAACTCGTAACCGAGGCGCGCGCCACGCACCGCCGGCAGCGTGCATAATTGCGTCACGTGTCCCGAATTACTCGCCACCTTGCTTGCTAAGCAAACCCCGCACACGCGTCCGCTGTGATCGTCGACCGCAACAATAGAAGCCGGAGGCGCAAAGGTGCCACAGCCTGGATAGCGAACGATATTTGTCAGAAAGTGGCGAGCACCGGGGATCGTGCGGTATTGATCGTTGATTTCACTATCGACGTGGCCCCGATACGCCGCCGATACCAGGTGAGCAACCTCTTCAGAGAAGCGCTCAGCCCAGGGGAAGAAAGTTACCTTTACCTCCGGGGTTTGCGGTTTGAGCGGGAGCATCCGGTCACTCCGAATATCCATAAAACACCGGTCGTAACGCGCGAGCTGCTGTTGGAATGGCAGCATCTGCGAGCCGGTTGTATTCAGAAGCATCAACTGGGATTCGATACGCCGCACACCGGTTGCCCTCATCAAACCCTGCACGGTGGCTCCCAGGAGCATCATCTCGTTTGTGGCGTTTGCGTGATCTTCGCGAATATAGAAATCGCCGATTAAACCCTTTTTTCCTTCGCAGACGTGGTATGCGTAGCCAACCACCTCGCTGCCCGCCCGCAAAGCGTAGCCATGCAGCGAACGAATTTGGAGGAACCGGCGGAGAAGGTCAGCAGACTGGCGAAAGTCCCAATGGAAACGCTGGTCCCAAACCTGAATTTCGCGCTGGAAAAGGATATCGAGATCGCCTGGCGACAGGTTCGGAAGCTCCAAAACCTCGGGGGATCGAACCTGCAGGCCCGCGGACATCTAAAGATTATACGTGTACTTCGGCGAGTTTCTGCGCCTGTAATACTTCTGGCGTTTGCAAGAGGCGTCCAATGCGTTCGGTCGCTTCAAAGGTTCGCTCCCGATCTTCGATTAAACTGAAGCGCACGTGCCCTTCGCCGAGGGGGCCAAATCCCATACCCGGCGAGAGCGCCACGCGGGCTTCCTGCATCACCAGCTTCACGAATTCAAGCGAACCCATTTGCCGGAATTGGGGTGGCAGCTGCGCCCAGAGAAACATAGTCGCTTTCGGCGGCACGACGGGCCAGCCTGCCTGGTGCAAGCCTTCCACCAGCCAGTCCCGGCGCTGCTGGTACACGGCGCGGATTTTGCCGGGCGCATCCTCACATTCGCGCAGCGCAGTAACGGCCGCAAGCTGAATGGGCTGGAACATTCCATAATCGAGATAGCTTTTGATGCGGGTGAGCGCTGCTACGAGGCGCTGGTTGCCGAGGCAGAACCCCACACGCCAGCCCGCCATGTTGTAAGTTTTGGTCATCGAGTAAATCTCGACCGCGCAATCCTTCGCGCCTTCGACCTGCAGAATACTTGGGGGCCGGAAGCCGTCGAACCCGAGCTCCGCATATGCAAAATCATGAATGATGTACGCGCCATATTCCCGCGCCAGCGCAACGACTTCGCGCATAAACGGCAGGTCGACACAGATCGTGGTGGGATTGTGCGGAAAGGAGATGATGATGACCTTGGGCTTCTTGGGCGCAGTTCGGAAATGTTCCTTCAGCCCGGCGAGAAATGTGGCTGCGTCGGGCATGGGCAACATGCGCGCATCGCCTTCTGCGAGCACCACGCCATACTGATGCAGCGGGTAGGCGGGATTCGCTGAAATGGCCGCATCGCCCGGGCCGATGATCGCATAGAGTAAATGGGCGACGGCGTCTTTCGCGCCCATGGTGACGATGGTCTCTGTTTCGGGATCGAGCGCCACATTATATTGCTGTTGATATCGCTCAGTGATTGCTTTCCTGAGATCCGCGATACCGCGCGAAACTGAGTAGCGGTGATTGGCTGGATTCGGAGCGGTCTCAATCAACTTTTGAACAACGGCTTGCGGCGTGGCGCCGTCCGGGTTGCCCATCCCCATATCGATGACATCGATTCCATCCGCGCGCATCCGATCTCGCAGGTCATTGACGACTGCGAAGACGTAAGGAGGCAATTTTTGGATTCGGTAAAAATCGTCGCTGGAGGGAAGCGGCATATGCCCCTAGTGTAGCCGGACCAGCCGCACCGGAAGCATGATGACCGCCGAGATAAGTTCCAATACTCCATGAACCGCGATTCCAAGAATGCGGAACGGCAGCAACAATAGCCAGACGATCGGATAGAGAACCAGGGCGAGGAGCGCCAGAGGCCAGCAGATTACGAGTAGCAAACACCACAGAAGAAATGTGAACATACTCTCTGTCTTCAGGTACGTAACCTGGCGCGGATTTGTTCCTATTGCCTGTTCTTGGATTGGGCGGCGATAAAGGGCTTCGTTTTCGGATTAGCACTGTTCCACTTCGGCGGCACAGGGGAATTCGCGATGTTGATTAAGGCCAGACCGATCATGCGGTCAACGCGCGCCATGTTGTCGTAATCGATCTTGTCCCAGGTATCCGCTAAGCCGTGGTAATCGGGATAATCGAATGCAACGGTCAGCGAATGCGCGGGAATACCTTGTTCGGCGAGCGCATCGTTGTCGCTCCGGGTGAAATATGCGTCGCTCGCTTCCGGGTCTTTGTAAAGGCGGATCCCGGTCTCGCGCCCCGCGCGTTCCAGATAACCGGTGACGTCGGAGTAATCGTAACCAGTGACGCTGGCGGTATCTACTTGTTTACCTGTGGTGGAATCGGTTCGCCCCACTTGTTCCAGGTTGAGGTCGGCAACAGTTTTGGCAATGGGAAAAATCGGATGCTTGCCGTAGAATTGCGAACCGAGCTCGCCCCGCTCTTCGCCGAAGAACGTCATAAATACGATGGAGCGCTTCGGGTGCGGTTTGAGCTTGCTCAATGCTTCTGCGATAGCGATGACGGAAACCGTTCCGCTGCCGTCATCGTTTGCACCGTTGTAGATGTGATCCCCCTGCTGGTTTGGTTTGGGCGGCATCGCCATGCCACGGCCCGTTTCGACGGTGCCGATGTGATCGTAGTGCGCCGTTAAGAGAACGCACGTGTTTTTCAGACGCGGGTCGCTGCCACGCAAGATGCCGATCACATTTTTGACGATGGCCTGAGTGTCAACCGGGCCCGGGAGATTGATGGAAAGCGTTTTGATTTGCGCCGCCGTGTCTGGCTCGCCAAGCATCCGCAATAAGCGTGCATCCGCAACATTGATAATGGGTGCTTTTGTGGTGTTCGCCTCTTCCTGTGAAATGAGGCGGGAGCTTGGCGCAGGCATGACTGATTGGCTTATGAGCACACCGAGGGCCGCCTGCGACGCTTCCACAGCACGCACAAAAGCGCGGTATTTTCTGTATGCGGACGCTATTTCCTGCTGGGGCAACTTGTGAAAGTCAGGCATTGCAACCAGCACCGCTTTCCCGGTCACGTCGGTTTTCTTGAGCGCTTCGGCATCAGGAACGGAAAAGTACACCACCCCGGCGTGCTCGACAGCAGCCGGCTTCGAGATTTGGGTAACGCCGATCGATTGCGGCGCAATTTTCAGCTCTCCGGCGGATGTCTCGACGGTTAGATCGGACGAGGCGTGCGGCAGCTTCCGGTCGACCATGTGAGCCAGTTGGAAATACCCCGAGTCGCCGCCCGGTTCGAGTCCAGCGGCACGGAAGCGCGAGGCGATAAATTCTGCGGCCACGTCCAATCCGGGCGAGGGCGTAAATCTGCCTTCGAGAGCGTCGGAGGCAAGAAACGATAGATCGCCTTTCAGGTTATTCGCTGAGATCGTCCGTAATGCGCTGCTCGTTTGTGCGGGGAGCACCGGCCCGGAAATGGCCGATGCCGCGAGAAGCAGAAAAAATAGAGTATTTCGCAAGTCGGAGTATAGCTGAGAGACGATCCGCTTTACTCGTCGCGCAGAGCGGTAAGCGGATCGAGGCGGACGGCGCTGCGCGCCGGAATTAAACTAGCGAGCAGACTGACTAGCGTTAGCACGAGAATCGCGCCGGCAAATATGGATGCGATTGCCTGATGTGTTCCAAGAATCGGCAACTATCGAAGAGGTTTGGGGATTGAGGTTGCTAGCGGCGGAAAATGGATGCGTTCTCCGTCTGCGGGCTGAAACCTTCGACCCAGCGCAGTTGATCGCCGTCTTGATAGACGAGAAGCGCACCGTCGGCGCCTAAGATGCGCCCCTTGGGTAAAGAGGGAGCTGGTCTTCCACGTACCGGTGAATCTGTCGAAAACGGATATACCGACGCGCTGTTTGCCTATTCGGTGTTCTCCGTAAAGCACGCTGTTGGAATCGAAAGCGACCGGCATGACCCATTCCGGCGCGCTGAAAGTTTCCGTCCATTGCCCGATCAGTTGACCTTGCAGACCTAGCTCGATCCACGCCTGCCTGAAGCCGCCGAGCAGAAGCGCTGCGCCGATGCGATCTTTACTGGCACGGAGTCGCCATGAACCGATGAAAGGACCGACCGCTGAATCCAATCCACCACCTTCCCATGCTGGAAGCGTCGAGCGTGGCACAAAAGACCCGAGTAGCTCGCCATTACGCGAGTAGTGACGGAAGGTCATGAAGTCGAAGTTCGGTTGAGCCTTGCTGTACGACTCATCACCAAACATCCAGATGGAGTGATCGGGGGCAAAGCAGACTTGAGACGGCGTGTAGGGCTGGGTCTCGACGATGCGGATTTGATTACCGGCTTTGTCCAGGAGTGCGAAACCGGTTCGCGTACTGGAATTAACCCAGTACGCGAGCGCCGATGTGCCGTCGGAGTCGATATCAACGCTGATGGGGGTGTTGGTTTTCGTTCCGTCGGGAAGAGTCAAAAACGAGATGTCGAACAGCCGGTGCCCGTCGGTATCGTAGAGTGTGAGGCTATGAACCCGGACGAGGTCCCAGGCGGCGACAAATCCGTGGTCGAACGCGGCGCTGGGATTGGAGCGGCTCAGGTCGTCAAATGTGATGGACGCTGGCTGTTGCGCAACGGCAGTTGCAGAGAGGGCGATCAGGCCAATAAGCAGGCGCACGTTTTTGACCTCCTTGGAGGATCATTATCGCGCAATTCGAGAGCGTCTGGGGCAAGAAGCGACAGATCGCCTTTCAGGTTATTCGCTGAGATGCTCCGTAATGCGCTGCTCGTTTGTGCGGGGAGCACCGGCGCGGAAACAGCCGATGCCGCGAGAAGCAGAAAAACTAGAGTATTTCGCAAGTCGGAGTATAACTGAGAGGCGTCCAGCTCACTCGTCTCGCAGAGCGGTAAGCGGATCGAGGCGGACCGCGCTGCGCGCCGGAATCAAAGTAGCGAGCAGACTGACTAGCGTTAGCACGAGGATGGCGCCGGCAAATATGGCAAGATCATTCGGCGAGACCTCGAACAAGAGAGCACGGGCGACGCGAGCGACAGCTAACGATAGAACGGCTCCTATAGACAAGCCAATGAGCAACAGCCCGGCCGATTGCCGAAAAACCAGTTGCAGTATCTGGACGCGAGTGGCTCCGAGGGCCATACGAATGCCAATTTCGCTGCGTCGATGAGCCACGATGAAGGAGATCACTCCGTAAAGACCGACGGTCGCCAGCAGTATCGCCAATATAGCGAAGATGCCGGAGAGGCGAGCCAATACTCTCTCGCGGCGGACCGAATCGCTAATCAGGGCGGCCATGGTGTGGAAATCAACGGTGGTGTGCGGATCGACGGCCAGCAATGCATTCCGCACCTCGGTCGCAGCGACGCCAAGTGGTAGATCGGAGTGGACTACAAATCGGGTGTACGGGCCGGGGTCGGAATCCTGGTTTTTGGCCAGGAAGATAGTGGGCGATAAGGGCCTTCGCAGATCTGCGTACTTTGAATTTTTTACGATGCCGATTATTTGAAAGTGCGGGACGGAGGCGCCAGGCGACGTTTCAGGATGAAAGGTTTTGCCAATGGGATTCGCTCCATTCAGAAATCGTTCGACAAACATCTCATCGACAACTGCCACGGGCGCCGACGAAATGTCGTCATGCGGATTGAAATCACGGCCGGCGAGCAGCGGAATGGCCATCGTTTGGAAATAGCCCGGGCCGACTCGGTTGTAATTGCAAAGAACATTGGTGGCCTGCCGGGCATCAGTGCCGTCCATGGTGATCCAGTCGCCTGAATAGCTACCGCCGATCGGCGGGTGGGAGACGCTAGCAGCATGATCAATACCGGGCAGACTGCGAAGGCGGCCGAGCATGCGATCGAATAGCCGGACATACTGCGTCTTCGGCAGCGTTTCGTCGTTGAGAGTGATCCAAGCGGTTAACAAACCGCGCTCTCGAAAGCCGGGGTCGAGAGTCACAAGTTTATAGAAGCTGCGCACGAACAGCAGCGAAGCAATCAACAAGATCAATGAGAGCGAGATCTGCGATACAACGAAGATTTGCTGGAGGCCGAAATGGGACCGGCTAGCGGTAGATGCGCGCCGGGACGCTTTGAGGACGGTATGTAAGTCGCGGTTGGTGGCACGGCAGGCGGGAATGAGACCGAAGAGCAGACACGCCAATGTGATGAGCGCCGCCGACAAAAGCAAATGTGCGCCAATCGAGATTCGAGATTAAGGAAAAGCGGATTTCTGCTTGAGCTGCAAACGAAGCGAGCAGGTATGCGCTTAAGCAAATGCGCTAAAATGATGCCCGCGATACCGCCGAGGAGTGCCAAGCAGGAGACTTTCGGCGAGCAGTTGGCGAATGATTCGGGCGCGGGACGCTCCGATCGCGAGGCGCACGCCAATTTCAGCTTCGCGCATGGCGGCCCGAGCTAGCGACAGGTTCGCAAGATTGGTGCAGGCGATGAGCAGCACAAGTCCGGCAATCGCACAGTAACAGCAGCAGGAGCTGTTCTACCTCATACCGCAAGGTAGAAAAACCGGTGCGGCCGGGTTCGGCGCGCACGCGTAAACGCAGGTAGTCTTTGACGAACGTCGGGAATCCAGGTTGGATCAACCGTCGCGCGGATGATGCCAGGCCAAATGGAGGCAAGATACGCGCTCGCCTGCTGAAAGGAAACACCAGGTCTTCAATCGCCCCATGATGCTCAGCCACCAAGTGGCACGGGCGTCGAGAGCGTTTTCCCCGAGCCAGCAGCGGTTCACTGCAAAGCGGAACGGCGACATCAAAGCGCTTACCAACGTTGAGGCCGCTGAACCCGGCCGCCGATACTCCGATGATCTGGAACGATTTTCCTTCGAGCAGTAGTTTGCGGCCGACCGCGGAAGACTCTGCACCGAATTCGCTGCGCCAGAAAGCATCGCTAATCACAGCGGTAGCAGGGCAGCCGCGCATGTCATCCCGATCGGCGAACACACGGCCGACTTCCGGGCCGATTTCGAGAACCCGGAAAAAACTCCCGCTAACGAATATGCCATTCGCCAAACGCACCTCGCCGCGCGGAGCGAGGTTGAATTGTCCCGAGCCCCAGGCGAACACACCGGAGAAGGGTGTGTGCCTGTCGCGAATCTGTTCCCATTGCGGATTCGTGAAATCGTTTGGAGCCTGCTAGATATCGCCACTGCGGCTGGCTTGGCCCTCATAAGTGAGCTGGGCGAGATTTTGCGCATCCGGCACCGGCACAGGCACGCAACGCTAAAGCGTCCAACAGTTGAAAAAGCGCGATATTCGCACCAATACCAAGAGCCAGCGAGAGGACAGCGGCGGTGGTAAAGCCAGGCTGCGACCACAGCGTCCGCGCGGCGTAACGCAAATCCCGGCCGAGTGCTTCCAGCCAGGTAAGAGTCCACATTTCGTAGAGTGCCTCCCCGATCAGGGTTCGATTGCCAAGTTTGCCGGGTGATTCGCCGCCGGCCTCGAGCATGGCCCGGTGATATTCCAGCTCGTCATCAAAGTCGCTTTGCGGAGGCCGTTTATGGAACCAACCGAACATAGGCGATCACGCCGGGCGCATAACGCGTGAAATGGCAGCTGTCAAGCGCTCCCATTTCGATTGCTCCGCCGTAAGTTGCCTGCGCCCCAGCGCAGTAAGACGATAAAACTTGGCGCGGCGGTTGGTTTCCGAGTTCTCCCACTTTGCAGTGAGCCAGCCTTTCTTTTCCAACCGATGGAGCGCTGGATAAAGAGAACTGTGATCCACCTGCAGCACGTCATCGGACATTCGTTCGATTACTTTCGCGATCTGATATCCATTGGTCCAGCCGGATCGGACCGTGCGCAAAATCATCATCTCGAGCGTCCCCTGGAGCAGTTCGAGGCGATCCGGGTGTTTGCTGGGCATGCGGCTAACTCCAGTGTACGGTAATTTCCGTATACTTGGCAAGCCGACAGGTCAGCTGAAACAGGGTATGTGAGGTACGGGTGTTAGCGGGTCGGTGAGAACGATAACGGGCTCAATATCCGGTTGCTGATATTGGCGACAATCTCGGAATCTTTCAGAGCAGGCTCGCCACTGAGCTTCTTCCATTCGGGACTGCTGCCGAACGATTGCCAGAGCTTGTCGCGCGCGGCCATATTGTCGTAGGACAGCATATACATGAGATTCGGCTGGTTCGATCCAACAACCGTTTCGCCAAAGAAGACCGGTTTAAAGCCCAGGCTCTCGAAAAGCTTTGCTTCCGCGTTGTTGAACATGCCGACTTTGCGGGCGAGTGTCGCAAAAGTCTGTGAATCGTACTGCCGGAGTTCGAACACGCGGCCGGGCTGTGTGGAGGCGACAATTCTCGGTTCGGGCAATACATCGAAACTGCGGAGGAGACTGCTATCCACGCGTACAAACGGCAATCCCGAACCAGCGCCTAGCTTTTCAACAGCCTGATGATGTTCGCGATCGGCCTTGAGTTTTGTGAGCGTATCCTCCATGGCGGCCAACGAAGCGTGCTGCACCACCGTCACGAAACACGGACTTTCCGGCCCGATTATGATCGAAAAGGCACCCACCAGTTTCGCTCCGGCGCGGGAGAGCGCGGGTGCTAAGCCGTCTTCCAGATAAGTCGAGACACGCTTGGGTTGATCCTCGGGCGTGTTGTGCATGCGCCAGAATTTGACGTCGAGGTAGCTCGGTGTTGTTTCGGAATGACTCTCCTGGGCCATAAGAACGGAAGCACTGAGTCCGGCCAGCAATTGACGGCGATCCATTGTTTGACTGTACACCTCGGGAGTGTACAGAGGCCGTTAGAATCCTTCGCGCATGGCCTGGATGAGGGCTTCCATGTGGTCGAGATAGCGCTCGAAGGCCTGGCGACCGGCGGGGGTCAAGCGGTATTCCGTCTTCGGCATGCGCCCTTCAAAGCTCTTGGTACAGGCGACGTACTCGGCTTCTTCGAGCCGGCGCGCGTGGACGCTCAAGTTGCCGTCGGTGGTTTGCAAAAGCTTTTTGAGTTCGTTGAAGGTGAGCGTTTCGTTGACAGCCAGCGCGCTCACAATGCCCAGACGCATCCGCTCGTGAATGATGCGGTCGAGATGCGGCAGCGCGTTTTCGAGCGTACCCTGGTCCGGGGAATCCGGCTTGAGTGGAGCAGGCCGCGCCATAGCTGGTTTAGCCACCGTGCCTCCTTGCGATCGCTATGCCGAAAGCGATATGCAGGAGACCGAACCCGAAAATGAGGAAATCGTTCCCCCATTGCACCGGCGCCGCGAGGGAAGCCGCGCCCACCAACATAAAGCACATTCCCATTACCGGAACAATACGCACGGAGAAAGCACCGCCGGTGACGACCGCCGTGCCATAGAGCAAAAGCCATAAGCCCGGCAGCACGGTAATTTGATCCGAGCGAAACAGGACCGCGGTGAGCACCGCTCCGGCGATGAGCGGCGGCACAAAACTGAGCAGCGCGCGCCGCGCCGCTCTCGAGTGCAGTGAAAGGTCCAGACGCCGTGATTTCAAGCGTACAGCGGCGACGGCAATCACGAACGCCACGGCCGCTTCGGCGAGCCAGACGAAGAAGGCATGGCGAAAGGGGGTATGAAAGGCGAGAACTCCGGCACAGAGCGCTGTCCCGCCAATGAGCACGCCGCCCCAACCGGGTACGGCCGTGAACGATGCGGCCCGCTCCATGGTGTCGCGGATATAACGCAGGTTATCCGCCGCTCGCCGGTCGATCGGTACGGGTTGCTTTAGGATGCGCGCGCGCTGCGCAAACGCCATGCAGCAAGTATAGCGAAAGCGAAGAGAAGTGCTTTATTGAGCAAAGGCTCTAAAATCCGAGGCGGATGCCGGCGACGGCCCAGCGGGGCGGCGTACGAAACCCATTCTCGTAGTAATCCTGGCCCAGGGTATTCGAGACACGCACATAGAAGCGGGTGGTTGTCTTCTCGGTAAATTGCACCGTGTAGCCAGCGGCCACACCGAGCTGGCGCGGGCCTGCGAACTGGTAGGCGTAGCCATTGAGGGGAAATAGATAATCGCTGCCGCCTTCAAAATCCATGGCGAGATCGAGGTGCGGCCCGAATTGCTGGAGCGCTATGATCTTAACCGCGTTCGGCTCGATACGCACGCTTTGGAGCGGCGAAACGGGTAAGCCGGTGTAGTACTGCGAAGTGCGGTCTCTGGCATTGGTGTAGGTATAGGAGGCGTTGACGGTGGTTTTCGATGCAGGACGGAATTCGCCGCTGAGTTCGACGCCGCGCGAGATGCCGCCACCAGTGTTGTAGTATCCGGCATAGCGGCCGTACGGATCGACGTAACCGGGGGGAAAGCTCAAAAACCCGATGACCTGCTGCAGGTGAGCATAGAAATACGTACCACTCAATCTCACACGATCATGCAGCAGGTATTGGTCGATACCGCCGTCGACCGAAATGGCTCGTTCCGGACTCAGAAGGGGATCGCCATAGGCAGAAGCGAAGCCATCATAGACAGACGTCCCGAATCGCTCGAAAAGCGAGGGCAGACGAAAGCTGTTGCCCAGGTGCGAGCGGATCTTTGTGGAAGAGCGGCGAAAGAAGTATGCGATGGCCGCGTCCCCCGTGTAGGCGGCCGGCGGAGTGACGAGCGGAATCCCAGAGTACGCAGAGGGCGCATTCACGAAAATCGGCTGATCCAGGCTTGCTTGCGTAAACCGTCCGGAAAGCAGCACTTGAAAACGCCCATCGAACAGCCGGATTTCGTCTTGCGCAAAGGCTGCGTTGCTGCGCTGACTCGCATTGGCGCGATATAGCAAACGAGCAGCCAGATCAGGATTCTGATCGGTATCGTGTTCGAGATAGCGCTCGTGCTCGAATTCATAACCTGCGGTTACCACCTGATGCGCACCCAGCACATAATTCACGCGCGCCTGCAGCGTGCCGATGCGCCCGTCGTATTGCGACGAAGTGTTGAAGAGCGGCTGGTATAAGCCGGGTCCGGCTGGGCCATCGGTGTTGTTGCGCAGCGAATCAATAAACGCGTAGCCGATGCGATAACTCAAGCGTGGAGTTACTTCGTGTTCCAGGCGAAGGAGAGAACTAGCGAAATGGGAAGTGACGCCCGCATCCGGATCACCGAGGGACGGGATGAAGGTGACGTTTGGAATGGCCGGGATGATGCCGGTGGTGGGTGCGGTCGACGTGGTATCGGGGCTGACGTTCAGTTGAAGAAAACCGGTCTTAGCGAATTCGGTGAAGCCGATACGCAGGTTTGGCCTGATCGCATAGAGGAGTGTGCCCTGCCCGCTCCAGTTGCGCGCGGCGCCCGCGTCGGCGACTCCATTCGAAACATTCAGATTCGCGAGACCGGCCGACCAGGTGAGACGATTCTGCGCCACGCCTCCAGCGGCTTGCGCAACTCCGCGAAACAGGCCTAGCCCGCCGCCTTGCACGTCGACATCGCCATGCACTGGGCCGCCGCCCGAATCAGTAATGATATTCACCGTGCCCGCAACTGCGTTGGTGCCGTAAAGGGAGGATCCAGAACCGCGCAGCACATCGATAGTTGACGAATCGACGAGAAGGAGATCGCCGATTTGTCCGCTGGCATCGCCTTTAACGGAGGTCGGATCACGAAAGCGGAAGCCATCAATGAGGATGGCAGTATCTTCGGGCGGCAATCCGCGCGATTGAATCGTGGTAAACGCGCCCGGACCGCCGCTGGTTGCCACGCGGAGGCCAGGAACGAAACGCACCGCATCCGCCACCGAGACAATCCCGCGCTTTTCCGCTTGAGCAACGTTTACAGTATCGAGGGCTTTCGACACTTCGTCCACCGATTGCGGTTCGGCAGCGGCGGTAACACTTACTTCGGTACGAACCGTAGAAATGGAAAGCATGACCGGAAGAGTCTTCGTTTGCTCGGCAGAAACGATGAGGGTCAATGAATGCGCAGCCGCCAGGCCGCCGGCGGTGGCATCAAGTAAGTATTCACCGGGTTCTACGTTCGCAAACAAATAATGGCCGCCGCGATCGGAGTAACTGGTAAGTGAGGCGGAGCCGGCAATTTGGTGCAAGCGCAGGCGCGCCCCGGCGACGACCGCGCCGGAATTGTCAGTTACGGTTCCCTCGACGGTTGCGGCGTAGCCAATGGACGCCACAAGTAGAGATAGATAGAGTTTCAGTAACATGTCGGCCCTCCCACGAGGCTGGAGATGAAATCCGCTCCGATTGGTGCGGGCTGCGGCAGGTCTTCGGACTTACAGGCGAGAGTATCGGTTCCTAGTAACCCAGCTTCCCATCGAGTTAGCGACAGTGCTTCGGCGGGCGTTCGTTCCTGTTTACCGCTGCGGGGCAGTTCTGGTTTCGCACCAGATTCCCTTTACCGGCAGCTTTATCAGCGTAGCAGAACACCGGTCATTCGTAACGCAGGGCAATCATCGGATCGACTCGCGAAGCGCGTCGTGCTGGCAAGTACGCCGCGAGGGCCGCGACTGCGAGAAAGATCGGGATCACAGCGGCAAAGGTCGTCGATATCGAATGCGCTGACTTTGTAAAGCAACGACGTGATGAGCCGGGTGGTTGCGAAGGCCAGAGGGACGCCGATGGCGAGGCCAATAAAGACCGTGACCACGATTTTGCTCAGCACAGCGCGCTGCACTTGCGCGGCTTGCGCGCCTATAGCCATGCGAATACCGATTTCGCGCGTGCGGCGCGTGACCTCGTAGGAGAGCAGACCGTAGAGGCCAACCGAAGTTAACAACAAAGCAACCAGACCGAAAATCGTGGAAAGGCGAGTTAGCAAGCGTTCGATAAAGAGACGTTGATCGATTTGCTCGGTTTGGGTACGGAGATCGAATACCGGCAGATTGCGGTTGATCTGGCGCATTAGCTTTCTCGACTGCCGGTTTCAACAGCGCCGGATTACCGGCAGTGCGAAGTTCGAAGTAAGCGCCGCGCGTGGAGAGAGGGAGAAAGGCCAGACGGCGGGATAGCCTGATCGTAGGCCGTTGTATTTGGCGTTTTCGACTACGCCGACTATTTGGTAGTGCTGGCCATCTTTTTCGCCAAACCGGCGACCCAGAGGATTGCCATTGCCCAGATAGCGCTTAACGAATTCGCGGTTCACGAGGGCTACCGGCAGGGACCGGTCGAGTTCCGCTGAGGTGAAGGCTCGGCCCGCAAGAAGAGGAATGCCCATCGTGGAGAGAAAGCCAGGGCCGATCCCGAGCAAGTGCACGTTGACCGTTGATTGGTCCGGGCGGCCTTCGATCACGTAATCGCTCGACCATTCGTGGCCGCTGACAAGCGGGTCGGTCGAATACGCCACGCTGGTCACTCCCGGCAAAGCACGTAAACGCGTGGCTATGGTTTGGCAAAGAGCGGGAATCGCAGTGGGTTTATAGCCGCTAGGCTCGGGGTCGATTCCGAAGATCAGTAAGTTGCGCGGATTAAAGCCGAGATCGGTAGTGGTCAGATTATGCAGCGTGCGAATGAAGAGGACGGACCCGGCGAGCATGACGGTGGAGAGTGCGACCTGCATGACTAGCAGCGAATGCCGGACCGCAAGGCGGCTACTGGCACGACCGATTGCCGTTTGCAAACCTTCAAAAGCGCCAGAGGCCCGTACAGTCGTGCTTTGGAGCGCCGGAGCGAGCCCGAAGACGATGCCTGAGCCGACGGAAATTACCGCGGTGAAAAAGAGCAGGTGCAGATTGGGTTGAACGTCGAGATACATCTCGTCCGTCGAAAGGAAAAGCGTCAGAGCACGAGTCGCAGTATACGCAACCGCGATTCCGCACAAGCCCCCTACGCACCCAAGCAGCATGCTCTCCGTCAAAAGCTGGCGAAGGAGACGGGCGCGCCCGGCGCCGATTGCCAAACGGATAGCCATCTCACGATGGCGCGCGGTCGCGCGGGCGGTCATTAACGTCGCAATGTTTGCGCAGGCAATGAGCAAGATCAAGCCTACAGCGGCCATCAACACGTAAATCGGCTTGGCGAGCACGCTACGCAACCCGACGAGAGCACTCGATGCTGAATGAACCTGGATGGCCGGATCACTCCCCTTGGGAAGCAGTTTCGAGCCATAGAGCATGTCGTTAGCAAAAAGTTGCGTCAGCGCCGCTTGTAATTGTCCCGTCGTGATCCCGGGCTTTACGCGGCCAATGATTTTCAACCAGAAATCATGAGTGTCCCTGAGCGGAACGGGATACCAGTTGATACCGAGGCGACTGCCCGCAGCAATCGGAATCCATAACTGAGTCCGCCGTCCGGGCGAGAGGTGATCGAAGCCGGGTTGGGCAATCCCTATCACCGTGAAAGGAGCATTGTTGAGGCGGATCGTCTTGCCGATGACGTGCGGATCCGCGTCTCCAACATTCTGCCAGTAGGTGTAGCTCAGCACCGCAACGGGGTCGGAAGCGGGCGTGTCATCGGATTCCGCAAATGGACGGCCAAGCGCTGTGACTACTCCGAGCGTTTTGAAGAAACTGCCCGAGACCATTTCCGCTTCAGCTCTTTCGGCTGCTCCGCTCGCTGTGCTGTTCACAGTGAACGGGCCCACAAATGCGGTTACGCCTGAGAACAAATCGGATCGGGCGGCCATGAGCTGAAAAACCGGGTAGGAGAAGGAGCAAGTATGCCCTGAGGAACCGGCACATTGTTCAAATGAGCTGACCCCAAATGGATGTGGCGATTGCTTCGCGCTCCAACTCGGCACGATCAGTTGGTCCGGATGCTTGACGGGTACGGCTTGCAGGAGGACAGTATCGAACAGGCTGAAGATAGCGGTATTGCCGCCGATGCCCAGCGCGAGAACAAGCAGTGCAATAACAGTGAAGCCGGGCGCCCGGCGCAGTTGGCGAAGAGCGTAGCGCAGGTCCTGAAGCGTTGTCTCTAAGAAAGCAATTCCGCGAGCGTCGCGGCAGCGTTCCTTAGCTTGTTCCTCGCCCGCTAAGTCGAGACGTGCCAGACGGAGCGCTTCGGCGGGGCTCTTTCCCGAACGGGTATGCTTCGCGGTTTGCTGCTCGAGGTGAAAGCGAAGTTCGTCCTCTAATTCGCGCTCCAAGCTGGCCTTCGAAAATACAGCCCGCAAACGGTAGAGAAGATCGTTGAGCATGAGGTCATCCTGCTACGCCATATCCAATACGTCTGCGATGGCTCCGGCCAGTTTGCGCCAGGATTTCGATTCCTGCTCCAATTGCTTGCGCCCCGCGGCCGTGAGTTCGTAATACTTGGCTCGACGATTGTTTTCGCTGGTACCCCATTTGGCCCGCAGCCAGCCACGCCGTTCCAATCGATGGAGCGCCGGATAGAGCGACCCCTGTTGCACCTGGACAACATCTTTTGAAATTTGCTGCAATCGCTCGGAAATAGCCCAGCCGTGCAGCGGCTCGAGCGCAACAGCTTTCAAAATGAGGAGATCGAGAGTTCCCTGCGGTAGGTCGATGCGTGGATCTTGCGCCAAGAGCGTTCCCCTTTCGCTTCGACAATGCTAACACAAAGACAGGGAAAACTGGCGAACATGCCCACCAACGATGAGGTTCATCGTCGGCACTGGGCGCAAATTGCTCGGTTCCTGCAACGAACGCAAAAGGGGCAGTAGCCATCCAACCGAAAACCTCCGTTAAGGAGGCCCATAACCACCATCGGTGCCTATCAATCCGGGGGACACTGCGGCCGGATGGCGGTTATTGCGCCAGGACAAAATAGCTTCGCTCTATTGCTACTGCCGCGATCTGAGCAAAGCCAAAGCGCGGGGCCGCCAACCGGTATAGACTTGTGAGTGCGATTGTTCCAATGCGCTGAAATGAAAACACTGATGAGACTTCTTCTCGCCGCTTTGTTCGCATTCTCGAGCATTCAAGCAGCTGACTCATTCGACGTAATGCTGGGAACTTGGCAATTCGACGCTCGCAAGAGCGATTGGTCCCACAAGCCGGGCGGAGCGCCCCATCAAGCAAGTTTGGTCATCACTGCAAACGGCTGGACGTACAAATCCGTTGAGGCGTCGGGCAAGACCACCGAAGTTCTGTTTGATAAGAAAACCGGGACCGCTGCCTCCGGGAGCCATAAACTCGTGATCAAATATGAGCCGACAGGGAATCCAGACGTCTCCGACGCACATGTAACTGCTCAGGATACGGGCACTGAAATCGAGCGGCTTGTAACCGTCATTGAGCCGGGCGGCGATGCGCTTCTCATTTACGGCTCCGGTGTTACGCCGGACGGGAAGCAATGGTGGGATTCTAGTTATTTCAAGAGAGCACGTTAGGTCACCGGTAGCAGTCTTGGACGGGGTTGCGTCTGCAGTCCGGCAACACCCTGATGATTCGCTTCTGCTCGACGGTCGCCTGATCCATTTCTTAGCGGAGGTTTCCCGGTACTCGAGTCTCTGAAATTTTGCAATAAGCGGAAGCCGTTACGCTTCCTGCGTAGCGGGATGAACCCACGGCCCGCGATAAGGCCGAGTTAACAACTCGTTAGCTTGCGGATCGTTCACTACGCGATTACGCGCTGCATCCCATTCCATGGTGCGACCCACCTTCGCGGAATTATTGGCGAGTATGCAGGATGCGGTCGAGATGTAACCTTCTTCGATCGTCGACACAGGTTTGGTCCGAGTGTCGATAGCATGCAGGAAGTTCTTCATGTGATACCGCACTGCTGGTGCAACCTGCTTCTCCAGATCTTTTTCGGTCTTATCTTCGGGATATTGTTCGAGCTCGTATGTTACATCGCGATGAACCGGCTTACCACCGCCGGTTGGAATGAAGTCGTAGCTATACACGCTTACTTTCAACGTGCCCTTATCGCCGTAGAAGGTTGCGCCCCAGGCGTATTTAGGGTCCGGAGCGTCGCCCCAGGAACGATGCTGCCACACCACGCGCAAATCCGGGAAATCGAAGGTAGCGGTTTGCGTGTCCGAAATGTTGGCTTTGCTTGCCTTGTCGACAAAGATTCCGCCGGTGGAGGAGATACGCGTTGGCCAGCCGAGACCGAGCATGAAGCGGGTCATATCCAGCATGTGCACCCCCATATCGCCTACGATGCCGTTGCCGTACTCCATGAAGGCTCGCCAACCGCGCGGATGCACCCAGGAATTGTAAGGACGCATGGGTGCGGGGCCAGTCCACATTTCGTAATCGAGGTTGGGCGGCGGTGCGGTGTCGGGCGGATTTCCCGTGGCGCGCATGTGGTAGTAGCAGTAAATTTCAACCAGTGCGATCTTGCCGAGCTTCCCTTCCCGGATGAAACGGTCGCGCGCTTCGACAATGTGAGGCGTGCTGCGGCGCTGCAAACCGACCTGCACCACACGGCCGTGCGCGTGCGCGGCTTCGACCATCGCCTGCCCTTCGCGAACATCCGCGCTGATCGGCTTCTGCACCCAGATATCGATGCCGGCCTTGGCCGCTTCGATCATGATGAGCGCATGCCAGTGATCGGGCGGCGCAATCAGCACGATGTCGAGATCGCGCTCACCAATCATTTTGCGAAAGTCGCCATAGGTGCGCGGCTTCCTTTTAGAAACCTGACGCGTCGCTACCATGTTCGCCGCATCGGCCAGCATATTGCTGTCCGTATCGCATAGCGAAACGACCTCGACCGGTTCCACCTGAATCAGCCGGAACAGATCGGATTTGCCGTACCAGCCGCAGCCGATCAATCCGACCCGGCGCGGTTTGGGGCTGGCATATAGAAGTCCCCCGGCGGCGCTCAGGGCGAGGCTTGAGCCAGTCGTGTGCAGAAAGCTGCGGCGATTCATCACAACTGTTTTATCGCAACAGAAAGAGGGCGGAGGCGTGCGGCGCTAATTTGGTCTTGAGCTGATCGGCATGTCCCAGGTCGCGATGTGCCCAAAGATCGCGGATCGCGAAGGAGGCTTTGGCGAGACCTAGCCCCTGCAACCGATAATTGAAGGTTTGTTCCGCATCGGACAAGTTGAAGAGCGCTACATACGCGCCGTTGCTTCCCGCTTGCTTGGACAACCAGACTACGCGGCCTTGATCGCTTGAGATCTGGTGCTGGCCGGTGGCGCGCTGATCGACTGAGAGTACTTCCGGATTGGTGAGAAGCGAGATCGTCCACGCATCCGTTTTGTCCAAATTGGCGCCGATAAACAGAGGCGAACGGAAGATGGCCCAGGCCGTTACGAGCGTCCGCTGTTCGTCATGAGTGAGCTTAGATTGACGAGGCGGCCCTTCGCCGGGGCGCGGACCAAGATAGCCTACCGGCAGCATGTCGGCGTCCGGCCAATGGCCCTCGCCGCTGTATTTGGCCCACGATGCGCCGATCGGAAACTGTTCGACAACGCCTTGCGAGAAATCGATTTTAGGGTCGTGCTTCCAGTGGTCCCAGACATCGTTCGAGATGCGCCACATCTGGGCTTCCTGGCGAAGCTCAGCGGCTTTATGGAGCGGCGCGGGTCCCGGCGAGAGGCTCAGCACAATCGGACGGCCGCTCTTACGCAGGGCTTGGCTGATCATGCGAATTTCGTCGGCCTTATACGGATGGGACGCAATGCAATCCACCTTTACGAAATTGACCCCCCAGCTCGCATAGAGTTGCGCCAATGAATCGTAGTAGGCTTGCCCGGCAGCGTTATTTTTGACTCCGTAATTATCTGCGTTCCAGGGGCAGGTGTCGGCTTTATCGGCGGCATCGGACGCGTGATATGGGGACGCTGCAATGGGCAGATCGCGCGTTACCGCTTCTTTCGGAATACCGCGGATGATGTGGATGCCGAAGCGCAGACCGAGGGAATGCGCGTAGGCTGCCAGCGGTTCGAAACCGGCATCATTCGCCGCAGATGGGAAACGATTCGCGGCCGGCAGATAGCGCCCGTCGGAAGTCATCCTGAAGCGGAAGGTGCCCGCTTTACCTTCCGGATTCTGCAGATACCAACCTTCGTCTACTACTACGTAGCGCCAGCCGTACGGCTTCAGATGCTTCGCTACAAAGTCAGCGTTTTCCTTAAATTCGAGTTCAGTAACCGAGAGGCCGTATGAATCCCAACTGTTCCATCCCATCGGCGGGGTTGGAGCAACCTGCGCCGGGAGCGGGATGACTAGAACGAGAAAAAAAATAAAGAGCGGAGCACGGATCAACACAGGTGAAAACGGATTTGATAATAATCCGCTACGCTACTTCGACTCCCATGCTGCGGCAGGCGCCCTTCACCTGCTCCACGGCGGCTTCGACCGTGAAGCAGTTCAGATCGGGCATCTTGATCTTGGCGATCTCTTCAATCTGCGCTTCGGTGATTTTGCCGACCTTATTTTTATTCGGCTCCGCTGATCCCTTAGCCAGATTGACGGCGCGTTTGACCAAAATGGCTACTGGCGGGGTCTTCGTGATGAAGGTGAACGAGCGATCCGAGTAAATCGTGATGACGACCGGAATGATCAATCCTTCCTGGTCTTTCGCCGAAGTCTTCGCATTGAAGGCTTTGCAGAATTCCATGATGTTGACGCCCTGCGGCCCGAGGGCGGTGCCGACCGGGGGAGCAGGCGTAGCTTTGCCAGCCGGAATCTGCAGCTTTACTTGTGCGGTAACTTTCTTTGCCATGTGTTTCTTTCCTAGATACTTTTAAATTTTCTCGACTTGCAGGAAGTCCAACTCCACCGGGGTGGAGCGGCCGAAAATCGTCACCATCACGCGGAGAGTGCTGCGCTCGCTATTCACTTCATCCACCTTGCCTGAGAAGTTCGTGAACGGCCCATCGACGATCTTGACGGTTTCGTTCTTCTCGAAACTCATCTTCGGACGCGGACGCTCGGCGCTCGAGGCCTGGCGGTATAGGACCGAATTCACTTCGTCGGCCGTTAACGGAACCGGCTTGGTGCCGCCGCCCACAAATCCGGTCACACGCGGAGTCGATTTCACGGCGTGCCACAGCTCATCGTCCATCTCCATCTCGACCAGCACATAGCCGGGATAGAGCAGGCGCTTACTTGTGACCTTCTTTCCATTCCGAAGCTCGATTACCTCTTCGGTGGGAATCAAGATTTGGCCCAGACGATCGGCAAACCCGAAAGCCGAGGCGCGCGTTTTCAACGATTCAGCTACCTTATTTTCAAAGCCGGAGTACGCGTGGATGATGTACCAGTTTTTGGGCGGCCCGACAGCCAGCTCCTCATTCGGAGCGGCCGCGGGTTCAGGAGTCTCTTCTTCGTGCGAAAGCCCATGCACCCCGTCGTCGGCGCCGGCGTCCATCTCATCCACATGTAATTCGTCTGCCGAAACCGACTCGCCCTGTTCGAGCATATCGTCATCCTGTTCGCCGTTTCGGCTTTTTTCTTCTTCCATGATGGTTAGAGGCGGTTACCTAGAGAGCGTGATGGGTGAAGTGATTAATCAGCCGCGTGATGGCCGCATTTACGATCGCGTCCACGACAAAGAAATATGCCGCAAACAAAAAAACCGCTATGATCACCACGCCAGTGGTGGCCCGCACCTGCGGCCAAGTGGGCCACGAGACACGCTTCATCTCGTTGCGTACATCTTCAATGTAGGACTTGGTGCGTTGTGGCCAACCAACAGCCGTACTTAGTTCCATAATCTCGCTTTGCCTGGTGTAGGGAGAAAGCAAAAGCTGGCAGGGGCAGAGGGATTCGAACCCCCACTCGCGGTTTTGGAGACCGCTGGTCTAGCCGTTAAACCTATGCCCCTAACTCTTGCGCCCTCTATAGACTAGCAAAAAATTTTGCTACTTCGTCTCCCGGTGCGGCTGGTGCTTCCGGCAATACGGGCAGAACTTTTTCATTTCCAGGCGCTCGGTCGTGGTGCGCTTGTTTTTGGTCTTGCTGTAATTGCGGTTCTTGCATTCGCCGCATTGAAACTGAATGATCTCTCTCGCCATGTTTCCCCTAGCTCAAAATCTCCGTAACCGTGCCCGCGCCCACCGTGCGTCCACCTTCGCGAATCGCAAAGCGCAAGCCTTTGTCCATCGCGATTGGCGTGATCAGCTCGACTTCCACCGACACGTTATCGCCCGGCATCACCATCTCCATGCCTTCCGGCAGATGCGCCACGCCCGTCACGTCCGTCGTCCGGAAGTAGAACTGCGGCCGGTAGCCATTGAAAAACGGTGTGTGCCGTCCGCCTTCTTCCTTCGAAAGCACGTACACTTCGCCCTTGAACTTTTTGAAACCCTTGATCGTGCCCGGCTTCGCAATCACCTGCCCGCGCTCTACATCGTTCTTTTCAATCCCGCGCAGCAGCAAGCCCACGTTATCGCCCGCCCGGCCTTCGTCGAGCAGCTTCTTGAACATTTCGACGCCCGTCACGACCGTCTTGCGCGTGTCCTGGAACCCGACGATCTCCATTTCCTCGCCGACCTTGCAGATGCCCCGCTCAATTCGCCCGGTCACCACCGTGCCGCGCCCCTGAATCGAGAAAATGTCTTCAATCGGCATAATGAATGGCTTGTCGATCGCGCGCTCCGGCAGCGGAATGTATTCATCCACCTTCGCCATCAGCTCATCGACCGTGGCTTCCCACTTCGCTTCGCCGTTCAACGCACCAAGCGCGCTCACCTTCACGACCGGCAGATCGTCGCCCGGAAACTGATAGCTCGACAACAGCTCGCGTACTTCGAGTTCCACCAGCTCAAGCAGCTCCGGATCGTCCACCATGTCGACCTTGTTCAAAGCCACCACGATATACGGCACGCCCACCTGGCGCGCCAGCAGAATGTGTTCCCGCGTCTGCGGCATCGGACCGTCGGTCGCCGCCACCACCAGAATTGCGCCGTCCATCTGCGCCGCGCCGGTGATCATGTTCTTGATGTAATCGGCGTGACCCGGACAATCCACGTGCGCGTAGTGACGGTTCGCCGTCTCGTATTCCACGTGCGCCACCGCAATCGTGATCCCGCGCGCTTTTTCTTCCGGCGCGTTGTCGATCGAATCGAAGCTCCGGAACTTGTTCTTCGGATTGTGCTTCGCCAGTGTCTTCGTGATCGCCGCCGTCAGCGTCGTTTTCCCGTGATCGATGTGCCCGATCGTCCCGATATTTACATGCGGCTTGCTGCGGTCAAATTTCTCTTTCGCCATGGTCTTTCTCTATACAGATTAGCTGGAGTCTTCGTCCTTATCAGGAAGAAGTAGGCTAGGAGGGCGAGACGCACTTGCCCGTCTCGCCCACATACGAGGATAGCACGGGGTAGCAGCGCCCCCGGTTAGCGAATCACTAGCGGCGCTCGGCTAATTCACGCCAGACATCCGCGAGCGCAATGGTTTGTCCATTGGTCAACAGCCAAGTCTCCACGCGATCCAGTTGCCGCCGATCGCGATTCCACTGCCATGCCGTTTCGCTTTCCGGGTCGGCCACGTACACCTGCTCGATGCCGATGCGCACATACTCCCCGCATTTAGCCAGCACCCGGCTCATAGCATCATCAGGGGACAAGATTTCGACGACGATCTCGATCTCACCGGGTTGCGTCGGGTAGCGCGTCCGGATACTGCGGCGGCCGGCGGCGATATCGGGCCTGGGGGCAAACTGCGGGTCGAGGCGTAGATCCAGTTCGGGGCAAACCCTATAGCCAGCCCGATGCAACAGCTCGCCTACAATCATTTGCAGGAGACCATGCAGCCACGTCGGCATACCTTTTTCAACAGCCTCCCCATGCCAATATTCGTAGGCGCGGTCGCTCGCGGCATAAAGGCGCTCGAACTCCGTAAGCGTGAGAGAGGAAGCGGTGACGGTGGTCATGGGCCCGCGAACTACACCCATTGTCTCGCAAAAGAGAATGGAGCCGTTGACCAGGATTGAACTGGTGACCTCGTCCTTACCAAGGACGCGCTCTACCAACTGAGCTACAACGGCCTGCGCTGCGATCGGGCCAGCAGAATGGTGGACAGGGAAGGATTCGAACCTTCGTACCTCGCAAGGAGGGACAGATTTACAGTCTGTTGGCTTTAACCACTCACCCACCTGTCCAAACTGAAGACCTGCGACGAAACGAGAATAACACAAACCAAACCCCGAAGCGCGCGAGCATAATAGTGTCATGGATGACGTTTTAACCATTGCGGGGCGAACCTTCGGGTCTCGGTTATTCGTAGGCACCGGCAAGTACCGCAGCAAGCAACTGATGGCAAGGTGCCACGCGGCAGCAGCCACCGAAATGGTTACGCTGGCAGTGCGGCGAGTAAATCTGTCGGACCGTTCGAAGGAATCGGAACTGGATTTCATCGACCGCTCAAGAATTCACATCCTGCCGAATACGGCAGCGTGTTACACCGCAGACGAGGCGATTCGCACGGCCCGGCTCGCCCAGGAAGCAGGACTTTCAAACTGGATCAAACTCGAAGTGATCGGTGATCAGAAAACGTTATTTCCTGATAATGAAGGGCTGCTCGCGGCCACCCGCGCGCTCGTAAAAGAAGGATTTGTAGTTCTCCCCTACACGACCGACGACTTAGTTAATGCGCGCAAGCTGGTGGATGCGGGCGCAGCAGCGGTGATGCCGCTGGCAGCGCCGATCGGGTCGGGACTGGGCATTCAGAACCTGACGAATTTAAAGATTTTACGGGAAGCAATATCTGAAGTTCCGCTAATTGTAGACGCAGGGGTAGGGACCGCCTCGGACGCCGCTGTGGCAATGGAGCTCGGCTACGACGGCGTGTTGCTCAACACGGCGATTGCAGAGGCGGAGGATTCGGAACGCATGGCTACTGCTATGAAGCTGGCCGTCGCGGCAGGCCGCACAGCCTTCCTGGCGGGCCGGATGCCGCGGCGTGAGTACGCGGTAGCCAGCAGTCCGCTCGTGGGAACCATCGCTTAACTGAGGCGGCGCTTTCGCAAAACGGCCGGGGTTTGCGCGCGGCACATGGCGAGCGCTTCTTTAACGTCGGCCAGCGCCGCGATAGCCAGCAGAAGATTGGCATAACCGGGATCCGTCGCATAGATTCCCGAAACTTGCCGGATCAGTTTTACAAGATCCGGTTTAGCAGTATACTGCGCAAAAGCTTCGCGATAGCGCCCAGTGCAAAACAAATTGGCGTGCTCCGCAAAACAGGCATCCAGATTAGGAAACGTTGCGAACGGTTGCAACAAAACTTTCCGGACACCGCCGACGAACTCCACAGTTTGCAACGACTGAATCCCGAAGCAGCCCGGGTAAGCTTTAATCCCGAAGCAATTATTTCCGGGCTGGTGGGCGCCCCAGCCGCTTTCGAGAGCCCACTGCGCCACAGTTAGTTCTGCGGGAATTTCCGTTCGGCGTTCGCAAAGGACAGAACTCGCCGCAGCGGCCTCGAGTGCACGGAGTTGTGTAGGAGAAAGCATGGATCCTCGGCCCGAGTTTGGCCGGGGATCCACTGACGGGACGCCGCACATCGCTGCAAGCCTCTGAAATCAAGCCGGAAAAAAATTTGGGCATTTTGGTCACCGGCGGAGAAGCCCATCCTGCTCTTAGCAGCAAAGACGAAATTCGCGGGTGGCGGAGAGTGCCGTCCGATGAGAAAACAGCAGCCGGGAACCGTTGTGAATTCCTCGAGCTGAACCAAAAGGCGGCCAGGCCCGAAAAGCCAATCACAAAAATCGATAAAAAA
Organism: Terriglobia bacterium; assembly: GCA_963767485.1. GTDB lineage: Bacteria > Acidobacteriota > Terriglobia > Bryobacterales > Bryobacteraceae > Bog-105. Next base: position 13,799 of record CAVYDZ010000013.1, on the reverse strand, counting down.
GTTGTTCCTTTACTTTCAACAGCTTGAAGGACAAAAATCAGGCCGTTTGGCGTGTAGCGGCGGGTACCTTCGTGTGCGAAAGGGCTTCAACGCACATGCACCCACCCGTAATCATCGATTTCGTCAAGATCGTCGTCGGCATGCTGTTCGGTTTCTAAGATCGAGTTCCACTCGATCGAATCGGAGGCAGCCGGCGTTCCACCGCTGCCTCCCATCCCGTTCTCATTCTTCTCGCAGCGCCTTCATGGGGTCGAGCCGTGCCGCTCGCAACGAGGGCAAAACGGAAGCAATCGCAGCTATGAGTAAAACCAGCGCCGCCACTGCAACATAACTTGCCGAATCGGTCGGTGAAACATCGAATAACATCCCTCTCAGCACCCTTGAGAATCCCCCTGCCAGAGTAAGCCCCGCCAAACATCCCACCGCAGCCACCCCCAAACCTTGTTTCAGAAACGCCGCCAGGATTTGCCACGGCACTGCCCCTAGCGCAATGCGCAATCCCACTTCGCGACCGCGCAGACTCACGAGATAGCTCAACGTTCCATACAATCCGATCGAGGCAAGCGAGATGGCCAGCAAAGCGAATAAAGAAAGCAGCCAGGTACGCAGGCGATTGACTGCGCTCGCCCCTGAAACGATCTCGGTCAACGGAATCATCTCGAAGACGGAGCGAGCCGGCTCAATTTTGTGAATCGCCCGGCGAATGCCGCCAGCAGAAGCCTGCGGATCGCCGTAGGTGCGCACCAGATAATTGGGAGACATGCTCGGATTATTGGCGCACCAGTAAACGATGGGTACGGGCGCGTGCGTGATCCCGTTCTCGCGCGCATCGGCCACCACGCCGCGAATCTCTGCCGGAGGTTGATTATAGGGATTCGAAGCCCATTGAAGATGCATACCTACGAGCGACCGACCTCGCGAAAAGTCTTCCGCGAAACTGCGATTCACCACCGCCGTGGCCCAGCCTGTCTGGTCGCTACACCCGGTTCCCTGCAACACGGGAATGCGCAAGGTTTCGAAATACCCGGGCGAAACGATCTTGCTGTCGGCGACCACTTTGTGCAGAACCGATTCGCGCTCCGCCAATTTCAGCGCTGCGGGATAAGCGTCCGCCGCCCCCGGAAACGTGGCTGACGTGGCGGCCGCGATTACGCCAGGAACGTTACGGATGGCCTCGAGATCGCGCTCGATCCGTTGTGATAATGTTTTCTGGTTGGCAGTTTCGTCCCATCCACCGCTGATTTGCAGCGTCAACACGTGCGAAGCGTCAAAGCCGGGAGATACCAAACTCACTGCGCGCAAGCTGCGGAGCAGTAACCCCGCGCCGACAAGCAGTGTAACTGCCAGCGCCACTTGGATCCCGACCAGGATCCATTGCGATGGACTGCCTCCTCTGACTTCGGTCCGGCTACCCGCGGCAAGGGAGTTGGCCAAAGTACGACGCGTGGCCTGCCAGGCCGGAATCAAGCCGAACAACAACGTAGAAACGACGGCACAGCCGAGCGCATAGAGCATCAGGCGCCAGTTGAGCACGATTCCGCCGCTGTGCGGGAGCGCCTTGGCAAGCGAGCGGAAGACACTGGTCGCACCCCAGGCGACAAACAATCCCACACCCGAACCGATCACGGCCAAAACTAACGACTCGGTAAGCAATTGCAAAAGAATCGATGCACGGGACGCGCCAAGCGAATATCGAATCGCAATCTCGCGGCTGCGCTCCGCGGTACGGCCGAGCAGCAACGTCGCAATGTTAATGCAAGCGATCAACAACAAGAGCGACACCGCGCCGAATAACAACCAGAGAGACCGGTCCGCGCCGTTCACCACAACCGCCTGCATCGGCTCGATCACCGGCCGCAGATTCTTGTCAGTTTTCGGAAATTGGCGGCCAAGCGCGGCCTGCACGCGTTCGAGATCGGCGTATGCTTGCCCCAAGGTCACTCCCGGTTTAAGGCGCCCGACGACGGTGAACCAAGTATCATCGCGCCTCAACGCGTAGCCGGCGTCCGGTGGACTCACCGTCCAGAAATCCACATTGTTATCCGGAAACGGAATGCGCGGCGGCATTACGCCCACAATGGGGAGCGAATAATTAGAGAAGCGCAGGGATTTACCAATCACATGCGGGCTACCCTGAAACCGCCGCCGCCACAAGCGATCGCTGATTACAGCGACATGCGGGCCGCTGAAATGTTCTTCTTCCGGCAGGAAATCGCGGCCCAACTGCGGCGTTACGCCCAAAGTGCGGAAGAAGCGCGGCGCAACCAGGCCTTCTTCCATGCGCTCCGGCAAAGGGCCGGATAGCTCGGAAGCATTCGACGAATAGTATCCGCTGATGCTTTGAAACGTACTGTTCAGACGGTTCCAATCCTCGAGCCGCACCGGAGCGACAAAATTGGACGGCGTCTTTTCAGTGATATCGTGCTGATGCAATACCACCAACTCGCCGGGATCCGGAAATGGCAACGCACGCAGCACGATGGCATCGATCGCGGAGAACACCGCACTATTTGCCCCAATCCCGAGCGCCAACGTCAGCACAATCGTGACCGCAAATCCGGGCGAACGTTTGATGAAGCGCAGTGCCGATTTTAGATTGGCCATGGCAGTATCCACCGGGGCGAGGCGGTGTACGTCACGGCACTCCTCCTTAACCTGTTCGCTACCGCCGAATTCGAGCATCGCCGCCCTGTGCGCTTGCTCGGGCGACAACCCCTCCGCAATCTTGGCCTCGATCACTTCCTGCAAGTGGAAATGAAGCTCGGCGTTCAATTCCGCTTCGTGATTCCTCTTGAATGGCCAAGGCATCTCACTCTGCCTCGGTTTGCATAATGAGAGTTACCGCTCCGGCCAGACGCTCCCAATTCGTTTCTTCTTTAGCGAGTTGTTTGCGGCCCTTCGCGGAGAGCTTGTAGAACTTTGCTTGCCGTCCTTTATCCGATTCGCCCCACTCGGCGGCCAGCCAGCCCCGTTTTTCGAGCCGGTGAAGAGCCGGGTAGAGTGATCCCTGCTGTACCTGCAGCACTTCCTTTGAGATCTGCCGGATACGCAGCGAGATGCCATATCCGTGAACTGGGCCGAGCGCCACGATCTTCAAAATGAGCATGTCGAGCGTGCCCTGCAGTAGATCGGATTTGTCAACCGGCAAGTCTCTCTCCTTGTCTTTCTACATATTCGCTCCTCGATATGTAGTTTGTCAAGGAGACTAGGCCGGCACTATCTCCGTTTTCTCTTTGGGGATGGCATCCAGGGTTTCTTGTGAAATGCCCAGATGCTGGCGCACAAGCTCGGGTGGCGTGTTCCTCACCCATTCGGATAGAGAGAGGTCCTGATAACGATCCGTGCGGAACATTTCGAGGAAGATCAGATTCGTACTGCCGGTGTTCTCAATGTAGTGTCCGAAGGTGCGCGGCACAAAGCCGACGTCTCCAGCTCGAAAATCGGCGGTGCGCGCTTTGGCTCCGTTGAAAAATACCGTCATCCTTCCCTGCCCCGCCACGTAATACTGCCATTCATTCGCGTTCTGATGCCAGTGCAATTCACGCAAGCCGCCCGGTTTGACCACCACATGCGCTGCCGCAATCGTTTTCGACACCGGGAAATTTCGGGAATCGATAATTCGGACTTCGCCAGATTTTGTTTTGTGCGTGGGGCTCATCTTGCCGAGCGAGAAGTTGAAGGCCACCGAAGTCTGGCCTCGCTTCCCGGCAGCCACCTTCCGGTCTTGCGCTAACGGGCCCGGGACCGGCTGCTGGAAGATGTAATGGCCTTCGGGCGGCACGTCATAGACACTGTCTAGCGCGCTTTCGGGAACTCCCCAATTTTTTGCGAGCACGTCACGCGGGGTGTGGCGCGTCCAGTCTGAAAGTAGTGTCGTGTTGCCTTCGGAAAAACTGCCGTCGTCGAACACGAGCAAAAACTCGCAGCCGCTTGGACCCAAACCTTGAATCGAATGCGGTGTTCCGCTTGGGAAAAACCACAGGTCCCGCTCCGTTACGTCCTGCACGAAGCTGCGGCCGTCGTTGTCAATCGCGGTGATCCGGGCGTTCCCGCTCAACATGAGCGACCATTCCGCCGCATCGTGCCAGTGGAGTTCACGGATTCCGCCCGCGGTCAGACGCATGTTGACACCCGCGATGTCTTTCGAAATCGGGAAATCCCGGACCGTGATCTGTCTCGACCATCCGCCCTCCTGAATACGCCGGTGCGCGGAAGCGAAGGAATTCCAGAAGGTTTCCACTTCGCCGTGATCCGTGATGGGCGGCATGAAGGAAGCGGGGCTGATTGCTCGCAGCGGCTCGTTCTCCGGTCCAGCGTCGGAGGAGCTTTGGTCCTCGTGCGCCTTTTCGATGCCTTTCAAATCTTGCGCTTGTGCCTGACTTCCGAGGGCCGCGCCCACTACGCCGGTCTTCAAAAATGTTCTGCGGCCCGGATCTTCGGGCTCTTTGCGAGTGGCTTGCTTCATCTGCCACCAGTTTAAGATTTGCTGCGCCCTTAATGGATACTCGGAGTTTCCACTACCATGCCTAGGCCGTCCAGAAAAGTCCAGGTGGCGCGCTGATAATCGATGAATGCCTGCTGATAATTCACATAGGCCGCGAGCAACGCACTCTCCGAACTTGCGAGCCGCGTTTGCGAATCCAGCACTTCGAACGCTGTGATCGTGCCGAGCTCGTATTTTTGCTGTTCGGCCGCAACGTTCTTTTTGGCCAAATCGCGCGCACGAGTCGCAGCTTCGATTGTTGCCTCGGCCAGGTCGAGCGAGTTTAGCGCCTGCCGTACGTCGAGCGTAATCTGCTGCTCGGTTTGCCGCTGAGAGTACTGATCGCGTACCTTGTTTACCAGGGCATTCGACAGGCTGGCGCGCGCCGTGCTGTTGCGGAATGGGAAATTGAGCGTCAGCCCAAGGCCGTAACTCGGGTAATTGAACGCCAACACTTGTCCGAGCGTTGGCCCCAGCCCTGGATAGGGGTTCGGCATCAGGCCGTTTCCTCCGGAAACGTTAGCGTTTTGATTGAACCCGGGACCGGAACCGCCCCCATTGATAGAGAAATCGAAGACCGGCAGCAGCGCGTCTCGCGCAATTCGCTCGTTCAATTTATCGACCGAGAATTGCTGCTTCGCTGCCAGATACTCGGGCCTTGCTTGCAGCGCTTTGGTGCGTGCCTTTTCAAACGGAAGAATCGACGTTTTTGGCGGCAAAGAGGACGCGTCATCATCCAACACGATTTCCGTTTCCCGCAATGCCGGCGTCAGGTCCGCTCCGATGTAACGCCGCATAGAGTCCAGTGCGTTCTTGTATTGGAACTTGGCTGCGATCAAGTCTCGGTTCCGTTCGGCGACTTGTGTTTCCGACTGATAAATATCGAGCCGGGGCAGTGCGCCGAGATCGAGCGCCAGCTTGTCATGTTCGTAGGATTTGCGCGCCAGATTTACGTTTTGCTCCTGGACGCCAACCGTGTCGCGGAGTTCGATTGCATTCCAATACTGCTGGGCCGCTTGTGCAAGCGAGACGGCAATAGCCGCCTGGCTCCGCTCCGATGTGATGAGCAGTTCCGTGCGGGCAATTTGCAGCGGCCCTCTCGCCTGCAAATTACTTCGGTCCTGCAACAGGTGCTGTGTAATCGAAACGTTCAGCGCCCCGAACAGCGCCGGATACAGATACTCGTCGCCGGAACTCCGAAACACGGTGAAATTGGCCTGTACAGTCTGCCCGGTGGGCAGAAGCTGAGTGAATGTTGCGGTTGAATTCTGCGACAAGCTGCTGATCGTTTGCGGCAGGATCACCTGGCCGCCGCTCGTGGCCGCGCCCGTCCCACCATTTGCCGGGCCGGAGCCGGAACCGGAGCCATTTCCTCCTGTAATCACGCCGCCCCCGCTGCCGGAGCCCCCGCCGAAGCTAAAGAAAGATACAGGAGAGACACTGCGCGACGCCGTAAAGCCCAAACTGAGCAGCGGATCGAAAGGAGCTTTCGCGGAAGTAATGTCGTTGGCCGCTGTATAAACATCAAGCCGCGTTAATTCAATGTCCGTCGAATTCTTCAGCGCCAGTTCCAGAAACTCGCGCAGCCGCAGGTGCAGCTTGCCATCGCGAATGCGTTTTTGTAAGCCTTCGACGTCCTTGATCTCCATCTTTGGCGGATGATAGCGCCAGTCGACGTAATCAGTGAAAGGGTCGGTGGCCCCGTATAAACTCTGCGCGAACAGGGCGCAGGCACACACCCAAGCGCCCCACCGCCTATTCATAGCGCAACGCCTCAATCGGATCCACCCGCGAAGCTTTACGTGCCGGGTATATACCAAACACGATGCCGACCGTCACCGAAACGCCGAAAGCGATCAGCAGCGACTGAGGCGAAACGATGGTTTTCCACTCCGCGGTCACGGCGATCAACCATGCCAGAAAATAACCGAAAGCAATCCCCACCAAACCTCCGCCCATGGAGATCAACACCGACTCCATTAAAAACTGGCGAACAATATCGCTGCGCTTAGCTCCCGTCGCACGCCGTATCCCGATCTCGCGCGTTCGTTCCAGCACCGTGGCCAGCACGATGTTCATGATTCCGATTCCCCCAACGAGTAATGAAATGGCCGCGATCGCCACCATGACGTATGTAAAGATCGACTGCGACCTCTGCTGCTCGGCCAGCAGTTCGGCCGGAATCGTAATGGTGAAATCAGCGGTATTGTGATGCGTGGAATTTAAGATCGCGCCCACGACTCGCGCGGCGGTGGTGCTGTTGCTGCCCGGCTTCAAACGGATATCAACACCGTCCAAGTCGTCTTTGAAACTGAATCCCGAGTCAAAGAAGCGATATTGAAACGTGTTCAAGGGGATATAGATGACTTGATTCGGATCTTGCGCCTGCGCGCCCGAGCCCGAACTGACTTGCTGCTGCAATACACCGACGACTTTGAGCCAGGTATCATTGACCTTCACGTATTTACCGAGCGCGGGTCCATAGCCGAGCAGCGCCACCTTCGCGCCCTCTCCTAAAACCGCCACGGCGGCGCTGGCCGTATCCTGCGTCCTGTCGAAACTCTTACCTTCGGCGAATTTCCAGTTGTGAATCGCGGCGTAGGAGGGCCGAACACCGTAAAGCTCCGGCACGTTGCCGGGCGGTTTGGGGAACACGCGAATGGGATGCAGGCTGCGACGGTCCGATATGAGATCGAGCGCCATGACATTTGTTTCGAGAATGCGGACATCGCGATCGGTCAGGCCCGGCGAAGAGCGCCGCCGCTGCTGTAATTCCTGCTCGCTCGAAGCCGGCCGCGATTCAATGAGCAGATTGCGCACGCCGAGCTGCTCGATGAAACGCATCGATTCCGAGCGGGCGCCCGCGCCAATCGCAAGCATCCCGATCACCGCGCCGACCCCAAAAATGATGCCGAGCGCGGTCAACACGGTGCGCGTCTTCTGATCCCAGAGATTCTTGGCTGCGAGCAGCAGGTCGGAGGCGTAGCGGGTGAAGAGCATCGGCGCGGCGCTATTTCGCGATCCCCTGCAGCGCGCTGCCTTTCGCCGCCGGCTTTTTGCTCATTTCGAGCGGATTTGCCAGCGCAACCACCTGGCCCTCTTTTAAGCCTTCGACAACTACGCGCGTCTCATTCCGGCGGACGAGTTTTACGTCGTGCGGACTAAAAGTCTTACCGGTTTTCGTGTACACAAAACTGCGGCCGCCGCTTTCGAAAAGGGCTTGCGCAGGCAGCCAGAGCACATTTTGCAATCGGTCGGTTGTGATGGTGAGCAGCGCGCTCATGCCCGGGCGCAGTTCGGGAGACGATTTATCGAGCGCTATCTTGCAGGTGAAGTGGCGATTCCAGGGTGGTCCGGAAGTACCGCCCAGATCTTTTACGCGGCCAGTGAAGGTGCTGTCGGGAACGGCAATGACACTGATCTCCACCGCGTCATGGGGAGCGATGTGCCCGCGATCGAGTTCGCCGATATTCGCTTCCACTTCCCAGTTTTTGAGATCGGGAATTTCCGCTACGGCCATACCTGGATGCACTGGATCGCCGACTTGATAGAGCGGCAGGGTCATACCGAAAAAAAAGAAATCGCCGCTCGAGTTTTGATCGACCGAGACATAACCATCGCGCTTGGCCTTGAGCGTCATCGCCTCGATGTTTTCGCGCGCGGTTTTAGCCTGCGCTTCCGCTTTGGCGCGCCCGGCTTGCTGGATTTCGGCGGCAGCGGCATTGGTAGCCTGCCGGTTCGCAAGATTCTTTTCGAGCTGCGCCAGATGGTCGCGCGCACCGTCAAGCGCCAACTGGTTCTGCTTGGCCGCGATCGCCGCAAGCAGCGGATTTTTGCGCATATCCAGTTCAGCCAGCGTCACGTCGGTTTTCGCTTTGCGCAAAGCGTACTGGTCCTCTTCATCGGTTGCTTCCTGGGTAGCTTGCGCCTGCAGAATATGCTGCTGCGCTTCGGCCAGATCCGCCTCGGCTTCTTTCAATTTGTATTCCTGCTCGGTGGTATCGAAGCGCACAATAACAGCCCCTTCTTTAACCGGAGTGCCGGATTTGAGCAGATAGGTGATGTGCAGTTCGGTGCCTCCCGTCATGGGCGCGGTGAGCACTTCCGGATCTTGCCCGCGCAGTTCGCCTTTGGCGGTGATCGCGAGAGTCAAATCGCCCCGCTCAACCTTGACGGTGGGTACGCCTACGCTGCCGGTTTTGAGCGATCGATACCAGACGACCGCAAGATAAGCACCGGCAACAGCGAGCAGAACACTTAGCAGCCATACAGCGGATTTGATCCAGGCCCGTTTCCCACGCGGCGGTTGGGACGGCGGTTCGAGCAGCTTCGATTCCGGTACTGCGGCGATAATCTGGCTCATTATCTCTGCACCGGCGGTTCGAGCAGCGCCACTGCTGCGCCGGGCGAAACCCCTGAAATGGCTACATCATCCGGATTGCGCGCCAGCACCTTCACCTGCTGCGCATTAAATTGCCGGCCCTGCTTTATGTAAACCGTGGGCTTCCCATTCGACGTGAACAGCGCCTTTGCGGGAATGCTCGTCACGTTTTCGAGTTTGCGCTCAACGACGTCGGCCCCCGCGTTCATGCCCGGCCGCATGTTCGGGTCGGGGTTCTTGAGTGAGGCAAAAGCGCGAAAGGTTCTCGTCGGCGGCCATTCATTGAAACTCTCTTCGGTGAGCAATGAGATCGAGGTGATTTTCCCGGTAATCACTTTTTCTGGATACGCATCGACATGTACAAGGGACCCGTCTCCCACGTGGATGCGTCCCCGGTCGCTCTCTTCGATTTTGCTTTCCATCTGCAACGTCTTGAGATCGGGGATGTCAGCGAGCACCGTGCCGCCCACGGCGTGGTCGCCTACTTTGAATGGTTGCGCGTTCATCCAGCCCTGCGAGCGGTTCGACTCGTAATTGATTACTCCGTCGAGCGGGCTCTTCAGATCCATCAGGCTGAGACGCTGTTCGATCAGATCGACTTCCGCGCGTGCGGCATCCCGCAAGCGGGCCAGTGAGGCGATCTTCGCCTCCTCGGATTTCGCGTGCAAACCGGCGGTCGCTTGCTGCAGCTTCACTTTCTCAACTGCCAAGTCCAGATCGATGGCGCTCTTCTGGCCTTCCATGGAGCTCACGATGGCCTGTTTCGATGCTTCCAGGCGGGCCTTTTCTTCGGCGTATTTGGCCGTTGATAGATCGAGCCGGTCCTGATCTGCGGTGATGCGGGCCTGGGCCACTTCCTGATCGAGCGTGGCTTGTGCCTGATTGAGCGCCAGCTTCTTTTCTTTCAAATCCTGCATTGGTTTGCTCGGATCGAAGCGGATGACTACCTGACCGCTTTTGACCGCCGATCCGGGAGGCGCGAGAAACACGATCTGCAAGTCGGGTACATCCATTGGCGCGCTAAGCTGCACTGAGCGAGCGGCCACCAGCTCGCCGCGGGTCCGCACGGTTACCAGAAACTCGCCTTGTTTTACCGGCGCGGTCGGCAGATCGAGCGCAGTGGAACTATGCCGCCACCGCTTGATGCCCCACAGCGATCCGGCGAGAATGAACAACACGATCGCGACGCGTAAGACGATTCGCGCGGCGCGGCGCTTCACTTCGGCACCTCGATATCGGCGGAAGCCGAGAGATCGGGCAGGAGATGCGGATCGTGCTGATCGATGATGTATTTCGCGGCGAACGTTTTGATGGAACTCCCCAGAGAGCCGGACGCAACCGGGCTCGCGGAATCGAAATGCGCCGTGAAGGTTAACTCGGGGTAGGCGTCCAGATGCACGATAGCTTTGCTGCCCGGGACGAGAATCCGGCCGTCCGGTTCATCTACCGAAATTTCCAGGTCCATGGCTCCCGGGTCGAAGAGACGCAGCAGCGGACTGCCCGGCCAAAGCTGATCGCCTTCTTGCGCGTGCCCCATGGAATTATTGCGATAAACGTTCTGCAAAGCGACGATGCCGGCGATGGGCGCGCGCAACTCTAGTTTGTTGGCATTATTTTCCAGGCGCTGCACGGCGTATTTCTGACGATCGCGCTGCAGTTCGAGAATGCGCAACTCGGCGGCCTCGGCCACTTCGTGGAAATGGCTTGATTTTTTGAGGCTGGCGACGTGATCCTGGGCATTTTTCAGCTCGATCTGGTTTTTCTGCTGGTCGATGTCGCTCAGCACCGGGCCTTTGCGAATTTCGATAGCCGCTTTCTTCAGATCGGCCTCAGCCTGGTCTAAATCTGAAGCTCGCTTTTCAGCGTTGCTCTTTTGTTCGGCGATTTTCTGTTCGACCTGATGGCTCAGATCATCGTATTTCGATTGCGCTTCGCGGGCAAGCTTAAGTTGATCGACGCGATCGAATTCCGCAAGCAGGTCGCCGGGATGGACCGTCTTGCCGTTGTCGATTAGCTTAGCGAGGGTGAGATTGCCGCCTTGGCCGGCGATGGTGGGCACCTGGATGGTGATGGAACGAAGGGCTTCGACCGTTCCGGTTACCCGGACGGCGCGCTGCGGCGGCGCGGCTGCTATGAGGATTGCGACGGCGAACAATACCTCTAGCGCATGTGCGCTACTTTGTCTCACAATTTGCCATAGTAAGACGAATCAGTTGCCGGTTTCGTTGCCCCGTAAGCAGTCTCCGGCATTATTAAATCAGATGAAACACCGGGCGTTAGGCAGAACGGGCTGGAATGTCTCCGAAATAAGCTTTGGAGCGTGGGCGATTGGCGGCGACTGGGGCGAAGTAGACGACCGACAGTCGCTTGCAGCATTGCATGAAGCCGTGGATTCGGGCGTGAACTTTATCGATACCGCCGATGTGTACGGGATGGGGCGCAGCGAGCGGCTCATTGCGCAACTCAAACGCGAGCGGAAAGACGAGATCGTGGTAGCGACCAAAGCCGGGCGGCGGCTGGCTTCGCAAACCGTGGCGGGATACAGCCGGGAAAATTTGATTGGGTGGGTCGAGAACAGCCTGCGGAATCTCAACTCCGATTGCCTGGATCTGTTGCAACTGCATTGCCCGCCTACGGCGCTCTACGATCACGGAGAAGTCTTCGGGTATCTCGACGATTTGGTGAAGTCCGGCAAAGTTCGCTATTACGGCGTGAGCGTTGAGCGAGTGGACGAAGCGCTCAAAGCAATCGAATACCCGAACGTGCAGACTGTGCAAATTATTTTCAACTGCTTCCGGCTGCGGCCGTCGGAGGTTTTCTTTGCCCGCGCGATCGAAAAAAGAGTTGGCATTCTGGCGCGCGTGCCATTGGCGAGCGGGCTCCTCACGGGTAAGATCCGGCGCGAGACCAGGTTTGCGCCGCAAGATCATCGGAACTTCAACCGGCATGGGGAGGCGTTCGACGTAGGGGAGACGTTTTCGGGGGTGGATTTCGAGGCAGCCCTGGCGGCAGTGGAAGAATTGCGGCCCCTCGTACCCGCACACGCGAGCATGGCGCAGTTCGCTTTGCGCTGGATTTTGATGTTCGATGCGGTGACGTGCGCGATTCCGGGAGGCAAGAAGCGGACGCAAGTGGCCGAAAATTGCGCGGCGTCCGGTTTACCGGGTCTTTCGGCGGACATCATGGACCGGGTCGCGGAAATCTATCGCGGCAAGATCGCACCGCTGGTTCACAATCGCTGGTGATTACGTAAGGTGTGCGTCGACGAGCCGGGTGCTGACCGCCTGGTCGTTCACTTTATACTGCCCGCTCTGCACCTGCTGCTGTAGTTGGGCGACTTTATCGGCGCGCTGGGCGGCCGCTTGGGCGAACACTCCCTGGACGACATCTTCGTCAGACGACGGCGCGGCGCTCGCCAGCCGATCTTTCGGCTTGGTGGAGACGCCAGACCGCAGGCTGGTCTGATCTACATATGAATAGCTGTCGCTGATTTTCATAGCTGCTCCTAGAGACCATATCGAGCGCCGGAGAGAAAATTCTAGCGTAAAGTTCAGGCGAAGAACAGCCGAAGACCTTTCAGAGGTCTTGAATGCTGTCGCGCGAAGAACTGATCCTGGAACATATGCCGCAAGTCCGGCTGATTGCCCATCGTATCCATAAAGGACTGCCCCAGTCGGTGGCACTGGAGGATTTGGTTTCGGCGGGGGTGGTGGGTCTGATTGCGGCAATAGACCGCTACGACAAGCATCATGAGGTGAAGTTGAAGACGTACGCCGAATATAAGATTCGCGGAGCTATTCTCGACAGCCTGCGGGTGCTGGATTGGGCACCGCGCCAGCAACGGCGGCGGGCGAGGCTGATCGAGGCTGCGGTCGCGACTCTCGAACAGAAGCACGGCCGTATGCCGCGCGAAGAGGAAACCGCACAAGAACTGGGCATCTCGATCGAGGAGTTTCAGGACTGGCAAGCCGATGCGCGCGGACTCGTAATGGGCAGCCTGGAGGCGAGCAAATCGGAGGACGATAGCAGAGACATGATGTGCTTTTTGCCGGATACCCAGGAACAGTGGCCATCGGAGTTATTTGAACGGGCCGAACGGGCCCGGCTACCGAGCGCGCCATCGAACGCATACCCCGGCTGGAGCGCACCATTGTTACGCTCTATTATTTCGAGGACATGACGCTGCGGGATATCGCGCGGTCCGTCGATTTACACGAATCCCGCATCTCGCAGCTAAAAGCGCAAGCCACTACCCGGCTTAAAACCTATTTCGATCACTACTGGCCGCGGGAACACGAATACACAAGGGTTATTCGCCGAGCGTGATGCTGAAGGAGCGCGGCTTGCGGTCGCGCACCACTACGAGCGAGATTCTCTTGCCGGGTTGGCGTTCCATACGGAGGTAAGAGATCAAGTCGCGGGGGCCGGCGATGCTTCTGGCGTCGATACTCGTAATGACATCACCCGCTTTCAGGCCCGCCCGATCTCCAGCAAACCCTTTGGCGACCTGCCGGACCAGGATGCCGTTCGGAACACCGAAGTATTCCGCCAATTGGGGATCAATCGGTTCGCATTCAATGCCGAGCGCCACGTTATCCCAGAGCATAAGCATGCGCGGGATGTCGGTTACGCCTAAGGTTTCAAAACCCATCTGCGCGGAAGCGTCGTTGGTACGCAGCGGAGGAGCGGCTAAGGTGGCCATTGCGGTTTTCTTTTTGCCGGCGCGCCAGTATTCGACTTTCACTTTGTGGCCGGGGGGCGTTTCGCTCACCAGCCGGCCGAGCTGCGGCGGACTCAGAATTTCTTCGCTGTTGTAGGTGAGCAGAACATCTCCCGCTTGAATGCCGGCGTGTTTCGGCCGGACTGTCCGGCTGGACATTATGCACTTCGACGCCGCGCGGTTCTCCCAGTTTGAGCACAGTGGCGCGATCGGGA